>JAVBTB010000056.1:0-11036 GCA_031556355.1 Desulfovibrio sp. | reverse complement strand
GTAGGTGCTCACCTTGCCGGAGCAGTCAACGTGCCGGACGAGCTGTCCGGCCTTGTTCCAGGCAAAGGAGTACTCGCCGCCGCCCGGATCCGTGGCGGCCACGGGCTGGCCGTAGGGATCGTTGGCGTATTCGGCGCGGCCTCCCGCCGGGTCGACCACGGCGATGAGCGCGCCCATGTCGTCGTATTCCCAGGCGGTGGTGTCGCCCGCCGGGCCGGTTTCCTCCAGCAGCAGGGGCAGGCGGTGGTGCCACTTGCGGGAATGCACGCCGCCGTCCGGGGCGACCTCCTTGGTGAGGTTGCCGCGCTCGTCGTATTCAAACTGCTGCCGTCCGCCGTTGGGCAGGCGGATTTCCGCGAGCCGCCCGGCCTCGTCCCAGCGCTGTTCCCGCACGTTGCCCAGAGCGTCGGTGTGGCCGAGGATGTTGTAGCGCTCGTCCCAGGTCCAGCGCTGCCGGTTGCCCAGGCTGTCCACGGCCACGGTGACGCGCTTGTCCAGATCGTAGGCAAAGGCCCAGTGCCGCCCGCTGTTTAAACGGGTGCGCACCACGCGCGGATGGTCGGCGAACGCGCCCCATTCATACGTGCTCGCAAGACCGGAGGCGCGCCGCTGCGAGGTCATGAGCCCATGACCGGGGCCGCCGTCGCCATACGTGTAGGTGCGGACGGCCACGCCCAAGGCGTTGGTCACCGAGGCCAGGCGGCCGGAGGCGTCGTATTCGTAGGAGGCAAGCCGCCGCCACTGCTGCGCGTCGGCCTTGGGGTCGAAGTCGCACACCCGGGCGGCGGTAATACGTAGCGGATGCGAGGGGGAGTGATCGAATTCCACCAGGTGCCCGGCACTGTCGGCCATTTGGCGCAGGGCGCCGTTCTCCGCATGGCGCAGGCGTATCCAGCTGCCGAAAATGTCTTCGATCCGCTGCACGGGCAGGGTGTGCGCGCTCTCGCCCGCGGCCCGTCCGAACAGAAAGCAGGTGCCGTCAAGATCCTGCACCACATATTCGCCGTTCTCCATGCGGAACAGGCCGAAACCCTCGGCGCTGTTCCAGAGGCTCGTCCCCGGTTCCACGGCGTCAAAAGGAATTTCACGGCCCTGCGGCCCCACAAAGAGGGAGGGATGTTCGCCCGGCTGAAAGAGCTTGAGTTGGACGGAGTAGGGCACGGACCAGCCGGGGCCGTGGGGGCCGTCCCCGCGCGTATCAAGACTGTTGTAAAAACGCTCCCAGGAGATGGGGCAGCGCGAGATGACGGTAAAGTCCACCTCGTCGTCCGAAGGCTGCACCTTGGCGCCGTTGCCCATATGGACCGGGTTGCCCGCGAGAAAGTTAACCAGGCGGTCCGCACCGTAGGCCAGCCCCATGCCGAGCGCCATGCACCCCAACTTGCTTGGGATATTCCTCCATCCGCCCGTGCACAGGGATATGCCCACGCTGAGGAGGAAGGCCGCTTTTTCGAGCCAGGGCGGCGTTTCAGGCGTAATGGGCAGGGCTTCGAACGAGGGGCCGCCGATGTGGACGCTGGGTTCGCCTTCCGCGGTCTTGCCGTCGCAGGTGGAGCGTTCCTCCTTGCGGTGGGCAAGGCAGGGCGGGGCGTCTTCCTCCCAGATCTGGTTCGCGTGGACCGTTTCAGAGCCTTCGGCCACTCTCTGGACGGGGCTGTGCTTGCGGCAGGCCACCTCGCTGATGCCAGTCACCGCGAGGGGCTGGCGTTTTTTGCCGACAAAGATATTGGGGGAACCCGTTATGATCGTGCCCGAGGGTTCCGGCGGGCATAGCTTGTCTATGGGGCCGGAGATCGCATTCTTGATGCCGCTGATGATCCCGTCAACATTGAAGGCCTTGCTCACGCCCGCGACGACAACGGCGCTGACGGCCATACCGGTGACTGTCGCCGCGGCGCCGGTCAGTCCGGCAGTGGCCACAACCGCCGCGCCGATGGGGTTGGCCACCAGAATGGTGATGGCCGCGCCTATGGCCGCCGCCGCGAGTATGCCCGCGCCGACCTTCAGGATCATCCCGAGCAGTGAAGAATGCTTGATGATGTGGGTGACGTGCGCGGCAAATTCAATCCCCATGGCCCTATCCTTTGCTATGCCGGTTGAGCGTGAGTTCCATGCCTGTTGGCGAACGTTCTAGGCCTGCTGGGCGGGCGTGTACGAGGCCAGGATATCCTTCCACATCTGCCGTTGCGCATCGCGGAACGGCCTTACCGAGGACAGCGCGTATACGAAAATTTTCCGGTCGCTTACGGGGAAGATCGCCAGCCACTGATAGATCTTGCTGCCCGCATTGGAGTTATGCGCTTCTATGAGTATTCCCGGGATCTGCTCCGTGCCGATGAGCGTTTCCTCGCGCTTGAGCTCGGCAAAGCCGCGAAGTTGGCGGGAGATAATGACCAACTGGCGTTTGACGCACTCTTCGAGGGTTTCCCCCGGCTCCATTTCATCGCGGGTGATGACCAGGGTAAGGGGCTCGCCATGTTCTTCCGGATTGGGCACGATGAGGACATTGACGCTTCTGTCCTCGGGCGGGCTGGGAAGCTCCAGGCTTCCTTCATTAAAGACGTAGGGCATGTGAACCTCGTGATAGGCTGTTGTTGCAATCTCGCCGTACAAAGCGTTCTGTGCTGTTTCAATGTGCGTATGTTACTGAAAGTAGAGCTCCTGCACGACAACTTTCTTTTGCATGTCGAACTTGACGATGAACGATTTGCCTCCGCCAAGCGACGTGGGATTTTTATCGTCCTCATGGTATATCATGAAGTTTACAATATCGCTGTTTGCATCTTTGGAGTGAATGCTTATTTCATAGACGTCGTCATTCCAGGAATGTTTTTCGGAAATATATTTTTTGAGCACGTCTTCAGCTTTTGCTATATCTTCTTTATTAACGATCATACCAGTCATCCTTCCTGTAGCTGTTGTGTTTGTGTACATAAGAACCATGGAACAAATAAGAAGCCGCGAGAGTATGCGGTAAAAGGCGTTCATACGACTCCCTAGGGAACCGTGACATACATTCCCCCATGTGAGGGAATGACTGAGGGCAGGTTTTTATTCTTGAAAAAATTCTTGTCCGCAGGGCTTGGGCCCAGTGCATATCCTTCGTTTGCGGTATTGGGGTGTGTATGGAAGGCCCCTTCGGTGCCGCTGGGCATCGCTGGCGGGATCATGCCGTCACGTGTTCCGGAGGGCCACATATCAACCCTGTAGCTGCCGTCCGGATTCTTGACCACCCAGCCCCCATTTTCTTTCTTCAGGCTGCCGGGAACGCCTCTTTTGACTTCGGGCGCGTTGGGATTTGAGTCGTTCCAGGCTTTTTCCATAGCGGCTCTTACAGTGGGATTTGATGCCCACGCCGGCGCTACGGGTTGCCCTGGAGCGGGAGTGAGGGCTTGCGCCGCAGAAGTTCCGGCCTGCGCTTTTCCGGCGGCAGCGGCCGTCGTCGCGCCAACCGCCGCCGTCGTTCCGGTAGCCGTTGCAGGGCCGGAGCCCGTGGGCTGGGCGGGCGCTACAGGCGTGACCATCCCGTTTTGCATAAGGCCCATGTCCGTGGCGACAGTCGTGTTTGCCATGTCCGGAGGCGCACCGGCGGCAGTAGCGCTTTGGGCTATCGGCGGCATGCCCCTGGGCGGCATTGGCTTCGCCATTTCGCTCCCGCTGGGCTTGGAGCCCGAATCGGCGCCTTTGGGAGGCTTGGCCTTCAGTTCCGTGAACTCGGTAATTGTGACGGGCTCCTGATAGGCGCAATTGAGCCACAGATCGGTACTGTCGATGGAGATGTTATCGGGCGTAAGCGTGATGACGGAGTTGCCGCAGCGCAGGCTGATGCCGTTTTTGGCCTCCAGCATCATGACGCCGTTGCTGTAAATCTGTGTTTCCGTACCGCTGATGGCAATGTCGCGTTTGGCCGCCATGCGGATGGCGTCTTCTCCCACCGTGGTCTGATCGGTGGCGCCAAGCAGGGTTATGCGGTTTTTTTCAAGAATTCTGTGCGTTTCTCCTACGGTGCGGGTGAACGAATCCTTGCCCGTAAGGTGGTGGCTGTTTGCGCAGACCTGATCGCTCCAGTCGTTCTTGACAAAGACGTTCACGTCCTTTTCCGCGCGCATGTAAAGTTCTTCGTTGTTCGCCTTGTCTTCTATGCGCAGTTCGTTGAATCCGCCGCTTTTGGGAGAGGAGAACGTTTTGAACGCCATACGCGTTTTATTGCCGGGCAGATCGTAGGGCGGCATGTTCAGATCGTGGAACACGCGTCCGGTAATCACCGGCCGGTCGGGATCGCCTTCCAGAAAGGACACGATAACCTCATCTCCCATGCGCGGAACGGCCACGGCGCCAAACTGGCCGCTGGCCGCGCCCTGGGCGACGCGTACCCAGCAGGTGGTTTTCTCGTCCCATACGCCTTCGCGGTCCCAGAAAAACTGCACCTTCACCCGTCCGTATTTGTCGGAATAGATCTCTTCGCCCGAAGGACCGGTGATAATGGCCGTCTGCTGGCCGGGGACACGGAGTTTTGTGTGTACCAGCGCGGGCACAAACCGCGTGGCTTCGGGAATGGCCTTGACGTAGGTGCGGTACTGCAGGCCCCGTCCTCCCGGCGCTTCGTGTTCGAGCACGCCGGGCTGTTCGCCCTGGTGATGCACGGAGACGATCCACCATCCGGCGTTCACGTCGGAGCGGGGATGGTCGTGAAGGCTGAAGGTGTAGCTGGGAAGAAACCGCGACACGTCGGCTTCGCACTCGATCCAGCGGCTGAAGGTCAATTGCCGGGAAAGTTGCAGCTTGGCGTACCGGGTGCCGGTGGCGCGCAGTTCATACAGATGCGGGTAGTGGTATTGCTCCAGGTTCATGCCCTGGGGAACAGGAGCCTTTTGCGGGTCCAGCTCCTGCTCGGTGATATTCAGATCCAGCTTGGGCTGGGTAAAATTCCACTCGCGATACGTGGCCACGTTACTGTTCACCATGTGATGCAGCTTCAACCGGCTGATGACGGCCGTGTCCGCGGCCTGGCCGGAACCGGCGTGAAAGCGCAGGTCAGAGTCGCCGGAGATTTTCGGACCGCCTTCCCGGTCGCAGAAGCAAAGCGTGTGCGAGCCCTCCGTATGCTCAAAATAGAAATAAATACCTTCTTCCTCGCACAGGCGGCTGATGAAGTGCAGGACCGTCTCGCCGTACTGCACGCAGTATTCGCGCGGCGTATAGGAGTAGGAGAGCTTGAAGGAGAAGTCATCTCCGGAAAAGCCCTGCTCTTGCAGGATCTGCTGGATAATTTCCACCACTGAAAGATTCTGGAAGATACGGTAGTCCGTGGCCTGGCGCAAAAACCACAGACGCGGGACAAGCACGGCGCGGTAATGGGTGAAACGGTTTGCGGTGTGCAACTGCTCCATCTCCCGGATCAAGCCGTGCACCATGCGTTTGTCTCCGCTCACATCCGCTATGGACAGGCGGGCGGGTGTTCCCAGAAGGCCCGCCACATCCACGTTGGCGGAACGGCTGACCAGTTCGATGACAAACTCATACGTATGGCTGGCCTCTTCCAGGCCGGAAAAGGCGTACACCCCAAAGTCTCCGGACTGTGCGGTAAAGTTGAACCATGTTGTATTGGCGTCAAGACGCATGAAGGCTTCCTCCATGAGTAAAGGTACGGTATGAGGAACAGTTGGTCAGGATGGAAAGAAAAATTTTTGGCATGTCCGGACGTCTTTTTAGTGCACCGTCAATGTCGTTTTTGTGCGAACGATATATTTTTCCACAAGAGTATCAATGTCGCTTGGATACATATGGATGCATCCATGTGAATAGTGGAGGACATCGCCTTTCTCGTCGTTATTTATTTTGTCCCATTCAGCAATTGTCGTTGAATGTATGTAGTGGGGGTTGATTCTATCTACATTATTATCATACTTTTTGTTGTTATTTACATCAGTATACGTTTTTATCCCTTTATGCCCGAAGTCGTTGAACCTATAAGGGACAACAATGTCTTCTTCCCTGTCAATGGCGGATAGGATGGCGGGCATATCGGCGTATGCCCTTTTTATTGCGTCTTTGCTATATTCTATGCCAAGATTTACAAGTTTTTTGCCACTTAGATCGAAGACGACAAAATCAGTTGTTCTGATTTTTACTCTTTCTCCCCAGGCAACCTTGCTATATTCCCACCCGGAAGTTGTAATCGGGCCTATCGTTTGGACAATAAATGTCCCTTTGTTAGTGGGCTCATACCTGGGCGTACCTTTGGCAACCTCCGTCATATCGCTGCCCCAGGCTGCAAAGCTGGCGACAACAGACCCTGTGCCGCTTTTGACGTCAAGGCGCTTGTCAGCCGGATAAAAATGGAGCGTATATTCTTCTTTTCCCATGACGGATCTCCGGAATATCTCTCTGGCGTATACGGTTAATCAGCCTGTGGCTCTTCCTGGACTGAACGGAGTATTCGCATAACGCGCTCTTTTTTCACCTCGTTATCATCCTCGGCAATACGGGCGTATGGCCTGGGATCTCCCTGTGCGGCGTGCGGCGGCCTTCTGTCCCAAACGTACAGTATCGTGTGGGTCTTGCTGTTGCGCGCGCCTACTTCCAGCAAACAGGCCGCGAAGCTCATTTCCGTTTTCGATTTCACACCATAGAGCCGATCCAGAGTATACAGGCGCATACGATCGGGCATGTCGCCGACATACCTGAAAATACGTACCGGGTGGTCATCTTTTAATTGCGGTATCGCATCAATAATGAATTCGACGGATTCAAGCATAAATTCTTGCCCGTCCGTATTTTCTTTCTCAATGCAAGTCACGCCGCGATTGCCCTTTGCATAGGCATCGTGCTCTCTCCTGTTGAGATATACGCATCCGGGAAACGGCTGCGGCATGTGGGTTTCCACAAAGCCCTCGGGAAGAACATAGCTGTACTCGCCGCACATGGCCCTTCTGCCCGTACCCGGGTCGGCAGCCAGGCAGGGCTCGGAAAGCAGCAACGCAATAAGCGGAGTAAGAAGTATGCGTTTGCGTGGCATAGTGCTTTTCTCTTCAGAGATGCAGTGTGGCGGAAGCATCCCTTTGCGCTGTTTTGCAGGAATTCGTGGTGAACCTGCTTTTTCCCGCAGGCGTGGCCATGATGAATCAGCGCATCGCCCGTTATTGGGGAGAATCCTTGCGTATGGAGCCGATGAGGCGCATGGCCCGTTCCCTGCGCAGTTTGTTCTCATCTTCCGCGACACGGGCCGGAGATCGGGGATCGTTCTTGGCAATTTTCAGGAAGCTGAGATCCCGGACGTATACCATCGCATTGTGCTTTTGACCGCTGGAATTCAGTTCTATCAGGTAGCTTGAAAAGTCTCTTTCCGTTTCTGAGCCGAAAAGTTTTCCGAAAGTGTACAGATGCACTGTATTGGGAATATCAGCAGCGTATCTTGTCGCCCGCATGTAAATATCATCTTTGGCAACATTTGGGCGTCTTATAAAGTATGAAACAGATCCTGCTATGAAGTCTTGATTGCCCGTGTTTTCTACTGTGAGGCATGTCACCATATGCTGCGTATCGTGCTGTGCACTATCTGCGCTGTCATTGACCCACAAACTTTTACTGTACTCCTGATGCACGCTGTATTCCGTGAATCCCTCGGGAAGAACATAGCTGTACCCGCCGCACGTGGCTCTTCTGCCTGCAGGTTGGTCGTCCGCAAAGCAGGGCGGGGCGAGGAGCAGCAATATAAGGAACTGCGCTGCAAGGATGTGTCGATGTACCATACGTTCCTCTCCCCAAAATGAGACCGGCGCCTCTGATATCGGGAGTGATGGGCATGTGCCTGGGAACGGCACGGCTACAGGCGCCGGATGCCGTATATCAGGAGTGTTCCGCAGGCGGTCCGCTGCACTGCCGAAGGTGCGGTCATAACGGCATCAAAGGCGGGAAAGCCGCGGATAACTGCACTCATAGGGAAAACGCCGAATCGCGTAACGCTGAAGCAAAAAACAACGCGCAACTGGTGTACAGGAAGGAAAGCCATGTATTATGTGTACAAGCGGCATTATGGTCGAGAACGCTACCTGCCACATTCACCTGATGGGATATGGAAATGTTGCGAAACACTATAAGGTGCCATTTATTGTGTCAAGAGATATTGGATTGTTCATATAATAATGTTGGGTATCGCAGGTGCTCTGCAATATACCATTCTGTCGTGGTAGCTATTACAGAGTTCCCATGTCAAAATTCCGCGCGCGGATCGGTAGCGCCGTAAATGATACCCGTTGTCTGGTCGATGAGCAGGGCATTGACGTCCCCCATGGGAGCTTTGACCACCACGGTGTAGCCCATGGCCGCAAGCTTGTCCGCCACGTCCCGGACCAGGCCGTATTTTTCGATGCGCAACTCGTCTGGTTCCCATTGCATATGCACGCGGGGAGCCATGACCGCCTCGCTGACGCTCATGCCGTGGTCGATGACGTTGGAGATGATCTGCAGGGTGGTGGTCATGATGCGCGCGCCGCCGGGGCTGCCCACAACCATGAAGACGCGGCCGTCCTTCAGGATGAGGGTGGGGGTCATGCAACTGAGGGGGCGTTTTTCCGGGGCCACGGCGTTGGCCGCGCCGCCGGTCAGACCGTAAACGTTGGGCACGCCGGGCTTGACGGAAAAATCGTCCATCTCGTTATTCAGCAGAAAGCCCGCCCCCTCCACGGCAGCGCCGCTGCCGTAAGAGGTATTGATGGTGTACGTGACGGCGACGGCGTTGCCCCACTTGTCCGCGACGGAGTAGTGGGTGGTGTTGTTGCCCTCCTCCATGAGCATGCCGGGTCTGATGTCCTTGCTGGGCACGGCCTTGTTCCCCGCAGCCCGTATTTTGTCGTAGATGGCTCTGGCGTAGGCCTTGTCGGTAAGTTTGTCCACGGGCACCGTTACGAAGTCAGGATCGCCCATGTATTCGGAGCGGTCGGCATAGGCGTAGCGCATGGCCTCGGCCATGAGATGGACAGTGGCGGAAGAGCCGAAGCCCGTGCCTTTGACATCGGCGTTCTCCATAATGTTAAGCATCTGGATGACGTGGGTGCCGCCGGAACTCGGGGGGCTTGCGGAGACAATGTCATACCCCCGGTAGGTACCCCGGACAGGGCTGCGCCAGACCACGGAATACGCGGCGAGGTCTTCTTTGGACAGTATGCCGCCGTTGCGACGCATGTCGGCTTCGATAAGGTCGGCGATTGCGCCTTTGTAGAAGGCCTCGGGGCCCTGCCCGGCGATCAGGCGCAGGGTGCGGGCCAGATCCGCTTGGACCAGCAGATCCCCCTCCTGGTACGCGGAGCCGTCCTTTTTGACAAAATACTTGCGGGAGGAGGGGATTTTTTCCATGACCGGCTTGATCTCGGCCAGGGTCGCCTCCTGACGGGCGTTTATCCTGTAGCCTTCGGCCGCATGGCGTATGGCCGGGGCCATGAGTTCGGGAAGCTTGCGGGTGCCGTATTTTTCCAGCATGGCGCTCATGCCCGCCACGGTTCCGGGGGTGCCGGCGGCGAGGTAGCCGACGGTGCTGCTCTCGGCAATCACGTTGCCGTCCCTGTCCAGGTACATGTCGCGGGTGGCCTTGAGAGGGGCTTTTTCCCGAAAATCCAGCATCTCGTCCTTGCCCTCGGCGGTGTGGATGACAGCAAAGCCGCCGCCGCCGATATTCCCGGCAGCTGGGTGCACCACGGCCAGAGCGTAGCCGACGGCCACGGCGGCATCAACGGCATTGCCCCCCCTGTCCAGCACCTCCTGCCCGGCGGCGGTGGCCAGCGGATGGCTGGAGAGCACCATGCCGCCCGCCTTGTTCTTGAGGGGCGCGGGCGCAGCCCCCCATGCGCCGGACAGGGCGGGCAAAAGGAAAAGGAACGCCGCGAACAGGGAAGTCATTCTGTTCCGGCGCGTCATGCAAAGCGCCATACCGATCTCCTTGTGCTGCCTGTTGTCGCAATGTCCGAGCCGGGCGTACCCGCTACTTTTCGTGCTCCGGGTTGACCGGGTACTTGGGCTCCCCGGCGAGCCCGCAATAGCCGCGGCGTTTTTCAGAGGCTCCCCATTTGGGTTCCGCCCACCTCCAGGCGGCGCACTCCATGCCCTTGCAGGTCTGTTCTTTTCCGGCGGCAAACGATTGCGGACAGAAGTACCGCACTGCTTCTTCCTGTTTCATGGGGAATCTCCTTTGCATACGGGCTGCGGACAGAAATCCGCCTTGGCTGCTGTCGTTTCCAGCGCCGTTCGGGGACAGAGAAAACCGGAGGCCCGGAGAATCCGGTTCCGAATCCCCCAGGCCCCGTACCAAGCAGTATTCACTTGCGGAAGGGCCGGAACACCCAGCCCATGGCTTTGCGGCGTGCAGCCGCGCTCCGTCTGTACTACCGGAGCTTTTTACCGCGGTTCGCCGCGGTGTGTCGATGCGCTACTGCCGATTACCGTTTCCGGGCATCGGGGGGCGGCCTCCATTGTCATCGCGGCGGTGATCACGGCGCTCGCCGTCGCGTCTGTCCCCATCACCCCGGTGGTCGCGCCTGTCGTCGTCGCGGCGGCGGTCGCGGCGATCATCATCGCGACGGTGATCTCGGCGGTCATTATGACGGCTATCACGTTTGTTATTATTTTTATGCTTGTCCTTTTTCTTCTCTACGTGTTTCTTTTTCCCCTTGTAGTCTTCTTTTTTCCAGCCGTTACCAGACGGAGGCGCTGCAAAAACAGGATGCGCCACAAAGGAGCCGGCCAAGGCCAGAATACAGCAAATGCCGAGAACGCGAAGCAGTTTTCTTGTAGAACACTTCATGTGCGTATGAAGACATATGTATGGCTGGCAAAATCTATATCAAAATTTTTACTGCGTCCAGGTGTGCCGTTCCCACATTCTTACTAGAGCATTTTAAAATTGAACTTTCTCTAAATATAGTCTAGAATGTGCACATGAGAAAAATCACACCAGAACTTCGTCAGCGTGCATTGGAAGCGTATCAAACAGGACGATATACTCAATCACATCTTGCGGATATTTTTGGAGTAACTCGAAAAAC
>JAVBTB010000016.1:0-69475 GCA_031556355.1 Desulfovibrio sp. | reverse complement strand
ATAGGTGTGTCCGTCATGCACGCTTATCAGGCGTCGGCATGCACAACGGCGCTGCTTAATTAAGCAGCGTAGGCGTATTCGTAATCGTTGCCAATTACTTTTGTTGCCGCTTTTTACGAGGCCAGCGGCGCCTCGACCCGCAGTTTTCGACTTCTTCATCCCCGTCGAAACCAGTGCGCCCCCACATAAGGACAGGCAGGCAACGCCACGTGCGCCTGTCCTTTTAAAAAATAACATGTGCCCCAGAAAAAGCAAGAGCGAGGACATAGAGCGCATCGGGTGCCTCTGGTTCCCTCTACGCAAGAACGGCGCCTGCGCAAGCGACTCGGGCCCAGGCTCAGTTCCTATTAATTTGCCGTCCGCGAAAAGCTATATTTTCCGGCTGGCAGGGTAGGGTAATGAAGGCTGAGCCTACCGCAGGGCATGAATATTCAGGGGCGCACCACAGCTCGGACAATTGGAAATGCTTATTTTCTGCTGGTGGGGCAGCCGCTGGTTGACGATGAACCACGGCTGCCACGTGCCGTTATATGAAAGATAGCGTACCAGCACCATGTGGCCGCAACTGCAAAAACGCTTTTGCATGACAGTCTCCTTGTTTATATAATGCAACGTTCGGGGCAAAAGAAAAAGGGCAGGGTTTCGCGCCCTTTTTTATCTATGGGTACCAGTACTCAGATTGTCTTTGGATCGGGCCTTATGCGTACCGGCAATCGCGGCAGAGCCACACTACCTTGCCGATGACCCGGAAGCTCTCCAATTCGTCGCCATACAGTTCCATATCGGAATATGCCGGGTTGTCGGAACGCAGCAATATACCGTCACTACGCCGTTCGAGCCTCTTGATGTAAATGGCATCTTCCACGCCCACAGCCATGACGGTCTGGGGCATGATCTGCGCGGACGACTGATCCACCAGGACCATATCACCGTCCAGAATATTCGGAGCCATGCTGTCCCCGACCACATCCATGAAGACCATGGCGGAAGGCCTGCCCATGCGCGACAGCCAGGCGTGAGGAAAAGGATGCTCGGCAACAGGTATGGCCGCAAGCTCGAATGAGCCTCCTCCGGCGCAGAGTCGGGCTGCCACCTTGGATACGTAAACCATCTCTGGTTCCGCAGGAGCGGCAGGCATACTGCGCGGCTGCACCGTGGGGGGGCGATCCGTTTCCCGGCCGGGGGTATGGTTTCTGGAAGGCTGTGAAGACGTTACCGCCGATCGAGGCTGCCCGGTACCGAATTCCAGCCAGTCCGGCGAAAGCGTACAGCGCCTGGAAAGGGCGAGAATCCATTTTTGCGGTACCGCGTCGCGAACCTTGGCCTGGGTTATGGCGGAACGGTTCACCCCCAGAGCTTCAGCCAGGGCTGTCTGCGTCGTGATGTCGGTGGCCTGGCGGATTCTTTGAAAAAAAACCGTAAAGGGTATGCTCATCGGATTCCTTCGCGGGTGCGCGTACATTGTGCATGGCCTGTGAAGAGAGAAACGGCGCGGCATGCGCGTTTCTTGTTTATGTTTATAAACAAAAGTTTTTGGAATGGCAAGAGGAAAATAATTGTACAGCTTGTTGGGAGAGAGTAGTAATATGCATGATGGATAGCTGTATTTTATTCGAGCTGCAAATATATGAAATGCAATTTTGTGGGGGGCAGGGTGCGTTGTCGATAGCGCATACCGTGCATACAAATGGATGCTTTTTTTAACTGTCACAACCGCGGGAAAGAGCGCATGAGACGTACATGGGGTGCTTTGCAAGTCCGGCTGAAAGAACTGTTTAACCGCCTCGGCCTGGGCATGCGCGCGAAGCTGATCACCCTTTTTGTTTTTATCAAGGTTGTTCCCCTGGTCCTTCTCGCTTTGGTGGCCTGGAGCCAATCGCAGCATCTGGGGGAAGTGCTGCGCGAGCGTACGGATATCCTGACAGCAAAGGCCAAGCAAGCCCTTTCCGAAACGGGCAGTCTTGCCGTTTCCGACGCTGTAAAGGCGCTGAACGCGCGTGCGACGGATGATATCGAGCGCATCACCACAGACACGGCGCGCCAGGTCGCGGACTTTCTCTACGCCCGTGACAGCGATATCCGCCTTGCCGCCTCCCTGCCCCCTGACGTGACCGCGTACAGAACCTTTGTGGAAAGCCTGCGTGGCAACCTCGTCCGGCAGGGTAAATGGGAACTGGCCCCGGGCGGCGCATCCTGGCGTGCCGCGGGCTCCCCGCCTACCGAGCCGCCGGTTGATTCATCCCTGCAGGAGAATGACCGCAGCTTCCACTCCCGTCCGCCGGACGGGTTTGTCTATGAACGCAGGCCTCTGTATCTGGAGATGACGTTTGTCGATTTGCAGGGACAGGAGCGGGTGAAGGTTACCACAGCTTCCCATATGGATCCTGGGCTCAAGAACGTTTCCCGGCGGGGCAACACGTTTGTGCGGGCGGAAACGTATTTTGACGAACTGCGGCGCCTGCGGCCGGGAGAGGTGTATGTTTCCGAGGTGATCGGCGAGTATGTCGGTTCCCGCATTATCGGAACCTATACCCCGGAACGGGCCGCCCAGTCGGGCATCCCCTTCGAGCCTGAAAAATCCGCTTATGCCGGAGTGGAAAATCCTGTGGGCAGGCGCTTCAAGGGGTTGATCCGCTGGGCCGCCCCGGTGGTGCAGGAGGGGCGGATTACCGGGTATGTGACCTTGGCCCTTGATCATGACCATCTTATGGAGTTTACGGCCCACATCATGCCCACCCGCGAGCGCTACGCGGAAATTCCCGATGCCTCCGAGGGGAATTACGCCTTTATCTGGGACTATAAGGGGCGCAGCATTGTGCACCCGCGCCATTTTTCCATCACCGGCTACGATGCGGAAACGGGCGACCCGCAGATTCCCTGGCTGGAAGACCGCATCTATGACGCCTGGCAGGCCAGCGGCAAAAGCTATACGGAGTTCATCGAGAAGGAGCCGGCCTTTGTGGAGCAGTCCACCAGCAAACATCCAGCTTCCGCCCTGACGCAGCGGGGCCTTGTGGGGCTTGATTGCCGCTACCTCAATTTCGCTCCCCAATGCCAGGGCTGGTTCGATCTGACGCAAAAAGGGGGCTCCGGTTCCTTTGTAATCCTCTGGAGCGACCTTGAAAAACTCACCACCGCCGCGGCCATTCCTTATTACACGGGCCGGTATGCGGCTTCTCCCAGAGGATTCGGATTTGTGACCGTAGGAGCCGGCGTGGACGATTTCCACCGTCCGGCGACGGAGACCCGTAAAGCCCTTGATGCCGTCATCGCTTCCACGGATGCGGAGCTGAAAAAGAGCGCGGAGGACACCCGGGCCGCCATCCGCAAAAACTTGTGGGCGACGGCTGCAAGCCTGAGCGTGTCTACCGGCGTCATGGCAGTGGCGGTTATTCTGATCGCCATATGGCTGGCTTCCACCTTTACCCGCAGCATCACCCGACTTATCAACGGCATTTCCCGTTTCCGGGCCGGGGAGCGGCAGTTCCGCTTCAACGCGCCCGTCAAGGACGAGTTGGGAGCCCTGGCCGATTCTTTTGACGCCATGGCCGATCACATCGTGGGCAGCGTCATAGAAGGCCTGACCACGACCGATCTGCAACGGCGTATTATTTATATGAACGACGAAGGACTGCTCAGGGTGGGCGAGGAGCTTGCGCGGGTGATCGGACAGCCCTATGCGGAGCATAGTCTCTTTCCCGCCGGTTCCCGGTATTGTCCCATTGCGGCCCTGCTGGAGGGAAAGGAGGCGGAAATTTACTGTTACCCGCCTACAGGCAGGTATTACAAGGGGAGGGCCGACTACCTGAGGAATAAGAGCGGCGAGCCCATCGGCTACATCATCGCCGACAGCGACGTGACCAACCTTGTCAACGAGCAGAAGACACTGGAAGAGCAGCGCGCCCTGCTGGATACCGTCTTTTCGTCTTCACCCGACATCATCTGGTATAAGGACGCGGAAGGGCGCTACATTGTGGCGAACCCTCGTTTTATGTCCATAGTGGGCAAAACCGCCGAGGAACTTTACGGGCGCACGGTCAGCGAAGTGTTCCCATTTACGCAGGCGAAAAATTTTATCGCGCACGAGTGGAAGGCGTTGGAAGAACGTACAGGAACCTATGCGGAAGAAGAAGTCCATTTTGCCGACGGGCACAAGGAGATAGTGGACGCCGTGCGGACGCCCATCTATGACGCCAAAGGAGCGCTGGTGGGCATACTTGGCGTCGCCCGCGACGTATCCCGCCGGGTCGCTGTGGAGAGCGAACTGCGTCGCACGCAGCAGGAGTTAAACAAGGCGGTGCTCGAAGCCAACAAGGCCAACGAATCCAAAAGCGAGTTTCTGGCCCGCATGAGCCATGAGATCCGCACCCCCATGAACGCCATTATCGGCATGGCCAGCATCGTCAGGCGCAAGCTGAACGAACCGTCGGCCTATAAAGACGACTTGCAGGCGCATGTGAGGCAGATAGAAATTTCCTCACAGCATCTGCTCGGGCTGTTGAACGACATTCTCGACATCTCCAAGATCGAGGCCGGCAAAATCGAACTGGTGCCTGAAACGTTTGATCTGACGAAGCTGGTCGACAATGTGGCCGTCATTATCCGTCCCCGTTGCACGGAAAAGAACATAGGTTTCAAGGTCACTGTGGAGAACCTTGGCGCGGGCCTGTTTATCAGCGATCCCCTGCGCCTGAGGCAGGTGCTTATCAATCTGCTGGGTAACGCCGTCAAGTTTACGCCCGAGGGCGGCAGAGTGGAATTGCGCGTTGCCGGTACGGAGCAACAGGACAAGACCCTCATGGCGGCGTTTGCGGTTGCCGATACCGGTATCGGCATCGAGCCCGACTCTCTCCACGTTTTGTTTGAGCCATTTGAGCAGGGCAACAGCCATATTACGAAAAAATACGGCGGTACGGGCCTTGGGCTTTCCATCAGCCGCAGCATCGTCCGGCTGCTTGGCGGCGACATTGCCGTCACCAGCAAAAAGGGGGAGGGCAGTGTCTTTTCCTTCACCATTCCTCTTTCCCAAGCCGATACGGGCTCTCTGGGCGCCGTTTCCTCCGATGTCACTCTGCATCTGGAAGGCAAACGGGTTCTGCTCGTGGACGACGTGAGCATCAACCGGATCATCGTAACGGAGCAGCTCGGCTCCACCGGGGCCGCCATTGACGAGGCGGAAAACGGCCTGGCGGCAGTGGAGAAGTTCCGGAATTCGCGCGAAGGGTATTACGACATCATTCTTATGGATGTGCAAATGCCCCAGATGGACGGCTATCAGGCCGCAACGGCCATCCGTTCCCTGGAACGCGACGACGCGAAGCGGGTGCCTATTGTGGCCATGACCGCCAACGCCTTCAAGGAAGATGTGGAGCGAGCCGTCGCCTGCGGCATGAATGCGCATCTGGCAAAGCCCCTGGAGCAGGACAAGCTGCTGGAAATATTGGCCCGGTATTTACTGGATACGTAAGCGCAGGGCATGATCCCACAATGCGGGCACAAGGCGGCTGCCCTGGCGTGCGAGATGCCAGGGCAGCCGCCTTGCGCATGCGCCGCCACGCGTTCACCGTATCCGGTTCTTCCGGCAATACACAAAAGGCATACCGCCGCATGCGGGCCGGGCGCATCCGGGCACGGCGTTTCCTTGTTCCTCTGGAGGGCTGGAAGCATCTCGTCTGTCTCGCATCTCCCGCAGAAGGTATGATATTTTTCGCCGGTACATTGACAGCTCGTATATATACTGCTATATCGACTAATAAGTATAAATACGCAGCTTTTGCTGCGCGGTTCCTGTACGTGCCCCGCCTGACGGCGAGCTTGCGCCTGCCTGTCTCCCTGCGGGGAGACGAAGCGGAACGCTTCCATGCCTGGGAAAGCACGTTGCGGTGAATTTTTGCCTGTTATTCGGAGTTCCGTCACGAGAAGAGGAACGTATGAAGAGTCTGCCTGTTTGCTGTGCGCGGCGGACACCCGGGGGTGGGATATGAGAAACCTGTTTGTGGTCTGGAATGATATTCAGGCGACAGGTATTCCTCTTATCGACGAGTACCACAAGGGTGTTATCTATACTATGAATTCGCTGCATTATTTCCTGGGGGCAAAGAACAGCCGCGATATCGCCATGCCCCTGGTGGCAATCCTGGAACAGTACGTCAACCTTCATTTCAAGGCTGAAGAAAGCCTGTTGCGCGAAGCCCAGTACAAGGATGCCGATCAGCATGCCCTGCACCACATAACCATAAAAAGAATTTTGCATCTGCTGCTGTCGCGGCTGAAGAGGCACGGCAAGACGGATGAACTGCTCATGTTCCTTATGGCGTGGTGGAAGGAGCACATCGAGATTTACGACAATGCCTACGCCAAGCATGTGAACGAATATCTGCGCAATAAAATGAACGAGAGCGTATAGCCCTCCGGTTGATCGCACAGGATGGCTGTTCGCTCCGCATATACCCGCTCACGGTCCGCGTGTGCGGTTTTTTTGTGCGGTGCGCCGGTCCGCTGCAATGTACGCAGGCAGGCGCGATGCGGCCTGAACGTCTTATACCCGCGCGTGGGCTTGATGGCGCTGTAACCGGAACGACGGCTTTCGGCAGTTGCCGAAAGCCGTCGTTTTTCATCGGGTTTTCGGGTGCGCTATGCCCGGCGGAGCGGGTTCAGGAGCAGCAGATCCCGTCTGCCGATCGGTCCCATCGTCTTTTCGGGCATGGCTCTGGACAGATGCGAGTAGTAGTAGGAAGGATCATATTCGCACAGGTACAACACCCGTACGGCCTCGGAATCGGCCAGCAGGGCGGCCGGGCGCTTTTTGCGCACTTCCGCCAGACGTTTTTCGGCCATTGCCAGCATCGCGTCGCGGTTCCCAAAGTGCATGACGTGCGAGGGACAGGTCTTGACGCAGGCCGGCTCCATGCCGTTGCGCACCCGGTCTATGCACATGTTGCACTTCACCAGCACGCCGGTTTTCGGATCCTGCCGGGGAATATCAAAGGGACAGGCCTCGCGCACCACCTGGTAGGGCAGATCTTTAGTCTGCTCGGAGTAGAGGATCGCCCCGGTTTCCGGATCCTGCTCAATGGCGCCGGGAACATACGCGTCGCCGGCCAGCTTGCAGGGCGGGGTAATGCAGTGCCGGCACTGCTCGGGAAAAAACAGCCACTTGAGTGCGCCGTCCACTTCCACTTCGCTGAAATGCACGAGCTTGAGGGTGTGCTCGTTGACCTGCGGCGGGTTCTGGTAGGAGCCGGTGTTTACGGTATGGTCGCCGGGCAGCTTTTTCCACTGTTTGCAGGCGGCCTGGCATCCCCGGCAGGCGGTGCAGCGGCTCTGATCGATAAAAAAGGTTTTGCCGTTCATGACTTCGGCTCCTTACAGCTTCTTCAGGTTGATCATAAAGGCCTTGCTTTCGGGAATGCCGACATTGGGGTCGCCTACCGAAGGCACCAGAAGGTTTGCCGAATCGTAGGCGCCGTTCACCCGATTGTACCAGCCGTGGTGGAAGGGCAGGCCCACCACGTGGGTGAGCTTGCCCTGCACCATCAGCGGCCGCATGCGGGCGGTCACCAGGGCGGTGACCTGTATTTTACCGCGCAGGGATTCGATGAGCACCTGCTCGCCATTGGCAACGCCCAGTTCGGCGGCCAGCTCGCGGCTGATTTCGCAAAAGCCGTCCGGCTGCATTTCATTCAGCCAGGCCGTGGGCCGGGTCATGGTGCCGGTCTGCCACTGCTCGGTCAATCGGTATGTGGTGCAGACATAAGGGAAGGCCGGGTCCGCAACCGCTTCCTTCTCGCCCTTGAAGCCGATGAACATGGGGCTGGAACGCTGCCCGGACATGGGGTTGGCCGCCAGCGGGCTTTCCACCGGTTCGTAGTGCTCGGGCAGGGGGCCGTCCAGGCGGCCGGGGCCGAAGAGCTGGCTGCATCCCTCGCGGGTCATGATGAACGGATGCACGGAACCGGGGTCGCCGCCGCCGTCCACCACGTCGCCCTGCCAAGCTTTGCCGTCCCAGGTGATCAGCGCCTTGTCCGGGTTGAAGGGAATACCCTTTTCGTCAACCCCGGCCCGGGTATACAACACGCGCCGGTTGGCAGGCCAGGAGTAGGCCCAGTTGGGGAAGAGCCCGACTTTTTCCTGCGCCGGGGTCTGCTTGTGGCTGCGCCGGGCCATCAGGTTGCCGTCCTCGCTCCAGCAGCCGGACCAGATCCAGCAGCCGCACGAGGTGGAACCGTCGGCCTGGAGAGCGGCGAAGCCGGGCACCTGCTGTCCCGCTTTCCACGTCTTGCCGGCCACGGTCACGTCCTTGAGGAACTGGCCGCTGATGCGCCTGGCCGCTTTGGCAACGTCGTATTTGCC
Source organism: Desulfovibrio sp. (assembly GCA_031556355.1). Taxonomy (GTDB): domain Bacteria; phylum Desulfobacterota; class Desulfovibrionia; order Desulfovibrionales; family Desulfovibrionaceae; genus Frigididesulfovibrio. The sequence goes on along the minus strand of JAVBTB010000016.1, from coordinate 61,123 downwards.
GTCGGTCTCAAAGCTGATATCCAGGTTCAATATGGGCTCCGGCGCAACGCTTCCCTGTTGGGAATACAGCTTTTTCAGCTCGGCCTGGAGCATCAGTATGATGTCGCCGTCGCTCTTGCTGTCGCCCAGAGGATCCGGCCCCTGGTAACGCCATTGCAGCCAGCGCCCGGAGTTGGCGATCGAGCCTTCTTTCTCCACGCTGGCGCAGGCCGGCAGGAAGAAAACCTCGGTTTTGATCTTCTTCGGGTCAACGCCCGGTCCCTTCCAGAATTCGCTGGTCTCGTTGTGGAACATATTCACGGCCAGCATCCAGTCCAGGGTTTTCAGGCCTTCGCGGTTCTTGCCCGCGTTGGCCCCGCCGGCCGCCGGGTTGAAACCCCAGACCAGCATCCCCTTGAACTTGCCCTGGTGCAGCAGATCGCAGGCGTTCAGCCAGGAGTAGTCCATGACCGGAACATCGTCGAACCTGGGCAGCCAGGCATAGCTCGTTTCCGGGTCATGCGCCGGGTAAATGGATTTCATGTAGGAGACCATGTATTTGCCGTAGTTTTTCCACCAGTTTACGCTCTGCGGATCGTTGGATACCGGTGTGCCGGCCTTGATGTAATCTTGCAGGGTGGATAACCCGACATGCACCGGGGCCAGATAGCCGGGGATGTTGTCTACCAGTATGGCGATGTCCGTGGTGCCCTGGACGTTGGACTCGCCGCGCAGGGCGTTGACCCCGCCGCCAGCCACGCCGATGTTGCCCAGAAGCAACTGCACCATGGCCAGGGCGCGGATGTTCTGCACGCCGATGGTGTGCTGGCACTGCCCGAGGGCGTAGAGAATGGTGCCGGCCTTGTCCGGTTTGCCGGTGGAGGCGTATGTGTCCCAGACCTGTTGCAGCAGATCCTCGGTTATGCCGGTTATGCCGGAGACGGTCTTGCGGTCGTAGCGCTTGAAATGCCGGCGCATGACCTGGAACACGCAGTGCGGATCCTGCAGGGTGGGATCCCTGCGGCTCACGCCCTTTTCGTCCACGGCAAACGCCCATTTGGTGTGGTCGTAGTTTCGTTTTTCCGGGTTGAAGCCGCTGAACAGGCCGTCGCTGAAGCTATACTCCTGCCCCAGGATGAACGAGGCGTTGGTGTAGTCCCTGACGTATTTTTCAAAATACAGGTTGTTCTCAAGGATGTAGGAGATCATCCCGTTGAAGAAGGCCGTGTCCGTGCCGGGACGGATCGGCGCGTAAATGTCCGCCTTGGCGGAGGTGCGGGTGAAACGCGGATCCACATGGATCAGCTTGGCCCCGTTTTCCATGGCGCTGGTCACCCACTGGAAGGAGATGGGGTGCGTTTCCGCCGCGTTGCTGCCGGTTATGAACACAACATCGCTGTTCTTTATGTCGATCCAGTGATTCGTCATCGCGCCGCGTCCGAAGGACTCTGCCAGAGCCCCTACAGTAGGACTGTGTCAGATTCGGGCGTGGCTTTCTATGTACACAAGCCCCAGGCTGCGCAGCAGCGCCTGGAGCATCCAGCCCTCCTCGTTGTCAATGGCGGCCGAGCCGAGATTGGCCATAGCCCGGGTGCGGTTTAGCGGGCGGCCCTGGCTGTCCGCCTTCTCAAAAGAGGCGTCGCGGGTTTCCTTTATTTTCCTGGCTATGCGGGGGATCGCCCAGTCCCAGGATTTTTTTTCCCATTTGTCCGAACCGGGGGCGCGGTAGAGCACGTCCGTAACCCTGGGAGCCCGCTCCGTGGTCTGCCATATGGAAGCCCCCTTGGGGCATAGTGCGCCGCGGTTGATCGGGTGTTCCGGGTCGCCTTCAATATTGATGCTGCGTTTGGTGTCCGGATCGGTCCAGACCAGCAGGCCGCAGCCCACGGCACAGTAACAACAGATCGAGGTGCTCAGCCGCATTTTGGCAATAGGCAGTTCGGCTGCACGGGCGGCTACGGGCGCAAGGGAAGTGCCCAGTCCGCCGAACGCGGCTATGGTTGTGCCGGCCGCTGCCATACGGAGAAAGGAACGGCGGGTTACTGACAGGGAAGTTGGCATGGAAATCCTCCTTGAGAGTGGGTAGATACGGTTGGGGGCTCCGGTCGCGTTTCAGCGCGTGCCGTTCTTCTCCGCCGGCTGGGCGGAGGGTTGGGATATTTCCTTCGGAGTCATTTCAGGCGCGCTCTTGCCGGTGGCGGGCGGCATTGTTTCCGCTGTGTCCTTGTTGCCGGAAGGAGTCGGGGGTTCCACCACAACGTCCGCCTTGGAAGGCGCATCCGCTCCCCAGCGCGGGGATGCGGCGACATGGCAGTCCTTGCATGCGGTCGGCCCGGCGGGCTTGCCTGTTCTTTGCGCCTCGGCATGGCAGGCAAAACAGCTGTTGCCCGGGCCGTGGAACGCGTTACGGAAGTAACGGGGATCGGTAATGGTTCCCTTGCCGTCCGAACTGGGGGCCGTCGCCAGATCATGGCAGCCGGCTCTGGTGCAGGCCATGGACTTGCCGTCTTCCCGGCCGGTATGGTGGCAGGCCTTGCAGTCCAGGGCGGCATGCGCCTGGTGCGAAACGGTCACGGGGGGCAGGGTGGGCCGGACGTCCGCCGGCAGATGGATGGCGGTTCGCTCGCGTTCCACCTGGGGGTGGTGGGCCGGGGCATCAATGGCCTTCGTATGGCACATGGCGCAGTTGCCTGCCGCTCCCAAAGCCTTTGCCTGCTGCTGGTACTGGAGGGGCACGATGTTGTCCCGGTCGCGGCCCACGGGGTTGCGGGCCGGGTACAGGGCATGAGGGGCGCCGTGGCAGGTCGCGCACAGGAGTTTGCCCGTGTCGTCCGTGCGCGCTGCATACAGCCCGGCAGCGTCTTTGGTCCGGCTGTTGAATGCGGAGGCATCGATTCGGGGCTTGGAGGCAAAGTCGTGGCAGGCGCTACAGTCCGGCTGCTGCGCCCAGGCTTGGCGCGGAAGGATCTCGTCTGCCTGCTTTACAGCGCGGGGGGTAATGCGGCTTATCAGCGTCTTGGCCGGGGCGCGTCCGGAGGCTTCTTCGGCCCGGAGCAAGCCCAGGGCGTTGTCTTCCATTGTGCCGTGGCAGTTCACGCAGGTCAGGCCGCGTTCCGTATGCATATCGCGGGCAAAGAGGGGGCACGGCGGATTGTTGTCGTCCGAAGCGGAACGCCCGAGGCCGATGTGGCATGAGAGGCAGGCATCCTCGTTTTTCCCGGCAAGCAGCGGCGCATGCCACCCGTGCAGGGCGGCGGAAAAGCCGATGCCCGCTTTGCCGGAACCGTCGTCGGCGTGGCAGGAACTACAGTTGGCGGTTTCACCCTTGCGGAATTGAGCAAACAGCGTTGTGCCGTGCCGTTTGTCGTGGCGTTCCAGCACGGTCTTTCCGGCGCCCGTATGGCATGTGGCGCAGCCGAAACCGGGGGATACGGCGATAACGGCGGCGCTTTGGGCAAGCACTTTGTGTGTCCGGGTGTCCACGGCCGTCAGGGTAACCACGGGGTAGGGGTTGAGAACCCCGTCAATTCTGCGGGGGGAAGCCGGGATTGCGGCCGTAAAGGACAGGCCGTCGGCTGCCGGGGCCATGTCGCCCCGGAGCGCGGCCCCCTTTGGAACAGTAACTGTCTCCGGCTCAAGCTCCCAGGAAACCCGCACATTGGTGACGATATTCTGCGGCTCTTCACCCCGTTTGATTACCTGAGCGACGAGCGACGGCGCGGGCCGGGCAAGGGTCCAGGGACTGCCGGCCGACGGAAGCTGCTGAAAGCCCTGCCGGCCGAAGCCGATCAGCACGTATTCCTGCACGTTGGCGTCAAAGGGGGCAGAGGGGGTGGGCAGACTTCCCCAAGCCGGGAGCGTGTTGAGAACGGCGGCGGTTTTTACAGGGGCGGCCGGCTCAGCCCGGGCGGCGGCCCCTTTTCTGGCAGAGGTGGCGGCAAAGGCCGCGACATGACAGAGCAGGATCAGCAACAGCGCTGCCGGCAGTACCAAGGAGACGTACCGGCGGCGCTTCAATGGGGTGGATGACGGATGTACGATCATGGCTCCTCCTGGGGTGACTGCTTCTGCGCGTGAAATTCCATTCCGGTTTCTGAAAAGGCGTCATGAGCTGTTTTTTGAGGCTGCCCGCTGCACCGGGGGGTCTCTTCACCATCTGGAAACATCCCCGTTGCGGCGCTGCCGCAACGGCCCTCCGGCTGTTCTCCGCTTTTGCTCGGCATGTCACACGAACAATCATCCGGATTATTCGACATGTAGTATAGAAAATATGATTATTCAAGTATAATTCGAAAAATTGCGTTAGAAAAAACATTTTTGCAGAAAAAATTTTCCACGTTCTTTTTTCTTTATATTACAAAATGATAGGTAATTTTGTTGCAGATTCGCCAGAGAGAGTCGGCCGGAAGATAAAATTATAATAGGATAACGGTTGTCTTTTTTATGTATTATTTGATATAAGCGATACAATGAAAATGCCGTTCAGATATACGGACGGCAGGGAAGGCGTTCCACGGCGGTATACGTATGTGCATGTGCTCTGAAAAAGTGTAGGTGCGACGTGACCCGGCTTTTTTCCTTAAAGCCGCTTGACGCGATTGCGGAGAGCATACGAGGCTGCAGGCCGCTTCTGGCTGAGGAGATCCCCCTGGACGACTGCCTTGGCCGGACCCTTGCGGAAAGTTTTTGCGCTCCCGGCGATTTGCCCGGTTTCCGCCGTTCGGTTGTGGACGGTTTTGCCGTGCATGCCGGGGATGTTGCCGCAGCGTCCGGAAGCGCCCCGGTGTTTCTGCGTTGCGTCGGCGAGTGCCGCATGGGCACGCAGTCCGGCGTGCGCCTGAGGGCCGGGCAGACCATGCGTATCTGGACGGGGGGGATGCTGCCGGAAGGCGCGGATGCCGTGGTGCCGCAAGAATGCGTCCGTCTGTGCGCGGATGGGGTGGAGTGCCTTTGTCCCGCCGTCCCGGGCGGCAATGTGGCCGCCGCGGATGAGGACGCGCGCGAGGGGCAGGAGCTTATCAGGGGGGGAAGCGTTTTACGTCCGCCGGACATCGGCCTGCTGGCGGCTTTTGGCAGGGAGAAGGTGGGAGTACGCAGGCGACCGAAGGTGGCCGTCATTTCCACAGGGGATGAAGTCGTGCGGCTGGGGTTGTACCCCGGGCCGGGCCAGGTGCGCGACGTCAATTCGTATACCCTAACGTCCCTGGCGCGGGCGGCGGGGGCCGAAGCACGCGCAGTGGGGCCTGTTGTTGACGATCGGGAGGCTCTGCGGGCCAGGATACGGGAAGCTCTGGCCTTTGCCGACGTGTTGATCGTGTCTGGCGGCTCGTCAGCCGGGTATTGCGACCGCACGTTGAGCATGTTTCAGGAACTGCCGGGGAGTGTCATCCTCTCCACCGGCATGCTCGGTTCCGGCAAGACGCCCATTGCGGCTCGTCTGGGGGAAAAGTTTCTTTGGGGACTGCCCGGTCATGTCGCCGGGGCCATGTTCTGCGCGGAGATCTGCATTCGCCCTCTGTTGCGGCGCCTGCTTGGACAGCCCGAACAGCCCGGCTACCGGCAGGGAGCTGTCCCGGTGCAACTGAGCGCACCTGTGGTTTCGCGCCTGGGACGGTGCGAACATATCCGGGTGGCCCTTGAGCCTTCCCGGACAGAGAACGGACCGCTCCTTGCCCGCCCGATCAGGGGCAAACCCCGCTCCCTGTCGTCTCTGGTCCAGGCACAGGCGCTGATCGTCTGCCCTGAAGATCAGGAGGGGTTCGAGCCCGGTCAGATCCTTTCCGCACAGCTTATGTTATAGAGCAAATCAATTTTGAGGTTGCCCAAGAGTAGTATTGCTTCCGGCGGCCAAAGGGGTAGCGGCCCCGCATGGAGACTGAGTCCCTTTGGCCCCCCCCAATTTGTGACCTGCTTCAGGCACGCGGGAAATGGCGCGGGCATTCCGATTTTGTATTGCGGGAAGGGAGAGGGCGCTTTACTGCTGTCCGCCTCACTCGGCCTCTGCAACTATGGGCTCGCTTTCAATCCGGATTACTTCATATTTATGGGAGGCCGGATACCTCTCCCGCCTTCCAACCGCGAATACGGGCCTTCATTTCATCAATACCTAAGATGCCGTAAGAGAAGCCCTTTTTTACGAGCGCTTCGGGCAGAAATTCGTCGTATTTTTCAAACAGCGGCACTTCGCCCTTGTAGATCAGTTCCATCGGGTCGAGGGGCTGTTGTTCCATCTCGCCGAGCACGCGGAAAAAGTCGTCTTTGCCGGCTTTCATCTTGAACAGTATGAAATACGGCCGTGATGCATCCAGGGCGGACAGGCCGAGCGAGGGCGCGCATCTGATTTTGATGAAGCGTTCCAGAGCCAGAAAGGCGTAGGTGCCAAGCCACGGGAACAGGCACCACATATCGCCGCCCAGGCAGATAAGCGGCTCTTCGGTCAGGCCTGAATTGACGGCGATGTGCCGTGCTTCGCCAAGTCTGGCGACGGCGTTTTTCATCAGGTAGGGGTAGACCGTGTTTTCCCGCAGGAGCTCCCGCATTCTCTCCAGAACTTTGGTGTTGATGTCGCCGGGGCACTGCCCGAAATAGGCCGGAACCTTGCCCTTGACCTGCTCGCAGTATACCAGGTGGCGTTTGTGGTCCACTTCCTCAACGATCCATACGTGGCCTGCAAGCGCTATTTTTTCCCCGACGGGCGGGGGCAATACGATTGTGCCCAACTCCTGCGATTTGCTGCGGACGGTGTACTCCTCATTTTCCTTGAATACGGCGTAAAATTTGAAGGAGTTCGTCTGCCGTTCTCCCGCCAGCCCCACGATCAGGCCGCCTTCCTCGGTTTTCTGAATATGGTCGGAGACGATGAGGTGCCGCAACAAAGTCTTGTAGTCATCCTGGGTGATTCTGTGGAAATAGCTGAGCGAAAGCACGCGGGAGGCAAGCCCCGCGGGCGACGTTTCCCCGCAGGAGGCCAGGGTGCACATGGTTTGATGGTACAGAAGGCTGAAGGGCAGCCTGTCCAGCTTCGGCGGTTCGACCCAGCGTTCCTGCGCATACAGCTGCACCAGCGCGATGCCTTGCAGCAGCACCCAGGGAATGGTCACCGGCAACATGGCCCTTGCCTCGGGCTGTTCCTCGCGCATGACGAACCACATTTCGGGCGGCAAATCCCGCCGGCCTGTGCGGCCCATCCGCTGCAGAAACGAGGAGACGGTGAACGGCGCGTCTATCTGAAAGGCGCGCTCGAGCCTGCCGATGTCGATGCCCAGTTCGAGGGTCGCCGTGGTGACGGTGGTCTGGTACTGCCCGTCGTCTTTCATCACCGCTTCCGCGGTTTCCCTGTAGGAGGCCGACAGGTTGCCGTGGTGGATCAGAAACCGGTCAGGTTCGTGGTTGGCTTCGCAATACTGGCGCAGCGTGGTGGTGACCGCTTCGCATTCCTCCCGGGAGTTCACGAATACCAGGCACTTTTTCCCTCGCGTATGCTCAAAGATGTACCCCATGCCCGGGTCGGCATTCCTGGGCGCGTTGTCTGTCTTCATGTCCAGAACCGGCAGGGCGTCCGGAATCTCCTTGTCGTCCGCCGACTGCGCCCCCTGCACGTAGAAATGCTCCATGGACAGCCGCCAGGTGGTGCCCTTGGCTTCGATCTTCGGAATCACCGTGCGCCTGCCCGTGCCTGAAGACAGGAAGGCTCCCGTGCTTTCCGGGTCGCCGATGGTGGCGGAGAGGCCGATTCTTCTCGGATCCACGCCCGCCAGTTTGGAAAGCCGCTCGATCAGGCACAGAGTCTGGCCGCCGCGATCCCCGCGCAGCAGGGAGTGGACTTCATCAATCACGATAAAGCGCAGGTCGCCGAACATCCGGGGAATATAGGCGTGCTTGTGCAGCAGCAGGGCTTCCAGGGATTCGGGCGTGATTTGCAGGATACCGGAAGGGTTTTTCAGAAGCCTGTTCTTGTGCGACTGGGCGACGTCGCCGTGCCAGTGCCAGACGGGAATGCGCGCCTCGCGGCACAGATCGTTGAGGCGCATGAACTGGTCGTTGATCAGGGCCTTGAGCGGGCCTATATAGATTGCGCCGACCGAACCGGGCATGTCCTCGGTGAACAGGGTCAGAATGGGGAAGAACGCCGCCTCCGTTTTTCCGGAAGCGGTGGCGGCGGAGAGCAGGATATTGTCGTCCGTGTTGAACACCGCGTCGCCCGCCGCCACCTGAATGGCGCGCAGCGATTCCCAGCTGTTCTGGTAGATGAAGTCCTGGATGAACGGCGCGTACCGGTTGAAAATAGTCATTCTGCCGCCCTATATCTCGAATTCCTCAAATTCTTTTTCCAGCGCCCCGGCCTGGAGTTCCGGCTTCGCATAGGCGAAGGTTTCCCGCCCCAGAAGCTCGGCAACGTTGATACCCGGGTTTTGCTGCACGATATTCAGAACCTCGATGAAGTCGCGGATGACCTCGCGGGGGGTGATATGCGTCTCCGCGCCGATTCGGCTGAATTCGATGGTGATGAAGCTGATCATGTCCTCCTGGGTCAGAATCCGCTCGTACTCAAAAAGGTCCGCGTGTATGTCGGCGAGCTTTTCAATAAGCACCAGCAGTTCCTCGTAGGTGAGCGGCGAGAGTTTGATGACGGGCGCCAGCACGTCCTTGAGGCCGTCGCGGCTGAAGCGCCCGTCTTCCAGGCGGGAGCGCAGGGCTTCATAGCTGAACACGCCGCGCCGCGTATCTTCGATGCATTGCAGCGTTCCTGACATAATAATACCCATGTACCTGGCTTTCCCTTGCAGCGTATCGTTGTACATGGTGAGGATTTTTTCGTAGTTGTACTGCCGTGTGGTGCTGTTGGGTATTTTGTAGATGTTGACGAGTTCGTCGATAAGGATAAGCAGCCCGCTGTAGCCCGCCCGGCGCAGAAACATGGCGAACAGTTTGATATACTCGTACCAGTCGTCATCCGTAATGATGATATTTACGCCGAGTTCGGATTTGGCTTCGGTTTTGGTCGCGTATTCGCCGCGAAACCACTTGATGACCTTGGCCTTGCTCTCATCGTTTCCATCAATATACGATCGGTAATACAGGGTCAGCAGCTTTGCGAAGTCAAAGCCGTGCACCATTTCGTGCAACGAGTGCATCACTTCATAAATTTTCGTTTCCACCAGCCTGCTGAAACCGCTGTCAGTGGGAGAAAGGCCGCTTTCCGACGCAACAGCGCTCTGCACGCCGCTTATCCATCTGTCCAGGATCAGCGTGAGCGCGCCGCCTTCCGGCCGGGTTTTTGTGGAGAGGTTCTGGATAAGCTCCTTGTAGGTGGCGAGTCCCTGGCCTTTTGTCCCTTGCAGGCGCCGTTCCGGGGAAAGGTCGGCGTCGGCCACGACGAAGTTTTTGTCCATGACGTAGTTGCGGATGGCCTGTAGCAAAAAACTTTTGCCGCTGCCGTATTTGCCGACGATAAAGCGGAAGGACGCCCCGCCGTCCGCGATGATGCCTGCATCATGCAACAGGGCGTTGATTTCCGTCTCCCTGCCGACCGTGATGTAGGGCAGGCCGATTCTGGGCACAACGCCGCCTTTCAGCGAGTTGATGATAACCGCTGCGATTCTTTTGGGGATTTTCATTCCTTGATCATTCCTTTGAGCGCATCCGCATAGTCTTCAAGCAATGCCGGTTTGCCGCTGTCCTCAACGATAACGGTGTCGCCGAACAGGTCAAAGAGTTTTTCGTTGATGGCGTCCATCAGCACCGACAGCATCAGGCCCTGCGAGCGTATAAGGTCATCATACGTCCTGCCGTACAGCAGGCATTGCATGAATGTATATTCCGTATCGCTCAGGCCGGTGTTGTTTCCCGATCCGGCCTGCGCAGGAGATATTTCCAGCGTATCGGCTGCTTCCTCCTCGGCAACGAGCAATTTGTTCTGTGTTTCCAGGGCGGCGTTACGTATATGCTGTAGCTTGGAAACATCGATAGTAATTGTGGGCGAAGCTGCCTGCTTTTGGCGTTCCTGAACTCTGTCTATTTCTCGGCTGATGATGTCCTGCAAGATTTTTGTGAGCTTTTCCGCTTTGAGCGAGGACTTATATCCGTATTCGCGGCGCATGCAGAAATCAATATTTTTCAGGAGCGCCCCGATGGGCTTGTTTTTCCCCCCGTACCGGAAGAATCGCTCGCAGATCCAGTTGCCGTGTATGCACCTGTATTTGTAGCTGTCATTTATTTCGTACACAACGTCATCATGGATCGTACCGTGGTAAAATACAGCGGCCCGGAACATGGCGTAGGGGCTGGCCTGCACGCTTCCAAAGAAGCGTTCGCAAAGGCTGTTTTTGTTGTTCTTGTCGTGGTGTTCCGAAAGAGCGGTAAACACGCCGTACACCACCGCTTTGACGTCCTCCGGGTAGAGCCTGAAAAACCGTGAATCCTCCAAAGCGTACGAAGACAGGGCATTGAGCGCCGAAAATACTGCCTCCGCGTCATGCGTCTTGTGGTTGAGCAGGGTCAGGATGTTATTATCAAAGTTCACATCCGAGAAATCGTCAAGCAGAGACTTGTCCAGGTTGTTGTACACGACATAGTCCCGCAGCCACAGCCTGAGATAGCCGTCAATTTTGGCATCGAACTTCCGGTACGCCGTCCAGAATGTTTGCAGCGCCTGAAAGCCTTCTACCGGCGAGCGCACGCCAATCTGGTGCAGCAATTCATAAATGTAGACAAAGGCGAAAGAAAGGGACGTTTTCTCCACGATGCCGCGCCGGACTTTGGTCCGCCAGGAAAAGTATCCGCGCAGTTGCTGGTCGTTCATGGCCTGGTAGGTTGGAAAGTACCGTACGAACTCCCCCGGGTAGTCAAAATCGTCTTCAAAATCCTCCATAAACTTTCCCTGCTTATAGAAGATCTTCGCCTCGGATTCGGAGTAGATGCCGCCGCCGCGCGCTATTTTCCGCATTTCCCGGTATTGGGACGGAGTAAATCGTTCCAGTTGCGCCGCGGTCATGAGCAGAGGCTCATCCCGGTATACTCTGGATGCGATATTGCCGCGGTCAGCGAGCTTTGCAGAGGAGAGGATTGTTTCGATCAGCTTCCGCGTATCAGCCATGTTTTCATCGCCTTCCGAGCGAGTTGCAGGGCCTTTTGCCTGCTGGGGGTGTGATACCCTTAAATATAGTGCCGTCAGCAACAAATGGCCACCTCCCCGTGTGTACGTCATATCGGGGATAAGGAAGGGGGAGGTTTGGAGGGGGGAACCACAAGGGATTCAATCCCTTGTGGTTCCCCCCTCCAATGCCTTTCCTCTTTTTCCTTTTTTCTATCTTTATTACCCGGCGAAGGCGGCGGCCACCAGTTCTTTGGCTTCGTTCTGCAGTTGTTCGAGGTGGGCCGGGCCCTTGAAACTTTCCGCGTAGATTTTATACAGATCCTCGGTGCCCGAGGGGCGGGCGGCAAACCAGCCGTCTTTGGTGACCACTTTTAATCCGCCGATGGCGGCGTTATTGCCGGGGGCATGGGTGAGGACGCGTTCGATTTTGCTGCCCGCCAGTTCCTTGCGGGTAACGGCGTCCGCCCGCAGGTTCTTCAGGGCGGTTTTTTGCTCGGGGGTGGCGGGGGCGTCTATGCGGGCATAGGCAGGCTCGCCGAAGCGGCCGGTAAGTTCCGCGTAGAGTTCCGCCGGGTTCTTGCCTGTCACGGCGGTCATCTCCGCAGCCAGCAGGTTGAGCAGGATACCGTCCTTGTCCGTGGTCCAGACGGTGCCGTCCATGCGCAGGAAGGAGGCCCCGGCGCTTTCTTCGCCGCCAAAGACAAGGGAGCCTTCCAGCAGGGCCGGCACAAACCACTTGAAGCCCACCGGGGTCTCGTACACGGCGCGGTTGAGGGACACGGCTATTTTGTCCAGCAGGCTGGTGGTCACGGCGGTCTTGCCCACCTTGGCGGCCACGGGCCAGAACTTTCTGTACTGGAGCAGGTACCAGACCACACAGCACAGGTAGTGGTTGGGGTTCATCAGCCCGCTGGGCGTGACAATGCCGTGTCGGTCGGCGTCGGGGTCGTTGCCGAAGGCCAGATCGTACTCCTGGGCGAGTGATATAAGGCCGGCCATAGCCATGGGAGACGAGCAGTCCATGCGGATTTTGCCGTCGTGGTCCGGGGGCATGAAGGTAAACAGGGGGTCGAGCTTGGGGTTCACCACTTTGAGGGAAATGCCGTATTTTTTCGCTATGGGCTGCCAAAAGGGCAGGGATGAACCCCCGAGGGGGTCGGCCCCGAGGCGCAGGCCGGACACGGCGATGGCCTCCATATTGATGACTCTGGCCAGATCGTCCACATAGGGAGCGATGTAGTCAATTTCCTTGACGCAGGCGGCCTTGCGGGGGGATGCCGCGCGTTTGACGCCGGCGTTACCCTCGGCCAGCAGGGCGTTGGCCCGTTTTTGAATCCAGCCGGTGACTTCTTCGCCCGCGGGGCCGCCGTGAGGCTCATTGTATTTGAATCCGCCGTCTTCCGGGGGATTATGGGAGGGGGTGACCACGATGCCGTCGGCAGTGGCGTCCCGGTTGGCGCGGTTGTGGGCAAGGATGGCGCGGGAGATGACCGGGGTGGGCGTCGGGGCGGTGCCTTTCTGGATATGGGTCAGCACCCCGTTGGCGGCAAGCACTTCCAGGGCGGTTTCCATGGCCGGGGTGGAGAGGGCGTGGGTATCCCTGCCGAGAAACAGGGGGCCGGAGATCTTCCGGTTTTTGCGGTATTCGCACACGGCCTGGGTAATGGCAAGAATATGGGCCTCGTTGAAGCTGCCGGCAAGAGCGGATCCCCGGTGTCCGGAGGTGCCGAAGGCTACCTGCGCCGCCGGGTTGGCCGGATCGGGAACGCGAGTTCGGTAGGCCTTGTTAAGGGACTGGACGGTGATCTTGGGAGAGGATTTTGCGGAAGCGGGAGCTTGCGGCATGGAGCACCTCATAAAGAAAGTTACAGGGCCATGTTGTCTCCATAGCAAGATGCCGCGTGAATGACAATCGGGGACGGCAAAAGGCGGAAAATTGTACCAGCGGACCAATATGCGGCCCGGCAACTGCATCTACAAACAGCAGTTGCCGGGCCGCGTTGTATTTTACGATAGTGCAACCGGCTAGGCTTTTTCAATCACCTTGCACATGGCGGAGGAATCCAGATCTCCATACCCTTGTTCCACCGTTTTGCGCAGCAGAGAGAAGCCCACATCGGTCACCGGCATGTTCAGGCCGAGTTCTTTGGCGATTTCTTCCACAATGCCGATGTCCTTGCAGTGCAAGGCTGCCTTGAACCCCGGCTCGAAGCTGTTATCGATGATGCGTTTGCCGTGCAGTTCCAGGATACGGCTGCCCGCAAAGCCGCCCATAAGGGCTTCGCGCACCGGGTTCGGATCCACCCCGTTGGCGCGGGCGAAGTTGACGGCCTCCGCCACGGCCGCAATGGCTCCGGTGATGACGATCTGGTTGCAGCTTTTGGCTACCTGGCCCGCGCCGCAGTCGCCGATGCGGGTTATTGTGCTGCCCATGCAGGCAAGGACGGGCTTGATGCGCTCGAACACAGCGGGGGAGGCCCCCACCATAAACGTCAGGGTACCGGCAATGGCCCCGACCGTGCCGCCGGATACAGGGGCGTCCACCAGTTCCATGCCGAGGGCGGCAAGCTCCTTGCCCATGGCGCGCGTGGCGGTGGCGGAGATGGTGCTCATATCCACAATGGTCAGGCCGCGTTTGCCGCTGGAGGCAAGGCCGTTTGCCCCGAAGATAACCTCGCGCACGTCGGCGGTGTTGGTCACATTCAAAAAGACAAGGTCGGCCTTGGCGGCCACGTCGGCGCTGCTGCCGCAGAGAACGGCCCCTTTGGCCATGACCTCCGCAGCCGATTCCGGCCTTCTTGCCCAGACAAAAAGCGAATGCCCGCCCTTAATCAGGTTCAGGACGCAGGGCCGCCCCATGAGGCCGAGGCCGATGTATCCGATATTCATGCGGTTCTTCCCGGTTCAGGTGTTGAGGTAACTGCGGACAAAGGTCACCGCTTCTTCCATGCTGGTCACTTCCCCGGCGATCTGCGCCTTGAGCAGGGCTTCACGGATGATTCCCACATGGGGGCCGGGCTTGAGGCCGGTGACCTCCATGATTTCGTTGCCGTTGAGCAGCGGCTCCAGCATCTGTTCGGGGGTTTCGGCCCGTTTGAGATATTTGGTGTTGTGGTTGAAGGCGGTGTAGTTGTCGTCCCTGGCCTTGATGTTGGCCCGGGACATTTCGATAAGGCGGGGGTATTCGTCCTGGGCTTTGAACCGGCGGATACCCTTGTCGGTCATCATGAACTGGAAGCGCATATGGTTGCGCACCAGGTGGCAGATAAGGTTGATGTCTTCGGGCAACATGTGCAGGCGGCGCAGAATCTTGCGGGTAATTTTCGCGCCCACCCGGTGATGCTGGTAAAAGGTCCAGCGTCCCTGGTAGTGTTCCGCCGTAAAGAGCTTGCCCACGTCGTGGAAGAGCATGGCCATGGTGCCGAACCAGTCGTAGTGGAACTCGCCTTCCGGATAGCAGCGCACGCAGTTCAGGGTGTGCTCGAAAACGCTTTCTTCCACGCCGCTGTCGTTTTTGGTCTGGCGTACCCGGGAAAGTCCGGCTATCTCCGGCAAAAGCCCGTGCATGATCTGGCTGTCGAAAAGCAGCTTGATGAACTTCCACATGTTTTCCGCCTCCACCTTGCGCCATTCATCCATGATGTGCTGGGGCGGAACGTAGTCAAGAATGCGCTGGGACGAGCGGACAATGGCCATCCAGGTGTTGGGCTCGATGGGCAGGTCAAAGTTGGCCGCGTACCGGAAAGCGCGGATGCCCAACAGGTAGTTGCTGCGCAGGGTTTCGTCGGGAAGTCCCTCAAGCTTGATGGTTCCTTCGGAAACGTCGCAGAAGCCCTGGTAGCCCTCCCGGGGTGGGGGAGAGAGCGACTCCATGCCGCTGACCAGACTGCGCGGCAGCGGCCCGAGGGAAGCCATGCGCTGCAGCATGGTGGGCGTCAGGCGGGTGAGCGCCACCTCGGGCAGGGCGGCGTCGGCGATATTCATACGGTAAAAACGGTACGTCACATCGTTTTCGCGCAGAATACCCATGACGCCGGGCTGGTCTCCGTCTTCCATACTGGGGAACATGCGCGCCAGCTCATCCGGGGGGGAGTCGGTGGCAAGATCGATTTCCTGCTTGCCGGTGGCGACTATCAGGTCATGCTGCAACTGCGTATTCACCACGTGGGCGTCATACCCGTGGCGCATGACCGATTTGCATATGGTGATGGCATCCTTGAATGAAGGCTGCGTCATCCTTTCCTCCTGGGAAGTTGCCGGCGGCATGCCGCGCGGAATATTGCGAGCTGCAAAAACCATTCTTCTGTCGAAGCCATCTTTTTCAGCGCGGGGCTCCGCCCCGCCCCCGCAAGGGGGCTGCAACCAGGGCTGCCAGGGCCATCCGGCTAGAGCATTTCACACTTGAAATGCTCGCAAGGATTTGTCGGCAAATCCTTGCCGCCAAATAGGCGTAGGCGGGCTTTGCCCGCCGTTAAGCGACTATTTGAAGCGTAAACTGCTCTAATGCCGCTCTCGCGGTGCGAAAAACTTGCCTCAGTGCGATGCGGGCCGCACCCTTGTCCCCGCAATTTGTGGGGTAAGGACGACTTCAGCCGGCTGCGACAATCTTCTCCTGCCAAAGATGGTATGTCAATACTACCAGTGTCCTACCGGATTTCGGCAATTATTTTTCCGCCCATCCAGTGGCGTACCACGCGGCCGCGCATGGTCTGCCCCAGAAAGGGCGTATTCAGGCTCTTGGAGTGCAGCGTTTCGCGGCTGACCTTCCATTCCATATCCGGGTCGAACAGGAAAAAATCCGCCGGATCGCCGGGGGCAAAGGTGTTGACCGCAAGGCCGAACACGCGCGCAGGGCCGTCGTGCCACATGTCGATCAGGGCTTTTTCCGAAAGCACGCCCTGGCGCACCAGGTCAAAGGTAAGGGGAAGGGCGGTTTCAAGGCCGATCAGGCCGTTGGGGGCCTCATCCAGGGGGTGCTCCTTTTCATGGGCGGCATGGGGGGCGTGATCGGTCACGAACATATCAAAGAGCCCTTCGCCTGCGGCCTTGCGCAGAAACTCCACATCCTCCCTGCTGCGCAGGGGAGGGCAAACCTTGGCCGAGGTGTCGTAGCCGGCCAGGCGTTCGTCGTCCAGAGTGAGGTAGTGGGGGCAGGTCTCCGCCGTCACCGGAATGTTGCGCGCCTTGGCAAAGGCGATAAGTTCCACGGACTGGCGGCAGCTTATGTGGGCCAGATGCACCGGCAGGTTCAGGTATTCCGCCAGCAGGATGTCGCGGGCCACGTGCAGGGCTTCTGCCACGGTGGACTGGCCCTTGACCCCTATGCGCGCGCTCACCGCGCCTTCGTTCATGTGGGAACCCTTGGCCAAAAATTCGTCCTCGCAGTGGTCGATGACCACCTTGCCCCACTGGGCGGCGTATTCCATGCCGCGCCGGAATATCTCCGTGTTGCTCACCGGCCTGCCGTCGTTGGAAAAGGCCGCGCAGCCCGCTTCGGCCAGTTCGCCCATAGGGGCGAGTTCCTTGCCGTCAAGCCCGATGGTCAGCGCGCCCACGGGGTACAAACGCGGCCCGTGAGGATGGTGCAGGGCGGCTTTTTCCAGCATGTAGCGGGTGACGGAGGCGGCGTCGTTCACCGGCTTGGTGTTGGCCATGGCGAGCACGGCGCCGAAGCCGCCGTGGGCGGCGGCGGTGAGGCCCGAGGCGATGTCTTCCTTGTATTCAAAGCCGGGTTCGCGCAGGTGCACGTGGGCGTCGATCAGGCTGGGGTACAGGCGTTTCCCCCGGCCCTCTGTCCGCGCGGCGTCGGCGGGGATATCCAGGGAACCGGCAGGACCGCGGGCGGCGATGCGTCCGTCTTTCACCAGCACGTCGCACGGGGCGGGCGCATCCTCCGGGCCCGTGTGGGCAAGGCTGGGTACGATCGCGTCCGTGACCGCGAATACAGGGTTGCGGGAAGAATCGGCAGGGGACATATATGCCTCCAAAAAGGGCGGATCGCGCTGCTGCGCGGGTTGCTTTCAGTGACGCGGGCTCCCGGCCCGGCCGTGTTTCGAATGCCGCAAGACCTGCCAGGCTCAGCCCTGTTCCTCGTTGCGGGTGCCCAGGGTAAACAGAACGGCCATGCGCACGGCTACCCCGGCGGCAACCTGGTCGAGAATGCGGCTCTGGGCGCAGTCGGCAATGTCGGACGCTATTTCCAGCCCGCGATTGATGGGGCCGGGGTGCAGGAGCGGGGCGTCCGGCTGCGCCAGCGTAAGATGCCGCTGGGTCAGGCAGAAATGCGAGGCGTATTCCGAAAGATCCGGCAGAAGCCCGGCCTGCTGGCGCTCCAGTTGCAGGCGCAGGCACATGATGGCGTCCACCCCTTCAACCGCCGCTTCCAGGCTGGAATAGACCGTAACCGGCCAGTTTTCCACGCCGCGGGGAAGCAGGGTGCGGGGCGCGAACAGCCGGACCGAAACCCCCATTCTCGTGAGCAGATGGATATTGGAGCGGGCCACCCGGCTGTGGGTTATATCACCCACAATCACCAGGGATTTGCCCTGCATTTCTCCCTTCCAGTGCTTGCGCAGGGTGTAGGCGTCAAGCAGGGCCTGGGTGGGGTGGGCGTGCCAGCCGTCCCCGGCATTGACCACGGAGCAGGCCAGCCGCTCCGCCAGAAACGCGGCCGCGCCGCTTGAAGAGTGGCGGATGACCAGAATGTCGGGGGCCATGGCTTCCAGAGTCAGGGCGGTATCTTTCAGAGTCTCGCCCTTGCTGATGCTGCTGCCGGATTTGGCCAGGGAGAACGTGTCGGCGGAAAGACGCTTGCCCGCGACATCAAAAGAGGTTTTGGTCCGGGTGCTCGCTTCCGCAAAAAAAAGAATAACACCCTTGCCGCGTAAGGTGGGTACCTTTTTAATCGGGCGGGTGTTGATTTCTTCGAACTGGGCTGCGGAATCGAGAAGATACAAAATTTCGGCGGGGGAAAGATCGGCCGTATCCAGCAAATCTTTGTGAGGCCAGTGCTCGTTGGTCATGGACTCTTCACCTGAATGCGGAGTGTGCGGTATTTGAGGCTGCCTTGTACGGTGAAGCCCGGACCATGCGGCATCACAGGAGGCGCGATGAAAATGCGTTACGGCAGTGTTGGGGAAACTCTGATTACTGGTCTTTTTGCCCTTTGCCCGCGTCAGGCGCGTCCCGTGCGAAGCTCATGTATGTCTTGATACACCTCGCCTCGCCCGGAACCCGTCTCCCCTGGCAAAGAACAAAAATCCCCACTCATCAGCGCTTCCTTAACGGCACAGGCTTCAGAAAGACATTTTGGCACAGGTTTGCGGCCCCGTCCAGTGCAGAATGCGGTGGATGCCGCCAGGGGCAAGATCGGCCATGGCGCGGGAAATTCGGAGCAATGCTCCCAGACGGAATGAGCCTAGTACGGGGCTTTATAGCCCGGCCGCAAGTTCTTCCCGCAGCACGGCAAAGGAAAGCCGCCGCCCCGGCGCAAGGCTGCCCAGACCGCCCGGACCGTTCAGTTTCAGAGCTTCCGCCCCGTTTACGGTGGCCATGCGCAGGACAGCCCGAGGCGAAAACTGCCAGGCATACCGCGCGGCAAGCATTTCTTCCTGCAGATCCAGGCTGTGGTTGGAAGCAAGACTGTCGGTGCCGAGACAGAGCGGTACCCCGGCCCTTGCCATTTCCTCTGCCGGGGCCGAACCGACGGCAATGGCGGCGTTGCTGCGCGGGCAGAGGCATACGGCAGCTTCGCACTGGCGCAGCAAGGCAATATCCGAAGAAGAGCAGCGCACGCAGTGCACCGCAAGGGTGTCCCGCGAAAGCAGCCCGAGGGAATCGGCAAAGGCCGTGGGGGCAAGGCCGGGGGCCTGCCAGCCCGCAGGCAGAATGCGTTCGCTGAGCAACTCGAACAGCGCGCCGTTGCCGTGCTGCAGGCAGACGTCTTCTTCGGGATGTTCCGCAAGGTGCATGGAAAAGGGACGGTGGTTTGCCCTGCACCAGGCGTGCGCGGCAGCGAGGGCTGCCGGGCTGGTGCTGTAGAGGGCATGCCCGGCCACGGAGGCATGGGGATACCGTTCCGGCGCAAGGGTAGCGGCCACAGGCGGGCAGTAGCCGTCAGCCGCGAGTTCCGGCGGCAACGCTCCTGGCAGCAGGGGCGGGCCAAAACCGAAGGATTCCAGAAAATGGGTGACGGTTACGGGCAGACACGGCAGGGCGGAGCTGCGTGGGCGAGACTCTGCCCCAAATATCGGGTTGAAGGAGGTTCCTGTCCCCGTTTTCGAAGCAAAGCCGGGAAGGCGGCACTGTACGCACCCCGTGTCCTTGCCACTGATCTCTATGGCCTGCGCCACCAGCGCGGGGTTGCGGCTGCCTACATCCCCCACGTGAGCCGTACCGCAATGGGATAAATCTTTAACCGTCACTTTAAGGATATTCAGTAACTCATCCGGCACGATGGGGCGTGCGGCCAGGGGGATGAGGCTGAGCAGCCAGGGGACGAACCCCTGCCCCAGAACTGTTTGTCCTTGCAGATGGGAGAGTTCCAGATGGCAGTGGGCGTTGATGAGTCCGGGGACAAGGGTGGCGTCTCCCAGATCGAGGAGCGGGGTATTGTCTTTTCGTGCGCGGAAGGAGGAATACGATTCCACCGCCTCCACAAGGCCGTCCCGGGCCATGATAACCGCATCCGAGTGTCTCTCGAGGGGGGCGTCGAGGGCGGCCAGGCTGCTGGCTGCTTTTTCCCCGGCGAGGGAAATAATGGTTTTTGCCCGAAAGGCTGCGTACATGGATACAACACCAGGTTGCGGTAAGCAGGCGTCTACCTTGCCTGCGGGATGAATCCTGCGTATTTTTGCAAACCATTGCAGGGAAGTAAAGACGCCGGACAGGCGAAACCTTCTTCAGGGATCCGAGCATGCACAGGGAGCTTTGCATTATGCACGCCAATTGTCAGGGGGATGAACTGGAAACCCTGCTCAAGGCGTCCGCGCCCTTCAGCCGCAAGTACCGTCTGGCGCGCTACACCAACTATACCCGTGAGCCAATTCCCCTGGAAGCGTTGGCCGGGTGCGCTCTTTTTCTTTACCAGCACCTGGAAGAGCACTGGGGCGAGTTCTCTTCCGCCAGCCTGCTGGCCCGTCTGCCCGCGACTGCCCGCAGCCTCTGCCTGCCCAACCTGTTTTTCAAGGGCTACTGGCCGTTCTGGACGCGCAGCAGTCCCATCGACTTTGGCGACATTCTGCTGAACCGTCTGATTGACGAGGGAGCACCCAAGCCGGTGATTCTGAAGATTTACCTGCACAGCGACATTCGCGTCCATGGGGATCTTGCCGCGTCTCTCGAAGAAACCCTGGAGACGGAACGCCGTAAAGAAGAGGGCTCCCCTGTAAAAGTCCTGGAGTATTTTCTGCGGCACTGGAAAGAACGCCCGCTATTCCACACCATCAACCATCCGGGACGGGAACTGCTGGAACTCACGGCAAACGGCATACTCGCGCAACTGGATCTGCCGCCGTTGACCGAAGAGGAACTTACGCCGTTGCGGGGCACGCTTTTTCCTTCCTACGCGGATTTTGATCTGCCCATTCACCCGCAGGTGGCCGCTTTTCACGGGCTGGCCTTTGGCGGACCGGAAACGACCTATGCGGTATTCGGCAGGCGCATGACCTTTGCCCAGTATATCTCCCGGTATATCGACTGCCGTTTGAACGGCATGGACAAGGAATTTCTGGCTTATCTGCACTTCGTGTAACAGGAAGGCTCGGCGGAACCGGTAAATTACTCAGCTTCTTTTGCGGCTGCACATTCTGGCGACTGTACGCCAAAGCCCCCCCAATAAAAAGTTTTGGGGAAAGAGGATGGGGGGCGCGGGGGGAAGGAGGGAACCCCTTTTTCAAAAGGGGTTCCCTCCTTCCCCCCGCCTATGCAAAATCTCTTACCAAAGGCGGGCGGATGCCCATGGCGGCGGCGTGGGAAAGGACATCTTCCGGGCGGCCGAAGTAATAGTCCGGGCTGGGGCCGATAAAGAGCAGCCGGTCGGTGAAGGCGAGCAGGGGTTCCAGATCGTGGGTGCTCACTACCAGGGTGACGCCTTCCTGACGCAGGGATTGGAGCAGCAGGCGCAGTTCCTTTACGGCAGGGTAGTCCAGACCGCTGAAGGGTTCGTCCAGCAGGAGCAGGCGGGGTTTGCGCAGAAGGGCCGAAGCGAGGCAGAGCTTGCGCTTTTGCCCGTATGACAGGGTGTGGGGCGGACGCTGCAGGTGCACGGCAAGGCCGAAGCGCTCGGCCATGCGCAGGGCTTCTTCCGGGCTGCCCCGGTTGGTGAGGAGCAGATCCTCCTCCACCGTGCCGCCGATGATCTGCATGTCGGCATCCTGCAGCAGAAGGGCGGTCTCCTCGCGTGCAGCGCGCAGGGACTTTTCCCCGGCACCGACGAGGTTGCGGCCGAACACTTCCAGCGTACCCGCTTCCGAAGGGTACAGCCCGGCCAGCAGACAGAGCAGGGTGGTCTTGCCGCTGCCGTTTATTCCGGCAAGACAGAGCAGTTCACCGGCTTCCAGGGTGAAGGCAAGATCCGCAAAGGCCGGGATGTTCCCCTTACCTTTGGGATGGGCGTACGAGAGGTTGCGGACGGCAAGGGCGTTCATTCCGGCAGCAGCTTCCTTTGCAGCAGGCGCTGCCAGATGAGCACGGCCAGGACGGTTTTAACCAGCCCCAGGGGGAGAAAGGGCACAACACCCGCAGCTACGGCCTGCTTCAGGGAAAAGTCCAGGCCGAGCACCAGCCATGCGGCTCCGCAGGCATACACGAGAGCCATGCCTACGAGTGCACAGCCAAAGGCGCAGAGCAGGGCGACAAGGGTGGAACGCGCCGGAGCGGTGCGTTTACCTGCGGCGAGTGGAACAGGCCGGGAGGGGGGAGGAATCCGGCTTGCGTTTGCGGACTGCGCAGGATAGGAAGTTTCCGCGTGCGCGGGCGGAATGTCCGGCTGTTCCCCGGAAACGGGATTGCCCGGAGCTGCGCTTTCATGGGCGCCGGTGGGCATATTTTCCATACCCGGAGCGGCATGCGACCTTTGCAGCATGCGTCCGGCAAGGCGGCCGCCCACACCCGCCCAGAAAGCCAGCAGCAAAAATCCCGCGAAGTACCCGCCGGTAGGGCCTGCCAGATGCCCCAGGCCGGAACGGCCCCCGGAAAAGACCGGCAGCCCCGCGGCCCCGGCGAACAGATACAGGGCCATGGCGTACACCCCGTGCCTGGGGCCGAGGATGAGCCCGGCAAGGATTACGGCCATGTCCTGAAAGGTTATGGGCACAGGTCCGATGGCGAGATGCGCAAGGGCACCGGCCGCGATAAGGGCTGCCATGAAGGCCGTCCAGGCCAGGCGGTGCAGGTCGGAAAGGGTGCTGCGCATGGGCGGGTCGATGGTTTATCAATACACAAGACGGGAAATGAAGCCTGGACGCCTATGAGAAACGCTACACTCTCGCCGGGGAAAATAGAAGTCGAATCCTGCGGCAGAACCTGGATACTGCACCGTCCCGCGGATCTGGAAACGCTGTGGCAGGCCATGACCGACGAGGACTTTACCGACGACGAGCGCCTGCCCTACTGGGTGGAACTGTGGCCGGCCAGCCTTGCCCTGGCCCCCTGGCTGCAGGACAACCGGGAGAGGATACGCGGCCGGATCTGCCTTGATCTCGGCTGCGGCCTCGGGTTTACCGCTCTTGTGGCCTCGTGGCTGGGGGGCAGGGTGCTCGGCATTGACTACGAACCGGCGGCCCTTACCTATGCCGGGAAGAACGCGGTTGTCAACGGCGTGCCGAGCCCGCTGTGGACCGTGATGGACTGGCGTTTTCCGGCTGTGCGGGCGCGTTCCTGCGACTTCATCTGGGGCGGCGACATCATGTATGAAAAGCGGTTTGTGGGGCCGCTGTTCCGTTTTCTGGACCACGCTCTGGCTCCGGAAGGGCGGGTGTGGGTGGCGGAGCCCAACCGGGCCGTATTCGCGTTTTTCGAGGAAGAACTGGTCAAGCGCGGCTGGCCCGCCCGCAGGGTGGTTGAAGACAAGGTGGAAGCCCTGCACGTACAGAAGAGCAAGGTTTCCGTCAATCTGTGGGAACTCGCCCGGGGGT
Organism: Desulfovibrio sp.; assembly: GCA_031556355.1. Taxonomy (GTDB): domain Bacteria; phylum Desulfobacterota; class Desulfovibrionia; order Desulfovibrionales; family Desulfovibrionaceae; genus Frigididesulfovibrio. The sequence goes on along the minus strand of JAVBTB010000016.1, from coordinate 37,915 downwards.
GAGAGACGCGGAGCGGCAGGCATCTTGCCTCTGCCGCGCAGGCGGGCTATGTTCTTTTTCGCGCATGTTCACAGCCCGCTCTTCGTTCAGAGTGGGGAACCGGCCTTCACGACTTCCGGGCTTTGTCCCGCATAAGGATACGCCATGGGAACCACCATCCGCTTCGGCGTTTCGCTCGACTCCGATCTGCTGGAGCGCTTTGACGCCCTGTGCGAGGAGCGCAGCTACCAGACCCGTTCCGAGGCCATCCGTGATCTTATCCGCAACACGCTGGTGCAGCAGGAATGGGAAGACAGCGGCCGGGACGTGGCCGCCACCCTCACCCTGGTTTACGACCACCACAAGAGCGACCTCGCCCAGCGCATCACCACGGCCCAGCATGACGCCCACCACCTGATCGTTACCACCCTGCACGTGCACCTGGATCACCACAACTGTCTTGAAGTGCTGGTGCTCAAAGGCAAGGGCGAGGACGTACGTGCTCTGGGCCAGCGGCTTATTTCCACAAAGGGCGTGATGTACGGCAAGCTTTCCCTGGCCACCACCGGCGAGAATCTGTGCTGAGCAGATCCCGCGCTTATTTTGTCGAGAACTCTATGGAAGACGTGCAGAACAGACAGGCCGATGTCGCCATGCCCATCAACAGCGTGGGCGTGCGGAACTTGCAGCTTCCGATCAAGGTCGTGCACCGGGATGAAGGCAGCCAGCACACCGTTGCCACGGTGGAACTCGGCGTTGATCTTCCGGCCAGTTTCAAGGGCACCCACATGAGCCGTTTTGTGGAGGCGCTGGAAGACTGGAATGAAGAGCTGAGCTACAAGAGCATGAAGGCCCTGCTGGAGGACATCAAGCGCCGCCTCGACGCCCGCAGGGCGCAGATTATTTTCAATTTTCCCTTCTTTTTGCGCAAATTCGCCCCGGAAAGCGGGGCTTCGGGCCTGCAGGGCTACGAATGCCGCCTGACCGGCGAACTGGCGGACACGAAACCGGCCTTTCTGCTGGAAATGCGGGTTCCGGTCATGACCGTCTGTCCCTGTTCCAAGGCCATCAGCCGGGAAGGGGCGCACAGCCAGCGGGCGGATATCCGTATCAGCCTGCGGCTCAAGGGCTTCAACTGGCTGGAAGAGTTCATTGAAATGGCCGAGGCCTCCGCCTCTTCCCCTACCTTTCCGGTGCTCAAGCGCGAAGACGAAAAGTACGTGACGGAACACGCCTTTGCCGCCCCCTGCTTTGTGGAGGACGTGGTGCGCAACCTGGCCCGCAAGCTGGAGCAGCACCCCCAGGTGGCCTGGTTCCGGGTGGAGGTGGAGAGCCATGAGTCCATCCACGCCCATAACGCCTACGCCTGGATAGAACGGACGGTGGGCTTTTCCGAACCGGGAGGGTTTAATGAAAACACCCGCGCGGTGGTTTCTCCCGGCGCGCCTTCCTCCTCCGGCTCCGCTCCCGCCTGATACCCATGCAGATCGTTCTTTTTGAACCGGAAATTCCCCCCAATGCGGGCAATGTGGCGCGGCTTTGCGCGGCAACCCGCATTGACCTGCACTTTATCGAACCCCTCGGGTTTTCCCTGGAAGACCGCTACCTGAAGCGGGCCGGGCTGGATTACTGGCCCCATGTGCGTCTTTCCGTCTGGAAGAACCTTGACGAGTACCTGGCAAATGCCGGGCAGGGAGCGCGGCTTGTGGCCAGCAGCAGCCGTGCGGGGTCGCCTGTGCACCGCTTTGCCTTTACCCGCGACGACGCCCTCCTGCTCGGGCCGGAAACGCGGGGCCTGCCCCAAGAAGTGCTGGCCCGCACGGACCATTGCGTGCGTATTCCCGTGTACGACACGGTGCGCAGCCTGAACCAGTCCACGGCTGCGGGGATACTGCTGTACCAGGCCCTGGCCTGCACGGGCATGCTGGATGAGATGGAAGTCCGTCTGGGGCAGTCATGACCGGCGTCTTCCATGCCTTTGATCCTCTCTCCTTCTGGTGGCTGCCTCCGGCGGCGCTGGTGCTGGATCTGGCCTTCGGCGATCCGCGTTTGCTTCCGCACCCGGTGCAGGGCGTAGGTTTTCTGGCAAATCGCCTGGAAGACCCTGCCCGGTCATTGCCGTTCCCCGTGCTTGCCGGAGGACTGGTTCTGGTGCTGGTGCTGTGCGCCGCCGGGGGAGCGGCGGCGCTGCTGGTCAGCCTGCCCTCGTTTTGGGGAACGGCAGGCGCGCTGTATGCGGGCTGGTCGGCTTTGGCTCTCGGCAGTCTGGTGCGGGAGGGAAGAAAGGCCCTTGCGTGTATTGAGCGGGGCACGCTGGAAGAAGCACGATCTTCCGTGCAGATGCTGGTATCCCGCGATGTGAGCACGCTGGAGCGGGACGGGCTTTACCGGACCCTTGCGGAAACCTTGGGCGAGAACTTCAACGATGCCTTTGTGGCGCCTTTTTTCTGGCTGCTCTGCAGCGGCCCGGCCGGGGTATGGGTGTACAAGGCGGCCAGCACCATGGATTCCATGTGGGGCTACCGGAACGAGCGCTGGCTTTTGCTTGGCCGTGTTTCCGCGCGTCTGGACGACGTGCTGGCCTTTATTCCCGCGCGGCTCAGCGCGTTGCTGCTGTGCCTGACGGCCCGGCTTGTGCCGTTACCGCGTCACGTGCCTGGTCCTGTGGGAACGGCGCGTTCCTTCCGGCAGCTCTGGAGCGTCATCAGGCGGGACGCCTTGCGTATGCAAAGTCCCAACGCGGGCTGGCCCATGGCTGCTTCCGCCTGGCTGCACGGAGCCCGCATGGGCGGTCCGGCCGTATATCACGGCAAGCTGGTGGAGAAACCTCGCCTCGGTCCGGAAAGCGGGGCATGGGACGCGCGAACCGTGGAGTCACTGCTGCGCCATGTGCGCCTTGCCGGAATCTGCGGGGGGCTCGTGATGTGGGGAGTGGCGGCGATAGTGCCCCGGCTGTGGGGATAAGCCGGACAACGTTCCACGCGAGGCGCGTCTTCGAGAGTTCCATCAGATCTGTGCCCTGCGCGATCCTCCGCGCGTAAATGCGCCCCATTGCGGGGTCAAGGTGCGGCCCGCATCGCACTGAGGCAAGTTTTTCACACCGCGAGAGCGTCATTGGCCGGATGGCCCTGACAGCCCTGGTTGCACGAGCCTTGCGGGTGTGGGCGGAGCCCACATCCTGCCCAATTGGCTTCGACACTAGAGCATTTCACACTTGAAATGCTCGCAAGGATTTGTCGGCAAATCCTTGCCGCCAAATAGGCGTAGGCGGGCTTTGCCCGCCGTTGAGCGACTATTTGAAGCGTAAACTGCTCTAAACAAACTCCCCGGCGGCCTTGCCGCTGGCAAAGGCCCAGTGCAGGTTGTAGCCGCCCAGCCTGCCGGTCACGTCCAGCACTTCGCCGCAGAAGAACAGGCCGGGCATGCGGCGGCTTTCCATGGTGCGGGAAGATATTTCCTCGGTACTGACGCCTCCGGCGGTCACTTCCGCCTTGGCGAAACCTTCGGTTCCCGAAGGCGTGAGCGGAAAGGCGTGTGCGAGATCATGCAGAAAGTCGCGCTGCGCGCGCGCCAGTTCCGCCGCGCGTATCCCGGCCATGTCCTCGGGTACGAGGACGTCACAGAGCCGGGCGGGCAGGTGCTTTTTCAGCAGGTTGCGGGGCAGGAGCCTGCCGTTTTCCGGCGCGGCCAGCAGGGCGGCAAAGGAAAGCCCTGGCAGAAAGTCCACGCGCAGGGAGTCTCCTTTTTTCCAGTACAGCGATGACTGCAGGGCCGCGGGACCGCTGATGCCGCTGTGGGTGAAGAGCAGGGGCAGGGATTCGGCGAGTAACGTGCCGGGTTTGGAGGACGCGGTTTTGCCGGACCGTTTGCGGGAGGGCTGCTCCGTGCGCTCTCCGGCTGTTTCCGGGCCGTTTTCTTCCGCGGGGGGAGCGAGGCTCCTGTGGATGCTTGCAATAACGGCGATTCCGGCCAGCCCTGCCAGAGGGCTGCTCGCGGGCAGCGTGAGTCCGGCAAGGGCCGGGCGGATGGGCAGAATGCGATGCCCGAAAGCGCGGGCGAATTCGTAGCCGCTGCCGGTGGCGCCCACCTGGGGCCAGGCCGGTCCGCCCGTGGCGACGACCACCGAGTACGCCGCGTAGGAGCGGGCCGTGGTGCGGACCACAAAGCGGGGAGGCAGGGAGGCTTGCTCCGCCTGCTCGTCCGCCGGTCCCTCCTGTGGGGCATTATCCGGGGGGGCGGCCGCTTTCACGGCCAGCACTTTTTCCCCTGTGGCGATGCGGCAGCCGGAGCGTTTGCAGTCGTCCAGAAGCAGATTGAGCAGATCCTTGGCCGAGCGGGCGCAGAACATCTGGCCGTGTTCGCGTTCTTCTACCGGGACTTTTGCCGCGGCAAGCCAGTCCAGCAGATCCTGCGGCCTGAGGCGGGCCAGGGCGGAGCGGCAGAATTGCGGGTTTTCTCCCGCGTAGTCTTCGGGGCGCACCTCCCTGTTGGTCAGGTTGCATTTGCCCCCGCCTGTGGTAGACAACTTTCTGCCCGGCTTTTCAGCATGTTCGAGGATAAGCGTGCGGCGGCCCCGCTCTGCGGCTGTTTTGCCGCACATAAGGCCCGAGGCGCCCGCTCCCAGGATGATGACGTCGTATGGTTGCATGGATGCCGTATACCGCAAACCTCAGCCGGACAAAAGGGGATGCATGGAGCGGCGTTTCGGTTATGTTGTCGTAAGCGTTTGTGTAGCTCGGAAGAACCGCCGGGAGGAGTACGCATGCCCCTTCTGATCAATTCCTCTTACAAGGCCCCGTTCTGGCTGCCGGGAGGGCACGCCCAGACCGTTTTTCCCGTTGTCATGCGCCGGATCGGCGACCTGCCCTTTGCGCGCGTCCGCATAGACACGCCCGATCAGGATTTCATCGATCTGGACTTCTTCACGGCGGCCATGCGTTCGGATCTTGATGCACAGGGAGTCCCCGCGGGGCCGGAAGAGCGTTCGGACAAGGGCGTGGTTATTATCAACCATGGCCTGGAAGGCAACTCGCGCCGCAAGTATATACGGGGCATGTGCCTGCTGTTCACCGAGGCCGGGTTCGACTGCGTGGCCCGCAATTGCCGGGGATGCGGCGGAGAGATGAACCTGCGTCCGGGCATGTACCACAGCGGCCAGACCGGGGATGTGCATACCGCGGTGGAATACTGCCTGAGCCTCGGCTACCGGCGTATTTTTCTTGCGGGCTTCAGCATGGGGGGAAACCAGGTGCTGAAGTACCTGGGGGAAGACCCGGAACGAGTACCGCCGGAAGTGGCCGGGGCGGTTGCCTTTTCCGCTCCCTGCGATCTGGCGGGCAGCGCGTATGAGCTGGAACGCCCCGCCAACAGCATGTACATGCGCTATTTTTTGCAGACCCTGCGGGAAAAAGTCAGACAGAAGCACTCCCTTTTCCCCGATGAATACCCCCTGGAAGGGCTGGACGCCATGCGCACCTTTGCGGAATTTGACGGCCGCTACACCGCCCCGGTGTTCGGTTTTGCCTCGGCGCAGGACTACTGGGAGAAAAGCTCCAGCCTGCCCGTGTTGACCCGCATCGACCGGCCCGCGCTGCTGGTGAACGCGAAAAACGATCCCTTCCTGTCGCCTTCCTGCTTGCCCGTAACAGTGGCGGAGCAGAGCCGCTTTTTCAGCCTGGAAACGCCGGAGGAGGGCGGGCATGTGGGCTTTGTGCCGGATACCTGGAATGGCCGGACGGCGTACGCGGGACAAAATGTGGGGGGGGGCATGCACGCCGCCCGGACGGTGTACTGGTCGGAGGCGCGGGCGCTGCGCTTTCTGCAGGAGATCGCCTGAATCCCCCGGCGCAACGGTACGGCGGCAAATTCCGCTGGACGGAACGCCCCCGAAACCGTATGCTGGCCCGGCATCCTGAACTGCCACGCGCATCTGCCGCAAACCCCACGCCTACACAGTAAGGAGCAGCCTATGCATATACTCATTGTGGATGATGAAATGGAATTCCTTGAGCTTATGCACAATCGTCTGCATAAGCGGGGGTTCACGGTCGTTACCGCCAATTCGGGCGAAAAAGCCCTTGCGCTGATTGGCAAAGAGCCGTTCGAGGCCATGGTGCTGGACGTGAAAATGCCCGGGATGGACGGCATTGAAACCTTGCGCCGCGTCAAGCAGACCCAGCCCAATCTGCCCGTCATTCTTCTTACAGGGCACGCCAGCATTGAAGCCGCCATGTCCGGGGTGGAATCCGGAGCGGTGGACTATCTGCTGAAGCCCGTTCCCATCAATGATCTGATCATGAGACTCCGTGACATCGCCGCCCGCAAGGGGTAACTTGGGGAAAGGCCTGTTATGAGTATCTTTGACGCCGTTTCGGCGCTGTTCCGCAACGATCGCAAGGCTGAAGAACGCGAAAGGCAGGAAGAACACCTGCGCGCCGCGTTTAAAGCCCGCTGCAAACATTTCAAGGCGCTTTTGTCCGCGAACAAGCGCGCTCTTGAAGCCATGGCCGCTCTTGAGGAAGCCATGCGGGGCGAAACGCTGTTCAGCATGTCTTTTGTGCGCGCCAACTGCACTACCGTCATCGCCAACGTTTTCAACATGGTGCGGCACCTGAACGGCCTTACCGGCAACGCCTATGCGGAACTGCACGACCGGCTCAAGGAAATCCAGCAGCGCGTGGCCGACGCCATAGCCCCCAAGGAAACGCCGCCGGGCGAGCACCTGGTCATTGCCCTGAACAAGACCGGTTTTGCCCTGGCGCACGAAGTGGGCGGCAAAATGGCTTCCCTCGGCGAGGCCTGGCGTGAACTGGGGCAGGACATTCCCGACGGGTTTGTGGTGACCGCCGGCGGCTACAGGCGGTTTATCGAGGCCAATGACCTGCAGGAAGAAATCAACCGCCGCATCCAGATGGCCGATCTTTCCAAGCTGGACGCGCTTTTTGCTCTCAGTTCCTCGCTGCAGCAACTCATCATCGCGGCCCCGGTGCCGGACGATCTGGCGGCGGCGATCATGGCGCATTACAAAGAGCTGGAGGAGAAAAACGGACCGGTGCGTCTGGCCGTGCGCAGCAGCGCCATCGGCGAGGACGCCCACGGCGCCTCTTTTGCCGGGCAGTACCGCTCGGAACTGAACGTCGGCCCGGAAAGCCTGCTTGATGCCTACAAGGAAGTGGTGGCCAGCAAGTACGGGGTCACGGCCATGACCTACCGGGTAAACCGGGGTATTCCCGATTACGAAGTACCCATGTGCGTGGGCTGCCTGCGCATGGTGGATGCGCTTGCGGGGGGCGTGGCCTACAGCGCCGATCCCATGAGCCGCGAGCTCGCCGTTGTGATCAATTCCGTGCCCGGCCTGCCCAAGGCCGTTGTGGACGGCAGCGGCGAGGTGGATATTTTCAAAATTTCGCGCGAGGTGCCGCACGCTATTCTTGAGCGCCATATTCCGGTCAAGAAGACCCGGCTGTTCTGCGCCCCGGATGAAGGGATTCTGAGCAGGCCCCTCTCCCCGGAGGAAGGCAAGGCTCCCAGCCTGACGGACGAGCAGGCCATTGAGGTGGCGCGCGTGGCCGTCGGGTTCGAAGCCTTTTACGGCCTGCCCCAGGATGTGGAATGGGCCTTTTCGCCCGAAGGGCGGCTGGTGATTCTACAAAGCCGGGCCCTGCCCGGAACGGAGGGCGATACGGAAAGCCTGCCCGTTCCCGAAGGGGCGACGCTGCTTCTGGAAGGCGGGGTCTGCGCAAGCCCCGGCGTGGGAACAGGCAGGATTTTTGTGGTCCGGCGCGATGCCGACATGCTCAGTTTTCCCCGTGGGGCAGTGCTGCTGGTGGAACAGGCCCACGCCCGCTGGGCGCCTGTTCTCTCTCGTGCGTCCGGTGTTATTTCGGAATTCGGCGGGGCTGCCGGGCATCTGGCCAGTGTGGCCCGTGAGTATGGGGTTCCCGCCCTGTTCGGCGCGACGGGCGCTCTTGAGCGCCTGCAAGGCGGAGAGCCGGTGACCCTGGATGCGGACTCGCGCCGCGTTCTCGCGGGCAGGGTGGAAGAAGTGCTGGCCCGCAAGCGCAAGCCCAGGCTCATTTTTGCCGGATCGCCCGTGCATATGGTTCTGGCCAAGGCCGTACACCATATCGTTCCTCTGCATCTGCTGCACCCGGAGGCCCCCTCTTTCGCCCCGGCGTTCTGCGAAACCCTGCACGACATCACCCGCTTCTGCCACGAAAAAGCGGTGGAAGAAATGTTCCGCCTGGATGAATCCATTTTTTCCGCCCATTGCGGCAAGCAGCTGAAATACAAGGGGGGAAAGCTCCAGTACTTTGTGGTGAACATCGAGAACGGGTTCTGCGGTCCGGTGGAAGGCAAGTACATCGACATGGAGCAGATCTGCTGCGCTCCCATGCGCGCCCTGTGGCAGGGCATGCTGGCCGTGCCCTGGAGCGGGCCGCCCACCAGCGCCAAGGGGCTTTTGTCCGTCGTGGCGGAAAGCGCCAGCAACCCCGAACTGGAAATCACCAGTTCCGCCACCCGGATGGTCCGCAACTACTTTATGGTGGACAGGGACTTCTGCAACCTGCAGGCCAGCTTCGGCTACCATTTTTGCACTGTGGAGGCCCAGGCTGGGGAGGCACGGCAGGAAAACTACGTGAGCTTCCACTTCAAGGGCGGGGCGGCTGACCCGGCGCGGCGCATGCTGCGCATCCGCGCTCTGGCGGACGTGCTGTCCGAGAACGGGTTTATCGTCGACGTACGGGAAGACGCCCTTGCGGCCCGGGCGGAAGAGCTCTCCGCGCAGGAAGCTCTGGCCCTGCTGCAGATTCTCGGCTTCATCCTTATCCACAGCCGCCAGATCGATGCCTCCCTCAGCGGCGAGGCCTCGCGCCGGGGCTTTGCCGAAGAACTACGCAAGGGTATTGCCCAGACGCGGGCGGCGTGCGCGTCCGATTCCCCTCCTGCGTGAAAGAAACGTCAAGAGATTTGTCGAAGCCATCTTGATTTGGATGTGGGCTCCGCCCACACCCGGCAGGGGGCACAAACCAGGGCTGCAAAGGTCATCCGGCCAATAATGCTCCCGCGGCGTGAAAAACGTGTCTTCGTGCGATGCGGGCCGCACCCCTGTATTTAGGTAGAAAAAGCGCAAGTGCTGGGTCTGTCATCACTCTGAAACGGCAAGAACCGTTTCCTTGGGGACGTTCCGGATGCGTATTTTTCCGGAACGCCGTTTCATTGCTACGGCGGTTTGCGGTTCCGCAAAACTGGACCGTGGCATTTTCATGATTATTTTCTGTCGTGCGCACACCGACAGGCAGTAGCCCATTACTGTGCCTTTGCACCAGCGAGCTTGCCGGAAACGGACACCATACAGGAGAGGGACGCCATGAGAATCTGCGCCTATGTGAACCTCAGGGGCAATGCTTTGGAGGCGTTGCAGTTTTATAGCGGAATTTTCCGGACCGAGCCCGAATACATGACCTATGCCGACGCGCCGGCGAACGCCGGTTTTCCGGTGACCGAAGAGATGAAGCACATGGTTCTGCACGGGGAGGTGTTCCTGGACAAAGAGCAGTCGATTATGATCGCGGATGACCTGCGACCGGGCGAAGGAGAGATGGGCAGTGCCATTGTCCTGACACTGCTGATGGAAGATGAAACCGAACAGCGCCGGATTTTCGCGGCCCTGGCCGAAGGGGGGACGGTTCTTATGCCCCTGACGCACACCTTTTGGAGCGCCAACTTCGGGACCGTCAAAGACCGCTTCGGCCTGATCTGGCACTCCAATCTGTGCCGGAAGCCGGTGTGCTGAATTTGTTCCATAACAGGGCCGTTCTGTGTAGGGCGGATTGCCTATGACACTCCCTCCTCTGCAAAGGCCCGGTCTGGCCGTTCTGGACCCTGCCCGGTACCGGGTGAGCTTTCCCGCCATGGGGCAACAGCCGCCCTGGTTTGAGGCCCTGCTGGACGCCTATGCCTTTCTGGATGCCGCCATGAATGCGGAAGTGGCGGCTGGCGACCGTTCCCCGGCCTGCGGCGAAGGGTGCGACGCGTGCTGCCGTCAGCCTATTCCTGCCACGCTTGCGGAAATCATGGGCATACAGCGCTACCTGAAGGCTTACCCTTATGGGGGGCGGGGCGGTGGGGCGGGCACGGCGGAGCACTGCCGTTTTCTCGCGGACGGGCGCTGCTCCGTGTACCCTGTGCGTCCTTTTGCCTGCCGCAGATACATCGTCTTTTCGAAACCCTGTGTCCCGGGCGAAGACGCCACCGTTTCCCGCCCAAGCGACGTGCTTGCCCCTTCGCGCGGGATATTGCTGCACGCGTTGCGCATGACACTGCCCCTGTACAGGATGTTGGGAATAGCGGCGGACGAGGATGCGGCGATGGATTTTTTCGCCGCCCGCATGGTGCTGTTGCATACCGTGGGGGCGGAAGTGTGGGGAAAGGAAGAGAACCTCCCTCAAAAATGAGCGTTTTTCAAATACGCGGGTGCGGGGAGCGTTCTCCCCTGCCGGGTGTGGGCGGAGTCCACATCTGACCCAAATGGCTTCGACAAATACGCCTTTGCCGGCAAATGCGAACCGCCGCGGGGTATGCCCCGCGGCGGTTCGCGTATTCATGGGTATAGCCTGTTATCGGCGCAGGCTTATACTTCCTGCTTGACCGACTTCTTCATGGTCAGGCCGATGCCTTCGAAGAGTTCGAAAATGGCGAAGCCGTACCACATGGTGTAGACGACGTAGAAGATCAGGAATCCCGCCACCAGAGGGATGTTGTCACTCACCTTGATGGGGGTGATGTTATAGAAGTTGAAGCCGAGTTCAATGCCCTTGGTGAGCACGGTGTTGACCACCGAGGCTTCGGCCACCATGTTTTCCTTTTGCAGGGGCTTGATCATGGTTTTGGCCAGGGCGTGCCAGGATTTCATCACAGCCTTGCCGTCGGTGACGCCGTAGCGGGAGGCTACTTCTTCGGCGTCGTTCTTGTACATGGAGATGGAGTCCTTGACCATGGCCGTGAGCAGCACCTTCAGGTCGCCCTTGATGGTCATGCCGGTGTCGGTGGGGGCGGCTTCCATGCCGGCTTTCCGGGCCAGATCCACGACGGCGGGCACAGCGGCGGCGTTCTTGAAGGGCAGGGTGAGGTTGAAATCCGCCTTCTGAATGCCGTCCACGCGTTTCTGGATGAATTCGTCGGAATTCGTATCGGCAATGAGATACTTGGCTGTCGATCCCTTGGAAAGGGTGTTGAAGAGGTGGTCGGCGTAGACAAGGCCGTTGGTTTTGCCCGCGCCCTCTTCCTGTGCGGGAAAGACGGGCATGAAGAACAGGATAAACACGGCGATGAAGGAAATCATCAGCAGCGCGCCGCGCGTGAATGCTTTGGGATTGCGAATAAGCATCTTAAGCCTCCGCTCTCAGTTTGCCGATGTTGGATACGAACTTGCTGCCCACCCACAGGCCGAACAGCGCCACCACAACCCAGAAAATGATGGTGCCCACGAAATCGATGGTGCCCACCACTTCGCTGGAAAGGTTGATGACCTCCAGTTCCACGAGCTTTTGCGGCAGGGTGGCGGCGCGGTTGATGAAACCGGCCAGGATGGTCACGGCGTAAAAGCCCCGGATGTGGATGCCCTTGACCACCTTGGTGGTCAGCGCGCCTACCTGGATGCCGAAGAGCGAGCCGATGAGCATGCCCATGGCCAGCGTGTAGAACACGTAACCGTAAATGGCGTACTGGGTGATGCCCGCGTACCCGGCTGTAAAGATGATCTGCAGGATGTCGGTGCCTACCGTGGTCATGGAAGACACACCGAACACGTACACGAACATGGGGAAGGTCACAAACCCGCCGCCCACGCCCATGATGGCCGCGAGCAGGCCCACAAAGGCGCCGCCGCAGGCCAGAATCCAGCCGGACAGGCGGCGGCCGCCGGGAACGAGATCCTGGTCAAAGGTGATCATGGGAGGCAGGTTGATGCCCTGCAGCTTGATGGCAAGGCCGGTGCTGCTGGAAGGGCCGCCGTGGGCGTCGCCGCCGCCGGGGCCGCGGCTGGATTTGAGAAAGTCGATCAGGGCGTAGGAGCCGAGAAAGCCGAGCAGGACGGCGTAAATGGTGCTGATGAACATTTCGGACACCAGCGGGTTGTAGTCGTACAGGGCCTTCTGGATCCAGCCGCCCACGGTGGCGCCGATGATGGAACCGGCCAGGAAGGCGATGGCCAGGGGCACGGACACGTTGCCGAGCTTTTTGTGCACGGTGGTGCCCATGATGGCTTTGGCGAAAATGTGGAACAGGTCGGTGCCGACGGCGAGAATGCCCTTGATGCCGATGGCCATGAGGGCCGGGGTGATGATAAAGCCGCCGCCCGCGCCGATGCAGCCGGTGATCAGGCCCGCGATGAGCCCTACGGCAATGGAAGCCGCAAAGAAGAACAGGGAATAAAAGGCCGGGGCAAAGGCGGTTTTGCCGCCCAGCATCTCCTGTGCCGCATCAGCGGGCAGAAGCAACGCCAGCACCGGAATGAGCAAGGCGCCCAGCCCGATGATGAGCAGCCGTTTTCTGTCTCGTACAATGGCGGTGGAAATTTCCACATCCCATTGTGCATGCGCGATGCTCGCTGTTTTCATGAATTGGTAGATCTGCCTGGCAGCTCCCATGATGCCTCCGCTTGGGTCAAGGGTTCAGGTTTGCCGGAACGGCTGGGGGGCCTGATAACGTCGCCGCGTCTTCTTCCGTTGCTGGGGGACAAAGGAGAGGCCGCGTTTTGTTCGTGGCGGATAATGCAAAACCCGAACCAATGGCTTACTCCCGGCAATGCGCCGGAAAGACTTGTTTTTTATTTCACAAAGCGAAAGGAAAAAAGTCAAATGGTGTCAGCTTTTTTTGCAGTTGGAAAGAAAGCTGGCAGGCGGGCAGGAGAGCCGAGGGAACGGAAGAGCCACGTTTTGGCGGAAAAAGGCATGCGGCAACGCAAAAAGGCAGAGCACGGCTGCGCTCTGCCTTGTCCTTTGCGGGGAAAATACGAATCAGGCTTCGGCTTTGGCCTTGTTCACAGCCTTGCTGAGGCGCGAAATTTTGCGGGCCGCGTTTTTCCAGTGGATGGCGCCTCTGGTTGCCGTCCGGTCAAGGACGGAAGTGGCGGCCACAAGAGCGGAGGAGGCCTTCTCCATGTCTTTTTCCAGAAGGGCCGTGCGGACGGCTTTGACGATGTTTTTAACGCGCGTGCGGGCGGCGCGGTTGCGCGCGGCCTTTTTCAGGCTCTGTTTGTGGCGCTTGATGGCGGACTTGTGGTTGGCCAAGGGAAACTCCTCCGAAAGTATTGGGTCTCAAATCGCTGCGGTCAGCGTGTCTGTATAAGGCAGGCGCGGCGCAGGCATGTGCTGCCGCAGAGGCCTGTTCGTGAATGCGAACAACGTCAAGCGCGGTATGTAGTCTTTCATCCGCGCCTTGTCAACAGAAAAGTAGGAGAAACGGTCCGTGTGTGAAAGCGTCTTCCCCCGGTGTCTGGAACGCACGAAAGGGAGGGTTGCCTCCCTTTCGTGCGTGTGCTGAATATATAGGAGGTTAGGGCTGCCCCTCAATATGTAAAGCGCGAGGCACAGACGAGGAAAAGCCGTTTTTTGCGGAGGAAGTGTACTCTTAAGGTACTCGCCCGAAGCAAAAAGCGGCTTTGACGAAGTATGTGGCCGTGAAACGCGTATTGAGGGGCAAGCCCTTAATCCAGCGCCTTCAGCAGGGTATCGCGGATGGAGTCGATGGAGCCTTCCCCGTTCAGCTCAACATACTTGGTTTTGCCGGCCTTGGCGAGATCCTTGTAGAAGTAGCAGGCGGCCAGGGTACCGGTCTTGGTGTCGTAGTAGATGTCATGGCGCTTGCCGATGGCGGCTTCATCCTGGTCGTCGGAGCGGGCGGAAAGCTCGCCGCCGCATACCCGGCAGACGTCGCCGGCGGGCTTGATGGCATCAATGAAGATGTTGTTGGGGTGGTTGTTGTCTTTGGCACAGAGGCGGCGGCCCATAATGCGGTTTTTGGCCACTTCGCGCGGGAGCAGGATTTCGATAACGTAATCCAGCTTCATGTTGGCGGCCTGCAGGGCTTCCCACAGTTTCTGGGCCTGAACCATGTTGCGCGGAAAGCCGTCCAGCAGCCAGCCGTTGGCGCCTTTGGTCTTCAGCGTTTCGAGAACCATGGGAATGGTGATGTCGTCGGGCACGAGATCGCCGCGGTCAATATAGGCCTTGGCTTTTTTGCCAAGCTCGGTGCCGCCGCCGATATGCTCGCGGAAAATGGCGCCGGATTCGATATGGGCCAGGTCGTATTTTTTCTTGACCAGAGCGCCTTGCGTTCCCTTGCCGCTGCCGTTGGGTCCAAAGATCAGAATATTCACTCCGCGCCTCCTCGTTAAAATGTTCACAAGATACTATCGGGAGAGGGCCGCACTGTCAACGCCCGGACGGAAATGTCCAGGCATTCCATTGTGCTGCGGGAGGTTTAGTTGGCAGGGCGAGGCGGTTCCCGGACTATACGGAGACCGGCACGACGCGGAACCGCTCCACGTCCACAAGGCCCCGGCAGGTCAGCTTGAGCGCCGGGATGACGGGCAGGCTCAGAAACGCCAGACTCATAAAGGGATCGCGCCCTTCGGGAATGCCGAGCATCCGCGTCAGGGCATGCAGCCGGGCGTGTTCCGCGCAGATTTCCTCCAAAGGCATGTCTGAAAGCAGGCCTCCCAGCGGCAGGGGCAGGGTGCCGAGCACCTCGCCTCCCCTGGCCACCGCAAGGCCGCCGCCGATAGAGGCCAGCCCGCGCACCACGGCCAGAATGTCCGCGTCGTCCGCTCCTGCCGCGACAAGGTGATGCGAATCATGGGCAACGGTGGAGCCGATTGCCCCTTCGCGCAGACCCAGCCCCTGCACAAGGCCTACCCCCACCAGGCCGGTTCCCCGGTGCCGTTCCCAGACGGACAGCTTCAGAATGTCCTGTCCGGGATCCGCCATAAAACAGCCGCCTTGCACGGGTGGACGCAGTTCCCGCGCTTCCGTCAGCAGTTGTCCCGGCGTGACCCCTATGACCCGCGCCACAGCGCTTTGGGCGGGAATAGCCAGCTTTTCCGCGCGGATGTCCTCCAGGCGCACGCTGTTGCGCAAGGGAGTCTCGTTTGCGGCTGGCTCATGGATGTGCGCTGCGACCTTTTCGTTCCCAGGCGCGGGGGGGGGCGCAGGGATCGGGCGACCTCCTGCAAAGACCTGATCCGGCTGCCAGTTTGTCAGATCAGGGTACAGAGCCATATCGGCCAGAAAGCCGGGGGCAACGGCCCCAAGGCCGCGCAGCCCGAAGTGCCTGGCGGGATACAGCGAGGCCATGCGCAGCACACGGGTCAGGGGCTGGCCCGCCTCAAGAGCCATGCGGACCATGTCGTTGATGCTCCCGCGCCGGAGCAGATCGCAGGGGTTGCGGTCATCCGTGGCGAACATGCACAAAAACTCGTTCTCCGCCGTTACCGCAGGCAGCAAAGAGAGCAGATCGGCCGCCGCCGAGCCTTCCCGCAGCATCAGGGCCATACCCCTGCGGAGGCGCTCGGCGGCTTCTTCCGCCGTGGTGCATTCATGGTCAGAGCGGATGCCCGCCGCCGCGTAGGCATCCAGATCCTTGCCGCCAAGGCCGGGGGCGTGGCCGTCCAGCAGACGATCCTTTGCCAGCAGCAGTTTTTGCAGCACGGCCTCATCGCCGTGCAGCACACCGGGCACGTTCATCATTTCCCCAAGTCCGAGCACGCGCGGGTGGTTCATGAACGGCGCAAGGGCCGCCGCGTCAAGACTGGCGGCGGAGTCTTCCAGCGGGGTTGCCGGGACGCAGGAGGGCAGCATGAAGTACACGCGCAGGGGCAGCCCTTCCGTTGCGGCAAGCATGTACTCTATGCCGCGCGCTCCCGCCACATTGGCGATTTCGTGGGGGTCCGCTATGGCACAGAGCACACCCGCCCCGGAGAGGGCACGGGCGAATTCCGCCGGGGCCGCCATGCTGCTTTCCATATGTACGTGGGCGTCAATGAACCCGGGCAGAAGGTAACGTTCTCCGGCGTCATATTCCTTCATACCCCTGTAACTGCCCACTCCTGCGATGCAGCCGTCCTGCACGGCCACATCGGCAAGGGAGAATTGGCCGGTAAAGGCGTTCCAGACCTGTGCGTTTCTGATGGCCAGTTCGGCCGGTCGTTCTCCGCGGGCAACGGCAATACGGTTTTTCAGGAGAGCAAGCATGGGATACCTCGGGAGCGTAACATATTCCGGTGGGCCGTCTTCTGACGCTGTATCTTGCGGGGCGGCATCCCTTGTGTGTCACAGAACACCTGTGGATACAAGATGGAGCGGCCTGCCCTCCTGAAGGGATGTCTTCTGCGTGCCTGTCCTGCATGCCGCTGCCTCCGGAGGGTTCAGCGCGTGTGGTTGAGAGTACGGCTCCGTTCTTTCTGGCGGGCACATTATAATGGCACAGGGAGATGTATGTGTGTTCCTATATATTATGATCGTCGTTGCTTTCGCGCGTTGCTGCCAGAATATTCTTTGCGGCGGTCTTTCGGGAAGCCGGATTTTCCGGTATGTTCCCAGAATCCGCTTGGGACGTGCCCGGCGGTTGGCTTCGACAGTCAGGACGGAGTGGCGAAGATGTTTTTTCTGCTGCGCAAGTTTGGCGCGTTGCTGCGCCTGAAGCCGCTGCCGGTCCGGGCAGGCGGGGTTCCGGCCTCCTCTGTTCCCGCCGGGAAAGACGGATTTTCTTCGCATGCTTCCGCTGACGCTCCCGGCATGATGCGGTTTCTCTCCGGCCTTGTGTGGAATCCCTATCTGGCCGCCGTCCGCGAGGGTCTGACCCTGGCCCTGCCGATTATCATCGCCGGAACCGTGGCCATTCTGGTCAACGGGTTCCCCTGGGACGCCTACCAGGAGCTTATGGGATCCGCTTTCGGCCCTCACTGGAAGCGGCTTGGCGGGTACATTTACAACGGCACCTTCGGCATCATTTCTCTTGTCATGGTGCTCGGCATAGGGCACAGCCTGGCGGAAGATTACAACGCCGGGAATCCTCTGGATCAGGTGGCGCCTTCCATTGCCGGGTTCATTTCTTTCAGTTGCCTGCTCTGCACCATGGAGCCGGTCAGCATCCCGGCAGGAGGCGAGTTGGCTTTCTCCCTGCGCTGGATCGGTGTATACGGCCTGTTGCCGGCTATCGCCGCGGCGCTGATTTCCAGCGCGCTGTTCCGCTTTTTCCTGCGTTTCCCGAGCCTGCGCATTACCCTGTATTCCGGCAGTGCCGTGAGCTCCGTGCCCCAGACCCTCAATACGCTGGTTCCGGCCATACTGACCATCATTGTCTTTGCCTGCGGCAAAACCGCCGCCGCTTTTTACGGGACGGCCGACATCCACACCGCCATATACCATTGGCTTTCCCGCCCCTTCCAGGCTATGGGCGAAAACCACCTGGAAACCGCCCTCATCTATGGCGCCGCCCGGCATGTCCTGTGGTTTGTCGGCATTCACGGCGCCAACGTGCTGGAGCCGGTCATGCAGGAGCTGTATGTCCCGGCCATGCAGGCCAACATTGCCGGGCACCAGGCCGGGCTGCCGGCTCTGTCTGTTTTCACCAAACCCTTTTTTGACTGCTACACTTCCCTGGGCGGTTCCGGCTCCACGCTCGGGCTGCTGATCGCCTGTCTTCTGGGATACAAGGACAGCGGCGCGCGCAATATTGCGAAACTGTCCCTTATTCCCTCCGTGTTCAACGTCAATGAAATTTTGCTCTTTGGCCTGCCTGTGGTGTTGAGCCCGGTCTTTCTGATTCCGTTCATCCTGACCCCCCTTGTCTCCACCATTATTGCCTATTTTGCCTGCGTGTGGGGCATTGTTCCCGTGACAGTCCACGATGTGGCCTGGAACGTTCCTGTATTTTTTAACGGGTACCTTGCCACAGGTTCGGTGAAGGGCGCTTTGCTGCAGGCCTTCAACCTTCTGGTGGCCGTGGCGATCTACCGGCCTTTTGTCGCTCTGGATGCCGGACTCCGGAAGAAACAGTTCAACGAAAACTTTAAAAAATTGGTGGACAGCGCCGTTGAGGGGGATACGACCGATTCCGGCCCGCGCCTTCTGAACCGCCCCGGCGCTGTGGGCGGGCTGGCCCACAGCCTTGCCGGGGACATGCGGGAAGCGTTGCGGCGGGGAGAGCTTTTTCTCAGGTTCCAGCCCCAGGTGAACAGCGATACAGGACGGGTATACGGGGTGGAAAGCCTGATGCGCTGGCAGCATCCGCACATAGGGCATATTCCTCCGCTGGTGTTCATCGGGCTCGCGGAGGATACTGGGTATATTCTGGATCTCGGGTTGTGGGCGTTCGAGCAGTCGGTATTGCAGATGAGCGAGTGGCGGAACGCCGGGGTACAGGACGTGGTGATGTCCGTGAACGTCTCAGCCAAACAGCTTGAGGACCGCCATCTGCCGGACAAGCTGATGGAAATTCTGGGCCGCCGCCGGGTGCCGGTGGAAAGCGTAAAGCTGGAAGTGACGGAATCCGTGGCCCTGACTTCACATATGATTAAAAATGAGGTGCTCGCCCGGCTGCACTCCCTGAATTTTCAACTCGTCATTGACGATTTCGGCATGGGACACAGTTCTTTGACCTATCTGAAAAAGTTCCCCGTGGGCAGTCTGAAGCTGGATGCCGTGCTCAGCCGCGACGTGCTGGTGAGCCGTAGCAGCTGTGAAATTGTTTCTTCCGTAGCGGATCTCTGCAATACCCTGGGCATCAACCTGGTGGCGGAATATGTGGAAGACGAGGCGCATCTGCTGAAGCTGCGCGCCCTCGGCTGCCGCAATGTCCAGGGATACTTCTACAGCCCGCCTCTGAGCCCGGAAGCGGCCTTCCGCTTCATTACCGGAACGCACAAAGCCTACGGCGTTCCCGTAAGGCGGCTTCCCGCCGAATGCAGCGGATGAACGGCGGAAGAAAGCATGAAAGGCATTGAGAGAAGGAACTTCAAGGGATTCAATCCCTTGAGGTTCCTTCTCTCAAACTCTCATCCTCCTTATCCCCATAGTGTTTTTTCCGCAGATGGGTGCGGGGCCTTCATAGGGGGTGGGGTGACTATTTGTTGCGCCCGTTTTTTTTGAGCGTCCAGAAAATATGTTTGTTGCGGACCAGCGCCTGTTTTCCGCCGGGGAACAGGTGTTCTGTTTTTTCCGGGTTGTGCAGCCAGGCGGCGTCCAGGGCAAACAGCCTTTCCAGTCTGGCCTGGCCGGGGCCGAGAGCGGCGAGTTTTTCCTTATACAGCCGCAGGCGCAAAGCTTTGGGCAGGGAGAGAAGTTGCTCGGGGGACGTGACGACAACATCTTGGGACTGTCCGGGAAGCGACTCTGCCTGCGTTGTCTCTGGGAAGGCCGGGGGCGCGGTCCGGGCGGGATGAGCCGGTTCCGCTGTTTCCA
This sequence comes from Desulfovibrio sp., assembly GCA_031556355.1. Taxonomy (GTDB): domain Bacteria; phylum Desulfobacterota; class Desulfovibrionia; order Desulfovibrionales; family Desulfovibrionaceae; genus Frigididesulfovibrio. The sequence goes on along the minus strand of JAVBTB010000016.1, from coordinate 18,473 downwards.
GTTCCTTGCCCGGGGTTTTGTGTTCCAGAAGTTCCGCGAACAGCGCCTCATCCAGCCTGGCTAGCCGCCAGAGGTTGGCGGTATTGGTCAGAAAGGCGGGGTTTTCCGCCAGGAACAGGGGGAGCAGGTCGCTACGGATCCGGTTGCGGAGAAAGACAGGATCCGCATTGGAATGGTCCGTAATCCAGGCGAGTTCGAGTGCGCGCAAAAAGTCTTCAATGGCGGCGCGAGGGGTGAGCAGCAGGGGACGGATGAGGCTGCGCGCGGGATCGTATCCCGCCATGCCGCCCAGGGCGGGCCAGCCGGTGCCGCGCACAAGGCGCATGAGCACGTCTTCGGCCAGATCGTTGCCGTGGTGCCCGAGGGCCAGCAGATCGCAATCCTGCGCCTCCATGACGCGGGCATAAAAGGCGTAACGCGCATTGCGGGCCGTTTCCTCAAGCCCCTCTTTCCCATGGAGTTGCAGGGCGGCCACATCGACGCGCTCGCTGAAAAAGGGAATGCCGAGTGCCTCACAAAAGCGGGCGCAGGCTACGGCTTCTCCGGCGGAAGACGGGCGCAGGGCGTGGTCGAGGTGCGCGGCGGTCAGGCCAAGGGCAAGCTTTGGCGCAAGATACCGCAGTGCCAGGAGCAGGGCGGTGGAATCGGCTCCGCCGGAAAAGCCGACCAGGATTGCCTTCCCACGCAGATCCAGTTCCAGTTCTTTCTGCACAAAGCGGGAAACGTCCAGACAGAAGCGCGCGGCGGCAGGGAGGAGCTGTTGCAGCGTACCCGGCGGCGTGCCGAAAGAAAAAAGTTCCGTATGTCCCGCAACGGTCATCGCGCAGCCCCTTCGTGCAAACCGGGTTTACGCTACACAGGCAATGAAGCTTATCCCCAACAAACTAAAAAGTTTAGGGGAAAGGAGAGAGAGGGTGTGGGGGAGAGAGGAAAACCCCCTTTCCAAAGGGGGTTTTCCTCTCTCCCCCACATTAAAATCCTACCCCAAGCTCGGTGAGCATGCTTTCCAGGTAGGCGATCATGTGATCGCGCAGCGCGGGCGCAGCAAAGGCGATGCAGCCGCAACGGATGCGCCCCATGCCGCGCACCAGCAGTTCCAGGTGCAGGGAGTTATCCTCCACTTCCAGGGCCAGGCAGTAGGGACCGCACTGGCCTTCATGCTCGACTTGCAGGGGGGTGAGCATGTTTCTGGGAACGGGCAGCCAGTAGATGCCTTCCAGCCCGGCCTGCAATTCCATGCTGGTCAGGCGGGTGTTCACGGCGGCAATTTCCGCATCTTCCAACTGGTCTATGGTGTAGGTTCGCATGGGCTCCTGGCTGGTTGCGCTATGAAATGGGAAGGAGCAGCAAACGCGCCGACGGCGCGTGTTCAGCTTTTCGGCATGCTGGTACAGGGGCTGCATGCGTAGCAGTCGTCCTTGGTCTGCATACCGGGACAGTTGCGCCCGAAATGCGCGGAAACAGGGGCTGTTTCCTTGTCCAGATTGAACATCCGCCGGATCTGATGGATGTGGCGGGTGCCGGTTTCCTCTTCTTCCGCAAAGCGCCGTTTCAGAAAACTGATGGGTTCGTGGTTCAGCTTCTTGATTATTGAGGAGAGCATGGCGTCCAGGGCGTCGCGCTGATCGGGCGAGAGCGGTCCCAGCCGTTTCAGGGTACGCTCCAGCTCCTCGTTGGCAATCTGCTCGCCGCGCTGGATCAGCTCCACGATGGTGGGCTGGAGATCAAGGGACTTCAGCCAGTGGCAGAAGACCGCCGTTTCCTCCTCCACGATAAGGTGCCCTTTGGAGGCCTCTTCCCGGCGGTTGGCGAGGTTTTCCTCCACCACTTCCTTGAGATCGTCGATGTCGTACAGGTAGATGTTGTCGAGGCCGTTGACGTCGGGGTCGATGTCGCGCGGCACGGCGATGTCGATAAAGAACATGGGGCGGTTTTTACGTTTGCGCAGTACGGCGCGCATGTCTTTTGCCCGGATGATGGGTTCGACGGCGCCGGTGGAACTGATGACGATGTCCACCTCGGCCAGGTGGTCGGCAAGGCATTCAAAGGAAACGGCCTGCCCGCCGAACTGGTTGGCGAGCTGTACGGCCCGTTCGTGGGTACGGTTGGCGACCCGGATGGAACTGATGCCCGCGTTGACCAGGTGGGTGGCGGCAAGTTCGGCCATTTCCCCCGCGCCTATGAGCATGCCGGAAATGCCCTGCATATCGCCGAAAATGCGTTTGGCCAGTTCCACCGCCGCATAGCTGATGGACACCGCGCTGGAGGCGATGGCGGTTTCGGTACGCACCCGTTTGGCCACGGAAAAGGCTTTGTGCAGCAGACGGTTGAGAATGACTTTGGAAGAGCGTTTGTCCAGGGCGCTCCGGTAGGCGTCCTTGAGCTGCCCCAGAATCTGCGGTTCCCCCAACACCATGGAGTCAAGGCTGGCGGCCACAGTAAACAGATGTTTCACAGCGGCGGCGCCTTTGTGCACATAGACGTAGGGGCGCAGTTCCGTGGTCTTTTCGCCCCTGGCAGCGGCCCAATAGTCCAGCAGGGCATCCTGGGGGCGGCTGCCGCGGGCTACGGCCAGTATTTCCACACGGTTGCAGGTAGAAAGAATGACACATTCCCGGATATCGCCGTCAAGCGGAATAACGCCCTTTTCCAGCACCGCCGGATCGGTAAGGGCAAAGCGCTCACGTACTTCGACGGGGGCTGTTTTATAGTTCAGCCCGACAAGGTAGAGTTCTTTTTGCATACTCAGGGCTGAAGCTGCACGCCGTGGTGGGAGATAGTGTAGTCAATGCCCACGGAAACGGCGGAAATGGTAAAAATGGCAATGGCCAGCAAGGCCGTTTTACGGCCGCGGTATCCGAGGGCCATGCGCTGGTAAAACAGCACGGCGTACATAAACCAGATGAAAAGGGAGAGGATGACCTTGGGGTTTTCGACCGTCTGCAGCAACAGGGGCGACCAGATAAACCCGGACATGAGCCCCAGCGTATAGAGAGGAAAGCCCACCGCCACGGCGGCCTGGTTGACCTTGTCGTACGTGGTCAGGGCGGGGAAGTCGCGGGCGAATTCGGCAATGGGGGTTTTGCTTTTGATTTTGCCCTCCATGTACACAAAGAGGATGCCCGCGCCAAAGGCCATGGCCAAAAGCCCCAGACTCAGGAACAGGGACCAGATGTGCAGGCCCATGAACAGTCCGGCCAGATGTTCCGGCAGAACGCTTTGCACCTGCGACATGCGCAGGGAAAGGGCGAAGAGCAAAAGAGCGAGGGGCGCGGCCGTCAGGGCAAGGAAAGGCAGGCGCAGCCAGCGCCAGGCGCACAGATACAGGAAGATGATGCACCAGGAAAAGAGCTGCATGAAATACCCGGCGCTGAGTTCCGTAAAATGTTCGGTCACAAGGGTCGTCACGGCCGCTATGGTGTGCAGGCCGAACCCCAGGAGCGTGAACCAGTTGGCGGCAATTTTGACGGGGCGGCGCATGGCCAGGGTACCCAGGAATATGCCGAGGGTTCCCAGAGAGTAGCAAAAAATAATGCCGATAAACAGCAGCTTTTCAAAGGTCATGTAGCAGTTCTCCCATCCGGGCATGCAGCGCCGGCGGCAGCAGTTCTGTCAGCAGGGCCGAGACGGCCGTGCTATCGTTTGCGGCAAGGCGTTCCGCCAGGGGGGAGCTCACCAGGGCACGGAACAGCCGGGTGTTTTCCGCCGTGGGCAGGCCGCTTTCCAGCACCAGCGGGCGCAGTTTTCGCAGCAATTGGGCCAGGGCAGCATAGCGGTTTCCCATCCAGGCTTCAAGTTCCGCCCGGATGCGCCGGGCCAGGGCCGGACTGCCGCCGGTGCTGACGGCCACGGTGATATCCCCGTTGCGAAAGTGGGCCGGGACAAAAAAGTCGCTTTCCTCCGGGGCGTCGGCGATGTTGCAGAGCACCCCGGCCTCCCGGCACAGGGCGGCCACCAGGGCGTTGACCTCCCGCAAGGGGGTGGCGGCAAAGACCAGGGCTTTGCCGGAGATGTCCTCGGGCTGAAAACCTCGCGCATGATAGGCAATAAGCCCCGGAAGCGCGTCCATAAGCCGGGAAAGGGCGGCTGCGGGCGGTGCGGGATCGACTATGGTAATGGAGCGGGGCGAGGCTTCGGCAAGGGACGTCGCTTTGCGTTGTCCCACTTCTCCCGCGCCTGTCACCAGGACGTCTTTATGGCGAAGGTCGAGGAAAAGCGGATACAAAGACATGGGATACCTGTGATACGGCTTTGCGGGACTTGCAAACGGAAATGTTCAGCGGGGGGCTTTGGCGTCCACCGCGGCCCGGACGGAGGCGACATCCACTTTTGTGATGTAGTCGGGAATATTCGTCCAGACGCTGTGGAAACCATACCCGCCGTTCTGCAACTCCGCAAGGGCCTCTTCTTTTGTCCAGCCCTGTTCCACGATGCGGTACATGCCCATCATAAGCCCGGTACGATCGGCCCCGTGCATGCAGTGCACCAGGATGGGCTTTTCCGATGTGCGGATCAGCGCGAGCACGTCGATGACTTCTTTGTCGGAGACGGCCCAGGTGGTAATGGGAATCCGCTTGAGCAGCAGGCCCGTCCCCTTCGCCTCATCATCGTCGGCGTGGTTGGCGCGCAGATTGATGACGGTACGGATGCCGAACGTTTCGTAATTGCGCATGGCTTCGGCATCGGGCTGGGCGGCGCGGTACAGTTCCTTGTCCACCTGAAAAAAATTTTCGGCGTACTTCAGGTCGACCGGAGTCGCCCAGGAGGCGGGCCGGGCCGGGGAAGCTTCCGCGGCTTGCGCGCCCGGGGCGGAACACAGAGCGAAAAGGACGGTTACAAGAAACGCGCAGGCAAGAAGAGACGCACGCATGGAAAGAACCTTTCTGGTGTATAAAGGAGAACCGCGGCGGAGGGGAAAAACCTCCGTAAAGCCGCGGAGATGGTGTTTTTGCAAGGCCCCGGAGCGGTCGCACGGAGGCTCATGAACATGCACCAACACCATACATGAGGGAGAGGCGGATCGCAATGTCCGGCACGGCGCGCTCGCAACCGTTGAGGCGCAAGGTTCCCGCCGGTATGGCATTTTATGCGGCATGCCGCTACAAGGGAGGAAGCGGGCGGTTTGCTTTTGGTCCGCCGGAACCTTACAGACACACAGAATTGCAGTCCCCCACGCGCCCCAAGGAGCAGCCATGCACTTTTCCCTGGTAAAGATGAATCCAGAGGACTCCCTTCCCTCGCACGGGTTTGACGATGTTATCCTTCCCCTGTATCACGCCCTGCGCGCCCTTGGCTTCAGTGTGGAAATACGCAAGAACTCAGTTAATCCGAAGAGCCGGAACATTGTTTTCGGTTCCTGCATCGCCCCGCGCCGCATCGGGCGCGAGCTGCCCGCGAACAGCATCATTTTCAACCTGGAGCAGTTCGCGGAAGGCAGCATGTGGGCAAACCGCGATTACCTGACTCATTTGCGGGACTTTACCGTGTGGGACTACAGCCGCCGCAACATAGGCTTTCTGGCGGAACTCGGCGTTCCCGGCGTGGTGCACGTTCCCCTCGGCTATGTGCCGGAAATGACCCGGCTGCGGCCGGATTTTCCCCAGGATATCGACGTGCTGTTTTACGGGGCGATTAACGAGCGCAGGCGTGAAGTTTTGCAGCGGCTGCAGGAGCATGGGGTACATCTGCTGGCGGCCCAGGGAGTGTTTGGCGAAACGCGCGACGTTCTTATCGCGCGGGCAAAGCTTATCCTGAACATTCACTATTATATTCCGGCAAACCTTGAAGTGGCGCGTCTCGGGTATCTGTGGGCCAACAGCAAGGCAGTGGTGAGCGAATGGCGCGATGACACGGAATGCGAGGCGCACCTTGCTGGCGCGTGTGCCTTTTTTCCGCACGAGAAATTGGCGGAGGGAGTCATGGCCCTGCTGGCGGATGACGCGGCAAGGCGGGAACAGGCGGAACGCGGTTTTGCCGCCTTTGCCTCATACCCCCTGGAGCGGACCCTGGAACATCTGGCAGGGCGGCGGGCGCATAGCGCGGGGGCGGGCGCCGGAACGCCGGCGGCGGAACTGCCCGCCGTGCTGAATGCGGGGTCAGGCAAAGACTTTATGCAGGACGCCCTGAACGTGGACATTGCCCCTCTGTGGGCGCCGGATATCGTGCTGGACGTTTCCCTGCCGCTGGACTTTAAGCAGGTGCACGCCAGCCGAAGGTTCGGGGAAATTGCCCTGCCCGAAGGGCACTTTGCCCGCATCATCGCCCGGGACGTGCTGGAACATGTCCGGGATCTGCCGCAGACCATGGAGAATTTCTGCCGCCTGCTGCGGGAGGAGGGTGAAGTGCTGCTTGAGGTTCCCTATGATCTGTCGCTGGGGGCCTGGCAGGATCCGACCCATGTGCGCGGCTTTAACGAGAACAGCTGGAAGTACTACGGGGAATGGGCCTGGTATCTTGGCTGGCGGGACTGGCAGCTTGCCCTTGCCGCCATGGAGCCGGTGCTTTCACCCCACGGACAGGAGCTGGCGGACCAAAAGCAGTGCCCGCCGGAGGATTTGCTGCGTATTCCCAGAGCAGTAGACGCGTTGCGCGTCACGCTGGTCAAACGCAGAACCTCCGCCGGGCAACAGCGGGAATACGACATGCGCCGAAGAACGTTTTTGCGTGAACCCTCGGCGGTGTGGCAGATTTGACAGGCCGTACGATATGCGCGCCCGCCCTGACCGGCAGCCGCTCAAGGGGGCGCTGCCGCAAAACCTTTACAGCTCTTCTCCGGAATAAATGTGCACCCCGCTCTGTTGCAGGATTTCAACGGCAAGCTCCGTACGATCAAAACGGAACACGATGACCGCTCCTGCGCAACGATGCGGGATGGCGTACATATATTCCACGTTAATGCCCTTTTGCTCCAGCAGCTTCAGAACATTGTTCAGACCGCCGGGCACGTGCTCCACTTCAATGGCGACCACACTGGTGCGGCCCACGGTGAAGCCTTTTTCTTTCAGGGCGGCTTTGGCTTCGTCGTACTTGTCGACGATGAGCCGCAGGATGCCGAATTCCGAAGTGTCCGCGAGGGAAAGTCCCCGGATGTTCACATTTGCTTCCGCAAGGGCGTTGGTCACTTCAGCCAGACGGCCGGCCTTGTTTTCAAGAAAGACGGAAATTTGTTCTACTTTCATCGGCGCTCCACGAGTCTTGCAGTTCATAAATGCTCTGCTATCCTACCATTTGCCGGAGAGGATGACAACCGTCGATGCCGGAAGGGGAGGACAGGCATGCCCGTGCCGATGGCGCCGCACTCCTCCCGCCCGGAGCGAGGCGCCGCGGCGTTATGAGGGTATCAAGGCGTAACCGGCGGACAGCGAACTCATGAGGGCTGAGCTTCGCGCGTGCAGGTACAGGCGGCTCACCCGGGTTTTGTGAAATAGGCAATCCAGGTCGGAGATGACGGTAAACAGCATATTAAGAAAGGATCGCAGGCCGAATGCCGGCAGCGCGGTCCTCGCGCGAGCCTTGAGCCATGCGCCTGTCACCGGGGAGGCAGGGGATCTTCTTCGGCTGTGTCCGATGCGGAGGGGCATAGAGGAGCGCCCGCTTTCCCGGCCAGTATGGCCGTGATCCGGCGGGGTATTTTGTGCGATATTCCTTCCGAGCGGCACACCATGCGCAGCCACGGCCAGGGATATTTGGCGGCCGGTCTTTTTTTCATGCGGGAAAGCCCCAGGCTGTTGCCGGGCGTCTCATCAACAGCGGGGGAAATGTCAGCGCCTCCCGTATCCACCAGCAGCCACGCGCATTCGGGATCATCCACCAGTATTTCAAGGAGTTTTTCCCAAATACCCTTGTCTCGCCAACGGCAAAAGCGGCGGTGCGTATTTTTCCAGTCGCCATGGCCGGAAGGCAGATTGCGCCAGGGCGCGCCTGTTTGCAAAATCCAGAACACGGCGGTGACAAACTGGCGGTTATCCCGGGCCTTTCCTCCCCACAAGCCTTCCCGGCCGGGCAAATGCGGTTCCAGACGTTTCCATACTCTCTCGGATATGCCGTACGGATGATGCACCTGTGGCATACGGGACTCCCTGCATGTGTGAGGAACTGCGTGTTTCGGGCGTATCGGGCCGCGGCAGGGCGGTCCGGCGGACGTTGCGCAAAAGGAACAGCCGTGGGAAGGCCGGCGGCGAAAATGTTGCTATTGGGTAAAGGTGTAGGCTACCCGTTTGGATTTTATGAAGTAGGCGATCCAAATCAGGTTGATCCCCACTCCCACAGCCGTGCTGATGAGTATAGATATTTGAAAAGCGTTGACGATCAGGGACGTCTCTCCTCCTTCGTTCGCATAGGGTGCAAGCGTCTGCTGCATGAGGATCATCGAAAAAATGGAGAGGGCGGCCTGGGCGCCCAAAAGGATGATGCTCATTTTGGGGGTGCTTTTTTTGCGGTTGAACAAGAGAAAGAGGGTAAACAGCATAAAGGCTTGCAGCACGCCTCCCAGAGGGGTGAGGATACTTTGCAGACTATCCATGGCGGCCATCGCGGCATCCAGGCCTTCCGAGAAAGAGTCCAGCTCCTCCCCCCCGGAATTGATAAAGCTGTAGGAGTACAAGACGAGGTCGAGCATCTGAACGGCTATATAGAGAATCAGCCAGCCGCCTACGCCGGTAAGACGTTCCTTTTCGCCCCTTTGGGCTTCCGCAACCACCTCGGCGTACCGGTCTTCATAGACGGAGGTCGGCTGTGTCGTGGAGGGATTTTCTCTGTTCTCGTTTATAAGGGAGCTTCCGGGCAAAAGGTGAAGGGGGCGGCAAGGACGAATGTCAGGGGCGGTGCCGCTTCGGGGCGGCTGATGCAGCGGGCGGAGTACAGAGGGCTGAGCCTGGGCAGTATCCAGGGTGTACTGCACGCGCCGTGAGCGTTTGAAGTACTGAAGCCACGCGGCGTCGTAACCCAGGGACAGCGCTCCGGATATGAGGGCGAAGCCTGCGCCAGCAAGCCCTTGATCCAGAGCCATGAGACAGCAGGAACGGAATACCGCGCAGATCATGCGCGTTGCGAGACCAGTGCGGATTCCGCTCGAACCGTAGGCGGCGCGGTGAAGAATGGCCGCTCCCACAGCGGCGCGTCCTATCCAGTCAAAAAGAAGCGCCAGGGTGATCAGCCCTCGGGGGTCTTGCTCCTGCACCCATGGAATCAGTATTCCGCTGCCGAAGATAATGCCAGTCGAGTACAGGATATAAAAAGCCGCAAGCCAACCGGCGGTTCCGGTAAGCCGGAAACGGTCCGCAAGCTGCCGGGCTTCGAGAGCTTCCTGTGGGGTAAGGGAAGAACCTGTTGCCGCGGTTTCCGGAGAGGAGTGCGGTGCCATACGGTTCCCTTTCCTGATACATGCACAAACAGCATTGTGTATGTTATAACGGCGTATCCGGGCTATACGTCAAAAAGCGCTCTCCCGTCAATGCGCCCGCTCTACCGCCCTTGTTGCATTGACGCGCTTTTGCTTTACTATCGCAGGCGGTAGGTGTGGTATATGCTCCGCCTTCTTGACAAGTGGTACCGGGGGGGATAATTTTTTTGCGCCGGGGAGTTGTCCTCCGGCGGGAACGGCGGCTGCCCGCCGCCCGCTTCTCGAAGAATGCAGTACATGCTGGGGGAGCCCGTTACCCGGGCTGAGAGTGGAGCAATCCTGACCCCTTGAACCTGATGCGGATCATTCCGCCGTAGGGAAGCGCGTTGTTTGGCCTGTGTGCCTTGGAGCCTGTTTCCCGGCGGAGACAGGCTCTTTTTTTCACGAAAAAACCCGATGCGGCGGCAAAAGGATGGTCCCATGCGCACTCCGGAGTATCCTCCTTCCCAGATTTTTCTTACCGTGAACGGGAAGCCCCTTGCGACTTCCTCGGCCACTTTGGCCGGGCTTTTGGCGGAATTATCCCTGGCGCAAGAGACTGTTGTGGTGGAACATAACGGGCGGCTCCTTTCCCAGGAAGCCATTGCCGGAACCGCTCTTGCCGCCGGGGATGTGCTGGAACTCATCCGGTTTGTCGGCGGCGGGTAAACGGGACAATGTTTTCCGGTCGCCCGGCCTTTCTGTTTGTCAACTGTAACAAAGGTCATTCCATGTCTTCATCCAAGGTTTCCGGCGCTGCCTGTGCCGCTGTCAGCGCGTCCGTGCCTCCGGAGAGCGCCGACACGCTGTGCATCGGCGGCAGAACCCTGCGCAGCCGCCTGTTTATCGGGACCGGCAAGTTCGGCGACGAAAGCTCCCTTCCCCGAATCGCCGCCGCCTGCGGGGCGGAGGTAATCACCGTGGCCCTGCGCCGGGCGGATCTTTCCGCTCCCGGCGGCAATATTTTATCGCACGTTCCGGAGCACATGCAGCTTTTGCCCAATACCTCGGGCGCGCGCACGGCGGACGAGGCTGTGCGTATCGCCCGTCTGGCCAGAGCGGGCGGGGTGGGCAACTGGATAAAAATTGAAGTCATCGCCGACTCGCGCAACCTGCTTCCCGACGGCTACGCCACGGCAAAGGCCACGGAAGTTCTGGCGCGGGAGGGGTTTGTGGTGCTGCCTTATATGAACCCCGACCTGTATGTGGCCCGCGATCTCGTCAATGCCGGGGCGGCGGCGGTCATGCCGCTGGGCGCGCCCATAGGCAGCAACCGGGGGCTGCAGACCAGGGAAATGATCCGCATTCTTATTGAGGAAATACCGCTGCCCATCATCGTGGACGCGGGGCTGGGCGTTCCTTCGCACGCGTGCGAAGCCATGGAAATGGGCGCGGCGGCCTGTCTTGTGAACACGGCCATTGCCACGGCGGGCGATCCCCCGGCCATGGCCGCCGCCTTTGGCGAAGCGGTGCGGGCGGGAAGGCGCGCTTTTCTGGCCGGGACAGGGCGTGTGCTCGGCAGCGGAGGGGAGGCATCCTCGCCGCTGTCCGGCGGTCTGGGCGAGAGCCTGACCGGCTTTCTGGAAGAGAGCGCCTAGAGTAAATTCTTTTTGAAGTTGTCCAAGAGTTCGCATTGCCTCCGGCGGCCAAAGGGACAATATCCCTTTGGAAACCCCATTTGTGACTGCATGGCTCTCATCGTTTGACGAAGCTGATGGATAATTTCAAAGGCAAGTAACTCTGGGCTCAGCCTAAGAACAGGATAAGGGATGTACCATGGGATACGTTGCGCGAGAAGATGGTTTTTTCCCCGGGTTGGAGGAACTGCTGCGGGCCGTGCCGGACTTTCGGGCGGAACGCGGCGAGGTGCTCGGGGCGCTTGCCCGTCCCCGTCTTGCGCCGGGGGATTTCGCAGCGCTGCTGTCTCCCGCTGCGGGAGCGGAGTTGGAAGCATTGGCCAGGCGGGCGGCCGGGGACACCCTGCGGCACTTTGGCCGCTCCGTGCAGTTGTTTGCCCCGCTGTATCTCGGCAACTACTGCACCAACCGTTGCGTTTACTGCGGCTTTCACGCCGGGCAGGCGATACGGCGGCGGGCTCTGGCTCCGGAGGAAATTCAGGCCGAGGCGGAAGCCCTTGCGGCCACAGGCCTGCGCAGAGTCCTGGCCCTGACCGGAGACGCCCCCAGGAAGACCGGCGCGGACTATATTGCGGACGCCGTGCGGATTCTCGCTTTGTATTTTCCCTCGGTAGGCATAGAGGTGCAGGCCCTTACGGAAGCGGAATACGCCCTGCTCTGTAAGGCAGGGGCCGACAGTATGACCATGTTTCAGGAAACGTATGACCCCGTGCTTTACGAAACGTTGCATCCGGCCGGGCCCAAGCGGGACTTCCCCTTTCGCCTGGACGCCCCGCACCGGGCGGCCCTTGGCGGCATGCGGGGGCTGACTTTGGGCGCGTTGCTGGGGCTTGGCGACTGGCGGTTTGACATTTTTATGCTGGGCATGCATGCCTTGTGGCTGACACGCGCCTTTCCCCATCTGGAGCTTTCTCTCTCTCTGCCGCGCATGCGTCCTGTAGAGTCGGCGGGCGCGGAGGGTGCGGAGTCTTCCGCCCGGTTTGTTCCCCTGCGCGTGACGGATCGGGAGTTCGTACAGGCTCTCACCGCGCTGCGCTGTTTTCTGCCCCATGTAGGCATCACTCTCTCCACCAGGGAACGCGCCCGCCTGCGCGATAAACTCCTGCCCCTGGGCGTCACCCGGGTCTCCGCCGGAGTACTGACCTCTGTGGGAGGGTATGCCGCCGGCGGGTCGGAAGGCGCTCCTCTCCGGAAAGAGACGGCGAGGGGAAGCGCCGTGCAGTTCGTCATCGACGATGTTCGTTCGGTTGAGGAAATGGCCGCCGACCTGACCCGCATGGGATTTCAGCCGGTCTTTGCCGACTGGCTTCTGCCCGGCGCGGGCGATTTGCCGTTGACGGCCGGACAATGCCGGAGCCTGGGGGCCGCGGGCGAGGACGTTCCCCGGCAGGGGCGGATCGCACATCCGTGAACGCGCTGGCGGAAGGGTTGCGGGCACATCTGCCTGACGAGGCGCTTCGTTGCCTCTCCGGCGCAATGGTCGGTATTGCAGGGGCCGGCGGCCTGGGATCCAACGTGGCCATGCTGCTTGTCCGCACGGGCGTCCGGCGGTTATGTATTGCGGATGATGACAGGGTGGAGCCCTCGAATTTGAACCGCCAGTTCTATTTGCCGCGGGATGTGGGCGAATCCAAGGTGCGCGCCCTGCGTGAGCGGCTGCTTGAGATTGAGACGGACCTGCAGGTCACTGCGCTCGAAACCCGGGTGGAAGCGAAAAGCGCCTGCGCGCTGTTCGCCGGGTGCTCTGCTGTGGTAGAAGCTCTGGACGGGGCGGAGGACAAAGCGCGCATTGTTACGGCGCTTGTGCGCGGCGGTTTTTTCGTGGTGAGCGCCTCCGGCCTCGGCGGATGGGGGCTGCCTCCCTTGTCCGTGCGGCGGCTGGGCCCCTCCCTGGTATGCGTGGGGGATTTCACCTCCGCCGTTAATGCCCGCCGTCCGGCCCTGGCCCCCCGCGTCATGCAGGCGGCGGCCCTGCAAGCCGACGCCGTTATCACGCGCCTGCTTGAGGGCACTCCGGGCAGTACGGCCTCTTTCTGAACAACCAAGGATACAGCCATGTATATACCATTCCCACAGGTCGACATCTACGCGTTGACCGATTCCCGGCAAAGCCTGGGGCGGCCCACGGTTGAGGTTGTCCGGCAGATGCTGGCCGCCGGCATCCGCGTGCTCCAATACCGGGAGAAGGACAAGGAAGCAGGGGAAATGCTGGCCGAATGCCGCGCCATCCGGGCTCTGACCCGTGAGGCCGGGTGCTGCTTTCTGGTGAATGACCATGTGGATATCGCCCTGCTGTGCGATGCCGACGGCGTGCATATAGGGCAGGAGGATCTGCCCTTGGCCGATGTGCGCCGCCTGGTGGGAACGGAACGGATCATCGGCGTTTCCACCCATTCGCTGGAGCAGGCCGGGGCCGCTGTTGCCGGCGGGGCCGACTATATCGGCGTCGGGCCGCTTTTCGCCACGGCCACCAAGCGGGAGGCCGTCCCCGTGGGACTCGGCTACCTGAAGGAGGTCACCGCCCGCTATTCCATACCTCATGTGGCCATCGGCGGGATCAACGAAGGGACCATCGCGGAAGTCGTGCGCCATGGAGGGCGCTGCCTGGCCATGGTTTCCGCCATTACCCTGGCGGAAGACATTCCGGCGAAAGTGGCCCTGCTGCGCGCGGCCCTACGGGGAGCGGCACAATGAGCGGGAACCTCGGAGCATCGTGTTGTTGCGGCAAGGGGGCCCAAGACGCCTCGGCCATTCCCCCGGTAATTCTGACCATAGCCGGTTCCGACTCCGGCGGCGGGGCGGGGGTTCAGGCGGATCTGAAAACCATATCCGTGCTCGGGGGGTTCGGTACCTCGGTTTTTGCCGCGCTTACGGCCCAGAACGGCCTGGGGGTGCTCGGCATCCACGAGATCCCGCCGGACTTCGTCCTGCTGCAACTACGGGCTATTCTGGAAGGATTTCCTGTGCGGGCGGCGAAAACGGGCATGCTCTCCTCGGCGGCCATCATTACGGCTCTGGCGTCTGCCCTTGAAAAAAGGCCCTTTCCTCTGGTGGTCGATCCGGTCTGCGTCAGCCAGTCCGGACACCGGCTGCTGCGCGAGGATGCCGTGGAAAGCCTTATCCGGCACATACTGCCCCTGGCGACGCTGCTGACGCCCAACAAGCCCGAGGCGGAACTGCTGACCGGCATGTCCATTGAGAGCCGGGAAGACATCCAGGCGGCTGCCGACAGGCTGCTGGCCATGGGAGCCGGGGCGGTGCTGCTGAAAGGGGGGCATTTTGCGGAGTACGAAGACCAGGCGGTCATGACCGACTGGTTCGGCGTGCCGGGCCGCCCGGTCAGGGCTTTTACCCATCCAAGGGTGGAAACGCCCAATAACCACGGCACCGGGTGCACGCTTTCCGCCGCTCTTGCGACGTTGCTGGGGCTCGGGCACACTCTGGAGGACGCCGTCTGTCTTGCCCAGGAGTTTCTGACCCGCGCCCTTGCCGCAAGCTACGCGCCCGGCCTGGGGGCGGGACCGCCGAATATCATGGCTGGGCGGCGCTGATAGGGAAACGGCTGCAAAAAAACTTGCTTCGCCATGCAAGTGTCTGTATGCCCGTATGGGAATTCTCCCTGCGGGCATATCCGCTGTCGGGACAAGGGAACAGGCATGCAGGAACACAAACAGAAATGCTCCGCCGAAAGCGTGGCGAACGTGTGCCGGGAACTGGGCTTTACGTTTGGCGAAGACGTCCATGCCTCTCTTGCGGCCTACCTTGCCCTGGTGGAAAAGTGGAACGCGGCCATGAACCTGGTCGGACCGTCCCTGTGGCAGGACACGCTGCGTACGCTGGTGGTGGACAGCTTTTACCTGGCGGACTTTGTCGGCGGACTGCGTCTGCCGGAACCGGAAGTGGAGACGGGTTTCCCGACGGTGTCCCCTTCGCATCTCGAATGCTGGGATCTGGGCGCGGGCGCGGGTCTGCCCGGCATTCCCCTGCGCATGCTCTGGCAAAAGGGCTCGTATACCCTGGTGGAAGCGCGGGAAAAGCGTGCTCTTTTTTTGCGGACCGTGCTGGCGGCATGCCCTCTGCCGGGGGTACAGGTGTTCCGGGGCCGCGCCGAACAGTTCATGCCTGCACGGCCGCCCGTACAGTTGGTGGTGAGCCGGGCCTTTCTTCCCTGGCCCAAGGTGCTGGCGCTTGTCGCTCCGTACATGGCGCCCGGGGGACTGTGCGTTTTTCTCACCCGCGAGCCGCTCCCGGGCGCATTGCCCGAGGGCTGGACAGCGGAGGGCGAGAAGCGGTACAGTATACAAAGGTCTGTCCGCTATTTCTGGGCCTTGGGGACCGCCTCCCCGCAATAGCCTGCGAAAGCTTTCCACATCTGTGGCATGTGCATATGCCGGGGCGGAAAGGAAACCCGCCGGTCGGTCCGGTTGAAAACGGGCTCAACCTCTTTGGGCAGGCTGAACCTGCCGCACTCTTTCGGGATGCAGCCCGGCATGCGGCTTTTTCGCTGTATAAAAAACTCCCCTCCCAGGATGTTACATGTTTGGTTGGCATCGTCGCTATCTCCTGTACAGTGTGCCCTTTTTTTTGCCCCAGGGCGTTGCGGTTGCGGGGGCGGAGCGGGAAGGCCCGTTTCGGCGCTGGTCCGTGCCGGTCGTTTGCCTGCTGTTCGCCTTTGGCCTGACCGTTATGGCCCGCCTGCTGGAACTGCCCTACTGGGAAAACCCGGCCTATAAACTGGGCGACGAGTTTTTGCTCGCCACCCATGACGCGTACCACTGGATCGCCGGGGCGGAAGGGTTTGAGTTCGGCGCCGGGCACCCCATGTCGGAACTGGTCCGCCTGGTCGCAACAACGCTGGATTACAGCGTTGCGAACGCGGGGTTCTGGATGCCTCCTTTTCTGGGCGGGCTGCTTGCGGTAGCGGTTTTTCTCTGGGGCTGGGGGTTGGGCTATCCCTATGCCGGGCTGTGCGCCGGCGTACTGACCTCCCTTTCGCCCGGTTTTTTTGCCCGGACCCTGCTTGGATTCTATGATACCGATCTGGTGGTTCTGCTCTTCACCGTGTTGTTGGGGCTTGTTCCGGCTCTCTGGCTGACCCCGTGGCTGACCTCTCCGTGGGAGTGGATATGCGGCCTGTTTCAGCAGGAAAGAGACAGAAGGGGCGTCGGCAAGAGCGCAGGAACGGACCCTGCCCCCGCAGCCGGCAGAGACGGGGGGGCGGGGGATGCGCCGGACAGCGGTGCCCAGGCGAAGGCCGGGCGCTACCGCTGGCTTTACGGGTACGTCAACCCGCGCCCCATGCAGCTATGCCTTCCGCCTCACGAAATGCAGCAGAGCATGCTTCGCTGGCCCTGGCTGGCCGCGCTGATTCTTTCCGGTCTGCTCGGGTACTACATGCAGGGCTGGCATTCCATGCTGCGCTATCTGGTGCTGCTTCCCGTCGTGTATTTGCCTGTTCTTATTCTGTTTCTTGGACCCGCCGGAGGACGCCGCATTCTGATGCGCGGCGCGTTCTGCCATGCCTTGCCGTTGGTACTGGGGTGGCTGGGGGTGGTGCTGGCGCTGGCCTATTCCAGTCTGCTCCATCTGCGTATTCCCCGAAAGGAAGCTGCCGGTAACGGGGAAAAGTCCTCTCCTGCCTTCTCGTTTGACGGGCCTGCCGAACTTCTGCGGATCCGCCATGTGCTGTGGAGGGATGCCTCCCTTATCCTGCTGTGGGTGGGGCTTCTGATTTGTATGGGCGTCATCAACATCGATGTGCTGATGAACATGGTGGTCTCTTTCAAGGCTTACGTATATCGCGGCGGGGACGTGGCCTCCATGACCACGGCGGTGGATCCGCTTATTTTTCCCGCGGTGACGCAGTCTATTATTGAGGTGCAGACCGTCTCCTTCGGGGAATTGATTACCTATTTTTATCCTTCCGAAATAATCGTCTTCGCCTGCTTTGCCGCCTTTGTGCACAGGCTGCTTGTTTCTCCCGTGATGCTCTGGTTTTTGCCGACGCTGCTGCTTTCCTTCTTCAGCCTGAAGATGGGGGGGCGCATGACCATGTTCGGCCCGGCGGGGTTGTTTCTCGCGCTCTGCATGGATGTGGGGTTGCTGCTGGAAATAGTCTTTTTCCGGCGGATTGCCCCGGCAATCTCCAGGAAGTCTTCTCCAGCGCAGGCTCCTGCCGTGCGGAGGAGGCAAGGGGAGGCGCCCGCCGTTTGTCCTGTGCGCTGGTGGGAGCATCCGGCGCGACTGTGCTGCTGTCTGTTGCTGACGGCGGCCATGGCCTGGCAGTTGGTGGCCGTTTTGCCCGCGTATACCCAGGGGCCGGTTATCAGCAAGGACCAGGCTGAGGGGCTGGCCTTTATCAGGGAAAATACGCCGCCGGAGAGCATTGTCTGGAACTGGTGGGACTGGGGCTACGCCGTGCACCATTTTTCCCACAGATTATCCATTGCCGACGGGGCGCGTCACGGCGGGCCTTCCCTGTACCTGCCCGCGGCGGTGTATAGTACGGCTGACCCCCGTTTTGCTAGGCAGCTCATCAAGTATACCGCGTCCAAAGGCAACGAGCCCGGCAACGTCTTTGCGGGGCTTTCGGCCACAGAGGCGCAAGCTCTTATGGAGGAACTCAGCGACAAGAGCAGGCCGCTGGTGGAGGCCTCTGGAAAACAGTACATGGTGGTGAGTTTCGAGCTGTTACGTCTCGGGATCTGGGTTACCCGCTACGGCTCCTGGAATTTTGTGCGCAAGGAAGGACCGGGCGCGTTGATGAACAATCTTTCCCAGGCGCTGGAATTCAATTTGGAAGAAGGCATGGTGCAGCCCAAGGACGGGCAGCCCGTGCCCGCGGCGAGCATTGACGTCTTTGATCCCTCCGCGGGACTCATCCGCAAATCGTACCCCCGGTCCAAGGGCTATCACTTCATTTTCAACCTGCAGTCGCCTGATCCGGCCCAGGTCAGCGATCTGCTGGAACACAGCCGGATTGCGCGGTTCTGGCAGCGGGAGCTGGGCTACTTCGGCTTTACGGCCATTACCAACGACAAGATGGTAGTGGACGACGTTTACTACAATACCATGATGGTGCAGCTTTTGCTTTGCCCCAAGGATGACCCCAGGTTTACCCCGTACTTCAAGCTGGTGTTCAATAACGTCTATACCCGCGTATACGAGGTGCAGTAAGAGAGCGGCGGGCGGCTTTTAGAGCAGAGTAATTTTGAAGTTGCCCAAGAGTCGCATTACCTCCGGCGGCCAAAGGGACTGAGTCCCTTTGGAAACCCCATTTTGTATGGCAGACCCAAGTGAATAATCTCAAAGGTAATTTGCTCTAGAGCCTGTTGACACTAATTGTAAAATTCATTGAACTTCTGTAATGTCTTTTTATGAAACTAACAGAAGAACAATATTCCTTGGTTAAGGATGCTCTTCCGCGCCAGCGCGGAAACGTAAGTATGTCAAACCTT
>JAVBTB010000037.1:0-59687 GCA_031556355.1 Desulfovibrio sp. | reverse complement strand
CACCATGACTGAAACGCCGAGAATCCATACGGAAAAAAAGCCGAAAAGGCAGAGAAAGGCGAAGTAGCTGGTGCCAAGAGCCGCCAGAAAGGTCAGGTCAGGTATGGCTCGGCCTGCCAGCCGGAACAATAAATTACGGCTTTTGCTGAACGGAAGTGGAACCGTGACCAGGAATACTGCCAGAGAGACCCCCAAAATGAACGGCAAGGGGGGGAGAAGTATCGCATTCCCCTCTCTCTTATACAGCATCAGATCAACCGATGCGCCGAGCAAACCTAACAGAAAGCCAGGCCAATTTCTAGACCAGCGGTCGTGGAGAAGACTTCCGATTATGCCCATATTCGTCACACTTTATTAATCCTGGTTGCTTGACCGCACTTCATTAGAGAAGAGGAAACACATAGATGCAAAAAATGCTGCCTACGCATAAGAGTGCGCAGAGAGCATAACTTCTTTTGCCGGTTCTGGTCAGTTCGTTTCCCGCGTGCAGGGAGCGTGCGACCATCTCGGCGGCGTTGGACAATAAAAGCAATGCCGCAAAAGCAAAAATGGCAGAAAATACTTCAACATACTGGAATGTACTGATGCCGCCAAAATAACCGAGGGCCAGTGCGGAGAGTGTGATCAGGCGCGGAATGAGGCGGCCTGAGAGGTCTATTATCCGTTTATGCCCCAAGCCAGCGAATAAAAGAGGCAATGAACAGGCCAGAGTGATAAGCAAGACGCCGGCTACCAAGAAGTACGGAGGCCTATTCACCCATGTGTCAACATAGATCATCACCTCCCATTTATGCCCCCCAGGCAGGGCAAATAAAATCATCATGTAGAGTCCCAAAGCGCTGAACATTCCCGCCAGCAGTCCCGGCCAGGTGCGGGACCAGCGGTTACGAAGAACCTCAATGATAGTTTCCATGGCGGCCTTTTTTGTCAGCATTTGAGCGTGACTCGTTCAAATTATCATAAAGCGGGCTGTCGGCATTGACGTTCCACTAAGGGCAGGCGAAAGCCAACAATACTTTTTTCCTGGCGTCTATGCCATACAAGCCCAGGGTTGCCAAATACCTCTATGGCAAAGGATTCTCATACAGGAGACAGTCCGGACAGCGATCTTTTCAAAATCGATTTGCTCTATTTCTTAAAACGTCGTCAGCGCAGTTGGCTGTCTTTGCTGCCCTTGCGGTTATAAGCGCCGCGCGTGACAGCCTCCTTGTCCCGTTCTTCCTGGCAGGCCAGGCACAGGCGCACGCCGGGCAGGGCCCTGCGTCTGGCTTCGGGAATGGCCTCGCCGCATTCTTCGCAAAACTCCAGGCTCTGCCCCGTGGGCAGCTGGCTGCGCGCCCTGGCGACTTCATCCGCCACGGAATCGGCGATCTGATCGTTGACCGCGCTGTCGTTCGTCCATCCACCGGCCATGGTTCGCTCCCTGATTCCGCAATGCTCCCGGCGGCCTTTGCCGGAGGGGAAAAGTGCCGTCATGATTCCCCGGAATCAACACAGAAGAGTGGAGCGTAACGGACAGGAAGTCAAGACGGCGGGCAATCGGCAGGGGGAAACAGGGCGGGAGCGGACGCAAAAAGCGCGGGGTGTCCGCTTATTGCTTTTCAGGCAGGTACTTCCAGAAGCGGCGGGGCATGCAGCGCCGTTGCAGGACAGGGTTGAGGCGCTCTTTGATGGCCGCCGCGGCGCAGTACTTTTTCCACAGCCACTGCCAGTCCTCCTCCCCTTGCGCCAGAAGCGCGGGATCCAGGCTTCCGTTACGGATGAGTTTGGGATCCATGTGCATTTCGCGGCACTGTTGCTTGTCGAAAAAAACGCCGTACTGCCGCCTGGCGTCGTACAAAATCCACTGCTGGTCGCGGAAACGGTCGATAAAGTGGGGCAGCATCAGCGGCAGCACGTTGTAGCGCGGTTCAAAGGCCGCGAAGTAGATTTCCCCGGCAGTCTTCTGAAAGCGCACGAACCCCAGCAGATGCTGGCGCTCGCGCCCTACCTTGCTGGCCAGCTCCGTAAGGGCCAGAATATCGGGGTCGGCCAGATTCCGCTCCGCCGGGCCGGGGGTGTCGAACATTTTGCGGATGTACCGGAACAGCGCCATGCCGTGTTCATCCATATCCGCTAACGAGGCATAGAGCAGATTGCCGAAGGCGGGGCCGGGCAGTTTCTTTTCCAGGGCGCGCAGCACCCGTTCCGCCTTTTCCGTCTGGGTGGCGACGCTGTGCGCATCCGCCGTCTGCAAGGGAGGGATGGCGCCGTGCCGCAGAAGCGCGTCCGGAAAGGCCTTGTGCGTGTAAGCGTCGAATATTGCGGACAGCAGTCCTTCAAAGGTGGCGTCGTAGAAAAAGACCCGCATGCCTGCCGTCCTCTGCCCCATGAGTATCGCGAAATATCCCGCAATGCCGTTTTTGTGCCTGCGCTATCCCGACAATGCCCGGGGCGCGCTGTTTGCCGCCGGGGCATCGCCCAGGCCCGGAAAAGAGCGCCTGCCCGCTTTTTCCGCCGCCGGGCATTCTTCTTCGCGCGCTTGTTCCCCGGCGAACAGGGGCAGCCAGAAGGCGCGGTCCTGCCGTTTTTTACCGCTGAGCACGCGCCGCACATGGGCCGGGCCCGCCTCCTGGATGGAGCAGGTGCGCGCCCCCCGGTTGGTGATGAAATACTGCGCCCGGTTCATGGCCACGCCCATTTTTTTCAGGAACTCCGGATCTATTCTGCTGTAGCGTCTGGTGGCCACGATGCGCTGGGCGGACTTGAGCCCGATGCCCGGCACGCGCAGGATCTGCGCATACTCCGCCCGTTGCAGATCTACGGGGAAAAATTCCGGATGGCGCAACGCCCAGGCCAGTTTCGGGTCGATCTCCAGATCCAGATCCGGCTGCGTGTCGCCGAGAATTTCCTCCGCATCAAACTGGTACAGGCGCATCAGCCAGTCCGCCTGGTACAGGCGGTTTTCCCTGACCAGGGGAGCCTGGCGCAGGGCGGGCAGGCGGCTGTCGTGGCTGTTCACCGGCACAAAGCCGGAATAGTAGACCCGTTTTAAGCCCGGCCCGGTATACAGCAGCGAGGAGAGACGCAGAATATCGCGGTCGCGCTCGTTGCTGGCCCCGATGATCATCTGGGTGCTTTGCCCCGCCGGGGCGAACCTTGGGACAAAGCGGGATTTTTTGCGTTCCTCGCGGTATTCCAGAATGCCTTCCTGGATAGAACGCATGGGGGCGTAGACGCTCTGGTGGTCTTTTTCCGGCGCCAGAAACTTGAGATTGGCCTCCGAAGGAATTTCAATGTTCACGCTCAGCCTGTCGGCGTACAGCCCCGCCTGGCGGACCAGCTCCCTGCTGGCCCCCGGAATGCTTTTCATGTGAATGTAGCCGTTGAACCTGTGCCGGGTGCGCAGAAGCTGCACGGCCCGCACCATGCGTTCCATGGTGTGATCCGGGCTTTTTACCACGCCCGAGCTTAAAAACAGTCCCTCAATATAGTTGCGGCGGTAGAACTCCAGGGTCAGCTCCACCAGTTCGTTCACGGAGAACGAGGCGCGCGGGGTGTCGTTGCTCGTGCGGTTGACGCAGTATGCGCAGTCGTACATGCAGGCGTTGGTGTACAGCACCTTCAGCAGCGAGACGCATCTGCCGTCGTCGGTAAAGGAATGGCAGACGCCCCAGCCGGCGGCGCTGCCGATTCCTCCGGGGATATTGCGCCTGTCCGTGCCGCTGGACGCGCAGGAAGCGTCATACTTGGCCGACTCCGCAAGTATTTCGAGTTTTTTGAGTATGCCCTCATGCATGGCTGCACCCGTCCTGATCGTCCGGTTCACGGCCTGTGCCGTGTCTGCAAAAGAATATTCGGCCTTGCTGTTGTTTATTTATATAAACACGCGGAGAAAAGCAAGCATATTGCGGCGTGCCCCGCAGCTCTGCCCCTCGTGCGGCATCACTGTTGCCATGCGGAAAAACACCTGATATCGAAGGGGTAATATACGTTTTGGCATGCTTATGGATTTTGGGGGCCTCTCCACCCATTGCTGTACGAGGAAGATGTATGAAGGCCGAAAGGGATCGTCCGACCTTGCATATTTCAGAGCCGCGCCCTGGTGAGCAGGTAGTGTACACGCCTGTCTCAGGAGGTGTCCTTTACTTTGCATACGATATAACCGCCGACAATACTTTGAGCCGGCAGGACGATGATCTTGTCTTGAATGACGATAGGGGCGGCTCAGTTGTGCTGTCGGGATTTTTTGCCCTTGAGGAACTGCCGATCTTTGGGTTGCCTGATGGCACGCTCGTGCCGTCGGATTTTCTGGCTGCCTCGGGAATTGACATGATCATCGACTGACAGCCCCCGCTCAAGCCGCCGGGCAGCGGCATCGGGGAATACAGCGACGACGCGGGCGCACTGCTGGGCGGCACGCGGCAATATACGCTGCACATTGATCCGCGGGATCTGCTCGACAGCGGAAAAGGGCTGGACGGTCTGCTGCCCTCCGGCCAGGAGGGCAACGCCTCACCGCCCGGAGGCGGCCCGGGACTGCGGCAGCCCGTGGAACTCTTTCACGGCCCGGTGGAGCCCCTTGCTCCGGCGGAGGTTCTGGCACTACAGGCAGAGCTTGACGGACACCGCTATTTGCTGGGAGGATAGCGGCCTCTTTGGCGCAGCTTGACGGCAAGCATCCGAATGTTTGCCGATATGCGCCCGAACGCCTTGCGGCGGCCTTTCCCTTGTGCGCCAGGGGCTGCCTGTACTCCCGGAGTTTTCTCACAATGTACTGGATTGACAATCCCTCCACAGATCCCGCCTTCAACCTGGCCTTGGAAGCATACCTGCTGCACAGCATCCCCCCTGGTCATCCCGGCTTTGCCATCCTGTGGCAGAACGTTCCTACGGTAGTCGTGGGGCGATTTCAGAATACCCGCCAGGAGGTCAACGCGGATTTCGTGCGCGAGCGGGGCATCCGCGTGGTGCGCCGCCTTACCGGCGGCGGGGCGGTCTATCACGATTTGGGCACGCTCAACTATACCTTCATTCATCACCTGGACAGGGAGGGCGCGCTACCTTCCTTCCGCGAGGCCGGAAAGCCCGTGGCCGAAGCCCTGCGTTCCCTGGGGCTGCCGGTGGCCTTTTCAGGCCGCAATGATCTGCTGCTGGAGGAGTACAAGGTGGCGGGCGTGGCCCACTGCCGTAAAGGCCGCCGCACGCTGCATCACGGCAGCCTCCTGGTGGATACCGATCTTGACTGCCTGGCAGAAGCCCTGCGCCCCGATCCGGAAAAGTTTCTCTCCAAGGGGGTGGCCTCGGTGCGCGGCAGGGTGGGCAACCTGGCCGCCTATCTTGCAGCGCGTGTGCCGGAGTCTCCCCGCCTGACGGTTGCCCGGGTGCGCGAGACGGTTATGGCGCATCAGGGCGGTGAGGTGTACGGGCTTTCCCGGGAAGATACGGATGCGGTTACACGCCTGCGCGACGAGGTATACGCGACGCAGGCCTGGATTTACGGCGCGTCTCCCCCCTTTGGCGAACGCAAGATGCGCCGTTTTCCCTGGGGCAGGCTGGAAGCCTATTTTGAAGTGCGCGAGGGCATACTCACGTCCTGCCGTTTTTTCGGCGATTTTTTTTCAAGCGTGGCGCAGGATGCTTTGGGAGCGGCAGAAGGGCTCGCTACGGGACAGAGCGGCTCGGGCCTTGGGGACGCGAGGCGGGAAACCGCACTCGCGAACGCGCCCGCCGGAGGGGATGCCGGAGCCGGGGATGGACATGATCTTGCCGGCCTGGAAAAGGCGTTATGCGGTGTTGCCTATACGGACGAAGCCATGGGGGCGGTGCTGCGGACGTTTTCCCTGCCAGACCTGTTTACCGGCTGTGACGCCGGGGAAGTGAGGGCGTTTTTGCTGCCCGGCCCGCAGGCGGGGGTATGAGGATGATTACCTTGCGCCGCAAGGCATATCTTGTATAAAACGATCCTCTCCAGGAGAGGTTTTGGGGATAAAGAGTCCCAGGGGTCTCGCTCCACGGCGGAGAAGAGGCCCTTTTTTATTTTAGATGTTGCAGAACAGGCGAATTTCAGGTAAATTGAGCATCATAGCAGAATTAGTTTGCTAAATATAGTATCATTTCACAAATTCCTGCGGGATTTTCTGCCGCAGGAGCAAGAAAGGCTGCTGAAATTTTGTGGCTCTCAGGTCGCAGGCAGGCTTTCCCTCATCGTATACCGTGTTCTCCCTGCGTGCCAACAGAGGTGGTGGTTATGGCTACTATGCTCCTTGTGGACCCGCAGTCCTCGTTCAATGCGGAGTTCAGAGTCCAGGTGGA
This sequence comes from Desulfovibrio sp., assembly GCA_031556355.1. Lineage (GTDB taxonomy): Bacteria > Desulfobacterota > Desulfovibrionia > Desulfovibrionales > Desulfovibrionaceae > Frigididesulfovibrio. Next base: position 53,393 of record JAVBTB010000037.1, on the reverse strand, counting down.
AAGGGCCGGGCATTGCCTGGCCACGGTGGCGAACGTTCCGGACGCGTATTCCCTGTGCACGCGAGCACGGTATGACCTTGTTGTCTTTGCCGGGCAGTACACCGCATCGGAGACGCACCAGGAAACACTTCACAAACTGCATACCAGCGGCGCGTCCCTCGCCATAGTGACGGAGCGGCCCGAACTTGCGCCGGCGGGGGCGGCGGGAATGCCGCAGTATTTTCTCCAGGCCGAAGCGCCGTGCAGAGTGATTTCTTTGCTGGAGCAGCTGGACAGAACGCGCGAACGCGCGGAAGAGCCCCCCCTGCCGGTCGACTACCAGATTTACGGCAAATCTCCCCAACTGCTGCAAGCTTTTGAGCAGCTCTGGCGCTACGCCCGCTCAAGCGCGGCCGTGCTGCTGACCGGAGCCACCGGAACCGGCAAGGAACTGTTCGCAAAGGCACTGCACAGGATGAGCCCGCGCAGTGAAGGGCCGTTTATCACCATCGACTGCGCCTCGCTGCCTGAAACCCTGGTGGAGAGCCTGCTCTTCGGTTACGACCGGGGAGCCTTTACCGGGGCGAGTTCCAACAAAGAAGGCCTGATCAAGCTCGCCGACGGCGGCACGTTGTTTCTTGACGAAGTGGGCGAGCTGCCGCTTGATATCCAGCGGAAGTTCCTGCGCGTCCTGCAGGAGCGCAGATTTCGCTCCGTGGGGGGCGGCAGGGAAACCGGGAGCGATTTCAGACTGGTGGCGGCCACCAACCGGGATCTGGATCGCATGGTGGCCGAGGGCCTGTTCCGCGAAGATCTCTGCTTCCGCCTGAAAATTTTGCAAATCGAACTGCCGCCGCTGGCGGAACGTGAAGACGACATCGTGATCATCGCGCAGACGCTGCTGGACAAGTTCTGCGACCGGGAAAAGCTCCCCCGCAAGAGTTTGGCGGAGGATTTGAAAGCCGTGCTGCGGGAGTATTACTGGCCGGGAAATATCCGGGAACTCGTCAATGTTGTGGAAAGCCTGTTTGCCCTGGCCTGGGACGAACCCCTGCTGCGGATCGAGCACCTGCCCCCCGCGCAGCATGCGCAAATAGCTGAGACGTCGTATTTTGCCGCTACGGGCGCGGAAGATGAAGGAGCCTTTCTCGCCCGTCGCCGCAGGCGTAAATTGCGTGGGCGCGAGCAGGTTGTTTTGGACAGGACGGCGGGTGACAGCGCGTATGCGCCTGAGCAGGAGCGCCGGACCAACGGCCAGGAGCAGTACACCCTTTTTGAGAGCGCGCTGTACGAGGCTCCGCCGGTTCCGGAAGAAGAGGCCGCCCCGGTGCCCCGCCTGACCGTGCCTCCTTTTGCCGGGCTGGCCTGTTTCCGCGAGGAGCGGCGCCGGATCCTGGAAGCCTTTGAAAAGGAATACCTGACCAGTCTGTATGTGCTGTGCAGCGGCAAAATAGGCGAGGCCTGCAAGGTTTCCCGGCTCTCCCGGCCGCGCCTTTACGAATTGTACCGCAAGTACGGCATCCTGCAACAGAGTCCATAAACCGCCTGTACGGCGGCGCATGCCGGCGCTCCATTTTGCCGGGCCTGCCGGCCCGCGCAGCGCCGAAGGCCGCGCCGGGAGCGGGGCGTCTTCCGGTCCGCAGCCCTGTCTGCGGCAATCTGCGGGGTAACGTCCGGAAAAGGAAGCATACGCGATGATCGTGACCATCGCCTTTCGCAACCTGTGCCACGATCGGGTACGATTTGCGGTAACCCTGACCGGCATCGTCTTTGCCGTTGTGCTGGTTACCGCGCAGTGCGGCCTGTTTCTCGGGTTTATTTTCACCATCTCGGGCGTCATCGACAACAGCGGGGCGGATGTGTGGGTCGCCTCGCGCGGGGTAAAGACCTTTGATATCGCCATGCCCATGCCGGAGGCACGCTACCATGAGGTGCTCTCGGTTCCCGGCGTGGCGGAGGCGTCCCGGATGGTGGTCGATTTTTCCTTCTGGAAAAAGCCGGGAGGCGGGCAGGAATCCATAGAAATAGTCGCCTTTGACACGCACAAGGGCATGGGCGGACCCTGGAACATGGTGCGCGGGAACGCTTCCCGGCTGGATGCAGAGGACGCCGTGATCATGGACGAGCTTTACCTGGACAAGCTAGGAATCTCCTTTCTGGGAGAGGAGGCGGAAATCGCCAGCAGCCGGGCGCGGGTCATGGGCTTCAGCCGGGGGATCCGCTCGTTTACCACTTCTCCCTACATCTTTACGGCGTATAAAAACGGCCATCGGTACTCCCGTTTCGCTCCCACGCAAATTACCTATGTTCTGGCCCGGGCGGAACCGGGGGTGGACGCAGCCGCCTTGAGCCGGCGCATCAATGCGCAGGTACCCAACGTCGACGCCTTCACGTCCGAAGACTTCAGCGGCAAAACCCGCGCCTACTGGATGCTGAGCACCGGCGCGGGCGCGGCCCTCGCCCTGGCGGCGGCTCTCGGTTTCATCGTGGGCATGGTGGTGGTGGCGCAAACCCTGTACGCCACCACCATGGACCACCTGGGCGAGTTCGCCACCCTGAAGGCCATGGGGGCTCCCGACGGCTATATCATCCGCATCCTCATGGTGCAGGCCTGCCTGAGCGCGGCCCTCGGCTACGGCATCGGCATAGCCATCTGCCTTGCCCTGGTGGAACTGCGCAAATATGGGGACGCCGCTCTCGTCCTGCCCTGGGAAGTGGCCCTTGCCATTTTTGTCCTCACCCTGGCCATGTGCATGGGGGCGTCCCTTATCTCCATCCGCAAAATCATGCGTATCGACCCGGCCGTGGTCTTTCGGGGGCGGTGATGGAACAGCCCGCCCTGTCCGTGCGCTCCGTTTCCAAAACCTTCGGCTCCGGACCCTCGGCGCAGTGCGCCCTGCGCGACGTCAGCCTCGACGTCATGCCCGGCGAAGTTCTGATGTTGCGTGGACCCTCCGGCAGCGGAAAGACCACCCTGCTCTCCATTATGGGGTGCATTCTCACGCCCGATAGCGGCGAGGTGCTTGTGCGGGGGCGGAGCGCCGCAGGATTGGGGCAGGCGGCTCTTGCGGATTTGCGGCTGAAAAACCTGGGCTTCATTTTTCAGGAATACCATCTGTTTCCCACGCTGGACTGCCTCTGCAACGTGCTTGTCGCTCTTGATCTGCAAGGCATACGCGGCGAAAAAGCCCACGCGGCGGCACAGGCGCGGCTTGAGGAGGTGGGGCTGGGGGAACGCGCCCACGAAGACCCGTCCCGGCTGAGCGGCGGGCAGAAACAGCGGCTGGCCATCGCACGTGCCCTGGCGGGCAGCCCGACCGTGCTGCTGGCCGATGAGCCGACCGCCGCGCTGGATTCCGAAAACGGCGCGAAAATCATGGCCCTGTTGCGCGAACTGGCCCGCGGGCAGGGGCGCGCCGTGGTGATTGTCACCCACGATTACCGCATCAGGGATGCGGCGGATCGGGTGCTCTTCATCGAGGACGGGCGGTTGCAGGCTGAGTAGGTTCCGTATTTGCAGGCTCCCGCGGCGCGCCCCTGGAACGCGGCGCGCGCGGACTTTATGACAGGGGGTTCCGCTATGCTGCGGTCGAGACGAGTGTTCGTGCTGCTGATGTGTCTTGCCGTTACCCTGGCCGGCGCTGCCGCCGCATGGCGGCATCTCGGGCGGCAGGATGCGCATGCGCTGCCTTCTTCCTTTGCCGCGGCGGTGTTGGAGGAACGTCTTCCCTCCCAGATTGTCGCCCCCGGCTTTGTCGAGCCGGTCACCAAGGAACTGCGCCTGGGATTTGATATCAGCGGCGTGCTGGACTCCTTCCTTGTCCGGGAGGGGGACGCGGTGGAGGCCGGGCAGCCCCTGGTCCGCTTGCGGCAAGAGGAATACACGGCCCGGCTGGATGAAACCCTCGCCCTCATGCGGGCGGCGCAGGCGGACTATGACATGCATATGGCAGGTCCGCGCCCGGCGGAAGTGGAACAGGCCCGGGCTTCGCTGGAGCGCGCCAAATCCTGGCTGGATCAGGCGGAGCGCGAGGCGGAACGCCGTGTGGGCATGGTCCGCAGCCAGTCCATCGGCGTTGAGGAACTGGAGCGGGCCCGGCGCGATGCGCGTATGGCGGAGGCGGAACTGCAGGTGGCCTCGCACACCTATGCGCTGCTGAAGGAAGGCTTTCGCTCGGAAGAAATCTCCATGGCAAAGCAGCGCCTGGCGGCGGCGGAAGCCTCTGTGGCCCAGGCGAAAGCCGTGCTGGATAAAACCTGGTTGAACGCCCCGGTGGCGGGCAGAATTTTACGCATTCACACGGAGCCGGGCGAAGCGTATTCCATTTTCGCGCCCATGCCCGTACTGAGCATGGGCGACACCTCTGTGCTGAACGTCCGCGCGGAAATCGACGAGCGTGACGCAGGCCGCGTCCGGCAGGGACAAAAGGCGTTTGTGGTGACGGAAGCCTTTTCCGGACGCACGTTTCCGGGGCAGGTCAGCCGCATGGAGCTGAGCATGACCCCCAAACGCACCCGCAGCGGCGATCCTTCGGAGCCTGTGGACCGGAGCGTGCTGGAGGTGCTGATTACGTTGGACGAGCCAGGTCCGCTGTACAGCGGCATGCGCGTGGATGTGTATATCCAGACCGGGGGGCCTTCCGGCCCTGCCGCTCCTTGAAGCTTCTCCAGTATTCAGCCCCCCTTTTTCGAACTGTCCGTCGTGTCCTTGGGCCGAGGCTCTGCCGTTTGCCGATGACTGCGTTGCAACCTTTGTCGGCGGAATTTACAGTGATTTTTTGCGTATTCGCAACACTGCGAAAATATACTGCATGATCTGTTTGGTATGTTTTCTGCTTCTCCTCAATGAAACATGCAAGGCAAGGAGAAGTGTCATGAAAAGAATTATTGCAGGGATGCTGGCATGTATATGCATACTGTTCGCAGGCACTGCTTCGCGGGCTGACGTTGTGGATTACGACTATTTCGGTTCGTTCCCCTATCACAATACCGTGCTTACCTTCACATTTTCCGTTGAAGACGTTTCCGATGTCACCCTGTTTTCTTCCTCCTACGCGAACGGGGGCTTTGATCCCATGCTGTTCCTGTGGAACGGGGACGGCAGTTCGCTTCTGGAGTCGCAGGACGATCACCCGGGAGGAGTTCCCTCGTCCGCGCTTTCCAACGGGGTCAGTTATCCCGTTGGGGATTTTGATGCCTACTTTGTTGTGAACGCCCTTCCCATCGGCGAGTATATCGTGGCCATATCGGCTTATGCTAACTGGCACAATGGCTCGGCCCTTGCCGACGGCTTCTATTTCGACAATCAGACTCCCATTCCCATCGCGCAATGGGACCAGCCCGCAAGCGGATTTCGTGCGGCTGACTTTGCCTTCCATATTTTGAACGTGGCACGTGCGGAGGGGCCCCCCACAGCCACACCGGAACCGGCGACCCTCGCTCTGATGGGCATAGGGCTTGCGGGCGTTCATCTCCTGCGGCGTAGGCGTAAGGTGTAACCCGCTTTGCGGATGTACCTGACGCGGCCCCGGCCTGGCACAGCCCGGCCGGGGCTTTTTGCGCTGTTCAAAGACGATGCTGCAAGGCGAATCCGTATATGCAGCGCGCATCCGGAAAACATTCGCCGCAATGCCGGAGTTGCCACGCATAAATGCCTTTTCCGTCGATATATAATCTGATATAAAAAAAGAAGTGCCCTCATGCAACTTCGCAATGTTCCTGCCTCCGCTTGACAGATACCGTAACCCGCCAAGGAGGAGACCCCATGCCTGGAGCCTACGCGCACCTGACGCTGGCCGCGTTGCTGGGCAGCCCCAATGAACTGAAGGGGCTTGCCGGACTTTCTCTGCCTCAACTTGCCCCCCTGTTGTTTTACAGCAAATTTTTCGAACTGGGCGTTGTCAGCCCCGATTATCCGTACATGCACATTTCCAGCTCCGGCGCCAAGAAATGGGCTGACGTCATGCACTATACAAAGACGGGCGACCGGATCAAGGCAGGGGCCGCGCTGGTAAGGGGACTTCCCGAAGAGGAAAAATACAAGAGCCTTGCCTGGCTGCTGGGGTTCACGGCGCACGTGATTATGGACGTGACGATCCACCCGGTGGTGGAACTGAAGGTAGGCCCCTACGCCCAGAACCAGACCGCGCACCGGGTGTGCGAAATGCATCAGGATGTCTTTATTTACGACCAGTTGAACGTGGGCGCGATTTTTTCGGACAATTTCCTGCGCGACGGCATAGGGGCCTGCTGCAAGCCGGGCGATCCCGACAAGCTTGATCCTGCAATCCGCCGCGTCTGGGACCAGATGCTCAAGAAGACCGCCTCCACCGAATACCGCAAGAACAAACCGGACTTTGACGACTGGCACGGCGCATTCAACAAACTGGTCCGTCTGGCCGGGGTAGGAAAATTTCTTGTGTTGTCACGGCATCTTCTGGAGGGAAAGGCCCTTGTCTACCCCGCCAAGGTCGATGCAACGTATACCCGGGCCCTTGCGGTGCCCTGGGGCGGCACCATGGACTATGCCGATATCTTTGCCAAGACGAAAACCCATGTGCGCAGCTACTGGGAGATCGTGGTAAAGGCGGTTCTGACGGGCGATGACTCGGGTCTTGCGGCGATCCATAACTGGAACCTTGACTCCGGCCGGGATGAGCGCGGACGTCTTACCTTCTGGGAGTAACGCCATGCGTCGATATCTGCTCGTTGTTCTACTTGCGTCGCTGCTGGCCGGGTGTGCCGGCCGCCTTGGCCCCGATGACTCGGATACGCTGAACAGCCAGGCCATCGCGCTACGCAGGCTGGCCTCGGCCGTGCAGGGAGAGGTGTGGCTCGGCGCGGGCCCGGGCGAGGACTTGCTCGCTCTCGCCTACGCGAAGGATCCTTCTTTGCGGCAGCCCCTGAAAGACAATATCGTCCTTGTGAACGTGGTGGAAGGGAACGTGGCGCTGCTCCTGTGCACCCCCGACGGCGCAAGAGCGTTGATTGAAGATGCCGCCTGCACTCCCCAGCCCGACCTCAAGGCCTGGGAGGCCGGCACCCTTCCCTGCCGGTTCACGCTGCAACCGCAGGAATTCTGCCGCTGATCACAGTGGCGGCGTGCCGTTTTTACACAGGAACGGGGCAGATGCGGGCCTCCTGCCGTTACATCTGCCCCCTGCCGCGCACGTGTTCCGCGTTTTCTGCCGAAAGGCGTCGCTGCAGCCGTCGGAAAAACTGACATACACCCGCGAGCCTGATGGGCGCACCCTCAGACCATGCGCTTTCTGAAAAACAGAAAACGCATGGTTTTTTTACGCAGCAGGCGCATCAGTAGTGCATACGGGATCCGCAATATCCGGTCATAGGCGTGCATGGCCGGGTAGCGCCGTTCGTCCGCAAGCAGGCGCGTTACGGCGGCGCGGATACGCTGCCGGCCGGGGAACCATTCGGGAAGAAAGTAGAACACCGGGGCGTGGGAGATGCAGCCGCCCTCCGCCCGCAGGCCGAGCCCGGCGCAGACCCCGGTGTACCAGCCGGGATCGCGGTACACTTCAAAGTGCCGGTCTTCCCGGATTTCATACCGCTCACCCGGAAGGTGGTATTTCCAGTCCACGTTGACCAGACCGCCGGGGCGCATCGGCTCCCGTAATACCAGCATGCCGTCTTCGGCCAGGAGGGCGGCCGCTTTTTTGAGGATGGCCGTTGCCGCGTCGTCCGTGGCGTACATCAGCACTCCGGACAGCAGGGCGAGGGTGCAGGGCTCGGGAAGAACCGCCTCCTGGATGGAGGCCTTCAGGCAGACGATGTTGCTGAAGGGCGCGGCATTGCCGGCAAGAACATCGTGCAGTTGCGAGTGCTCCACGGCGTGCACACGCCGGACGGCGGGCGCAAGGGCGAGAGAAAAACGCCCTCCGCCCGCGCCGAGATCCGCGACGATGTCTTCGGCCGTCGGGCGGCAGCGTTCGAAAAGGATACGCGCCTCCACCCGGTGGATCCACTCCGAGAGTTCCCTGGGATAGCGTGCCCCCGACTCAGCGGGATTTTGGGAAAAAAGCGCTGTTGTGCCGGACCAGTAGCTGCGCCAGTAATTGTGCGGCTCGCTCGGAAGGCTCATGGCGTTCTCCGTTCGGGAAGGGGGCCGGTCCACACCCCGGCTCCGAAGGTTGTGACATAGAGCCTGTCTTTTTTGCGCGGATGAAAGACGATGTTCTGCGCGGTGGGGAAAGGAAACTCCTCGTACTGCCACCAGATCCGTCCGCCGTCCAGGCTGTACAGCAGGCCGTGCAGGGCGGTGCCTACCAGAAGCATCTCGGAATTATGCGGGTTGACGGCCACGGCCATGCAGTGGTCGTAGCCCGGCTCCCCGGCGACCCGCTTGATTTCCGTGTCCTTCAGGATATGGTACCAGGTTTTTCCATGGTCGGGGGTTTTATAGAGCCCCCCGATACCGGTACCGCCCTGGGGAGTGGCGGCGGTGACGTACAGGACGTTTTCGTCGGCGGGGTCGAAGGTCAAGGCGGTTGCCCACCGGTTCAGGGGCGAGCCGGCGCTGAGGTGGGTCCAGGTGCCGCCCTTGTCCGCGGACATCCAGACGCCGCCGCTGGGCATTCTGAAAAACGTATCCCGCGTGGCGCCGCGCAGGCCGGTAATCAGGCAGTACAGGTTGCCTGTTTTCGGGCGCAGGCGCAGCCTGTAGATGTGCCTGTTCGGCAACATGCCGGGTTGGGTCTTGGTCTGCTCCCAGGTTGCGCCCCCGTCTTTGGACACGTAAACCCCGGCGTTGTCCCCTTCGCCGAAAATACCGGCGTACAGCGTTCTGCGTTCGGGCGGAGACGCGGGATCCAGGACAACGGTGGTACAGACCTGATTGGGCAGGCCGCCGGGTTTTCCGACGGCATACGGCACCTTCCAGGTCGCGCCCCAATCGTCGGAAACCACCACCCCGCCGCCGTGCACCCGCCAGCCCTCCGCAGTGCGGCTGAGTTCCCCGTAGTGGGGGATGTCGTGCCGCTGGCTCGCGGCGGCGTACAGGCGTCCGGGCACTGCCGGGTCAAGGACGACATCGTAAAAGGTGTTCGGCCAGCGCGAACCCTTGGCCGCCCAGCTCCAGCTTGCTCCCTGGTCCAGCGAGCGGGCAAAGCCCACATCCGTATACGCAATATATTCCCGCTGCGGGTCGTGGGGGTCAAAGTAATAGCCCCAGCAACTCGTTACTTCCAGCCCGGTGCTCGCCTGCCTCGGCGAGCCGTCCTCCAGCGGAGGCAGGGGGCGGTTCATGCCGGTCCGCCATGTTTTGCCGCCATCACGGGTAAAGTACAGATCCCCCTGCGTGGTGACGATGACGGAATCAGGATTGTGGGGATCGACCCCGAGTCCTTGCCGGGGAAAGACGTATCCCCAGTTCAACTGGGTCTGCACCCATGAGGGATCGACATTGTAGCGCAGGTCCGGCGTGATTCCTCTTTTATGCAGCCGAAAGACCGACTTCCAGGTAAGGCCGCCGTCGGCCGAGCGCAGCAGTTGGAGCGTGCGCACGCTGGAGGTTTGCAGGGCGTACAGCACTTTTGTCTGCCCCGGCGGCACGCGCAGGCAGTTTTCATTGGCAAAAGGCGTCTTGACCGTCTGCCAGCGTTTGCCGCCGTTGACGGAGCGCAGCAGTCCCGTGCCTTCAACGCTCGCCAGGAGCACGGAGCCCTCCCAGCCCGGCGCGGGGCCGCCAGTGCCGGGGGCCTCCGCCGCGCCCGCCAGGGCGGCGACCTTGCCGGGCAGAGTGGCGAGGGTTTCCCAGGCAATGCCGTTATCGCGGCTGCGGCGCAGCTCGGTGCCGTTGACCACGGCATAGAAGGCGGCGTGGGGGGCGGGCAGGGCAAGCACGGGGCCTGCCGGCTCTTCCGTAATCTGTCGCCAGGCCTGATCATTGCCGATCCAGAGTCCCTTGGCCGTTGCTACCAGCATCTGCTCCGGCGTCGCTGCCGCCTTTGCCCGATTCGCCGCGGCGGAAGACGGGAGCGGAGCCACGGTGAAGTCGGTAATCGCCTCCGGAAACCACGGGCCTTTGGGCCGGGCTTGCCAGGTGGCGCCGCCGTCGTCGCTGCGGGTAATATGATTGCGGCTCGTGACCCAGTATACCCGCTGTCCCAGATATACCGGGGGCGGAGACTGGTGGGTGCGCTTGAGCTTCTGGCCCATGTGCAGGAGTTTCCAGCTAGCGCCGCCGTCTGTGGACCGGTAGACGCCGCCCATGTCGCAGGCCACCAGAATGTGTTCGGGATTGTCCGGAGAAAAGCTGGGCGCGAACAAACCACCGCCTCCGCCCAGCCCCAGAGGGGTGAACAGGTTCGCCCGCGGCGCGGCGGGGGCTTTTCCTCTGCCCGGCGTTGTGACCTGGGGGGCAAGACCCGGCACAGCCGCCAGACTTTCGGACAGAAGGAACAGGCTGAGCAGGCAAAGGAACAGGGCCGTCATGGCACTCGTCGGCAACGGTCGAAGGGATTGCATACTCTCCTCCTTGCGGCAAAGGTCGCGGCTCGGCGGGCGGTCCGCCTTACAAAATGGGGCTGCGGCCCCCGCGTGGGGGTTTCCAAAGGGATTCAATCCCTTTGGCCGCCGGAGGCAATGCGACTCTTGGGCAACTTCAAAATTGATTTGCTCTAGATTTCCACCTGGTGCTTTTTCAACAGGTCGTACAGGGTGGGGCGGCTGATGCCCATGGCCTGCGCCGCTTGCACTATATTGCCGGAATACCGTTCCAGAGCGGCGAGCAGCAGTTCCTTTTCCACCGTATTGCGCGCTTCGCGTAAGGAAATGAGGGGGGGCTGTTCCCCGGCCTCGGGCCGCGCTTCCGCCGTGTTGTCCGCTTCGCCGGACAGGCTCAGATCCACGGGGGAAATCAGGGGACTGCCCGCAAAGATGATACCGCGCCTGACCCGGTTCTCCAGTTCCCGCACATTGCCGGGCCAGGAATGTTCTTTCAGGGCCTTTTCCGAAGCGGCGCTGAACCCGAGTATTTTTCCGGCGGTGTCGAACTGGCGGGCAAAGTGCCGGGCCAGGAGCAGGATATCGTCACCCCTTTCGCGCAGAGGCGGCAGCATCAGATTGACCACGCCGATGCGGTAGAACAGATCTTCCCGGAACCGGCCCTCCCTGATGGCCGTCTCAATGTCGATATTGGTGGCGGCGATGATGCGCACGTTCACCGTAATCTCATGCCTGCCTCCCACGCGCTGGAAGACCATCTCCTGTAAAAAGCGCAGCAGCTTGACCTGGAGGTGCGGGGACAACTCCCCTATCTCGTCCAGGAACAGGGTGCCGCCGTCGGCGTATTCCACCTTGCCCTGCACCCGCGCGGCGGCTCCGGTAAAGGCACCTTTCTCGTGGCCGAAAAATTCCGATTCCAGCAGGTTTTCCGGAATGGCCCCGCAGTTTACCGTCACCAGGGGGCCGCTCGCCCGTCCGCTCAGGCGGTGGATGGCGCGGGCCACCAGTTCCTTGCCGGTGCCCGATTCGCCGGTGATAAGCACCGGCGCGTCGGAAGCGGCCACCTTGGCGATGTTTTTCAAGACATCCCGCATGGCCCGGCACTGGCTGATAATGCCGTGCTCGGCGGTGTCGCGGTCCTGGGTCTTGCGCTCCGCGGCAACCTCCCGCAGAAAGAAGGCCCGCCGCACGATGACCCGCAGTTCGTCCAGGTTCACGGGCTTGCGGCAAAAATCGTAGGCCCCGCTGGTGATGGAACGCAGGGCGTTGTTCATATCGTGGTGCCCGGTGACCACAATGACCCGTACCTGCGGATCTTGGGCGAGCAGGCCCTCCAGGCAGCGGAAACCTTCGGAACTGCCTTCCGCATCCGGGGGCAAGCCGAGATCAAGGGTCACCACGCCGGGCTTTTTTTTGCGCTGCAAATCAAGAGCCTCCGCCGCGCCGCCGGCGAGCAGCACTTGCCAGCCTTCTTCGGAAAAACCCCAGCGGAGCTGCCGCCGGACTTCTTCGTTGTCTTCGATGATGAGCAGTTGCTTGTCCATCACAACGACTCCTGTATGGCTCCGCTCAAGGGCGGGGATTCGTGCGCGGCGGGCGGAACATGCGCCGCCGCGGAAGAAGTCTTCGGGGCGAAGCGCACGATGAACGTGCTGCCCTTGCCGGGCCTGTTCTCCACCTGAATGACGCCCCCGTGCGCTTCGATAATCTTACGCGAATGGTACAGCCCGATGCCCATGCCCCGCTGCTTGGTGCTGTTGAACGGCTTGAACAGCCCGTGGCGCATCACTTCCTCCGCTATGCCGCCGGACTGGTCGTGCACGCGCAGCAGCGGGCCGTCTTCGTCGGCGATTTCAATATGGATGGGCTTGTCCCCGCCCGCCTCGTAGGCGTTCAGGCAGAGGTTGGTGAGCACCTTGCCGAGCTGCTCGGCGTCGCCCTGCACCGCCACGTGATCGCCGGTAATGCGGATATTTGCTCTGGGCACCTGGGCGCGGGTCCGGGCGGCCAGACGCTTGAGGTCCACCTGCTCCAGACGCAGGTTGGCGGACTTTGGCAACTGGCCGAGCTGGGTGATCAGGATCTTCATGTTGGCCACGGTATTGCCCAGCGTTTCCAGCATATCCTGCTGGAATTCGGGGTCGCCGATGAAGCGGCGGGCGTTCTCCGTAAGCAGGGAAAGGGCGTAGACCTGGTTTTTCAGATCGTGCAGCACAAAGGTGCCGAGCCGCCCCAGGGCTTCCATTTCCCGGGCGGTAACCAGTTCGTCCCCCAGGCGGAAACTTTTGACGCACAGCCCTATCTGGCGGCCCATGGCTTCCATGAGCTCGAAGTCTTCAATGTCGTGCTTTTCGCTCCCGTCAATGGGGGCGCCCAGGACGAGGATGCCCTCCGGCCCGTCGGCGGTGTGCACGGGCAGCACGATCTCCGTCCGGATCTCCTGCAGGTGGGCAAGCGCTTTGGGCGGCAGTTTCCCCTCCAGGGCACGCACGGCAACAGGCATGCCGGGCATTGCAAGCAGCGGGGCCAGATCTGCCGGGGCGGCCAGGGCGTCTTCCGGTTCGTTCACTTCATAGTAGACGCCCCGGCCAAGGGAAGAGGAAGCGTCTTTTTCCACCGGCCAGAAAACGCCTCCCACAAAGCCGAACGTCTCGCAGAAACACAGCAGGCTCGCCCGGATCAACGATTCCTTGTCCGTGGCCTGCGAGAGACGCTCGCTGAACTGGAGCCACTGCCCCCGGTAGTCGTATTTTTCGTTATACAGATTTTTTTGGACCCAGATGCCGAGCTTGCGGCGCGCGGTCTGCGAAAGGGCGAACAGCAGGCAGGCCAAAACGGAAAGCGCCACCAGCACAATAAGCAGGGTGCGGGAAAAGTCTTCGCCGAAAAAGCGGGCTCCTTCCCGCACCAGGCCGAGAGAAAGCAGGTACAGCCCGGCAAAGGTCACCGCCACGGAGCGGAAGGCGATGCGCCGCGCCAGCACAATCTTGCCGCTGCCGCGCTGCCATTCCGCAAAATGCAGGAGCACCAGGCCGAGGATCATGCCCAGAGTGCGCAGGGGCAGGTAGCGCATGTTCAGGGCCTTGAACAGGATGCCCTGGCTGTAAAAAAGCGCCAGCGAGGCGATGAGCGCGCCCGCGCCCAGAACCGCAAGCTTGATGCGCCAGTGGTCGCTGTGATGGGTGCCCCTCAGGGTGCTTTCCAGGTTGCCGAGCGTCAGAAGCAGCACAAGAACCAGGTGCAGGTAGAAAAAGAAGGTGACGGGCTCCAGAAAGAACAGCGGTTCCAGGGCGAAATCGGTCTGGTAAAAAAAAGTCGAAACCGGCGGTATCGGCAGGAAGGGCAGGGGGAACAGGGCCAGCAGCAGCATGAACTGGTTGAGGCGGCTAAGCGCGTTCCAGGAGAATTTGCGACCGTAGGCCAGGCTGAAGAGCAGCCAGGAAGGGCCGAGCAGGTATTGGCAGAGCAAAAGCGGCTTCATGGCGCGGGGCAGGAGTTCGGGAAATTCCACGAGCAGGGTTTCCAGCAACACCAGGCATCCTGTTACCGCCGCCGCGGGCAGCAGCGCCCAGGCCCGGTCCCGGCCGGAAGCGCGCCACGCGGCCGCTCCGTACAGGAGCAGGAGCAGGATGCAGGTAACGGCGAGAATCAGTTGCAGCATGGGTATCTCCTTGTCGGAGGGGTTGCCCGCTTAGAGTAAATTCTTTTTGTAGTTGTCAAAGAGATCGCATTGCCTCCGGCGGCCAAAGGGGTGACCCCCTTTGGAAACCCCGATTTGTAACTTCATAGCGTTCGCCGTTTGACGAAGCTGATGGACAATTTCAAAAGCAAACAGCTCTGCGCGAAAAACCGTGCCTCAGGATGGCAGGTATTCCCGGAGAACGGGTTCCAGAGTCCTTATGAAGTCGAAGGCCAGACTGTTGATCTGCTCGTCGGGCAGGGCCTTGTCCATGTCGATGCGGATAAAAGCGGCGTCCTTGCGCCTGTCGAGCAGCACGCCCTTGAGTTCCGCCAGTTTCAGGTCCACGTCGCTGGTCAGGGTATCCCCCCGGATCTGGTACCAGTAGAAATACACCACTTCCTGTTCGCCCTTGGCGTAGACGGTGCGGACGATGCGCAGGGGCCGTCCGGCGGAACCAGTGGTGCCGTCCGCGGCCAGGGACAGCTCCCCGCTGCCCGCGGAGTACCAGCCCGAACCGGGCAGGCAGTTACGGGGGGAGTGGATGGGCCCGGTGCCGGGGCCGCCGCTGTGGTAGCCCACGTACAGACCGATCCGGCGCCCTTCTTTATCCACATAGGTACGGGAAAGGTAGTCGGCCGGGCGGAGCACCTTCAGGGTGGCCTCATCGAAAACGGTGTTGGAGGACATGATCCAGCTGCCGAGGACGGACGGGAAGGTTTGCAGACTTCTGGCCTGCGGCACCACCAGTTCGCGCGGGGAGTGGGACAGGAAGGCGGCCGCGCAGAGCAGCAGGACGATGACAAGATAGTTAGCGCGCATGATCGTCTCCTCCATTGCCCTTCACATTGCCTGACTGCCGGCCAGCTTGTCCCGTGCAGCCTTCCCCATCAAATTCGCGGACGCAGGGGGCCGCTGCCCCTTTCCGGGTGTGGGCGGAGCCCACATCCGGTAAAGACGGCTTCGACAACTCCGCCTTTACCAACTCCGGCTCTTTGCCCGCCCGCCGGAAGCCGGGCAGCGCGTTCAAGGCCCAGCCCGTGAGCATGGTCAGGAGCATGGCCGTAATAAACACGGCCAGTCCTGCGAATTCATGAAAGAACCCCTCGGCGGCGGCCGCGCCCACATGGCGGGCCAGCACGCCGGTAATGAACACGCGCAGGGCGTTGGTGAGCACCGCGATGGGGATGGTGGCCAGGATCAGGAGCGTGCGCCGCACGGGGCCTTTGAGGAAGAGAAAGGCGTAGGCGGTGCCGAGAGCGATGAGGCTGACCAGGGAGCGCATGCCGCTGCACGCGTCCACAACCTCAAGGCTGATGTTGGGGAACAGGATCATGTTGCCCTCGCGCAGCACGGGCAGACCGCACAGCTTGATGCCCGCGGTGGCGAGCACGCTGACCAGGGTTTTGAGAGGCAGGGCGATCATGTCATATACTGTGTAGGGCAGGGGAATCATGAACATGAGGTAGAGCAGGGGCAGGGCCAGCAGGCGCAGGGCGCCGGTCCCGTACAGGGCCAGGATGATCCCTCCCAGAATGGCGATGAGAGAGGCGCGGGTCGTGAACAGCTCGCTGACGGCCAACCCCGCGGCCAGCATGAACAGGCCGAGGAACAGCAGGAGGAATCCTTTTTTCGAAGCGCTGACGGGCACTTCCTTGAGCCGCGGCAGCGCGGCCCATACGAACCAGCCCGCCACGACGGGCACCAGCAGCCCGTGCGAGTAGTTGGGATCGGACATCCAGTCGCTGAACATGCGCGGGTACACCGGCGCATAGACAACGCACAGAAGGGCCAGCAGCAGCGGGCCGTGCCAGGGATACTTACCGTAAATTTCCCGCAAGGTCATAGAATCCCCCACTGGGCAAAGCGTGTGAGCCCGCCGCGCACAAGGCGCACCAGCGGGCGGGTGATGCGGCTGCCTGAGCGCCGCTCTTCGACATACAGGCTGTTGGTAAAGGGGCCGAGGTAGCGAATCTCCGCGCCGCGGCCCGTGGTCAGCGGGCCGAACCGCCGGATGCGGAAGCACCCGGATGCGTCGGGTCCGGCCTGCGCCGAGGAGTCGGCGGAAGCAATAGTCGTGGTGGCGTAATACCGGGATGCCAGGGCAAACACCTTGGGGGTGTAACCGCCGCCGGGCCAGCAAAGGTGGCGGATTTTTCTGCCCAACAGATCGCCCAGCACGGCGGCGGAACGGGTCAGTTCCTCTTCCGCCCGGGCCAGGAAGGCTTCCTCGCTTTCCCAGGATTCCGCTCCTCCGTTCCGGGACCGGCGCGCTTCTTCCGCCCTGTGGCGCAGTTCTTCACGCCAGCCGGGGCTGGTAAAGAAGTCCCGGCCCCTGGAGGCGGCATAGGCGCACAGTTCTTCGGCAACTGCCGGGTCGGGGTAGAAGCGCGGTCCCTCCAGGGACTTTTTGTGCTCATAGACCGGCTCGCCCCAGGCTTCCCGGGGGCATTCCGGGGCAAGGCTTTGCCACTTGCCGGCGGGGTTCGCGTTCCAGTTCATCCAGAGCCAGGAGTCGCCGGGGTGACGAAAATCCACGATGCGCGGGCCGGAGGGATACCAGGTATGGGTGACGGCGTGAGACTCCACGGACAGAACGCCGCTGTGGTCCAGCAGACGCAGTTCCGCTTTGTTCAGAAATCCCGATGCGGGCGAACCGCCGGTACGATCAGGAGCCGCACGTTGCGGCCGGGCCTGTTCGCCGGGGTCGATGAAGTCCGTGGGCATAAAGACCGTTCCGGTGAAGCCATACGTTTCGAGCAAGGGCGCGGCATAGACCCAGTTGTCCAGGTACCCGTCGTCAAAGGTGAAGGCCACGGCCCGCTCCTTGCCGAGGCGGCCCGCAAGGCCCATCTCCCGGTACCCGTCCAGGGACAGGCTGCGGTAGCCCATGCGGCGCAGCCAGCGGAGCATTTTTTCAAACACGCCCCAGGGCATGGTCAGATCCCGCCATACCCAGCCGGGATCCGGCAGGCCGACGGAATGCAGCATCATGCAGGCTGTGGGGACGGGCGTCATTGGGGCACCTCGCAGATGACATGGCGGTGCTTTCCGCCCACGGTGCGGGGCAGATCGTCCACATATTCGACAAGCAGGTTCATGCCGGGGCATATTTCCTGCGCAAACCGGGCCTGCAATTCCTGTAACTTGCGGGAGGTTATTTCGCTGAAGCGCTTGCCGCGCACTACGTACAGGTATACTTCCTCCGGCTTTTTCTGGCGGAACTGAAAGGAGGTCACGCCGTCCATGCCGTACATCTGGCGTACGAAAAAGGTGCTGTAGAGGCGGGTGCCGCCCGGCGTCACCAGGCTGCCCCCCAGCCTGCCTATGCCCATATGCATGAGGGGAAAGCCGCGCCCGCAGGGGCAGGAACCTTCCTGCGGCGCGCCGTAGTCGCCCACTTCGTAGCGTATAAGCGGCATGGCCAGGTTGGTGAGGTTGGTCAGCACCAGACGGCTGAGAGGATGCGCGTCCTCCTGCCCGGGGACGGCGGCGTCCGCAAGTTCCGGGTTGTCCTCGGAAGCGGCGCTGTTCATGGGAAGAAACTCGGTGTACGCCGAATGGGTGAGCAGGTGCATGTTGCCCTGTTCGCATTCCGAAGCGACTCCCGGCACTTCCCGGCTCCCGTACTGGTCGTGCACGCGGCAGGCAAAGGCCGCCCTGATGGTTTCGCGCTGCTGGTCGTGCAGGCGTTCCGCCGTGGTGATAACGGCCTGCACGTTGCCGACCTTGCGCTTGGTTTCCAGCACATACTCGGCCAGATCCGTGATCACGGACACATAGGCGTAGATAAAGACCCGGCGGTAGCGCGCAATGGCGGCAAGCCAGTTTTCCAGGTCGCTTTTGTTGTATTTGTAGGCGTTAAGGTGCAACTGTCCGGCCAGCCAGGTGCGCAGCCCTTTTTTGACGACGCCGGAACCCGTGTCGCGTGGGTTGCCCCAGATGTTGACCACCATGTCGGAAGGAGTCCAGCCCGCAAAGGACAGGCAGAGCAGCCAGTTGGCCTCCATGCTCTCGCGCAGGCGCAGATCCTGGTAGAACTTGATGGGCTCGCCCATGGTGCCGCCGCTGAAGTTGAGGTAGCGCATGTTCTCCAGAATGGAGGAGGACAGCAGTTCCGTGAGGTTCTCCTGAATTTCCTGCCGGCTGAGGAGGGGGAAGGCCTCAAAATCCGCAAAGGAGCGGATATCGTCCGGGGTAATGTGCATTCGCTCGAACACGCGGCGATAGTACGGGACGGTTTTGTAGGCGTGGTGCAGCAGGGAGGAAAGACGCCAGAACTGGCGCTGGCGCAGTTCATCCGTGGGGAGCTTTTGCAGCAGGAGAACCTCGCGGAAATTCGCGTACCTGTTGCGGCCGCGCATCCGGTAAAGATATTCGCGCAGGCGTCCGATCATTGAGGCGCTCCTTTCAGTTGGTACAGGCGCATATAGGTTTCGGCCACGGCCTTTGCCCCATGGGAGGCGAGAACGCGTTCCCTCCCGGCCAGGGCCAGGCTTTGGCGTGTTTCGGGGTCGCAGAGCAGTTCCTTCATTGCCGCGGCCAGGGCCGGGGCGTCGCGCGGGGGCACAAGGCGCACCGTCCGTCCGGCGTCGTTCAGGCGGGCGACGCTCCCCACGTCCGTGCTGATCACCGGCAGGCCGCAGGCCATGGCTTCCAGTACGGCCATGGGCATGCCTTCGCGCCGGGAGGAAAGCACGAACACGTCCATGGCGCGCAGGTGCTCGGGAATGTCCGGGCTCTCTCCGGCAAGGTGGACGCAGTCGGCAAGGCCGAGTTCCGCAATCAGTCCCTCAATTTCCGGGCGTTTTTCCCCCTCTCCCACAAGCAGCAGGCGGGCCTGCGGACATGCTTCGCGCACCTCGGCAAAGGCGCGCAGCAGGGTGGCGTGGTCTTTGGCCTCGCACAGCCGGGCCACGTTGCCGAACACGACCAGTCCGTCCTTGCTGTTGCCCTTTTGACCGGGCCAGGGCAGGGGAGCCGCAGTTCCCTCGGGACAAAACCGCGCGCCGTCAACGCCGTTGGCGACGACGGTTACACGATCCGCACGGATGCCTATTGTGTGCACCAGGCAATTGTGCACCGTGTCGTTGACGCAGGTGACGGCGCGCAGGAAGGGGGCTGCCAGGCGCACGGCCAGGCGGAGTTTCGGCATGGTTTCCAGAGAGTGGACGGCATGCTCGGTATAGACCAGCGGAACCCCGGCCAGCAGGCAGGCGGGCAGGGCATACGACAGCAGGTACCCGGCCTGGGCGTGCACAAGGGTCACCCGTTCCCGGCGAAGCAGGCGGTACAGGCTGCGAATGGCGGCGAAGCGGGACGAGGTTTCCGCGCGCAGAGAGACCGCGGGCAGGCCTTTTGCCTCGGCTTCTTCCGCCAGCGAGCCGGGGGGATGGAACAGCCCGGCCATAAGCCCCCGGAAGCGGGAGCCGCCCTGCCCCAGAATGTCCAGAGCCAGGCGCTCCGCCCCGCCGGGGCGCAGTGTCACAAGCAGTTGCATCACACAGGGTTTCATGGCGTTGTTTCCTATTGAGGCGTCTGTTCCGTTTCTTGTGCCATTTCCGGCGCGACGGCTTCGGAAGAACCGTCGGAAGTCTGCCGGGCCAGACGCGAGCCGACCACCCTGGCCGGAACTCCAAACACAATCGCATAGGGGGGCACGGGTCTTATGACCACAGACCCGGCGGCTACCACCGCTCCGTCACCCACATCGGCCATAATGACGGCGGCGCTGCCAATCCAGCAGTCGCGCCCAATGTGCACGCGCTTTCGGAGTCCCCCCTGCAAATGGATAGGGACGCGCGTATCCGTGTAATCGTGTTGATTCCGGCCGCTGAGCACACAGGTATGCGTGCCGATAAGGCTGTGCTCCCCTATATCCGCAAGTCCTATGTTGCAGCCGGTGCCCGTGGACACATGCGCGGCCAGACGTGTACCGGGATGAGAGAAGGTGGTGAGAAATTCCACTGCGATGTCCTGTGAGGTGTCCGCAAGTGCCAGACGGTAAAAGGCCGCGCGCAGCAGGCAGCCCGACGCGCCGGGAAAGAGCGCGAGGAACTGGGAAACGCCCGTAAAGGCCCGCCCGCTTCCCAGGAGCAGGGAGAAGGTCTTCCACCACACCCAGGGGAGTGCGGCCAGGCAGAGAAAGATGTACTGCGCGCAACGTTTGAGCATGCTCCGTCTCCATGTGGCTATACGCCGGTCTGTTGTTCCGTCAGAAAGGCCTTGCGCTGGGCGATCCAGGACTCGTACCGCTCTTCGCCCACCCTGGCCCGGATGCCTTCGGGAATGGGCAGCAATTTGACCACGCGGCAGGGCGATCCTTCCACCAGGGCAAAGGGAGGCAGAACCCCCTTAAGGTGCGTGCCGATTTTGGCGACCACGCCGTCGCCGACGACCGTGCCCGGATACACGTAGGTGGTCAGGTTGAGCAGGCAGAAATCCCCGATGCGGACCGGCGCGACCAGTTCGGCGGGAGGCAGCCCGCCGCCGGGCACCATGCGCTGCTCGGCGTCAAAGGGATGGCCGGGGTTGTCCGCGATCATGACGCACCCGATCAGGCAGTGGCTGCCTATGGTCACTTTGCGGGCGATCATGAACCGCACCCGGGGAGCGATATAGGTATTGTCCCCGACGATAAGCTCGGGCTCGTCGAAAATCCGGATGCCGGCCAGGCTCACGTTGTCGAACATGGTTACGTTGTCCCCCATGCTGATCTGCAGGTTGCCGACAATGCGGCAGATCCCATTGCCCGCGTACCAGAGCTTGAACCCGGAGCCTACCTTGCGGCATGCTGCTTTGAACATGGGCTCGTAGTACACGATGCGCCAGAAATTGTGCCAGGCGGAGGTGCGCGTTGCCCATTCGCGATACAGAAAGGCATGAAGGCCGGGTATGACCGGCATTGAGCAGCCGAGCACGCGCTTGGCCGTGCGGTAGAGAAAGTCGTAGAAGGGGCTTTCCCGGCGGCGTATTTTCAGGGACAACGTATTCCACACGCTCATACGAACTCCTTGTGTGCTCTGTGGGGCAGCATTTTCCGGTACAGCGCGCAGATGCGCCGCACCCGGCCTTCCGGGGAGTGGGCCGCCGCCGCGCGGGCAAGGCCCGCCCGCCCCAGGCGGCTGCGTTGTGCCGAGGCCTGTGCGAGCCTGAGCAGAGCGGCGGACAGCGCGTTCACATCGCCCGCGGGCACGAGCAGGCCGGTCTCCTCTTTCCGTACCACTTCGGGGACGCCGCCCACCGCCGAGGCAACGACCGGCAGTCCCATGAGCATGCCCTCCAGGGCGGCGTTGGGCATGCCCTCGCTGAAAGAGGGCAGCACGAGCATGTCCATGGCCCGGTAATAGGGAGCCAGCCCGCGCACGTGGCCGGTGAAGGCGCAGCACCCTTCCAGCCCGAGTTCGCGCGCGGCCGATTCCAGACGCTCCTTCTCCTGTCCCTGGCCGATGATAAGGCCGTGCAGCGCAGGGCAGGACTTTCTGGCTTCGGCAAGGGCGCGCAGAAACACCATGTGCCCCTTTTCCGGGCTGAGCCGTCCCACCACTCCTGCCACCAGGACTTCGGAAGGGATGCCGAAGGTTTTCCGGATGGCGCCGGCAGCCGCGTTCAGCTGTTCCTCAACAGGGAGGCCGGGGGCCGCGTCGGCGTTCGTGGAAGCATGCGCGTCATGCAGTTCCCGTGCGGCCACCGCATTGGGAATGACGGAACATTTCCAGCGTACCGGCGGCAGCAGACGCGATCGGACGGATTCGGAAACCGCCACCACCCGGTCGGCAAACAGGAGCATGATATGCTCAAGGCCGTTATAGAGGCGTATCTTGAAGTCCTCCGCTGTCCAGCCGTGCACAAAGGCCACCCAGGGCAGGCCCGTTTTCATACGCAACAGCCAGCACAGCACATGGCTTTTGTACCCGTGAGACTGGAGCAACTCGCTCTTGTGCTCCCGCAGCAGCAGAAGAGCCTGCCTGACCAGATCCGGATCCAGGGTGCGCCGCTGGTGGAGAATCTTCACCGCGACTCCTGCAGCG
This sequence comes from Desulfovibrio sp., assembly GCA_031556355.1. Classification (GTDB taxonomy): domain Bacteria; phylum Desulfobacterota; class Desulfovibrionia; order Desulfovibrionales; family Desulfovibrionaceae; genus Frigididesulfovibrio. The sequence goes on along the minus strand of JAVBTB010000037.1, from coordinate 31,244 downwards.
CGCATCTCGCGGATGAATTCCGTTTCCGACCCGTCAGGCCGCCTGTTGTAGGCCACCATAAGCGGTTCGCACCGGTCGAGCCCGCCGCAGCGGAAGAACTGCGTCAGTCCCTTGCCCGGTCCGCCCAGGATGCCCGAGGCCATGGCTATGAAGACGCGGGGTCTCATGGGTGCGCCCCTTGCCGTGGCGGAAGTTCCGCCAGGGCTTTTTCTATCCAGCAGGACAGCAGGGTGGCTTTGTCCGCCCAGGTCTCTCCCTGAAGCGCGGCCCGGCGTGTTTCCGGGGGCGTGGTGTCGGAGAGCGCCGACCTGATGGCCCGGATGAACGACGCAGAGTCGCGCGCTATCCGGATATACGGCTCGAAACGCATGGCCTCGGGCATGGCCGTTGTGACCACGGGCTTGCCGAGAGCGATGTATTCCAGCAACTTCAGAGGATTGGCCGTGCGCGTATGCTTGTTGATTTTGTAGGGGATGATCGCCACGTCAAAGCGGGAGGCGATGCCCGGCAGACGCGCATACGGCACGGCCGATATCCAGCGGAAGTTGGGGAACCGTTCCAGATCGGCCAGGCTTGTGCGTTTGGTCCCGACGCAGACAAAGGAACAGTCGGGGCTGGCGGCAACGGTTTCCTCCATCATGGCGACGTCGAAATGGGTGTCGATGAGCCCATAAAAGCCAACCACCGGTTTTGTAATATCGGCCAGTTCCGCGGGAGCGGGCTCTTCCGCCGGGGAGTCGAAGTGGGCCGGATCAACCCCGTGCGGAAGCAGGTAGGTAGGCCCGTGCGGCGATTTACGCGTATCGAACAGGGCGCGGGAGACGGCCACCACCATGTCGGCTTTGGAGACCAGGACGTTTTCCATGTCCCGCACCAGTTCTGGCTGGTTCATCTGCGGCCACAAAGTAAAATCGTCCACGCAATAGTATACGATGAGCCGTTCATCAAAACAGCCGGCATAGTCGCCTGCGTCGGGCAGCGTGGCCAGAAGGACGGGAGAGTGCATGCCCAGGGCGCGCATGGCCCGCCGGACGGTGCGCACGACGTTTGCCCGGTTGAGGGCGCGTATGCCGGGGATCCGGTTAAAGGGGATCATGACCGGTGAGACCACGTGCAGGTTTTCCGGCAGGTGCGCCTGCTGCTCCGTATCTTTGGGGGCCAGCCAGGAGCGGAGTTTTTCGACGCTGCGCCGGGCGTCGTACAGGGTCAGGCGCGGGGTGCGCAGCCCTATGGTCTGCACCCAGAGCACGCGGTTGCCCGGCAGAAAGTGGCGCATGATGTGCTGGCAACTGAAAGGGTGACGTCCCCAGTCGTCGGAAAAGACCAGAAAATCCCTGTTCTTCAGTATGGAGGGGGAGGTGTTCATGACAGTCCTCCGCTTTGCGGCTGGGCGAGCATGCGCCGCCGGTGGCGAAGCCACAGTTGCGTGAAATACAGGATGGCCTTCGCGGAATGAGCGGGGCGCGTAAGGTTCGCTGCGCGGCGGGCAAGAATATAGGGCCACCAGCCGGGCAGGCCGGGGTTTTTTTCGAGTCCTATGTAAACAGCAGGGGGACGGACAGCGCCATTCCGCTGCAGCAGGGCCAGCATGCCCGCGCTGTCGTCCCCGGCGGAAAGGGCGCAGAACTCGTCCGCCGCCTGCCCAAGACTCACTCTGAGGGCGGGCAGCAGTTCGTGTTCTCTTCCCGCAAAAAGGCCGCGGCACCGCTCCACGAAGCGCAGGGCCTGTTCTGCTCCTTCCTGCTGCGCGGCATAGAAATGGGACAGCCATTCGGCGAAAAACACCTGGATAATATAGGGCGTTATCCAGCTTCCGCGGCCGTAGCGGGCGAACAGATCGCAGATGCGCCGCGTGCCTTCGGCAAACAGCCGCGCGCGTCTGGCCGAGTACTCCACGCGCTTGTGGTTGATGCGGTAGAGTATGACCTGGTTGTTGAGCAGGGGAATATGCTTTAGCAGCGCATACACATGGCATATGAACAGCCGGTCTTCGTTCCAGGGCATATCTTCGGCGAACCGGACGCCGTTTTCCAGGAGAAACGCCCGCGTGTAGATATGGTTGCAGAAGTCCCTCGGGGGGAACATCATGGGGCCGTACTCCGTGGGAATGCAGTGAATGGCATAGATGTAGGTAAAGACGGAGAGCCATCGCTGGTGGCAGAATATCGCTCCTACACCGCGCAGGGCAGGGGCCCCCTTATGTGCAAGGCCGCCGTGCATGGCCTCGACCGCCTCGGGGAAGAAGGCGTCGTCGCTGTCAAGGAACATGACCGCCTCTCCCCGCGCATGCTCAAGGCCTGTGTTGCGCGCTCCTCCGGCGCCGCGCGCGCGTTCGTTGGGCAAGGCGTGTATGCGCGGATCCCGGGCTGCGTACTCAAGCGCCAGCGCCTGCGAACCGTCTGTGGAGCCGTCGTCAACGATCAGCAGCTCCCACGCGGGAAGGGTCTGTTGCAGCACCGATTCAATGGCCTGGCCCAGCCAGGGGGCGGCATTGTAACACGGCATAATAATGCTGACGCTTGGTCGCATGGCGATTCCTTTTGTCTATGAGGGTTTCACCGTGCGTCCGGCCGTCCGGCCGGAGCCTGGGTCCGCTGTTTCAGCCATGTGGCCGGGCATGAGACGCGGGGCGCCCTGCGCAGAGGCGCTTTTTTGCCGTTTCAGGCAGCGCAGGCGCAGGCTAAGGAGATAGAAAAGCGCGCGCCGGGTTTGCGGGTTGCGGACGAAGTTGGCCATGCGCCGGGACAGGGTATAGGCCGGCCAGAAGGTTTCTTCCGGCCTGCGCTCTATGCCCGGGAAAGGATAACTCGGCGCGAGCAGGCGTTCTTCGTCCAGCAGTTCCAGAATGCCCTGCATGTCTTCTCTGCCCCACAGGGTAAGAAAGCGTTCCTGCGCACCGCCCAGAATACGGCCCAAGGCAGGGGCGAACTCCTCTTTCTTTTCGGAAAAAAGCGCCAGGCAGCGCGCCAGGTAGTCTTCGGCCCGTTCCTGCCCCTCCTGCCGCATCGCATGCAGGCAGTGCAGCCAGCGGGCCAGGAGAAAGCTTTCGACACACGGCACTATCTGGGTCTCTTTGGCGGTTCCCTGAAACAGGGACCGGATATTGCGGGCCAGGGCAAGATACGATTCCGCATGGCTGGCTGTGATTGGCCCGCGCCTGTGGTTATAGCGGTACAGATGCACGATTTCGTCTACCACCGGCAGGGAGTCGAGAGACGTATAGGCATGGCTGAGAAAGTGAAAGTCCTGGCCGCGCGGCAGATCCGGGGCGAACAGGATGCCCCGCCGCCGGAGAAAATCGGCCCGAAACATATGCAGCCAGAAGGTCGAGGTCGGGTAGGTCACACGTTCAGAGCCCGACCGTAGCGCCTCGGCGGGGAGTCCTCTGGTGGACGCCAGCCAGCGCTGCATGCACAGGAGCATGCCCCGACCCCGCACTGCCGGTTCTCCGCTTTCCCGCAGCCGGGCGTGCAGGGCAGCCAGAGCGCCGGGGAAGTACACGTCGTCGCTGTCCAGAAAGGCGACGGCTTCGCCCCGGGCCCGCGCCAGCCCCGTGTTACGGGCATCCCCGGCTCCTTTACGTCCCGCATTGTCCAGCAGGCGGATGCGCGGATCCCGGGCGGCGTGTCTGGCGGCCAGAGCCCGCGACCCGTCTGTGGAGCCGTCGTCGATGATCAGCAGCTCCCATGCGGGAAAGCTCTGCCGCAACACCGACTCGATGGACTGGCCGAGCCAGGGGGCGGCGTTGTAACACGGCATGATGATGCTGACGTCCGGCTTCATGGTGGTTCTCCTCTGACTTTCAGGTTGTTACCGCCCGCCCGCCCGCTTGGCCGGAGCTTGCGCCCGGTGCCCCCTCAGCAAGCCGGGGTGCGGGGCAGAGTCTCGTCCGGGAGTACGCAGCCGACGTTGCAGGCTCCGCAGGTTCAGGCGCAGCAGATAGAAAAACGCGCGCCGGGTTTGCGGGTTGCGAACCAGGTTGGCCATGAGCCGGGGCAGGGTATAGGCCGGCCCGAAAGTTTGCCCCGTCCTGGGCTCTATACCCCGGTAAGGCCAGCACGGCGTGAGCAGGTGCGCTTCGTCCAGAAGGTCCAGGATGCCCTGTGTATCGTTTTTGTCCCACAAAGCGAAAAATTGTTCCTGTACCCCGCCCAGAATGCGGCCCAGAACGGGGGCGAATTCCTCCCGCCTTTCGGAAAAGAACGTCAGACAGCGAGCAAGGTAGTCTTTGGCCCGTTCCTGCCCTACCTGTCGTACCGCATACAGGCAGTGCAGCCAGTGGGGCAGGAGGAAAAAACCCTCGATAAACGGCACGATCTGGGCCTCTTTAGAGGTGCCCTGAAACATTGACCGGAGGATGCGGGCCATGGTCAGGTACGATTCCGCATGCTCGGCGGCGATGGAATTGCGCTTGTGGTTGTAACGGTACAGATGCACGATCCTGTTGATCACCGGCAAGGTGTCGAGGAAAGTGTAGGCGTGGCTGAGGAAGCGATTATCCTCGCTGCGCGTCAAATCCGGAGCGAACAGGATACCCTGCCGCCGGAGAAAATCCGCCCGGAACATATGCAGCCAGAAGGTGGTTTTCGGGTAGGTTACCGGCTCATATCCCGACCGCAGCACCTCGGCGGGGAGCCTTTGGGGGGATGCCTGCCAGCGCTGCATGCAGATGACCGCGCCCAGACCCCGCACAGCGGGTTTCCCGCTTTCTCGCAGCCGGGTGTGTAAGGCCGCCAGCGCGCCGGGAAAGTACACGTCGTCGCTGTCCAGAAAGGCGACGGCTTCGCCCCGGGTTTGGGCCAGCCCCGTGTTGCGGGCAGCCCCGGGCCCTTTGACGCCGGCGTTGTCCAGCAGACGGATGCGGCTGTCCCGCGCGGCATACCATGCGGCGATGGCGCGCGTGGCGTCCGTGGAACCGTCGTCAATAATCAGCAGTTCCCACGACGGCCCCTGTTGGACCAACATGGATTCCACAGCCTGCCCGATCCAGGAGGCGGCGTTGTACGAGGGCATGATGACGCTGATATCCGGAGTCATGGCTTACTCCTTGCCGGAAGCGGGGGCTTCCGGAAACTGTCCCGCCAGGACGGTGCCCCGGGAGCGTTTGGCGGTAATGAACAGCCCGGTCAGGCGGATGCAGGCGACCAGCGTGGCCGCGGCCACGGCGAACTGTCCCGCGCATGCTACGCACAGCGCCGCGTAACTCGGCGAAAGCAGGGGGCGGATAGCCGTGAAGTACAGGGTTTGCGCCACGCCCTGGCACAGGATAATGCCCCCGATGGTCAGATAGTACCGGGCAAGGGGCACCCCTGCCGCCGCGCTTATATACGGAGGCAGGACGCCCAGGCGGAACAGCAGGGTGGTGGCGAAAAATACCCAGCCGATGCCCGGCAGGCCGTACCAGATGACCGCCGGTATGGAGGCCGCGACATTGACCACGCCCTCCAGCACATTGACGGAAGCAAGAATGGAGTGGCGGCCGACGCCGATGAGAAAGGCCACGGACGGATACCCCCCGAGCCCCAGGGCGCAGCCCAGGGCCAGGGGGGTAAGCACGCCCTCGATGTCTTCGAAACCGCCGCCCAGCCAGCGGGTGACGAACAGCCCGCCGTAAAAGACGAGGCACAGCCCGATGTAGCCTGAAACGGTGAAGCTGAGCTGTAGTGACATAAGCAGCGAGCTTCTGTAGCCGTCGTCGTCACCCTCGGCCTGCATGCGGCTGAAATAGGGGCTCATGATGCCGAAGACGCTACTCATGGTGGTGTCCATGTAATTGGTAAACTGCCGGGCCAGGGCAAAAACGGCCGTATGGGCCAGGCTGAGGAAGGAGGCGACCAGCAGGATCTGCACCTTGGTGCGCAGCAGGTTGCCGATGGACATGATCAGGAGGGGCACGCCGAAGCGGATAAGCGCCTTCACCTGCGCAAGGGAGAGGGCGGCCCCTTTGAAACGCGCCCGGCTGTGGCGCATTGCCAGTACATAGAGGGCGGCTGCTTCGAAGATATTGCCGGCGGCGGTCAGGAGCGCGACAAGCATCAGGTTCGCGCCGAAGGGACGAGCGGGCGAAAGCCAGAACAGCACCGCGGCGCTCACTGCCACGGTACGGATCATGGTAAGTACCGCAAGGGTCGTCCAGCGCATGCGGGCGGCAAGCAGGCCGAAGGCGGCCCGGAAGAGAAGCTGCACCGCCACGGATACCGAGACGATGCCGAGGGCCGCTGCCGCTGTGCCCGGCTCAAGGGGGATATCGGTCATGGTTTCAATGCTCAGGCAGGCGACCACCCCGATGACAAGCGCGAGCAGCGCCCCTGCCGCGCTTATGCAGCAGGCGGCGGTATAGATGCGATCCAGTTCCCCCGGAATAGCGGCGGCGCCGGAGGAGAAACCGCCGGGCGCAGGTGCGGTGTCAGCAATGTCCGTGACTTCGGCCGCTGCGGCCAGCTTGGATACGGACTGCATCACGCCGAAATCCAGCAGCAGATAGTAGGCGGCCAGCGTCGAGATCAGCGCCCATACCCCGTAGTTGTCCTTGCCCAGGCAAAGAAACATGTGCGGGGTGACCAGCAGGGTCGCCACAAGCCCGATGCCGAAAGTCGCGAGACGCACCAGGGAATGCCGGGCGAAATAGCGCATGACGCTCATGGCTTTTCCCTCCCCTGTGGTTGCGGTTGCGCCCTGCGTCCTTGGGCCAGCAGGCGTTCTCTGGCCTCGCGCACGGCATCGGCTCTCGCCAGCAGTGACGGACGGGCGGCAGGGCCTGTTCCGGGAATGGGAGAAGAGAGGGCTACGCGCGCCGGGCCGATCTGTGGAATAATCTGGGGAGCGGCCTGTGGAGAGGTCTGGGGGGCGGGCCTATGCGCAAGCTTCGCTTCCGCATAGGCGGCATCACCGGGGACCGTTGCGGGGCGTGCTGTTATCGCTCTGGCGGAGCGCCCGGTCTGGTGGCGGGCGTTTTCGTGCGCCAGCGCCGCGCTGAGGACGAGCAGTGCGTACAGGATGCTCCCGTAGGCCTGGGAGAGAAACACACTGCCCACGGCAAAGCCTGTGAAGCTGAGCATAAGGCCGGTGTACCGGGTCCGATCATGTTGGCCGGACAAGGGAGATGCCAGACCGGCCAGAGCGATGCGCCGCACTCGCCATAACATGGCGCAGTAAGCTGTTATTCCCGCTATGCCGAGTTCGGCCGCAATCTGGATATAGCTGTTGTGGGCCGCCTTATAGAGGCCGCTGCCGACCATGCCGAGTGCGGAGGAAAACTGCCCTATGCCCACGCCCAGAAGGGGATGCCGGATGAACAGCAGGAGCCCTTCCTTCCAGATGGCGATGCGGCCGACCCGGTCGTCGAAGTTGTAGTCGGTTTCGTTGTGCAGATCCCGAAAGCGCATCCACAGCGCGTCGTCGGCGGTGGAGAGCACGACGGCCGCGCCCAGGCACAGCGCGGGCAGGATGAGCCAGCGCCGCCTGGTCAGGAACAGGGTGTGCAGACCCACGGCGGCAAGGGCGACGATGCCCCCCCTGGACTGGGTAAGGGCTATGCCCATAAGGGCCAGCAGGGCCGTCCCGCAGGCGCACATGCGGAATACCCCCTTGTCCGTCACGGCCATGGAGACGACCAGGGGCAAAAAAGTCACGAAGAACAGGGCTATGTCATTGGGATCGTAAGTGTCGCTGACGTTCAGGCGGCCGGAGCCGGTGGTCATCACCATCAGCAGGGCCAGCATGCCCACGGTAAGGACCATGGCGTTGCGCAGGGTTGCCGCGCCCGTTTGCGAGACCAGGCTGCAAATGATGACGAAGCTGGCCAGGGTCTTGAGGTAGTGAATGACGTGTTCCAGAGCCCCGCTCCGCCACACGCTGAAAGGAACGCCCAGAACGGCCACGGCCAAAATGACGGCAAGGTAGGGAGTAAAGGGGTTTTCCTTCACAAGGCGCGGGAGCGAGCCCCCTTGCGCCGCAAGCACATACAGCAGAGCGCTGCCCAAAGTCAGCTTGCCGATATGGAACGGGGTCAGCTCCGGGAAAAAGTCCAGGAGCCTTCCCAGATTGATGAGAACGACAAGATATATATACATCCTGGCGATCATGGCGGTTATACCCATATGCCCGGCAGCGCGTCGCGCCGTCTGCCGGAAAGTTTGTTGAAACACTGGCCGGCCGCCCAGGCCGCAAAGGGCAGCGGATCGGCTATATCCCAGTCGTCAAGGGCGATCGCGGCGCCGTTGCCGCGCAGGCTTGCTTTCAGAAACGCCGTTTTGTCGGGCGTGCGGCGCAGTTCGGCAAAAAACCGCAGAAGATCCCCTCCCAGCCAGCGGGTTCGCGTGCCCGGCCTGCCCGTTCCCGGAGTGAAGGAAGGATCGTCCAGGGCCAGTCGGTAGTAGTAATAGGGGTAGTCAAGTCCGGCGGCGATGTTATGGGCGAGGGAACCCCAGAAGCGGGGATTCACGTCCACCAGGCAGGGCGGACCGCCTGCCGGATCCTGCACCAGATCCGCCTCGCACACGCCGTTCCAGCCAAGATGGTCAAGGAGCGTGCGCAGAGTCTTGAGAGCTTCCACTCCCTCGACGCTTTCCCGCGCGGTGGCCTGTCCGTAGGGCATCGGGTAGGCGTGCACCGTGCGGTAGCAGTCCCCGGCCACAAAGGTTCCCCTGTAGTAAATGGCGCAGGCGCAGAGGGTTTCTCCGGGGCATTCTTCCTGCACCAGAAAGCGGCTGGCTTCCATCTCCGGCCGGTACAGAAACTCCTGAAGCGCAGTTGCCGTGTCAAAGCGGCGCATGGCCCACCCGCCGCCGCCCTGCTTGGGCTTGAGCAGGACAGGATAGCGCAGTCCGAGGCTTTCCGGGCGGGTCTGCACTTCCGTCGCCTCGACGGAGCGGGGAACGGCGATGCCGAGGCGGCGGGCCAGTCCGGCAAGGTTCCCCTTGTCATGCACGGCGAGGATATCCCGAAAGTCGGGCAGAAGGACGCGGGCCAGCCCGTCCAGGCGCTCCCGGTTTCTGGCGATGCAGTATGTTTCCTCCAGCACCGGCACGAGCACGTCGATATCCTTCTGCCGGATGAAACGGGCGAGGTTCTCCCAGAAACGCTCCTCTTCGGTGAAAGGAGAGGCATAGCGGAAGGAACCGGCGCAGAAGCGGGAAAAGGCGGTCATGGGCATGGGCAGGCTGTCGCCCGCGTAGACCCGCAGGCCGCGCTTGGCGAGGCTTTTGCAGATGGTGTACGCGATACGCGTTCCCGCGGAGGTAACCAGCACGTTCGCCATGATCCCGTCACTTCCCGTAAAAGTGCGTTTGTTGCCGTAAAGACCGCATCTACCGTCCCCTGGGCGACCAGGTAATGAAGCGCTCGCCCCGGACAAGGCGGGCCAGCCCGGCCAGGGCCGCCGTACTTTGCAACACAAAGAGCCACGCGATGCGTCCGGCTTTGCCCCCCTTGCCCTTTGCCCCGAGGCCCGCGGCCAGGGCCAGCAGGCCGAGTCCCGCCAGAGTCAGGACGGTCAGGGGGCCGCCGCCGGTTCCGGCTGCCGCCCCGGCGGCCAGGACGAGCAGGGGCAGGGCCAGCCAGCGCAACAGTTTGTGGGACAAAAACTGCCAGAGAAAGCCGTAGCGCCCGGCCCGCAGCAGGGGCAGGCAGAAGCTCAGGCAGATCAGCCACGATTGCGCCATAATGCGCGTTTGCCGGGCGAATTCGGCGGTGTCTTCCCCGTTTGGGCGTTGCTCCAGGGCTACCGCGTCCCATACGGCCACGGCCTTTTTTCCGGCCAGAACCACCTGGACTGGGTGAAGCAGATCGTTGATGTATTCCGGCGGCAGCGGGGTATAGAGCTCCCGGCGCATGGCGTATGCCGCTCCGTCCGCTCCGACGATGCCGAAAAGACGGCCTTCGCGTTCCTTGATCCACTCTTCGTAGCAGCGGTAGAGACTGCCGGGAGAGGCGCGCTTCCAGAGTTCCGGGGGGCCTTCCGCCGGAAGGCAGTCTTCCGGCGCCCAGTCTCTTCTGCGTCTGCGGGGTGTTTCACCGGGAGAAGAGTTTTTTTTCCGGCGTTCGTGGAAGGGAAGCTCCGTATACAGACTGCGGCCTCCGCTCAGGCCCGTGGCGGGATCGGAAAAGGGTTCCGCCAGGTGCGTGACGCAGTCGGGGCGCAGCATGGCGTCGGCGTCGGTGAAGAGGAGAATGTCGCCCTGCGCATGCCTGGCCGCAAGGTTCAGGGCGGCCGTTTTGCCAAGCCTGCCCTCCTGGCGGAGCAGGGTGATGCGGGGGGGACGCTCGTGTTCCGCCTCGCCGGAGTATTCCAGGGCAATGCGTTCCGCTATGATTGTCTCTGTGGCGTCGGTGCTGCTGTCAGAGACAATGATGAGCGAGAGGCGGTCGCAGGGGTAGCGCAGGGCCAGAAAATTTTCGAGCTTCCGGCCGATGACCGCTTCCTCGTTGTACACCGAGAGAAGCATGGTGACGGACGGCAAAGGCGTTTTTTCCCCATCGCCCCCGGCCGGAACGAGGCGTCCGGAGCGCGGGCCGGCAAGCAGCGCCAGCAGGATCGGGTATCCTATAAAGGCATAGCCCAGCAGGAATAAGGCGATAAGCAGTGCTACAATCATGCGGGGTACTCCTCTGCTTGGTCCCGATACGGTCGGTAGAGGTCGGAACATGCGTCAACGGCGTATGCGAGCGCCGCGGCGCAATCGGCGTTACCCGTGCCATCGTGCGTGGGCAGGGTGAACAGGTGACGGGCCAGGTATTCAGCGCCGGGGTGGATGTTTTCCCGCTGGGTCAGATACGGGCGCGCATCGGCTATGGCGTGGACGGGCAGGGGGAACCCCCGGCTGATCCCAAGGCCTCTGCCTCGAGCGTTGGCCGGGGCGGCGTTCGCATCAAGAGCCCGTATGGCGGCGGAACGGGCCGGGGAAGCGCGTCCGGAAGGCGCATCGGCCTCGGGCAGGATGGGAAAGCGGGGGTAAACCGGCAATGCTCCCTGCGGGGCGGCTACGGGCATAAGGCCGCACCCGGCGGGGAGCGAAGCGGAGTACAAGGCGGCTTTTTCTCGCCGTTCCCGGTTGGCCGCATCGAGCCCCTTCAGGGTGTGCAGGGCGAGGGTCGCCTGGAAGGAACCGAAGGGAGCGCGGCCAAAGGCGGGGTCGAAGACGGATTCGCCCAGCCGCAGCCAGGGCAGGGATGCGGGCAGGCGGTACAGCTCCGGACGGCGCAGGGCGAAAAGGGCGCAGGCCTTGAGCAGAATGGCGGCGTTGTGCATGTGTTCGCGCACGCCGCCCGGGCCGGAATTCCCCGTGCGGGGGGCGTGCGCGGCCAGCCGTTCGGCCAGCTCGCCATTGCGGGTCAGCAGCACGCCACCTTGGACCGCGGTAATGTTCTTGCCCCGGCCCAGACTGAACAGCCCCACGTCGCCCATGCACCCGGCGCATGCGCCGTTCACCGTGGCTCCCATGGCCTGGGCCGCATCGTCCACAAGAACCGCTCCGGTTGCGCGGCACGCGTCGGCCAGCGGGGCAAGATCAAAGGGGAACCCGTACAGATGACAGGCCACCACGGCAAGAACGCGGCCGGACAGGGCTTTGTCGGCAAGGGTGTTTTGCAGGCTTTCCAGGCGGGGCGTGAGAGTGAGGGGTTCCACATCATAGAGGGCGATGCGGCAGCCTGCGTGCACTACGGCGGACGGCACCGACCAGGAGACGTAGGCCGGAATCAGCACGGTGTCCCGCGCCCGTACTCTGCCGCGCAGGACGGTGAACAGCAGGGAAAGGGCCTCGCGCCCGGAGCCCGCAAACAGCACATGGGGCATGTCAAAGCGGCGGCTGAAGGCCTGCCGCAGGGCGTACAGGGCTTCCTCTCCCGCAAATGCGCCGCGCAGAGCCCGGCGTATGTCTGCCAGGGCGAGGGGAGCGCCGCCCGGGGGAAGCATGCGCCATGCCTGCATCGGCGAGTTGCCGCGGGAATGCGGATGCGCGTTCAGGGGATGCATCGGACTATCCTTGGGCCGAGGGTGTTTGCCACAGCCAGGGGGAGGAGCTTCCAGAGCCGCACCGCCATTTTGAATTTGGGGTTCTGCGGGTTCAGGGCAGGTACCGCCTTGCCCTGTGACAGCAGATATTCCCAATGCAGGGGCAGCGCTTCCGCTCCCCACTGGCGCTTGAACCGCCAGGGACCGCTGTCCGGCGTGGAGCGCCCGAAGTCGAAGCAGGCGCAGCCCCTGGAGCAGGAACGGCTGATGGCTTCCCAGTACAGCATGTTGTTGGGGCACAGGTGGCGGAACTCCGGCAGCGAGGATGCCCAGGGCATTTCCGCCGTGCCGCCAGGCGTGTACAGTATGCCCGCCGCAAGGCAGCGCCCTTTCTGCCTGACGGCGATGACGCGGGTCTCCTCCGGCAGGCGCCGCAGCACGGTGTGGAAAAACCGGCTGCTATACACCGGGGTGCCGAGCGCGCGCATGTTGACGCAGAACACCGCGTAAAATTCGTCCAGCAGTTCAAGACCTCCTTCCGTCGCCGTCAGGCCGTTTTTGAGCGCCTTGCGCACTTGGTTGCGCACCTTGTCCTTAAACCCGTTCCACAGGGTTTCCGGCTCCGGGGCCAGGGGCAAGAGCATGCTCACCTTGTGCTGCTGCGCGGGCAGATCCGGCAGGGAACGCTCGCGGTGGCGCAGTTCCACGCTTTCCGCGCCAAGCCGGGACATAAGGAGTTTCGCCGTGTCCAGCAGCGCCTCTCTGCCGGGCGCGTCCTCCGCAAGGACGCCGCCGTAGTTCACAAAGGGCAGGGAGACCAGAAACCGCCCGAACAACCTGCTTGCCACCAGAGCAAGGGGCAGTACGCCCCGGATCTGTCCGTTCTTGTGAAGGGCCAGCGGAAAAACCGGATGTCCGAAGGCCTCGTTGATAATGGCGAGCCACTCCATGCGGTGATAGCCGCAGCTTTCCGCCCGTGCGCGGACAAAGGCATTCCACGCCGCCCGGTGGGCGGTATCAGCGGGAGAAAGGATGCGCACTTCCGGTTCAGGCATGGGTGGGGCTCCCTGTAAACGTACGTTCGCTCTGCAACGCATCCTCCCGGTACGGGGCCGCGGCCGAGAGCAGCGCCGCCGGGCTTTGCACGCCCACGCCCGCGTGGGGGCGCTGGTGGACCGCTTCCCTGTCGCCGGACGCGGTGGGGCTCGCTTCGGGCCGCAGATACTGCAAGACAGCATGCATGGAGGCGAAGCGGTGTTGGCTGAAGAGCACCCGCAGCTTGGCTTCGGTTGTTTCGAGGTTCAGGTAGTGGCGGAACCGCGACTTGAAGGAGGCCTTTACCCTGGGCTGGTGGGGGTCTATTTCCCAGGGGTGGAAATAGAGCATGCACGGGTTGCCTTCCCTGTTGATCCTGCGGAACGCGGCCGAGACCCAGCTTGCGGGCAGCAGGCGCAGGTAGCCCCCCCCGGCAACGGGCAGGTTGAACCGCTTGCCGAGCATCCGGAGCGAGAGGGTCGTGGGCGGAAACTCCAGGATGGAGCCCTCCGGACGGGTGATGACGTGCGGAAAGCGCTTTGCCCCGGGCATTCCGTAAATGTCGTGATGGATGGGGAAGATGCTGGTGTCGTAAGTGAACCCCGCGTCAATCAGCTTGTCGAGCGCCCACATGGTCTTGCCCGTGATGGTGTAGCTGGGGGCGCGGTACCCGTAAACGGGCTGGCCGGAAATGTCCTGCAGCAGCTTTCTGGCCCGGTCTATATCCTGCTCGAAGGCGCGCGGGGTCATGGTGGTGATGCGCTGGTGAGCGTACCCGTGGCAGGCCACCTCATGGCCGGTGGAGGCGATGCGCTTGATCAGAGCGGGATGGCGCTCGGCAATCCAGCCGAGGATGAAGAAGGTTCCCCGCAGGCCCCAGTAATTGAGAATATCGAGCACGCGCAGGGTATTGGACAGGGCGCGCTGGGGGAGGTTTTCCCATTGCTTGCGTTGGATGCTGCTTTCAAAGGCGCTGACGTGGAAATAATCCTCGACGTCAATGGTAAGGGCGTTGCGCATGGGACACCTCACTTCAGTCATGCAATTCCGTGGAACGTGTGCTGCCTTTGCCGGGGACGGCGCGTATCGGCCACCGCCGTTAGAAGTTGACGGAAAAATCCACCGTGATCCGGTTCACGTTATAGGCCCGGGAGGAGCCCACTCCTTCAGAGCGTTTAAAGCCGTAAGAAAGCCCGATGCTGTGCTTTTCCGAAAGCTGGTACTTCAGGCCCGTGGAGGCGTAATACCTGTCGCCGTACCGCGAGGAGTTGCGCGGGATGTCGGCGTCTCCCCGCACAAAGGCGCTCAGCCGTTCGGAGAGGTCGTAGGTGTAGGAAAGCGAGGGCCGGTAGCTGCTGTCGTCACGGTCATCGTCCTGGGTATCGCCCTTGTAGGTGTGGTACCCGAGGCTCGCCCGCAGGCGCGAGCGCAGGAATTCTTTTGCCCACGACCCTTCAATAGCGCTGTGCCGCAAGTTCTCGCCGGTTTCGGGGTCGTCGATGAAGTCCATGGTGTAGGTCAGGGACAGCAGGCTTCGCCCTATTGCCGCCTTGATGCCCGCGTCCACATAGGGCGAGAGGGAAGCGTTTCCTTCCTTGTACTTGGTGCGGGTCGGTCCCCCGCGTGCGTACACCACAATGTCCTCGGCCGGTTCGTACTGCCCGCCGGCATACGCTTGCCAGCGGGTAAAGCTGGTGTCGCGGTCATAGGTGTTGGTTTCGCTGTCCCACTTCAGAAAGCTCCCCCCGGTAAAGAACGACAGCCGGTCGGTCAGTTCGTGCGTGACATCGGTAAATACCGAATGCTGCATGCTGGCGTTTTCGGAGAACGAGTAGTCGCTGTCCCATGGGGCGGGCGACCCGCCGCTGCCGTTACCATACGGCTTGGAGTAGCGCACGTCGGCAAAGCTGTACCCGAGGCGCAGGGTTGAGCGCTCGGAAGGATACAGCATGAAATACGGGGTCACGCTGAACCGGTTTTTGTTCACCATGCCCATGGTTGTGTCGCCTTCCACATACGGGCCGAGGGAGGCGCTGCGGTATACCGGCTGCAAATCGTCCTGCAGATCGAGAAAAAACAGGTTCTCGACGATCTCCGCGCTCGCCAGAGCGTTCAGGTAGTGCCGGTATTCGTCCGAATCCTTGCCCTTTACATGGAACATGTAGTCTCCGTGGTAGCGCAGTTCGCCCCGGATGCGGCCGCCTTCGTAGAGGGCGGACAGGGCGGGTTTGATATGCGTGATAAAATCGGTGCGGGCGTTGGTCGCCGTTTCCCGCACATTGTCGTTGTATTCTCCCGAAAACCCGAAACCTGCCTTGAGTTGCAGGTCGCCGCCCAATGCCGGCGCGGCGAGGAGGAGCGTGGAGCACAGACTGAGAGCGCGGAGCAGAGATTTCATGCCGGACCTTCCCGGTTATAAAAAGGCATGGGCGTAGGGGCCGAGTTCTCGTTCCCGGTCGGGGCGGGAGTCGCCCTGCCGGGTGTTTGGTTGTGCGGTTTCTCCGGCGCTCGCGTCTTCGGGGCGCTGTTCTACATTGTCGATGCGCTGTTCCTGTTCGCCGTTGCCGGACAAAGGCGGTGCGGTTTCCTCTTCGTACCGGGCGGCCCCGGAAGACGCCTCCTGCCCGAGCAGGGCAAGGGCTTGTTCCAGCGCTTCCAGGCGGCTGTGCAGTCCTGCGGCGTCTCCCCTGTTTCCGGGGGGGCACGCGGCTTCCTCAAGCCTGCTGACCCGCTGGATCAGGTGGGAAACCGCTTCCGTCAGCACATTTATATGGTGAATGAGTCTGGCGGCGGCGCGCTTGTCCGTCGTTTTGGCGGCCGGGTTTTTGTCCTGGGCCGGTTGGTTCTGAGGCCCGGAGCCTTCTTCCGGCCAGAACTGCACCTCAAAATCCAGCTGGCGCAAAATTTTTTCAAGGGAGGCGCGGGAGATCTCGCGGGAGCCGGCGGTGTACGCCTCAAGCAGCGCATAGTCGCACGCGATGTTGATCAGGCGGGGGATGCCTCTGCTTGCGGCGTGGAGGAGCTCCATGGTTCCCTCCATCCAGACCAGGGCCTCGCCGTTGCCCGCCTGCTCGAGGCGATGGCGGATATAGCGCTCGGTCTCCTGCGCGGAAAGGGGCGGCAGGTGGCAGTGCACCAGAATGCGCTGGCGCAGTTGCATGAGCTCGGGCGAGCGGAGCTTGTCGCGCAGTTCCGGCTGGCCGACGAGGATGATTTGCAGCAGCTTGTGGGAATCTGTCTCCAGGTTCGAGAGCAGGCGGACTTCCTCAAGCTGCTCCGGTTCCAGATTCTGGGCCTCGTCAATGATCAGCACGGACCGGCGCTTGGCCGCGTACTGTTCGATCAGAAAGGCATAGAGTTCGCGCAGCAGGTCGGCCTTGTCCGTGGAGGAGGACTCCAGGCCGAAGTCGTCGTTGATCATGCGTACGAGTTGGGTGGAGTTGACCTTGGTGTTGAATATCTTGGCAATGGTCGTGGAGCGGGGAACCTTGCCGAGCAGGCTGCGGATCAGCGTGGTTTTGCCCGCTCCCACCTCGCCTGTCAGCAGGATGAACCCCGACTGCACGTACAGGCCGTATTCCAGGTAGGCCAGCGCCTTTTTATGCGCCGGACTGGGGAAGAGGAAGCCGGGATCGGGCAACAGCTCAAAGGGCTTGGTGTGGAAGTTGAAGTACCCGAGATACATGGAACTCTCCCGCTGCGAGTGGTTACAGAGCCTGGATCAGTACGTATAGCAAAGATTGAACACCTCTTTGTCGGTGCCGAAGTTTCCGGCGTCGTTGTAAACAATTCCCAGTACGTTGCTCCCTTCGAGGGTTTGCAGGGCGGATGTCAGGTGCGCCTTCAGGGTGACGTTTTCGCGCGCCACCAGGATGACTCCGTCCACCAGACGGCTTAAGGCGCGGGTTTCGGCAAAAGGCAGGATGGGCGACGTGTCGATGATGATGAAGCGGTCCGGATAGCGGTGCTTCATTTCGTGCAGCAGATCGTTCATGAGGCTGGAGGAAAACAGTTCCGCGGGATTGGGCGTGGCTGTGCCCGCGGACAGGAACGAGAGCCTGCCCACGCCGGTATGCACCAGGGAATCCTGAAAATTCCCCTCGCCCATCAGGCAGTCCACCAGACCGGTGGAGCGGGGCAGCCCCAGCAGCCGGTGGCAGCCCGGCGCGCGCAGATCCGCATCAATGAGCAGGACGGTGTGATCGAAGTCATGCGCCAGGCTCAAGGCCAGATTGCAGGAGACCACGGTCTTGCCCTCGTTGCGCATGGGGCTTGTGATCATGAACACGTTCATATTCCGGCTGGCCCGGCTGATGGTGAACAGGCGTTCCTTGAGCAGGCGGTATTCTTCGCCCATGAACCCGGGAGCCTTGTTCGCGGTGACAACGGCGGGGCCGGGCTTTATCCGTATATCGGGCGCGTCCTCCGGAGCGCATCCAGGCTCGCGGCCGGGCGCGCGCAGGCTGTTTTTCCGGGGCGCCACCGGTTCCTGAGGGTATCCGGTCAGGCCGGAGAACAGCTGGCCGGCGTCATGGGAAGCGGTGCGGCCGCCGGGCGTCCCCGCCGCGAGGGGCCCGCGGACATCATGGCTGCGCCCCGCTTCTTTGCGGGCCTTTTCCAGGGCTTCTTCAATAAGGCTCATGCGCATTCTCCCGTTATAAAAGGTGCATGCGTGACAAAGCGTATTCAATGTAGGGCAGGCGTAAAAACTCCATGGCGGCAACGGCGCAGGCCATCACCAGCAGGCACACGGTGGCGGTCACGAGCCTGCGCTTGCCCTTGCCCATCTGGCCGTTTCCGGGTGTGGCCAGCCGGGGCAGGGTGGCGAGCACTTCAAGGCCGTAGGAGTGCAAATCCTTGCGCGAGCGGACCCGGCTGCGCAAAAAGTCATGGATCACCAGCATGCCGAAACCAAGGGCGATGCCCGCCCCGATACTGCCGAGAATAATCAGGCTGCGGTTGGGCGATACATACGTGGCGGGCAGCACGGCCGGGTCGATGACCCGGAAGTTCACGGCCTTGTCCTGCAATTCCATCTGCTTTGACACTTCCGACTGGCCGAAGCGCGACACAAGCTGCTGGTAAATGATGGTCTCGTTGTGCTTGGTCTGCTCAAGGGCGGAAAGTTCCGTGCGGATGACCGGCAGTTCCTGCAGGTAGGCCGTGTTCTTGGCGACAGATGCGCGCAGGTTGGCTTCCACCTCTTCCAGCGACTGAAGTTCGACCTTGGCCTTCTGGTACTCGATGCTCATTCCTGGAGCGACGGTGCCGTTTTTCTGGGCCGCGGCCGCTATGGCGCTTTTCAGAGCCCTGATGTCGTCCCTGGCCCGCTGCACGGCGGGGTGCCGCTCGGTATACGCGGCCAGCAACCTTTGCAGGGCCAGTTCCTGCTCTTCCAGACTTTCAGCCAGACGGGGCTGGGTGTTGTAGAGTTCCAGCTTGGCGGCCTGCTCGCTTTTCTGGATGCGCACGGTTTCGAGGCGCTGTTCCCACTGGTGTATCTGTTCGCGCAGGAGGTGCTCGTCCAGGCCCAGGTACATGCCTTTTTCCACCTTGAACTTGTCGATGGCCTGCTGCGCCACGTCGATGCGGGTCTGGAACACCTTGATCTGGTTTTCCAGGAACGAGGTGGCTTCAAAGGATTCCTTGCGCTTGGAGGCGGTACTTTCTTCAATATACCGGCGAGTTATGGTGTTGACAAAATTACGGGCCAGTTTCGGATCGGAGTCGGTGTAGGTGATAAAGAACAGGCCGCGTTTTTCATCCTGCCGGATATCGGCCTGCGCGCGCAGGGCTTCGATGAATCTTTCCTCCTCAGCGGCCGTCTGGCTCGTAGCCTTCATGCCCAACTCCTCCGCCACCCCGAGCAACGTGGCGCGGCTGAGGAGGGACACCTTGAGGATGCGCAGCTTGGCGTCAATGGACGGTGTAATGGCGATGCCTTTCACCAGATCGCTGATCACGTTCTGCTCGATGAACACGGTGGAACTCGCCTCGTACTTTTTGGGCAGAATGTAGCTGACGATCAGCCCGGACAGGACGCAGACCGCCACCATGAGGCAGAACGGCGTCAGGTTAGCCAGCGTCAGGCTCACATAGCGGCGCAGGCTGACTGCGAGATCGTCTGGAGAAGAGCTGCCGTTGTTGGACATGTCAGAACCAGCCTTTTTTTACGAGGATGTAGTCGCCCCCCTGTACAGGCACGTTTTGCGCAAGATCCCCGTCATCAATCAGGTCCGAGCCACGCACGGGTATGTGCTGTACGGCCCCGCCGCTCTCGCGCACGATGACCGTATCGTTGCGCGCGGCAAACTTGGTGTAGCCGCCGGCCAGATGGATAGCTTCGAGCACGGTCATGCCCTCATAGCAGGGAAAACTGGAAGGTTTGCCCACCGCGCCCACGACGTGCACCAGGCGGTTTTTCCGCAAGGGAATGAAAATGCGGTCGCCGGGTCTGAGCTCAATGTTTTTGTTGTCGCGGCCGATGGAGCCTTTTTCGTACAGCTCCCGCAGATTGCTCACCACCACGGCGTCGCCGCGCGCGACATAGGCGTTTTCCAGATCCGCGCCGTAGTCCGGGCCTATCTTGGACAGGAGCTCCAGCAGGGTGGTTTTGCCGTCCAGAGGCATAACCCCGGACTTGGTGCCGCTTCCGTGGATGAGGACCGCATTGTTGCTTGAACTGTGCACCATGACGGTCACCATGGGGGCGTTCACAAAGGCGGTGAGCTTCGCGGCAATGCGCTTTTGCAGTTGCAGGGGCGTCAGCCCGGCTGCCTGGATGTCGTCAACGCCCGGCATGGAGATTTTTCCGTCGGGCCGCACGATGACGTCGGCGCCGAAGGTGTCTTCGCCCCAGACCCGGATGGAAAGAATGTCTCCCTGGCCAAGCACGTATTCATTGGCAAGGGCGGTGCCTGCATACGCCAGACAGAACAGCACGAGGGCGGTAACCAGGATCTTTTTCATGTTATCTCGCTCCACTTCCTAAAAGGACTACGCCGATGGTTCTCAGGATGATTTCCATATCCAGCAGAAACGACTGATTCTTGATGTAGTACAAATCGAAACGCAGCTTTTCGAGGGCGTCTTCCGCACTTGCGCCGTAGCGGTAGCGCACCTGGGCCCAGCCGGTGATGCCCGGCTTGACGCAATGGCGTTCCGGGTAGAACGGGATGGACTTTTCCAGTTCGCGGATGAACTCCGGACGTTCGGGGCGCGGCCCGATAAGGCTCATGTGGCCGAACAGCACATTGACCAACTGCGGGAGTTCATCAAGCCGGGTCTTGCGCAGAAATCGGCCCACGCGCGTCACGCGCGAATCGTTCCGGCCGGCCCAGCAGGCGCCTGTCGCGCGCTCGGCGTCCGCGCGCATGGTGCGCAGCTTTATGAGGGTGAAGGGGCGTCCCCCAAGGCCGGTGCGGGTCTGGTAAAAGAACACCGGGCCGGGAGAATCGGCCTTGATGAGCAGGGCGGCCAAGGGCAGGAACGGCAGCGCCAGGGCCAGCCCCGCCGCCGCCGCAAGAAGGTCCGAAACCCGCTTGAAACCGCACCGCAGGGTTGAAAGGTTGAAGCCCGGGGAAAAGATGAACCAGCTTGGGGTGGTGCTTTCTATATGGAGCTTACGGGTGGTTTTCTCATACAGGCAGGGCACGTCCATAACGGTGATGCCGTGCATGCGGCAGCGCATGATGCTATTTACCGGCATGGCCCCGCGCCGTTCCGGAAAGGCGACGACAAGCGCATTCGCCCCGTTTTTGCGGGCCATTGTTACGAGAGCTCCACGGCTTGCATCCGCTCCCGCGCCGCTGTTGCCGTCCCAGGAGATCTGCCCCACCAGCCGGAACCGGCCCCGGCTGTTCTGGATCAGGCTTTTGGCCATTTCCGTTGACGGGCCGCTGCCCAGCAGCACGACCCCTGTGCTCAGAAAACCCGGCCACCGGAACCCGGAGGAGCGTGCGCCAGCCGTATGACGAAAGACGCCGAACAGCACCAGCACCGCAAGCACAATATACTTGTCGCCGATAAACAGGCCGTTGCTCCAGGCGATCAGAAAAAGCGCGGTGGCGGCGGCAAGCACCGCGGCCAGCGTCCGGGACAGAAGAGGGCTGGTGGAAGTCTCGCCCGTGTTCAACGAATCGGCCGCCACCATGCTTGCAAGCGTCACCAGCGCGAGGATGCCGATTTCCGCCGCGGTCAGGGAAGGCAGGGAGCCGGGCAGGCACCAGGCCGGGGACAGGGCGCAGAGCAAGGCGAGGATCAGCCATACGCTGTTGGCGACAATTTTGGAAAAGACGGGTGTGTTCATGGGAGCCCCCACTATAAGGAATGCGGGTTTCCAGGCGCGGCGGATCAGCTTTCGATCTGCCGCAGCAGTTCCCTGGCCTTTTCGGATTCTTCGAATTCCCCGAGAGCCAGGGCTTTTTTCAGCTGTTCCGCGGCCGCCTGCGTGTCCTGCGCCTGGAGCAAGGCCCTGGCAAAGCGGTAATGCAGCTCCGCGGAACCGGGGTGCAGGGCCACCGCGCCCCTGAGCAGCTTGACGGCCTCGTCCGTGCGCTGGTCAAGCAGCAGACAGAGCCCGAGGGTATCAAGCACCTGCGGGTTTTCGGGCTGCTGCATAAAGGCCGTGGACGCCATGCGCACGGCGCGGTCGGGCTGCCGCCCGCTTTCCGCATAGGCCATGGCGAGATTATTAAGAATGCCGACATCGTTCGGGGCTATTCTGAGGGCTCGCTCGTAAGCGGCAATGGCGCTGTCGTATTCGTCGCGCAGCAGGAAAATATAGGCTTGCCCGCGCAACGCTCCGAGGTCGTCGGGGGTTTGCTGCAGGGCGGTGCGGAAAAAGGCTTCGGCCTTGCCCAGATCCTTGCGGCGCAGGCAGTGCTCCGCCATTGCCACAAGCAGCGCGGACTCCTGGGTGTCCCGGTAGGCCCGCTGAAGTTCTTCCATGGCCGCGTCATTCCTGCCCAGGTGCTCAAGGGCGTCGGCGGCGCACACCGCGCCGATGGAAGAGGAGGGCATCCGGTCAGCCAGAACGCGGGCCTGTTCCAGGGCCTGTTCATACTTGCCCAGCGCCGAATAGATGCGGAATTTGCCGATGGCCGCCTGGTCGGGCCTCGCCTTCTCAAGGGCGTCATACAGGGCAAGGGCCGCATCCTGTTTGTTCGTGTTCAGGTAGAGGAACACCAACTGAGAGCGGATGGCTTCGTCATCTCTCTGGGCGGCTGCGCCGCTCGTCTGGGAAGCGCTTTTTTGCAGTTCCGCAAGCAGCAGCTTTTCGGCCGCTTCAGGGCGTTTGGCGCCCATTTCCCGTCGGGCCAGAATAAACAGTGCCTCGCGCGCGCCAAGCTCCCTGGCTCTTTGCAGGTATGCCGTGGCCTCGTCATGCCGCCCGGCCATATCGAACACCGCCGCCGCCGCTACGAGTTGCTGCGTGTCGTCGGGATGGCGTTGCAAATAGGACGTATAGAGGCCGCAGGCGGTGTCGGTATCACCGGCAAGGGCGCGCAGGCGCACCTCCAGGCTGAGGGCCGGGACAAAGTCCGGATCAAGACCGCGTACCCGGGTGAGCACGGCAAGCGCATCGGTATTTTTGCCCTGCATTGCGTACAGGGTTCCTTGCAGAGAGAGCAGCCGGATATCGTCGGGGGTGGCGGCAAGCCCCTCCGCAAGCACTTTTTCCGCCGCGGCATAGTCCTTTCTGCCCAAGTGGAAACTGAACAGGGCCGTTCTGGCGGCGATACTGCCCGAGTCCTTTTTGAGAGCCGCGGAAAGCCCTTCCTGCGCCTCCTGATATCTGCCTTCGGACAGCAGGAGGGAGCCGCGTCTGACGGCCGCTTCGGACATTCCCGGGTCAAGGGCCGTTGCGCGTTCAAAGGACGCCATGGCCTCGTGCGTATTCCCCTTGCCGCTCTGTATCGAACCCAGCAGAAAATAGCCCATGGCATTACGGGGATGGCTGCTGATCAAGTTTTTTGCTTCCAACTCGGCGTCGTCAAGACGGCCCTGAGCCATGAGCACCCGGCACATCTGCTGCAAAGCGGGAGCATGCGAGGGCGCAAAGTCGAGCACCTTGCGCAGATGGGTGACGGCGGACTCCAGGTTGCCCGTCTGGGTAAAAGCGAGCCCCAGCCTGTACTGGCCCTCAATGCTGGGCAGTTTGGCGACGCTGGCCTGAAAAGCCGTGGCCGCCCTGGTGAAGTCCCCGGCTTCGTAAGCGGCAATCCCGTCCAGCATCAGCACCAGGGCGCTTTCGCCAAAGTCAGCCCGCATACCCTGCCGGATACGCCCGGCTTCTTCGTCGTTGCCTTGCTGCATCAGCAGCAATACCAGCATATACCGCGCCGCTTCGTCCTTGGGTGATAACCCGGCCAGCGTGCGGTAACATGCGATCGCCCGGGGCAGATCGTTCATGCGCGTGGCAAGTTCGGCTCTGAACACCAGGGCGCCTTGATCGTTGGGATTGACGGCCAGGGCCTGTTCCGTGCGCTCCATGGCCGTGGCGGGATCCCGTTTTGCCAGCGCGATGCGGGCCAGGCCCACCAGAGCGCTCGTCCGCTTGGGCTCAAGAGCCAGGGCCTGCTCCAGGGCTTTTTGCGCGTCTTCCAGCGGGGCCGGATTTTGCGGAGAGCTTTGCAGGGCATAGGCCATGCCGGCCAGTTCGCGGCTTTCCGCGGTCGTTCCCGCGGTGCGTTCCGCCTTGGCCACGTGGTCGAGCACCGCGGCCGGCTCCTTCTTAAGCGTGGCGAGCCGGGCGAGATCCATCTGCAGGGCGGGATTGTCGGGTTGCAGCCTGAGGCACTTCTGGAACTCTTCCTCGGCCTGCTGCTGTCTGCCGATCTGCAAGTACGTTCTGGCAAGATCGAGCCGGGTGTCAAAGTCATTCGGGTCTTTTTCCAGGGCGTTTCTAAAGAACACTACCGCCCCGTGCTGGTTCCCTTCCTGAACCAGCTTGCGCCCTTCGGCTCTGAAGTCGTCGCCGGACCCTTCCGTACAGGCGGTTATAATGCAGGCCAGCAGCATGAATCCAAGCAGCCGCATGGCAAAGCGCGCTACCGGGCGGGATCTGCCGCGGTCCACATCTGCATGCTGATGCGGTGTATCTGCTGCGGTGCTCTTTTTTTGATGCAACAGTATAGTATTATGTCGATATATTGAGCACGATGAAATAGTGCAGCATCTTTCTGAAAAAGAAGCTGGAGAAGTGTCTTGCGTGGGTGCATCCGCGCGAAATGTTTCTTTTTGCATAGGACTTCTCTGGGTATGAATTATTAAAAGTGTATGATCATTGATCGTAATACGCTGAGATGGAAAAATATTTCAGGTTATGATTATTTTTTTAAAATTTTTTATGATGTTTTTTACATTTTACGGAAATATATTTGTGACGACATAAAAACGACGGCGCTAATATTGAGCAATTCACTCAATATTCTGTCGCTTTTCCTGCGGTTTCGTGTTTTACGGAAACAGCACAGTCTTTTTTAGTGATGTCGCGTAGGGGCGTCAGGTAAAACAGTACCAATATACAATCACTATCCGCAAAACATGGAAAAACCATTGGCGCAGGTATTTATTATCTTCTTGAGAACTGTGCCGGTGGAGGATCACCGTGCACATAAGTTGCATTTGATGGTCTATAGTCAAAAATATGTATATATTAGACTGCTAAATCCGTGCCAGAGCTTCACTTTTCAGGGTGTCGAAAATTTTATCATGCATTTCAGTGAAAAGTTGCTTTTCAGATTGTTCCAGGCAGCATGCGGTTAAGAGGGTGTCTGATAAAACAAGACACCATCAAAAACAGAGAATAAGATTTATTATTTAAGTTGAGGGTATTAGAAAAATATTATGCTGTATTGAAAAATGAGTCAGAGTTGGGCGTGGTATTGAAAAACCATAACATCGTCACGTGCCCATTTGACTGCGCATTAATAATAAGAATCATGATTGTTTTCATCTTGTTTCATAAGCAACCCGCAGGTTGCGGCATAAGGCGGCGAATCTCCCTTTGTCGATGGAGTTTACACTTACGGGACCGGATGGAAGTTTGCGTAATTATATATAGTATATTCATATGATTACAGAAAGGAACGGTTTTTGCTCTATCCAAAATATCATCCCCTCACCTTCTACCAGGTTTTACCTAAGGAGTCCTGCCATGAAACGTATAGCCAGCATCCTTATGCTTCTGTTATTTGTCATCGGTGTAGGCCAGGCCCAAGCCAATGTGTTCGATCTCCCCGGGGCGTACAAGATCAAGTTTGAAGGCTTTGAGTATGCCTATTACGGATCGCACGATGACTTTATCGCCGGCAACATCGGAAACGCTAACATGATCACCAACCTGAACCAGCTCGCGGATGCCAATGGGAACCTGGCCACAGGCTTCCACATGAGCGCCGTGATTTATGCGACCCAAATCAATACCATAGGCCCCGGCGGTATTGTCGACCACCCGGCCAAGCACACCGTAGGGGTTGATCCGGGAATGTACGTGGGCATTCTGCATGACCTGCTCGCGTTCAGCTCGGACGGGGCGATCAGCCAGACCGACCCGACTCAGGTTGCCAATATGTATTTCAAGGGCGGCTTGCTGGATTGGTACTACCTGCCGAGCGGCGATGTCACTGATTTCAACCAGCTGCGGTATGTTGAGGGTACAGGGCTCGCCTATAACGGCAGCACCCTGGATCCCAATGACTACACCGCGTTTGCCCAGTTTGCTCTTGCCACTATGAACGGCGGCGATCTCACCGGTAAGGCCTCCATGACCTACAAGGAAGGGCATCTGACCGGCAGCGCCGACTTCTTAGCCGATGTGCTGGGCGACTCCCTGATGGACACCAACGCTTTCGGCAACGGCCACGACATGATGTTCCAGGCCGATCTGCTCTGGTTTAACGATGCGATGCGGTTTGCCGTTGACGACCCCGCCCGCGTGGATGTGGTGACTCCGGAACCCGCCTCTCTGGCGCTGCTCGGCACAGGCCTTGCCGCGCTGGGAGCCATGATTCGCCGCCGCCGCTCCGCATAACGGCAGGCGCCTGCCGCACGGCAGGTTGATGCGGCGTACAGGCGGCGCTCCTTAGTACACATAACGGCCGGTTCCTCATATGGAGCCGGCCGTTGCTGTCTCCGGCTCCGGCCGGGAGAGCCAGGGCTGGTCTGTCGGCATATTTTACAGAAAGGCTTTTTTTTTGATAAAAATATTATATTTCATATGGATATGTGTTGGAACAGTTGTTGCTAGCTTGTATGCAGGTAGGGGTTTTTCAGCAAAGTGTATTTATTTTAAAGATGTAAAAGGAGTCAGGTATGAAAAGACTAGCAGCAGTATTCGCACTGGCGCTAGCCACAATGTTCTGCGCCGGAGCCGCCGATGCGTCCTACGTCACGGAGTGGGAGTACAGCGTTGACGGCATATTCACCGGCTGGACGGACGACGGGATGCCCGCCGGGCTCATTACCGGCCAAGACCTCGCGACACTTTCCTATCAGTACAAGCAGGGGGTATACAATCCGGGCAGCGAATCGGGGTTCCGCAAGCTGGAATGGGGCACCACCTCGCAAAAGAGTTCTGTCGAACTGGTACCCAAGTCCGGTTCTCTCTCCACGCTGACGACGGATGCTCCCAATCCGTCCGACGGCATGACGTTGCGGCATAACAACTTTCCTCTCAACAGTTACGACAGGACACTGAGCAGCGGTTCCGTTCTGACCACCCTGTCCCTCAGCCCTGTGGGCGCGGCTGCGGACGTTGTGTTTTCCACCGTGCTGGAATTCATGTTCTTTGAGACGGTTAACACTTCCTTTGACGTAGAGCAGGATATTTTTGTCGTGCTGAACCCGTACGCGGGCACGGAGCGCTTCACGCACCAGGGCTATACGTACGACTTTACCTTCGAGGCCTCCTTTGAAGCCCTGGCGGCAGGCTTTTACGCCGATTACGCCCGCGATCAGCTCCAACTGCCTCCGGGCACGCCGCTGTACGGCTGGATAACGCCTGAAAACGGGCTGACGGAATTTATCACCAAACTGCAGGTCAGATACAGAACAGGCCCGTCCCCCACGCCCGAGCCCGCTACTCTGGCGCTGGTGGGTATCGGCCTTGCCGGACTTGGTTCCATGTATCGCCGTCGTAGCGCAAAGAGGTAGCCTGTTTTCACAGGTGCCGCCGCTCGATGACAAAGTCCGGGAGTTGCGCTTGGCGAATCCCGGACTTTTTTGTCCGTACCCAAAGGGAGCCGGATGTTTCCCGGCGGTTTGGGCAGGAGCGGCCACATGTCAGACGGGAGGAGAAGGATGGTGCCGCGAAGCGAACAAGGGCTGTTCAGGCCGCAGGAAAATCTTGAAGAAGTTTTGCAGCGACGTGCCTCCGGTCACCATGAGGGAGCCCCCGATACGCAGCACGTCCTCGCGGCGCACATGGCAGGTACGGCAGGTAAAACTGAACGGCGCCGGCTCTCCTTCCACCTGCAGGGTTATCTCGAAGATATCGGTACTGCGCGCCAGATCTTCGCGGGACTTGTGCCCGTCCTTGACGACAAGCCCCACGCCCCCGAGGGCAAGATCGGTGACAACAGCCGTTTTGTAAAAGCTCTCATTATCCTTGCCCGCAAGCTTCAAAACGCAGGGCATGCATATTTTTTTTCTGTAGCCGCAACGGAGCCCGGGACGGGAGCCCTGGGCTGCTCCCGCCTGTTGCGTGAAGAGCGCGTCAAGAAGCGCGGCAAGAATTTGCGGAGGCGCCGTGTGCAGGGTTTTGGCGAGAACACGCAACGCGTGTGCCCGCCTGCCGGACAATGTCGGGAAAGAATTTTCGGGAGGTATGTTCATGGCACCTTCCATCGTGAAATGCTGCGCCTGTGCGGCAGGAGGAAGCGTTTCACATTGCCGGGCAGCGCAATTGCCGATGAAGCTCTTCGTATGGGGAGCAACATGCCTGTCCGGTATATGCGCGGCTCGTCTTGGGAGGAGGACTATGGTTTTTGTTGGAACGCTGGGAGACGGCCTATGGAAACAGTAATGCGAATAGTGTGCCACACTGCAAGAATATGAGGGTTGGTATATTTTCAGCCTGTTAGGGAAGCGTCTGCGGACGCGTGGCGGTAAAGCTTACAGCGATAATCGATGGTGTCGGGTCTTTTAACGATATGCACGGCCTGTGCCGACGCGCGCCAATAAGGGCACGGAGGAATCCTGCACTGCACAGCCTGGAGCGTGCTCAAACAGGAATATGTACCGCATGTACACATACGGGGAAATATATGGAAACCTTCATTGAAAGACGCAGAACAATACGGCTGCGGCGAAGCAGACTACTTGAATGCAAACTTGAATCTCTTGCCCACCCAACAATCAAGATAGCAGAAACCACAGAAGAGTACTGCAAAGCTTTCAAGCTGGTTTACAACGAGTACCTGCATTCGGGGTACACAAAAGCCCATCCCAGCGGGATGCTGTATAATCTGTGGAGTCTTCTGCCTTCCACAAGCGTGTTTGTGTTCAAGTCGCATCTGGATGTGATCTCCACCATGTCGCATATCCGCGATGCGGAGTATTTCGGCCTGCCCATGGACGTCGTGTATCAGGACAAGCTGGACGAGTTGCGGGGCCAGGGCAGAAACATAGCAGAGATAGGCGCGTTGGCCACCCCCCGCATGCGGCGCTGGCTGAACCTGATGATCTTTTTGACCAGGGCCGTATACCAGTACGCCAAGTTTTCCAATATCACCGACATTGTGGCCATGGTTAACCCCAAACATGTGCGTTTTTATA
Organism: Desulfovibrio sp.; assembly: GCA_031556355.1. GTDB lineage: Bacteria > Desulfobacterota > Desulfovibrionia > Desulfovibrionales > Desulfovibrionaceae > Frigididesulfovibrio. The sequence goes on along the minus strand of JAVBTB010000037.1, from coordinate 2,476 downwards.
CCCAGATATTCCTTTTTGAAGTTTTTGCGGAAGAACGCCACTATGACAAGGTGGGCGCCCCCGCGGTGGCGCTGCGCATCAATCTGGACAGGGTTGATGACGCTCTGTACGAAGCGTACGCTAAAAATAACTTTGAAACGGATCTGTACGCGTTCTTCAATGCCTTCGGCGAAAGCGCCCTGTTTCAACCGGATGAGGAAGGGCGCAAACGGCGCATGATTGATCCGTATTCCGCGTATTTCATGTTCAGGCAGCGACCGGAGCTGATACAGTCGTTGTCCGAGATACAGCGGCAGTATCTTACCGGCCTGTTCCACCAGAACTTTTTCAACGCTCTGACCGAGGTTCCCGGCAAGGAAGAGAAGCTGCGCGAAGCCGTCGTGCCGATACTGCAGCGCCTGCACCTGGAGGACAAGGACGACTATACGGATATCGCCTTTGCCCGTAACCTCGGGCTCATTGATTACGCGGGCCAGCGCAAACTGCTGCAGACGCGCGTGGCTATTCCCGGCCTTGGCGGCGTGGGCGGGGCGCACCTGATAACCCTTGCGCGTTCGGGCGTCGGCTCTTTCGCCCTGGCTGATTTTGACGCCTACTCCCCGGCGAATATCAACCGTCAGTATGGATCGGATCTGACCAGTTTCGGCAGGTCAAAAATCGACGTCATGATCGAACGCGCCCTCGGCACCAATCCTTTCCTGGACATCCGCAGCTTCAGGCATGGCATCAGTGAGGATAACCTGGATGATTTTTTGTCGGGCGTGGACATTGTGGTGGACAGCCTTGATTTTTTTGCCCAGAACATACGCCGTCAGCTGTTTAACCGCGCCCTTGAGCGGGGTATTCCCGTCATCACGGCCGCTCCGGCCGGGTACTCCAGCTCCGTTCTGGTGTTCATGCCCGGCGGCATGAACTATGACCGCTACTTCGGCGTCAACAACGCCACGGACGAGTTTGAGCAGCTCCTGCGTTTCGCCCTCGGGGTGGCGCCGCACGGCACCCACCTGCGCTATACGGATCGCCGGTTTGTGAACCTCGCCAACCAACGGGTGCCTTCGCTGGATATAGGATGCCAGCTCTGCGCCGGAATGGCGGCTACGGAAGTCATCAAGATCGTCCTCACCGGAAAGCCTTCGTCCGCGGTACCAGCCTCGATCCAGTTTGATGCGAACCGTCAGGTGCTGCGCAGGCCGGTGTTGTTCTGGGGAATGAACGGGCCGGTGCAGCGCCTCAAGCTGGCGGCGGCGCGGCGTTTGTTTACGCCCGATCCCTCAGCGGGAGCGATCCCGCCTGCAAAACCCGGGGTCGTGCCGGTGGGCGGTTCCATTCCCCAAAGCGCCCGGAACTATATCCTGGCCGCAGGCATTGCGGCTCCTTCGGGCGACAATATGCAGCCCTGGCGGTTTGTGGTGGGCGAGCGGCATATTGATCTTCAGGTGAACCGGTCGGCGGATGCCTCTTTTTTTAACGTGCGCCAGTGGGCTTCGCTGCTTGCCGGGGGGGCGGCCCTGCAAAATATGGTTTTTGCGGCGGGTTCCCTCGGGCTTGCCTGCCGGACGGAGCTTTTTCCCGTGGGCAGGGGGTGCGCACCGGAGGCGAGACTGCACTTTATGCCCCTGGGGCAGCCCTTTCATGAACTGATGGATGAGGCGCTCTGGCGGCGTTGCACCAACCGCCGTCCTTACTCGCGCAAACCCCTGTCGCCAGAAGTCTGGGAACGGCTGCGTTCCCTGGCGGACAAGGACGACGACGCGCTGCTGCTGCACTGCGGCAGCAGCGGGGGGCTCGCGAAGCTTGCGAAGGCCGTGTTCATGGCGGACAGGGTGCGGGTGGAACGACAGGATCTGCACGAGCATCTGATGCGGACCATCCACTTTGCGCCGCCGCAAAAGGGGCGGTCCCTACCGGCGGAGTACCGCGCGGGCATGCCGCTGAAAAACCTACAGGCGGGCCTTATGGGCGAGTTGTACCTGCGTGCGGTGCGCCCGTGGCGGAACATGCGAATAGCCAACAACTTGGGCCTCGGCGGACTTATGCCCCTGTACAGCTCGCTATGCATGCGCATGTGCGGGGGCGCGGGGCTGATATGCGCAAAAGGGTGGGATGAAGTGGCCATCATGCGCGCCGGGCGTGCCCTGCAACGGGTCTGGTGCGCGCTTGAGCACTTCGGCTTTGCCGTGCAGCCCATGGCCGCGTTGACGCTGCTGCGCCTGCGGTTGTCGCTGGAAGGCCACAAGGCGTTCAGCGCCGAACATGCAAGATTGCTGCAGGAAGCCTGGGAACTGGCCCGCGAAGTATTTGAACCCCCGGAGGATCATCTGCCGCTGCTCATGTTCCGGACAGGCCTCGGCGGCCGGGTCCGGCATCGGACGTTCCGGCGGGAGCACACGGAACTTTTGGCAGACATGGTCTGCTGACCGGCATGAGGCGGGCGGAATCCGTCTGCATGGCCGGTAATCATCCTGATTTCCATAAC
>JAVBTB010000070.1:0-34378 GCA_031556355.1 Desulfovibrio sp. | reverse complement strand
CAGCTAGCGCAATTTTCGCTTCAAAGAGGCGCTTAACGGCGGGCAAAGCCCGCCGTAAAGCGACTATTTGGCGGCAAGGATTTGCCGACAAATCCTTGCGAGCATTTCAAGTGTGAAATGCTCTAAAACGTTTCGGGGAGGCTGAAGCCTCCCCGAAACGTACTCAAACCATTATCTTTGTCCTAGAATCCGAACCCGTCGCCGTCCGAACCGGAAGTGCCGAACCCGAAGGTGTCAGGCACGCCACCTTCGGCGGGAGCGGATTCAGCGGCGGCGGCGAAGTCGTCGGCACCGGCAGCCGCGTCCGCAACGCCCAGAGCGGCGCCCGCGCCCACACCGGCAGCCATGAGGCCGCCCAGGGCTTCCTTGACCGCTTTGGACACGATGTCCTTCACGCTCTGGTCAATGGCTTTTTCATCTACGGCCACCTTGCCGGAAAATTCGGCGAGCTGCTTTTTCAACTCCGCCACTTCGCCGGTGAGGGCCTGGCTCTTTTCTTCCAGTTGGGCCGCCTTCTTTTCCAGGTCTTCGGCCTTTTTCTTGAAGGGGGCCAGAACCTTTATCTCGGCATCCGCTTCCGCTTTGGCGGCGACAGCGGCTTCGGCTTCCGCGGTCTTGTCTTCCGCCGTCCGCTTGGCGGCTTCCAGGGTTTCGATCAGCGCGTTGACCGCCGACTGCTCATGAGCGGGCAGGGGCGTAATGGACACATTGTCGCCCAGTTTCTGCTTCTGATCCGCCACCCAGATATCGTAGCTCACGCCGCCGTCAAAGCCGGTTTTCATGAATTCCGGATTCAGGGTGTACAGCCAGCCCTTGACCATGGGGGTGATGGCCGGGCGGCAGCATTCACATACGCTGCGCTGCACGGCATAGCCGAGAAAATCCAGCACATCGTCGCCATCTTTGCCGGCAACTACGCCAAGGGCCGTTTCCATCGGGAAAACTCTGCGACCTTCGTCAGACATGGGAGCCTCCTATCGCAAAACACTTTGCTCGTTAGTTTCAGGGAGCGCGAGGTGCCGCGCCCGGTTTCTCACTCGCGGGGTTACCTGCGCCCCATGTACCGCACGTATGTCAGCGCGGCGGTGCGGTACACCAGGTGCCCGAGCTTGGACCAGGGCAGGTAGGCGAACAGCATGAACACGCTGATCAGGTGCAGATAGTAGACAAAGTAGGCCAGGCCGGAGATGCCGGCAAGGCGGATGAGCATGCTGAAAAGGCCGGTCAGACCCACCGCCCAGATGACGCCCAGCAGGTACCAGTCGTAAAAGCCGGAAGTCTGCTTGTCAGGGTTGAGGGCGAGACGCCGCTTGGTCAGGAAGGTAAGACCCACCAGCAGAAGCAGAGTGCCTACAATGGCCAGCAGCTTGACCGGGTGGTACAGGGGCATGGGCGTATGCACGGCGATAGCCGGGAAGATAAGCCCGCCCCAGTGCCCGATGGCTACGGTGGCCGTCACCACGGCCAGGGCGATGAAGCCGAAGAGCAGGCTCATGTGGCCGAGCTTGCGGGTGACTTTTTCTTCGTCGTCGCCGCACTGGGCGAACTTGGAGTGCGGCAGGATTTCACCCACGATCACTTCCCCGAGGCAGCAGAGCCAGTGCTTCTTTTTGCCGAGCATCATGACCGAACCCTGCGGTCCGATGGAGGCGATGAGGTTCTTCACGCCCTTGTAGAAGGTGAAGAGGACAAAGAGTATCACCAGCCCGAAGAGCAGGTCGATGGTGAAGTCGCCGAAGAACAGCTTGCCGAAGATGATCTTGCCGTCCGGAATCATGCTGCCGTCCGAGAAGACGCCGGGCATGCCGTGTTCGGGGTTGTTCAGCGGCGGGTACACGGAGGACAGGGCCTTCCACAGGTTGGTCTTGGCCACGATGAGCCAGATCAGCCCGAACAGGACCGCTGGAATACCGATAAGGATGGGCAGGTACTTGGACGAACTCATCCATTTGCCGATAGCGACGGGCTCCACCAGGTTCCGGTACGCCATGTTACGCATGGCCGCCATGAGGTCCGCCGGTTTCGCGCCGCGCGGGCACAGGTCGGAACATCCGCCGCAGTTGTGGCACAGCCACACGTCCGGGTCGGACAAGAGCTTGTCTTTAAGACCCCACTGCGCCCAGATCATTTCCTTGCGCGGGTACGGGTTGTCCGTGGGCGAGATGGGGCAGGCCACGCTGCATGTGGCGCACTGGTAGCACTTTTTCAGCGATTCGCCACCAGCGGCCTGCAGTTCTCTGATGAACTGAACATCCGGTTCGATTCTTACGGTTTGTGCCATTTCCATCTCCTTCTAGTAGCCCTTGAACGGGTTGGGGCCCTTTTCAAAGATCATCTTCATGAACTCTCCGACCATCTGGGGCACCTTGTCGTACTCGTCGATGGCCACCTGGTACTGGGCCACGCGGTCGGGCTCGACGCCCAGACGGTTCAGGGTTTCAGCGATGTTTTCTTTGCGGCGGTTGCAGATTTCAGACCCCTTCACAAAGTGGCACTGGTAATCGTCGCCGTACTTGCAGCCCATCATCATGACGCCGTCAATGCCCTTGCTCATGGCGTCGGCAACCCAGATGGCGTTGACCGAACCGAGGCAGCGTACCGGAATCACCCGGACATACGGGCTCCAGGACTTGCCGCGCATGGCCGCCATGTCGAAGGCCGGATAGGCGTCGTTTTCGCAGGCCAGGATGACCACGCGCGGGCCGCCCTTGGCCATGTCGTCCGGAACCTTGATGTCCCGGATCATGGAGCCGATCTGGTCGACGTTGTAGTTGTCAAAGGAAATGACCCGCTCGGGGCATGCCCCCATACAGGTGCCGCAGCGGCGGCAGCGCGTGGGGTTGGGCTTGGGCGTGCCCTTTTCGTCGTCGTCCAGGGCGCCGAAGGGGCATTCTTCCGTACAGCGCTTGCACTGGGTACAGCGCACGAAGTTGAAGACCGGGTAGGACAGGTCGCCGGAACGGGGATGCACGGCAACGCCCCGGTTGGCCGACTCGATGCACTGGATGGCTTTGAGGGCCGCGCCGTAAGCGTCATCTTCCGCCGCGTCCAGGGTCATGGGCTGGCGCACGCACCCCGCCGCGTACACGCCGGTACGCCGGGTTTCATAGGGGAAGCAGATGTAGTTGGAGTCGGCGAACCCGTCGAACAGGGACAGATCCGGGAAGGCAGGACCCTGACGGTATTCAAACTGCATGATCGGTTCCTTGGCCGTGGTGGGCACCATACCCGTGGGCAGGACAACCAGGTCTACTTCCAGCTCGATGGAGCCGCCGATCAGCGTGTTGTCCACCCGCACCAGCACGCTGGAGCCCTGGGGCAGGACTTCCCTGATGTCGCCCTTGGTCAGCATGACCTGGGGGCAGTCCTGGGCGGCCTTGTAGAACCGCTCGTGGATGCCCTGCACTATCATGCTGTCGTAGATGATGTAGGCTATGGCATCGTCGCTCTGCTCCGCTACGTACCCGGCCTGCTTCAGGGCCACCACGCTGTTCACGGCGTTGGCAAAGGACAGATGCTTCGCGCTTTCCATGTCTTCGTAAACAAACTCGGCGGCTTCGTCCCCTTGCGGGTCGGCAGCGGCCACGTCGGTGCTTTTCGGGGCTTCCTCGGCCGCTTCTTCCGCCTTCTCGCAGGAGCAGACAGGCTGGCAGAGGCTGGTATTCAGAATAAAAGCCACGCGGCGGCTGTTGAGCTGGCCCTTTTTGGCCATGGCCTCAAACTCCGCGGCAGTGACTATCTTGGGGCTGCTGCCGTACCCGAGGGGGGCGAGCACCTGCGGATCCTGAGGCTGCCAGCCGGTGGCCAGAACCACCGAGCCGACCTCCACGGCCTGTTCCGAGCCGTTGACGGCGATGGTAGCCGTGTAGCAGCCGGGAGAGCCCGCCAGGCGGGTCAGAATGCTGCCGGTCAGCACCGTGATGTTGCCGTGGTTCTGCACCGCGGCTATTTTATCCTCGACGCCGGTAGGATGGCTTTCCGTGTGCGGAGGTCTTAAGGGCACGGTCTTCAGGAAGCCGAGAGCGCGGCCGCCGAGTTGCTCGTCTTTTTCCACCAGGGTCACTTCAGACCCGGCGTCCGCCGCCGCAAGGGCCGCGGTCAGGCCGGTCCAGCCGCCGCCGAGCACCAGAATGCGTTTGGTGCTGGGGGTCACTTCCGGCGCGGGCACATTGCTCTTCTGCAGCTTGATGACGCCCATGTTGAGGTAGTCGGCGGCCATCATCTTCAGCAGTTCCGGGGCGTCGTCGCCGGACAGGGGGGAGCCGTCGGGATTCTGGTAAGCCAGCACGCAGCCTTCGCGCATGTTGATGCGCTCGACCTGTACGCCTTCGAACTGGTAGATGTCCCAGTCCACCCGGGGGGACGCGCCGCACAGGGCCACGCCGTCCAGGCCGTTCTCCTCGATGTCCTCGGCTATTTCCTTACGGGCCTCGGCACTTGCCAGAAGGGGAAACACCTTGACCACAGGGGCAAGGTCGCTCCACCTCTTTTCCACACCCGCAGCCAGGGCCTCGACGTCGAGGCCGCCGCCTATGGCGGACTGGTCAAAATATACGCCTATTTTTGTGGCCATTCTCTGCTACCTCCCTCTCACCGTTTGGATCGCTTTCAAGGCAGCGCTGGTGCCGGACTGGGCGGAGCGCATCACATCAAGAGGCTGCTTGGCGCACCCGGCAGCGAAAATGCCCCTGACCGAACCTTCGACAACAAAGCCGTCCGCATCGACGGTAACGCCGTACGGGTTGGCGCAGCCCGCCAGGGAGGGCTGCATGCCCGTGGCGAGCACCACAAGATCGTGCCGGTGCTTGCGCTTTTCGCCCCTGACCGCGTCTTCCACCTCAAGGATCACGTCCCCGGTGGCGGCGTCATTTTCGATGCCCGCGACCTTGCCTTTGACCAGACGAATTTTCTCGTCCGCGGTGACCTTGTTGCGGAAGTTTTCGTACCGGCCCGGCGTACGCAGGTCGATGTAGTAGATGGTGACTTCGGCGTTGGGGTACTGTTCACGCACGTACACGGCCTGTTTGAGGGAAGCCATGCAGCAGATGTAGGAACAGAAGTTCAGGTGGTTCTGGTCGCGCGAACCCGCGCACTGCACAAAGGCGACCTTGCGCGGGGCCTTGCCGTCCGAGGGACGCTTGATGGCGCCGCTTGTCACGCCATGGGCCGAAGCCAGGCGCTCAAGCTGCATGTTGGAAATACAGTTGGGCACGGAGCCCGCGCCGAGATTGGTGAGGTTGGTCACGTCATACGGCTTCCAGCCCGTGGCCAGCACTATGCTGCCCACGTTCAGGGTGATGTCGCGCGGCTCTTCGTTCATGTCGAGGAAGGCGCTTTTGGCCAGCCGGATCTGGTCTTCCTTGCTGAGGTTCTTTTTGTCCAGCACGTAACGGGAGGGAAACGCGAAGGGAGCCGAGAGATACAATGGCTTGCGCTTGCCGAGGCCGAACTCGAACTCGTTGTCCGTTTCCCCCACCAGCGAGGAGGCGAGCAGGGAGAAGTCCGCGCTGTGCGGGGCGGTGTGACGGGGGTCAATGTGTATGGAAACGGTGAAGTCGCCGGCCTTGCCCGCAACGGAGCTTACGGTGGCCTGCGTGAAAAATTTGATGCGGGGGTTTTTCTTGATGCGCTGGAACTGGATTTCCAGACCGCACGACGGGGGGCAGAGCTTCGGAAAATACTTGTTAAGCTGTGCTACCCGTCCGCCAAGAAAAGGGCTTTTTTCGACGATGAACACATCATAGCCGACTTCCGCGGCTTCAAGCGCGGCCGTCAGACCGCTGAATCCGCCTCCGACGACGAGTATGGCGTTGGACATCACGGGTATCCTCCCTCTCGGTTATTGGGCATGGACAAACGGCCCAAACCCAGGACAATAAGCGACCTTACCGCCCCGGCTCAGGCCGTTTTGGGTGTACCGCACGTTGCTTTCCGTAACCTTGCGCAAACCTGTGCCGGAAAGCGGGCGGGCGCGCCGCTAAATACGCGACAACGCCGCCACGGCGACGTAAACCAACCGGAATGCGTTCCGGCAAAACGGTCAGAGGGTTTTCTGGCTTCTGCCAGGGGCTTGCCGCCTTAACGCACGGAAAAAAGCGGGGGGCATAACCAGGTTACGCCCCCCGCGCATTTCTTAGGCGTCAGGAATGATCTGGTAGTAGGGCTTCTTGAATATTTTCGTTTCGCCCTTCTTCACATCATACCGGGAGTTCACGAAGCACTTCCACTTGGAGTCGTCCAGGCCCATGAAGTCGGCTCTGTAGTAGAAGCCGGGGTAACGGGACTCTTGACGGAAGTTGATGTGCTGCATGTGCAGGCGCACGGTCCACAGGCGGTGGTAGTTTTCCCAGCAGCGCAGCAGTTCGTGCAGGTCGCGGGCGGCCAGCTTCAGAGAGTCTTCTTCCAGCATTTTCAGCAGGTGGAAGCCCGTCTTCAGAGCCGCTTCAGAGGTGGTGTAGTAGGTGCTGATGCCCCCGCCGTATTCATCGGTGGCCTTCACAAGGCGCATCATGAAGTTCTTCGGCGAAATGTAGTTGGGGTTCACCACGGGGTCGGTGGAAGCGGCTTTGCCCTCCAGGTAGTTGTAGTACGGGCGGTAGATGAGCTTTTTCAGTTCATCGGCCGTTTCCTTGATGGCGGGCTTGAAGTCCTTGTGGTCCACGCACCAGCGCACCATCTGCTTGCCGGCGATGCGGCCTTCAGCATGGGAGCCGGAGGAGAACTTGTGGCCGGAGGCGCCAACGCCGTCGGCGCAGGTCCACAGACCGTTGACCGTGGTCATGCGGTTGTAGACTTTACCGTTGTCGGCTTTCACTTTGTAGTCTTCGGGCACCCAAGGCTCATCGGGACCGGAAACCCAGATGCCGCAGCAGCCGGAGTGGGAGCCGAGCAGATAGGGTTCCGTGGGCATGATTTCCGAGCCCATTTCTTCAGGCTGGATGTTCATGGAGGCCCACAGGTTGGCCTGGCCCACGCACATGTCGAGGAAGTCTTCCCACGCTTCGGACTCAAGGTGCTTCTGCTGGGCGGCGTTCAGGGTGGCGAACGTGGTCTGCAGGGCGGTCTTGGTGTCCATGTAGATGGGGCCGCGGCCTTCGCGCATTTCACGCAGCATCATGTGGTTACGCAGGCAGGTCGGAATGACGTGGCCCTTGGCGTAGCCGCGATCTTCGTAGGGCTTGAGCATGGCGCGGTTGGTTTCGCAGTAGTCTTCGCCCTTGAAGTTGGTGGCTTTGGCCTTGAAGAGCAGGAACCATGCGCCCACCGGGCCGTAACCGTCCTTGAAGCGGGCGGGCACGAAGCGGTTTTCCATCATGGTCATTTCAGCGCCGACCTGAGAGCACATCGTGTAGGTCGAACCGGCGTTCCATACCGGGTACCACGCACGGCCCATGCCTTCACCGGTGGAACGCGGCTTGTACACGTTCACGGCGCCGCCGCAGGCGACGAGCATGGCGTTGGTGCGGAAGATGTGCACTTCGTTGTCGCGCAGGTTAAAGCCCACGGCGCCGGCAATGCGGTTGTCCACGTTGGCGTCGAGCAGCAGCTTCACGATGAAGATACGCTCTTTGATGCGGGCTTCGCCCAGAACGTTCTTCGCGGCTTCAGCCACGATGCACTTGTAGGATTCACCGTTGATCATGATCTGCCAGCGGCCGGAGCGCACGGGTTTGTCGCCCTTGCGCAGGGATTTGCCGGCTTCCTTGGCGGCGGCGCCGTCAAGGTTGTGGCCGTGTTCGTCTTTGATCCAGCAGGGCAGGCCCCACTCTTCGAACAGGTGCACGGAATCGTCAACGTGACGGCCGAGGTCGAAGATCAGGTCTTCGCGCACGATACCCATAAGGTCGGTGCGGACCATGCGTACATAGTCGTCGGCGTTGTTGTCGCCAAGGTAGGTGTTGATGGCGGAAAGGCCCTGGGCAACGGCGCCGGAGCGCTCAAGGGCGGCTTTGTCCACCAGCATGATTTTCAGGTCGGGAGCGAATTTGTCAGCCCAGCGCACCGCTTCCACAGCAGCGCCGCAGTTGCCCATCCCGCCGCCGACCAAAAGAATATCGACGTCGTGCTCTTTGACAACGGGTTCAGCGATGGCAACACCTCTGGGGGTTTCCTTCACAGGAATCATCGGCATGTTAGTGTCTCCTTATCGGCAAAGTTGTTACGAACCAGACAGGCGCGCCTTAGCAGGCGGGGGAATCGAGCCAGCACTGGGAGGTGTCGGACTCGGCCATTTCGAACTTCTTCCCGAGCACGGTCGCGGGAGCAACCAAAGCGGTTTCGGTGAAGAACAGTTCGCTGTTCAGGTCCGCAGGTTCCGGTTTCCCTTCGAAGGGTTTGATGGAGCCTTCAGGCGTGGTGCGGATGGGGAATTTGAAACGCTTGACGTTGCCGTTGCGGAACTTGACCGTCCACATAATGGAGTCGGCGGAGCGCATGGGGATACAGGTACCGCCCATGGGAGCAAAGTCGGCATAAGGACGGGCCGTGATGGCGCCTTGAGGACAAATCTTCACGCAGGAGTAGCATTCCCAACAGGCATCCGGCTCTTGGTTGAACGCCTTCATTTCCTCAGAATCCAAGATCATGAGGTCGTTGGGACAGATGTACATGCAAGCGGTTTTTTCGCCACCCTTGCAGCCATCACACTTGGACGGATCGACAAATGTCGGCATACCTTGTCCTCCAACTGGTAATTAAAGGTTATCCCTGAATCTGTATCCAGTGACATGCAGGCGCGCAAACCACCCGGCTGCCGGGGAAAATCCCCGCAGGGCGGTTGGAGCAGGCCTGACCGAAACGCTTGTGCAGAAATTAACAAGCGGGTTGGCTGTATGTCAAGCGATTATCAAGGCCGCCATGTACTTTCTTTTATTTTCTTGCGGGCCGCGCTGTTTCGCGCTAGAAATTCTTGATGCACAGCAACCGGCGGGCCGTTATACCGCTGTGCCGGGGCTGCGGCCCGCCAGTCCGGTATGGGCCGTTTTCCTTGCCGGTGAAAGAGTTTTTGCGCAGGAAACGCCGCACGCACATCCCTACTTCATTATATACATCCCGCGCGCTCCGCATCCGTGATGCGCCACCCTTTTGCAGTCTTTTTTGGAGCAACGTATCCCATGACCAGCGATTCCAGAAACCGGGAACATACCGGCCGACAGAGCCGGCCTGACCAGCAGACCGCCCCCCGCCGCGCTCCCCGCCCGAAAGGCGCACGCCCGGACGCTGCAAACGCCGACGGAGAGGAAAACCAGGGCCGCCCCCGGGGCGCGGCAGGCGCGCTCATCGAGCTTGACCGCGACCTCATGAAGCTGCTGGTCCGTCGGGCCATCCTGGTTTCCCGCATTCGCGGCGGCAAGGAACATGCCGCCACCCCGGCGGCCATCCAGGCGGAAAAGGCCGTGCGCATGGCCTGGGAAGAAGGCTCCCTCGCCTTCAGCAAAGACCCCCGCTTCATCCGCCAGCTCTTCACCCTGTTGCAGGATCTGAAGGTAATGACCAAGGAGGAAGCCGACAGCCGGGGGAGCTTCAACCTTGCTCCGCCCCAAAAACCCGTTTCAGGCGCGGTTACCGGCCCCGTTTCCTCGCGCAGCGCGCAGATGTGGGCGGCCCTTGCCGCCGGAACCGGCTCCCCGGTCACCCTGCGCCCGGTCATGCTTTCCGATCCCCTGATGCACACGGTCAAGGCCCTTGCCCAGGCCGGAGGCAGCCTTACCTCCCAAAGCCTCGGCGCACACCTCGGTCTGGTGCGCGTTGCCGCGCATACCCGCGCGTCCCTCGCGGGCAAGACCCTGTTCGCGGGCGACGATCTGTTTACCCTGTACCTGCTCGCCTTTATGGCCGCGGATTCCGTGGGCATCTGCCGCCTGACCGGCGGCGGCACGCTGAAAGCCGCCGATCTCTCCGGCCTGCGCCACACCCTGCCCCTGCTCGGCGCCCGCCTCGCCCACGTGGTGCCGTGTTCCACCGGGCTGCCCGCCAACCTGGAGTGTTCCGGCATTATACCGCCCAGTATTTCCGTCCCGGCCGATCTGCCCCTGGACGGCGTCTGCGCCCTGCTTCTCGCGCCCCTGGTCTGGAACCTGCCAGTAGTCCTGGATCTTTCCGCCCTGCCCGCCGCTGTTGCCACGGCCGCCCTGGCCGAGGTGGACCCACTGCACCGGAAGTGCCGAGCCCGCGTGGACAGCCGCGGCCCGAATCTGGTCTTTACTCCCGGCAGCCTGGAACTGCCTGAAGAGCCGGCCATGCCCCTCGATCCGGCCCTGTCCGCCTATTTGCTGGCGCTGCCCGCCTTTGCCGGGGGCAGCATTACTCTCAAGGGCTCGTGGCCCGCGCACCTGCCGGAAGCGCACGACACCGCCACACTCCTGGCTTGGGCAGGCATAGACCTGGCTGAGGACGAAGGATCCGTCACCGCCAGGGCGGGTAAAAATCCCTTTGCTTCGGCCCCGCTCGCCTCCGAGCTGCCGCCGGCCCTCCTGCCTTTGGGTCTGGCTTTGGCCGCCCGTGCCCGCCGCCTGGCCAAAGGTCCGGAAGCGGGCGCCCGGCCCCTTCCCTTCGATGTAGAGACAGAGTATCAGATCGTCGCCCAGGACTTCTTTTCCCGCCTGGGGCTTGCTCTGGAAGACGGCCTCCTGAACGATGCGGCGCATTCCACAGACGCGCAGGGGCAAGCAGCCCCGACCGCGCCTGCCGCCTGGACCAGCCCGGACGCTTACTGGAGCATGGGGCTCGCCCTTGCCGCCTTTCTGCGGCCCGGCCTTCGCCTCGCCAACCCCGGCAACGTGAGCGATCTGATGCCGCCCTTCTGGGGCATGTACAATACCCTGCCGTCTCCCGAAGACCCGGCCGCACCCAAAGCAACCAAGGACTCCGTCGATGACCGGCCCGTCAAGCCTGCTGGACGACGCTTCATTACCGGCTGATCAAACCGGCCTGGAACAGGAAATTCAGGAGGTGGAACGCCGCCAGGCAGAGTGCCGGCGGCGCATGCAGGCGCTGCTCGCGGAGGAGGATCTCCAGCGCGGCGTCTTCCATGCCGCTGCCATTCACGAGGAAAAACAGCTTAATATGATGCTCCAGTACCAAAAGGATTTGCGCGTCGCCCGCCTGAACCAGCTGCGCCTGACAAGCGAATGACCCTGTAAACGTCCGGACGTTTCCCTCCCCGCAACCGCAACGTACAGCCGAGAACACGCCATGTCCGTACTTTCCCAACGCATCGCCGACAGTATCAACAAAGGCTCATGGATCCGCCGCATGTTCGAAGCGGGCATCGCCCTGAAACAGGAGCACGGCAACGACGCCGTCTGCGACTTCAGTCTGGGCAACCCCGATCTGCCGCCCCCGCCCGCCGTGGCGCAAGGCCTGCGCGACCTCGCCGACAAGGCCGGGGAGCCCTTCGCTCTCGGCTACATGCCCAACGGCGGCTATGCCTGGGCGCGCGAAGCTCTGGCCGCCCATCTGTCCCGCGAGCAGGGCGTCCCCCTCGCCGCCGGAGACCTTTTGCTCACCTGCGGCGCCGCCGGAGGGCTGAACGCCCTGTTCAAGACCATCCTCGACCCCGGCGACGAGGTACTGGCCCTGGCTCCCTATTTTGTGGAATACGGCGCCTACGTCGGCAACCACGGCGGCTTCTTCCGGGCCGTGCCCACCCTGCCGGAAACCTTCTCCCCGGATCTGGACGCCCTGGAAAAGGCCGTTACCCCCAAGACCCGCGCCCTGATCATCAACTCGCCCAACAACCCCACCGGGCAGATCTATTCTCGCGCGGAACTGACCGCCCTGACCGCCCTGCTGGCGGAAAAATCCCGCGCCTTCATGCAGGCCGGGGGCCGTCCCGTTTTCCTGGTCGCGGACGAGCCCTACCGTTTCCTGGCTTACGACGGGGCGGAAGTGCCCTCGCTCCTGCCCATGTACCCCTACGCCGTGGTCGCCAGTTCCTTCTCCAAGAACCTGTCCATCCCCGGCGAACGGGTGGGCTATCTCGTCCTTGCCCCCGACATGCCGGGCAAGGAAGAACTGATGAACGGCCTTATGCTCGCCAACCGCATCCTCGGGTTTGTCAATCCCCCGGTGGTAGGCCAGCACCTCATGCGCGCCGCCCTCGGCTCGGAAGTGGACGTCTCCATCTACAAGCGCCGCAGGGACGCCATGGCCTCGGTCCTCACCGACGCGGGCTATGAATATCTGATGCCCAAGGGCGCTTTCTACTTCTTCCCCAAGGCTCCCGGCGGCGATGACGTGGCCTTTACCGACAAGCTCATGAAACAGCTCGTCCTGGCCGTGCCGGGCTCCGGCTTCGGCGGCCCCGGCCACTTCCGCCTGGCCTTCTGCGTGGATGAATCCGTCATTCTCCGGGCCGCTCCGGGGTTGAAGAAAGCGAGAGTATAGAAGGGAAGAGAGAAGAAAAAGGCATTGGCGGAGGGGAAAGGAACCTTTTGAAAAAGGTTTCCTTTCCCCTCCGCCAAACCTCCTCCCCGTTCCTCCAAAACTATTGGGCCGGGGGGGGGGAGAGAATATTGGCCGTGCCGGTTTCTGGTGCCGCAAGTGTGTAAATTGAGGGCTTGTCCATAAATAAGTGGAGCGTGAGCCGAGGACGAGGAAAAACCTTTTTTTACGAAGGGAGTGTACTCTTACCGTACTCGACCGAAGTAAAAAAAGGGCTTTGACGAAGTAATCGGCCGCGAAACGCTTATTTATGGACAAGCCCCAAGAGAGGCCGTTATGACGAATAATGCCGCGCAACGCCTTTTTCGCGCCCTGCCCTCCATGGACTCCGTTCTCGCCGCTCTGGAAAAGGCGGAGTCTGTGACCGTGGCCGCCTTGCCCCGTCCCCTGCTGCGCGACTGTGTTGAGGAATTTCTGGAAGACTGCCGCAGGGCCATCCGGGCCGGAGAAATCCGGGAGCCGGAAGAACTGAGCCTGCCGGCTCTGCTTCCCCGTATAGCCAGGCATGCGGGCAGGGCCTCCCGCCCGCATTTCCGCCGGGTGCTTAACGCCACGGGCGTGGTCATCCACACCAACCTCGGGCGCAGCCTTCTGGCAAAAGAAGCCGCCGACGCCGCGCACGAGGCCGCCCTCCACTACTCCAACCTGGAATTTGATCTGGAAGCCGGCAAACGCGGCACCCGCTACAGCCACGTGGAGTCCCTGATCTGCAAACTGACCGGGGCCGAAGCCGCCCTGGTGGTGAACAACAACGCCGCGGCGGTCCTGCTCATGCTGGACACCCTGTGCAAAGGCCGCGAAGTCCTTGTCTCGCGCGGGCAGCTCGTGGAAATAGGCGGCAGTTTCCGCATTCCGGAAGTGATGGAAAAAAGCGACTGCATCCTGCGCGAAGTAGGGGCCACCAACCGCACCCACCCCAAGGACTATACGGCGGCCCTTAACGAACAAACCGCAGCCCTGCTGAAAGTGCACACCTCCAACTTCCGCATCAGCGGGTTCACCTGCGAGGTTTCCAGGGAAGAGCTGGCGGCGATAGCCCGGAAGCACTCTCTGCCTCTGCTGGAAGACCTGGGCAGCGGCAACTTTTTTGACTTCGCCCGCGCGCACTCGCAGTCCGTTTTGCCGCACGGGCAATCGAATGCGCAGGCCGCCCCGTCCTCCCTGGCCGCCCTCTTCGGCGAGCCCACAGCGGCCCAAGCCGTAGCAGGCGGAGCCGATGTGGTCACCTTCAGCGGCGACAAGGTGCTGGGCGGTCCCCAGGCGGGCATCATCGCGGGCAGGGCCGAATATATCGAGCGCATCAAGAAGAACCCCCTGAACCGGGCTCTGCGCATCGACAAAATGACCTTGGCCGCCCTGGAAGCCACCCTGCGCCTCTACCTTGATCCGGAGCTGGCCCGGCAGCGCGTCCCCACCCTGCGCATGCTGTGCATGACGGAAAAAGAACTGCGGGACAAAGCCCGAAAACTGGCGCGCATTCTGAAGACGCATCTGACCGCCGGGGTTGAACCAGCGGCGCAACGAGGCTCCACAGGGACGGGAAAGAACGGGGGCGAAGCGGTGAAGGGATACGGGGTTACCCTATGCCCCGGCGTGTCTCTGGCCGGTGGAGGGGCCTTTCCAGAATGCACCCTGCCCACCCGCCTTGTCCGGTTGAGCCTGGACGGATCTGTCCACTCCATACGGCCGGACCAGTTGCGGGAAGCGCTGCTCCATACGGATCTGCCTCTGGTGGCCCGTGTGGAAGACAACGCCCTTTGCCTTGACCCGCGTACTTTGGATGATCAGGAATTCACACTCGCAGCCGAGGCTCTGGCCCAGGCTCTACGAGCACTGGAACAGCCGGACGGCTGAAGCCGCCGCGCGGCGGAACACGCTTGAACAGCACAGGGCCTGCCGCTGTCGGCAGGCCCTGTGCGTATTCAGAGACAAAAAACAATTTTGCTGCCAAATAGTTTGCAGTCGCTGTAGCCCCAAAATGACTTCAGCAAAAATGTTTTTGTGAAAATTTTACCAACGCAATGGTTCTTGCACCTGCCTATTGCGGGCAAGGACAAAGATCCGCCTCCCAGGCTTCTATATAGTAGAGACTCGTTCCGGGGTTTTTCGCCCAGGCGCTGGTGCAGTTGTAGCGCACTTCCACCGGCCAGTCGCTGTAGCGGCCAAGGGCGTCGTACAGGGAAGAAGCCTGTATCATCTCTTCCTGCCCTTGCCGCAGTTTGCCCTGAAATCCCGAAATATAGCGTACCTTGAACCAATCCATCACAGGCCTCCTTGTGACCGTATTCCCCGTTCCGCACGGCGCGAAAACGCCTGTGCGGAACGGAAGAATCCTTCGCTCTATGCCGCGCAATCGCAGTCCTTTACCCGTGAGCGCCGGGGAACAGCCAGTCACTCACAAAATAGAAAATGACCAGCAAGCCCACCCCAAGAATCAGGGCGTTGCGCACAAGCCTCTTCTCGGTGTCGTTCATGGGTTCATATTCCATTTTCTGCAGTTCTTCCTGGAACTTGACTTCCGTAGCTTCTTTCATGGTCTTTTCCTTTTCTGTCGTAGCAAAATGTTGCAGCAGTCCGGGCTGGGCAGTGTTGTCACGAGATGATTTTTTGTTCTCCGGCAAGAAAGATGCGCTTTTTATGAAGGGAGTGAACCCTGGCGGTACTCGGCCGGAATACAAGGCTCATCTGACACAGCCGGGGACAAAAAAGCGCTCGTGCCGACACCGCCTAGGCGCCCACCAGCGGGGGATGCACGCCGTGGAAGAACAGCCACGAAATGAACAGTCCCACCCAGATGATGAAGCCGAACAGGCATACGCAGTACACCGCGGCCAGCTTGCCGATGCCTTCAGCCCACAGGCGGCGGAAGTTGGACACCAGGCCGATGGTGAAGAAGGTGAGCACAAAGAATATCAGGCGCAGCGAGTTGATGGAGCCGGTCATGGCCTTGCCGATGGCGCTGCCTCCTTCTATCTGGGTGCAGATCAGCAGCAACAGAAGGAAAGTGCCGATGTAGCCGAGCACAAAGCGGGGAAACCGCGCCCATACGTCGGACAGGCCCATGCGCTTGCCGTCGGCGTTCGGCTCGAACTTGGTGCACCAGATGTAGGCCAGCACGAACGACCACACCCCGATGAACACGTCGATGAAGATCTTTACCGTCGTGGTAACCATCACGATCCAGCCTTCCTGGTAATTCAGGCCGTCTGCGGACAGGGCCTTGGCCCGTATGAGCGCGTCCACGATGGCCCCGCTGGCGATGGCCCCGCCGTCCGACTTGACGGCAAGCCCCATCCAGCCGCCCGCCACCATGGGCTCATGGTGCAGGTACTGCTGGGCGATAAACGGCAGAATGAGCATTTCCACACAGGTAAACACCACCACCAGGGAAGACACCATAATGGGCACCACAGGCCGGGCGCGGATGGCGCCGCCCGTCGCGATGGCCGCGGAAACGCCGCAGATGGAAATGCCCGAGGCAAGCGGGGCGGCCCATTCGCGGCTGAACTTGAAGTACCGGCGGGCCACATAGTACACGACGGCCCAGTAGATGAGGTAGGCTTCCACAATGGCGCACAGACCCCGGAAGATAATGGAGGAGGCCAGGCCCATGGCGTCGGCGGCCTTGACGCCAAGTTCCGCGCCCATGATCACGATGGCGATTTTAACGAACATTTCCGGGCGGCAGGCTTCCTTCATCTTGTCCACCAGGCCGGGCATGAAGTTGCCCACGAGCACGCCCGCCACCAGTGCGAGAATGTACCCGGCTTCTCCCGTCAGGCCCATGGCCCAGGGAATGCCGAACTTCTGCAGCTTGTCGGGGGTTACCGCTATGTAGGCGTAGTTGCCCGCGGCATAGCAGAGGTAGGAGATGAAAAAGATGAGCGTGAAACCCTTGACGAACTTGCCCACATCGTCGCCCAGGGCCTTTACCCCCACGCTCAAAAGAGCGGTAAGGGCCACATAGGTGAGCAGCAGCGACACAAACCCGTTCAGAAATCCGTAAGCCTTTGTCGATGTTCCGAAAATGTCCCCGATGTTCAGCCAGGTCTTGGCCTTGACCACCCAGCCGAGCAGGTCGACCCCGGCGACTCCCATCAAGGCCAGAAGAAACAGGAAGCCCCCTGTGATCAGGGCTACCTTGTCTTCGTTCAAACCAACTTTCGTACTCATAGGCGCTTCCTCATGGCAAAAAGTGGATATTCCCCCGCTGAGGGGCCGCGTGCATGCCGGCGGCAAAGCATACGGTTACAACTTTGCGGCAGTAAGCAAAGACCATTCCAGGATGCGCCGTAGATATTTCAATGTGTTACAAAATGCAGCCGACGCGAATATGTAGCCTTAAGGCAGCAGGTGCACCACTCCGGCGGCATTGTCCTTTGCGGCAAGGGAGCATATACGTGGAGAAAAATGAGATCCGGAATGCGTATTCTCCCTTATTCCCTGCAGGGCCGTTTTCTGGCCGGCATGCTTGCCATCATGCTCATTGTGGGGGTGCTGTTCGCCATTGTGCTACGCGCACATATGCGGGAGCTGTTTTTGTCCGAGGCGCGCTCCAAGGCCAACCTGATGGCCGCGCATACCGAGGCCATCCAGGGGTATGTACGCGGCGTGCTGCGCCCGGCCGTGTCCTCTGCCCTCAAGAATGGCGATGAGTTCATCATTGAGGCCATGTCCACCTCGTTCGTCACCCGGCATATCCTGAGTGATCTCACCATCGAGGATAATGACTTCACGTACCGCCGCGTGGCGAAAAACGCGCGCAACCCCGACTATGAGGTCAGCGAGGAGGAGAGCCGCTTCTTTCAGCAGCTCAAGGAGGCTCCTTCCCTGCACCACACGGAACGCGTGACGACGCTCAACGGCAGAGAACACCTGACTGTGGCGCGCCCGGTCTATTTCACGCAGGACTGCATGCGCTGCCACGGACAGCCTGAAGACGCGCCCAAAATTCTGCTCCAGATGTATGGCGACGAACGGGGTTTTCATCGCCGGTCCGGCGAGCTTGCGGGGCTGGATATCATTTCCGTTCCTACCGAGAGCCACCAGGGGGCCATCGGCAAATCCGTTACCATGTTCGCGCTCTTTTTCGGTTCCTGCATGGTGGTGCTGCTGTGCAGCATGCAGACCTTCTTCAACCGGCTGGTCGTACATAACCTGCGCCGGGTGAAAACCATGCTGCAGAACAGCTTTCCGCAGGAACAGCAAGCCGGCCCCGCCACCCCGGAGCAGGAGGCGGAAATCGAAGGCATGGTGCGTTCCATCGAAACCGTGGCCACCCACTTGAGCGACGCGCGCAGGCAGCTCAGCGAGTACGCCCGGAACCTGGAAGGCATGGTGGAGGTGCGCACCGCTGCTCTGGAACGGGTGGTGAGCGAGCGCAGCGCCGACGTGCAGCTTTTCGTGCGCCTGCTCAGCGGCCTTAACAGCAACGTGGAAAAAAGCGCCCTGTTACAGTCCGGCCTGGAGTTGCTTGCCACGCACTTTCACGCGCGCTGCGCCGTGTATGCCTGCGGCCTGACCGATACCGACTTCCAGATCTGGCCCTCGGCGGCTACCTTCCGCAACCCTGACGTGCTTGCCGCCGAAAAAGAACGCCTGCGCACTATCCTGCGCCATGACGAGCCCATGCTCCTGCCCGGCAAATGGTACATTCCGGTCCAGACCACCGGGCAGGCCAGGGGCGTTTTGGGACTCTACTGGAAGGATGAGGACGTACGTTCAGGCCAGGAGGGAACCCAAACGCCGCCGGAACCTGCCCACGCCCAGTACCCTCTGGCTCTTGCCTTCGGCCGCCAGCTCGGCATTGCCTTGGACAACCTGGATGCTCTCGATGCCCTGCTCCGCCAGCATTCGCTGCTGGACTCCCTTGTGGAGGGCATTTCCGAACCGCTCATCCTGACGGAGCGCGGCAACGTCCCTCTGGTCGCCAATCAGGCCGCCCGGCGACTGGCGGCAACCGTGCACTCGTTGCCGGATGAGGAGGAACCCGTATCTTCCCCCCGGAGCCAGGCGGGGGAAACGGCGGTTCTGGCGGCTCTGCTGGATCGCATGCAGACCGGCCGCAATATTCTGGGCGGGCGCTATGTGCCGACCCAACACGGAGTGGAGTTGGAGGACGGCAGAAGTTTCACCGTGAGCACCTATCCCCTGCCGGTTCCGGAAGGCAGCGCGCGCAGCGTGGTGCACATGCGCGAGACCACTGCGGAGCGGCACATGCTGACCCACCTGCGCCGCAACGAGAAACTGGCCGCAGTAGGGCAGCTCGCAGCAGGGCTTGCGCACGAGATCAACAACCCTCTGGGCGTTATTCGCTGCTATGCCGAACTGCTTAAAAAAGGGGAAATTGCCGAACAGGCGCAGTCCGATCTGGCCGTTATCCTCCGCCATGTGGAGCAGGCCCAGTCGGTGCTGCGCGATCTGCTCAACTTCTCGCGCCCGCATCTGGCTTCCCCCGCGCCCTGCGACATGGCTGCCCTGCTTTCCTCCCTGCTGGACATCATCCGCCCCCAGGTGCGCTCCGCCCATATAGATGTGGAGCTTCTCATCCCCGAGCCCCTGCCCGCCCTGCGGATCGACAGCGGCATGCTGGGCCAGGTGATCATGAACCTGCTGCTCAACGCTGCCGACTCCATAAAGGAGAGCGGGCGGGAAGACGGGCTTATTACTTTGCGCGCGGAAAAAGACGCCTCCGGGCGAAGGCTGAACATTGCCGTGCAGGACAACGGCACAGGCATACAGGAGGAAGATATCCCCCGGATTTTCGATCCCTTTTTCACCACCAAGGCGCCCGGGGCAGGGACCGGGCTCGGCCTTGCCATCGCCTTCGGCATAATCCGCGACATGAGCGGACACCTTGATGTCGCCCCCCTCCCCGATCACGGCGGACAATCGGGCGCGGTGTTCACCATTACCTTGCCGCTCAAACCTGTGGGAGAAGGACACGCCGGTGTGTGGGAACGACCGGCCGCCGCCGCTCCCGCCTTCTCCAGCGGAGGTCAGCCCGCATGACGCAACAGAAAGTGCTGATTGTGGACGATGAGGCGGACTTTGCCAAAGGCCTGGCCCGGCTCATCACTTCCGACTTCCCCGACCTTGCGGTCTCGAGCGCCTTTTCAGGCAAGGAAGCCTTGACTGCTCTGGACGCCTTTGCGCCCGACCTGCTGCTGCTTGACCTCAACATGCCCGGCATGCACGGCCTGGACGTGCTGCACGAGGCGCTGATAAAGCGGCCCAATCTTTCCATCGTCGTCCTTACCGCTTACGGCAGCATTGAAACCGCCGTTGCCGCGCTTAAGAGGGGAGCCTGGGACTTTCTCACAAAGCCTGTCAGTAACGAAGAACTGCAACGGGCCGTGGCAAAGGGCTGCGAGCGTAGCGCACTGCTCGGCGAAAACCGGCGGCTGAAGTTTCTTGCCTCGCAGTCGGAGCAGGGACCGTCCCTGATCGGCGATTCCGAAGCGATGGGCCGGCTCAAGGAAGGCATCAGCGCCGTTGCCGCGTCGAGCTACACCGTCTTTATCCACGGTGAATCCGGCACCGGCAAGGAACTGGTGGCCGAGTCCATTCACAAGCTGAGCCCCAGAAAAGCGCAGCCCTTTATCCGGGTGAACTGCCCGGCCATTCCGGAATCGCTGCTGGAAAGCGAACTTTTCGGCCACGTCAAAGGGGCCTTCACCGGAGCTACGGCCAACCGCCGCGGCCTGTTCGCGGAAGCGGCGGGCGGCACGCTGATGCTGGACGAAATAGGCGATATCCCCCTCAGCATCCAGACCAAGCTGCTACGGGTGCTGCAGGACGGCGTGATCCGTCCGGTCGGCTCAAGCCAGGGAACCAGGATCGACACCCGGATTATTGCCGTCACCAACCAGGATCTGGAACGGAAGATACGCACAGGCGCTTTTCGCGAGGATCTCTACCACCGTCTCAACGTCCTCGCCCTGCAAACACCCGCTCTGCGGGAACACAAAGAGGATATCCCCCTGCTGGCGGCCTATTTTCTCGCCCAGGCCTGCACGGAAATGGGTGCCGAGCCCAAACGCCTCTCCCCCGAGGCTATGACCGCCCTCAGTCAACGGGAATGGCCGGGTAACATCCGGGAGCTGCAGAATTTTATGCGCCGCATGGCCGTATTCGCCGACGGCCCGGTGATCGGCCCCCATCATCTACGCTACGGGGACGGCAAACGGGCCGCTTCGGGCGTCGGGAGTCCTTCTCCTTACAAAGAAGCAAAACACGAGGTGGTGGAAAACTTCACCCGGCAATACCTCGGCGATCTGCTGCGCTCCACCGGAGGCAATATCTCGGAAACAGCCCGCGTCTCCGGCATCGGCCGGGTTTCCCTGCAAAAAATCCTGCGCCGCATCGACCTGGACGCGGACCAGTTCCGCCGAGGGTAGTCGAGAGCGGAGAATGTGGGGGAAGAGGGAACCCCCTTTTGAGAAAGGGGCCGTCCACCCTGAGGGAAGCGAAGGGGACACATTTGTAAAAATTCCTCCCCCCCTCCTTCCCCCGAAACTTTTTATTTTGTGGGGGGTATAGTGTGAAGGGGATTACCGGAAGGATTCCTTCTCCTGAGTGCTTTTCCCTTTCGTTGCAAAATCCGCCCGGAGCATCGCTCCGGGCGGATTTTGCAATCAGGAACAAGAAACCCTGCTCCAGGCGTTGCCACGCAACCCCTACTCTTCCCGGTACAGCTCTTCCAGGTGCGCGTTCAGCCGGGTCAGATCCGCATGCCAGGGATAGCCGGAATGCCGGAAGTATTCGCCCCGTCCGTAAAAACGGGTGTGCACCGCTTCGGCTGCATACTGATCCGTACTGCTGTCGCCGATCATGATGGCCTCGGCCGGATGGATGCCGGTCTCCTGCAGAATCTTCCGCAAAATATCGGCCTTGGCGGGAGGAGAGCCGTAAATGCCGGCAAAGAAGCCGCTCAGCCCGCGCTGTTCCAGCACCTGGACCAGCTCTTCATGGGGAGCGCCCGAGGCTACGTACAGAGGCACCCGGCCCTTCCAGGCCTCCAGCACTTCCTGTACCCCCGGCACCAGATCGCAATGCAGCACTTCATCCAGGCTGTAGGCTTCAAACAGCGACCCCAGGCGTTTTTTTTCCTCCGGAGAGATGCTCCGGCCCAGCACTTCTGTAAACAGCCACTCGAACTTGGCGTACCGGCTTACCCCACCGTGCCGCACGTGGTACATGACCAGCCGGTCGGCGGCGTCCTGGCCGAATTCCGCCCCAATGCGCGCAAAGGCCCGCGTCTTGGCGTCCACGCTTTCCAGGATGACCCCGTCGCAGTCAAAGATAATCAAGGCTAATGACATTGTGCGTCCTTATTGCGGCAACCGGATTGCCCGCTGAACATCCTTTCCGCTATTGCCCAAGCGCATCCAGCAGATTCCGGATGGTATCTACCTCCATCTTGATGCGCGCTTCCTTGGCATAGGAGCCGATATGCGGCGTCAGGACCACTGTGGGCAGTTCGGCAAACGGGCCGCTGTAGGGCTCTTTGGCAAAAACGTCGAGGGCCGCGCCCGCAAGATCGCCCTGTTGCAGGGCATGGGCCAGAGCGGCCTCATCCACTATGCCGCCGCGAGCGGCATTGATCAGCCACGCCCCCTTCTTCATACCGGCAATGCGGGCTGCGTCCAGCACCAGGGAACCGTCCTTGGGCTTGGCGCAGTGCAGGGTGACGATATCGGCCCAGGCCAGCAGGGGGTTCATCTCCATGCGCGTCCAGCGCGCGTCGTCCGGCGCGGCTACCATGGGATCGTAAAAGGCCACCGGGCAGCCCATGAGAGAAAACTGTTCCGCAACGGCCCTGCCGATACGGCCAAAGCCGACAATGCCCAGCTTTTTGCCGAAAAGCAGGCTGCCCATGCGTTTTTTCCAGGTTCCGGCGCGCACTTCGCGATCCATAAGAGATACCTGACGCATGAGGTCGAGGGCAAACCCCAGGGTAAGCTCCGCCACGGCACGGGTAGGGCCGTCCGGAGTGTTGCGCACGGCAATGCCCCGGGCCGCCGCGGCCTCCAGGTCCACGCTGTCCATGCCTACGCCGCAGCGGGAGATGACCCGCAGTTCAGGCAGGGCCTCCATGACCCTGCGGGTCAGGGGCTCGGTTCCGGCAGCCACCCCGACACAGCCATGCAGAAGCGCTATGGCTTCGTCCTCGGTCAGGGCGCGACCGTGGGGATTCAT
Organism: Desulfovibrio sp.; assembly: GCA_031556355.1. Lineage (GTDB taxonomy): Bacteria > Desulfobacterota > Desulfovibrionia > Desulfovibrionales > Desulfovibrionaceae > Frigididesulfovibrio. The sequence continues at coordinate 11,734 of JAVBTB010000070.1, read as the reverse complement.
AACCATCTCAATCCCTCTGTCCTTAAGCAGGCGCAGGGGCTCGTCGCTGAATTGGGCAAAGGAAGACGTGGTGATCGCTACTTTCATAAGTTCCTCTTAAGAAATACCGGCGTTCTGCAAAACGCTGCTGTTTTACGAAGGGGACCATCCCCCTCCGCCGTCGGGCAGTATATTAATGGTCTGTTCTGAGTAAAACCGGAAAAGACCCGGAACACGCTCTGTTTCCCTGCCGCCGGCTCAGGCGGTTCTGTTCCCGCGATAGCGCAGCACGCGCGCGGGCACGCCCCCAACAACCGCATTGGGAGGCACATCCTTGTGCACCACAGCGCCCGCGCCCACAACCGCGCCGGAATGTAGACGCACCCCCGGCAGAATGGTGCAGTGGGCGGCAATCCACACATCATCCTCAATGATGACAAAGGATTCCTCGTGGCCCTGCTGTACGATGGGAATATCCTTGCGATCGAACTCGTGGTTGGCTCCCTGGATCAGGGTCATGGGGCCGATGGCCACGTTGCTGCCGATGGTGATTTCCGCGTCATTGGCGTTGATGGAGGAAAAATCACCCAGAAAAACATTGTCCCCGAGGGTTATTTTACCTCTGGCCGCGTACAGGGAAGAGTGACGGTTGAGCCCCCCCCCGCTGCCCATGCGGATATTGCGGAATCCCTGCACCACAACGCCGACCCCGCTACGAAAGGGTCCGGCGGCGGCAAACAGCGGCCGATAAAGAAAACGGCGCAGCAACGTTCCGGGGCCGCCGGGAATCCATCCCCACAGGCAGCGCCAGAGTTCCTCAAGTTGGAGATAGATACGTTCGCGTAGGGTCATGGCATGGGAGGGTAACAGGGTTGACGGAAAAGGGCCACGTACGTTGCCGGGGCGGGTAAAAAGAGCGCTTCTGCCGCTAAGAGGCCCGCGCCGCAGGTTTGATGCCCGTGACCACGGCCATCACCTTGATACCCTTTTTTTCACCGGTAAAGCCGAGGCGCTCTTCCGTAGTGGCCTTCACGTTTACGGCATCCGGGGCCAATTGCAAAAGCTTCGCCACATTTTTTGCGATGGCTTCCCGGTGAGGGGCGATACGCGGTACCTGGGCTATGATGGTAATATCCACGTGGGTCATGGCAAGGTCGGCTTTGTGGGTGCGCTCCAGCACCTCCGCCAGCAGAATGCCGCTGGATATGCCGGAAAAAGCCGGATCCGTGTCCGGGAACATGCCGCCGATATCGCCCCCGCCAATGCAGCCGAGCATGGCGTCCATAAGGGCGTGCAGCAGGGTGTCGCCGTCGGAGTGCGCCGCCACGGTAATATCGGTGGCAATAGGCACCCCGCCCAGAATAAAGGGCCGCTCGCCGCCATAGCGGTGCACGTCGTAGCCGAGACCGGTGCAGGGGACATGCTGGGCCACGGCGGACTCCTTTTCGGGCGCAAGCAGGGCCAAATCGCCGGGCGTGGTGATTTTGCGGTTGTCTTCCTCTCCCGGCACAACAAAAACCGGGCTGCCGCAGCGCTCCATCAGGGCGGCGTCGTCAGTCACTTCCCAGCCTTCGGCTTCCGCCCGCGTATGGGCCTCCCACAGGGGAGGCAGGGCAAACCCCTGGGGGGTCTGCACGGCGCGCAGGCGTTCGCGCGGATACGTACACTCCACCAGGCCGTCCGCCATCACGGACTTGATGGTGTCGGCAACCGGAATGCCGGGAACGACCGCCCGGCGCCCCGCCGCAAGAGCGTCCAGAACACGCGTCATCAGCGCTGCCGAGGCAAACGGACGGGCGGAATCATGGATGAGCACGGTATCGCACCCGGCAGGCAGCGCCGCAAGGCCGTGCCGCACGGAATCCTGCCGCCGGGGACCGCCTGTGGCGACCTTCCAGGGCAGCCCAAGCTTTGCGCCCGCGTCCAGAACGCGCACCCAGTCCTCACAGGAAGTCAGCGAGCCCTCAAAATTCCGTGCATCCTGCCGGGGGAAACCGCTTTCCCTGTCTTCCCGCCATTCTGAAATGTCTGCCGCATGCGAAGATCCGGGGCCTGCGGGCATGCACGCACATGTTTCAACAATATCGTTGACAACACTTTGGTTTTTTATCTCAGGGAATACAAAGACAATACCCCGCAGAGGAGCAAGGCGTGCCAGAGTGCAGGCGGAATGCCAGAAAAGCGGCTGCCCCGCAAAGGGCAAAAATTGCTTGGGGGTGCGCGTGCCGCAGACGGCAAGGCGAGAGCTTTGCCCTGCGGCGAGAAGAATGGCCCAGATAGTCATGCACGCTCCCAAGCGCGGGCCGCGTCGCAGCCCCGTTTCCCGGCTTGCGCCGGACGCTCCCGCAATCTGAAAAAGTCGGGCGGTCAGTGTAGTGAAAGCGGATCGATAAGCCGGGTTCTGTCATCCCGCGCTCACTTCGCAACACAGCCCCGCATGCGGCGCGGCGCAATACCGGCCGCGCGTGCGCGTTCTGCGCTGTGAAGTGAGCGCGGGAGAGGCCATCATTCCTCTAGGACCGCAATTACTCACGGCCTCAAGCAACCTACCCGGAAGCTTCGGCCGGGCCGGCCTCAAACGCTTCCCTATTTGGTCTTGCTCCTGGCGAGGTTTACCTAGCCTGCCGCGTCGCCGCGACACCTGGTGGGCTCTTACCCCACCGTTTCACCCTTACCGGGGAGACCCCGGCGGTCTGCTTTCTGTGGCACTCTCTGAGGATCGCTCCTCCTGGGCGTTACCCAGCGCCCTGCCCTGCGGAGCCCGGACTTTCCTCCCCACGCGGCGAACATTGTCCGCCACACGCGGCGATGGCCTGATCCGCTTTCACTACACTGGCCGCCTCGGGTTCTCCGGTGACATGCCGGAGAATCCGCGCCCTCAATCATACAAAAACGCCCGGTCCCCCGCAAGAACATCCGCCTCTTGCAGGGGACCGGCCAACGTCCCCGGAAAGCCCCCGGCGCCTTGTCCGGAATGGTACGCTCCGGCGGGCCGCTATTCCTCGGGCCTGAAGTGCTCGCTCCAGAACATCAGCCGCTGGCAGTTGGGACAGGAAAGAATCTGCGTCCCTTTCTGCAATTCGATGAAGTTCTGGGGAGGAATGGAGATATTGCATCCGGTGCACACGCCGCCGGTAACCGACACAATCACAGGGTGCTCCAGGCGTTCGCGGATAAACTCGTACCGGTCGAATACGGGCAGGGGAACTTCCTTGCCGGTTTGCCCGCGTTTTACCGTCAGGGTGTCGAGAGCGGCCTGGGCTGTTTCCATGCGGGTTTGCAGCCCCTCTTCGCACCTGGCCAGTTCCACCTGCAAAGCGGCAAACTTCTCGTCCAGCTCGCTCTGCTGCAGGGATTGCCGGGCCATTTCCTCGGCCAGAGCGGATTTTTCCTCTTCGCGGTTGCGGTTCACCCGCTCGAGAGAATCCATTTCACGCACCATGGCGTGGTATTCCCTGGTATTGCCCGCCGTCATCAGCTTGTTCTTGCTCTTTTTGATGCGCATGGAATCGTCGTCGATTTCCAGCCCAAGGCGCTTTTCCTGCTCGCGCAGATGGGCCATCTTGTCCAGCTGCCGTGTGCGCTGTTCTTCTACCTCGGCAAACTGCGTCCGCAACGACTCCAGCTCTCGGGGGGCGGATTCCAATTCCTGCCGGATGGCGTGGATCTCGTCGTCCACCTTTTGCAACGAAATAAGCTGTTCGATTTGTTTAAGATACAGACTCAAAAGAGTTCCTCCTGAAAAAATGGCCGCAGGGCCGCTACGGGTCCGCCGCCTGCTAAAACCGCTCGCCCTCCAGGGGATCGCGGCCGGGAAAAAAGTGTACGGGAACGCCAAGTTCCGCCTGAAGCTGCCCGGCAAAGCGGCGCATCATTTCCTCTTCGAGGCAGAAATGTCCGACGTCCAGCACACGCATACCCGCGCTCTCGGCATCAAGAGCCGCGTGGTATTTGACATCGCCTGTAATATACACATCCGCCCCGGCGTGCCTTGCTTCTTCCATAAGGCTGCTTCCGGAGCCGGGGCAGCAGGCCACGCGGGCGACCGTTGCCGGACGCGCCCCGCAAGCCCGCCATTCTTTTGTGCCAAGGGCCGCCCCCAGCCGTCCGCAAAACTCCGCATAGGGCAGAGGCGCAGGCAGCACGCCCGTCCAGCCGAACCCGTAGCGGAACAGGTCTGCCCTCTCCTCTCTGCTGCTTTCAGCGGAAAAGCCTTCAGGAGCGGGCGCCGCCGGTTCAAGCGTCCGCACTCCGGAGAGGGAAAGTTCCTGCGCCAGCCAGCGCACCGGGCCCAAGGGGTTGGCGTCTAAAGAAGTGTGCGCGCTGTACAGCCATGCCTTGTTCCTGAAAAGCAGGGCAAGGATTGCAAGGTATTCGTCAGCTTTATTGGGAAACCGCGGCGTCATGGACAGGGGGTGGTGGGCCAGAAGAAAATCGGCCCCTTCGGCAACAGCTTGCCGCACATTGGCAAGCGTGGGGTCGAGCATCACTCCCACCCGGGTGACAGTCTCCCGGTCAGAAGCCACCTGTACGCCGGAGGCATCCCAGGACGCGGCTGCGGCAAGCGGAGCTGTTTTTTCAATAACACAAATAATATCAATAGGTTTCATGCTACACCCCCATTAATGGAAAAGGTGCTTTCACAGCTCTGCGCCGCGAAAGCACCTTTGTCCGAAAAAATATTTCCCGGGAATGCGCCCCGGAAAGGGAGTTGCATCAGTAGTTGCCTCGAAAGTACTGCACGTATCCGCCCGAAATCAGGCAAATATTTATGTAATCAATGCCTATATGCCAATTCAGTCTTCCGGTCAACAAGAATATGAAGGGCGCCTTGGTACTTACTACGCCGCTGTCAGCTGCTCCACCAGCAGGCCGAGTTCCTTGGCCTCCGGTTCCAGGGTGCGGGTAATGGCCGCCCCCTCGCTCATGGCGCCTGCCACGGAGTGGCTGAGCTCACGCAGCCTGTCCACTGTTCCGGTCACCTGCGAGCTGGTGGCGGACTGTTCCTGGCAAAGCGACGCAATGCCGTGAATCTGATCACTCATGCCCTGCACCAGTTCCACAATGTCCGTAAGCGAGGCACGCGCCTCATGTCCCAAGGTCACCGTCCTGTTGACCGTGGCCGCCGTGCGGGAAACCCCTTCCGCGCTTACTTCCATGCTCTTGCGAATACCGCTGATGGCTTCGTCCACCTGCCGGGTGGCCTGCATGGTTTTTTCCGCCAGTTTGCGCACCTCGTCTGCCACTACGGCGAAGCCGCGTCCGGCTTCCCCGGCGCGGGCGGCTTCTATGGCGGCGTTCAGGGCGAGCAGGTTGGTCTGATCGGCGATATCGTTGATCATGTCCAGAATGCTGCCGATGCCTTCCGTGCGCGCTCCCAGATCCGTAATTTCAGCGCCCAGCGCCTCTGCTTCGCGCCGTATGCTTTCAAACGCCTCGAGCGTGTCCTTGACGATGTCCGCTCCGGCGGTTGCCCGTGCGCGCGTGCGTTCGGCAAAGGCCTCGGCATCTCCCGCGTTGCCTGCGACCTGCCGGATGGAACCCGCCATATGGGCCACTGCCCCCACGGTTTCCTCCATCAGCGTGGTTTGCGCGTCTGTTTCGCGTCCGGCAACGCTTATCTTGCCCGTCAACTCGGAGGAGGTGCGTTGCAGCTTCTGCGCCACCGCCTCTACCCGCCCGGCCACTGCCACCATGGCTTTGTGGTTCGCCTCGCTCACGTTGCGGGCTTTTTCCGCCTCGGCCATGGCATCGCGGGCGCGCTCCGTCTCCCGGTTTGCCTCCCGGCTGCGCTGTTCCGCTTCCTGCATGCTGCCCAACAGAGAATCAAGCATGGTTCCCAATGCGCTGCGCAGTTCCTGCAATTCCCACGGGAATCCCCGGCTGTCGAGCGTGGCCTGGTGGTTGCCCCGCGCCACTTCCTGGGCATAGGCCGCAATGCGCTGCAACGGTCCGGAAACACCCCCGGCCGTGTAGAACACCAGCACGACCAGGACGGCCAGTGCCCCCAGCCCCACACCCAGCTGGACCAACAGCCCTTGTTCCGAGGCGGCCATAATCTTCTTTTCCGGCAGCGCCACCATGAAAAACCAGGGCTTCTCAAAGGACGGCAGATGAACCGCATTGTACAGACAACGCACCGCTTCGCCGTTCATGAGAGAGGCTTCCCGTGTGGAGAAACTTTTTCCCGCGCGTATCTTTTCAAGGATATCCGCCGGAACCTTCGCGCCCTGCTGCCCCGCCTCATCTCCTGCGCCTTTTGCCTTGGGCGTCGCGATGACGGTCCCTTTGTCGGAAATGAGCATGGCATACCCCGTATCATACGGGGTAATGTCCTTGATCAGAGCGGTCAGGAACTTGAGATCAATATCAATGCCCGCCACACCGAGTACCACGCCATTGTGCATCACCGGCATGGCCAACGACGTCATCAGCACGGCATTGCCTTGAGAATCCTTGTCCAGGTAAGGAGGAATAATGGTCAGCTTTTTTGCCTGCTTCGGCAGGGTATAGTACTCGCCATCGTCGTAATCATTGGAGATGTCATATTGCAGCTGGCCGCCCTTGCGCAGCCAGTACGCATTGGCCCGGCCTTCGGTATTGCCGAGTTCTTCATTGCCCACAAACGACCAGTCGCGGCCGTCATAGGCGTCTTTCTCCCACAGCAGCCAGGCTCCGAAGAAATCCGGCGACGATTCCGCAAGCCCCTTTACCGCCTGGATGAGCGTTCCGCGGCTGACGTTGTTTTCCTGTTTCAACTTCAGGGTCACGGAAGCAAAAGTGCTCACCGCCGCTTCCGCTTGCTGCAGCTTGTCAAAGGTGAGGATGGAGTGTTTCAGGGCTATGCTTTCGGCTTCGGCCAGAGCAAGCTTTTCGGCCTGTTCATACGCGCTCCGATAGCTGAAAAAGGTCAGCAGGCCCAACGCAAGAACAATAGCGGGAATAAGAAGCAGTAGCAGGCGTGTTTTGATGCGCATGGCAAACTCCTGTGCGGCGCACAGTATAAGGGAGCGGGACAGTTACAGGAAAAACCCTTCTCTCCCTGTAATTATCTACAGAGACCGATGCCGCGATACCGGGCATCATCGGCATCTATAGCAGATCCTCAATAGCGTTTGGCATTATTTTTTGCGTTGCGGCGTATTATAAAAAAACGCCCGCATGTTTCCTGCATATCGAATTGCAATTCGATATGCAGGAAACATGCGGGCGATGCCCGCCGTAACAGGTGTTTTGAAAAGTACGGGAGAGAGCCCTTACAGAAGCGCCAAAAGCTGCACCTTTGCCAGGTGTTCCAGTTCTTCCGTCAGGGCCAGCGCAGAGAGAAAATCGAGCCCATGCGCCACCAGGCCGTGGTTTTCCAGCCACACGGCGCGGCATCCGGCAGCGGCCTGCGCCGTCGCCTGCGCCAGTTCCCCACTGCCGGGAGCCAAGGCCGGGACAAAGGCCAGACGGGCCAAGTACGTCCGAGCCTCGGGCAAGGGCAGTTGCAGGCGCTGCTCCGGCGGCAAAGCGATGTTAAGGGCCAGCAGGTGCGGCGGGTGGGTGTGCAGAATAGCCCGCGTCTCCGGACAGGCCGCGTATACGGCCAGATGCAGGGCGCTTTCAGACGAAGGGCGCTCTCCGGCGAGAAGCTCCCCCCCGTCGATGGAAAGCAGGGCAAAGTCCCGTTCCGTAAGACTGCTTTTTACCGCGCCGGAACGGGTAATCAGGCAACCTTCCCGCCCCGCCCCGAGGGGAATCCGGCAACTGGCGTTGCCGTTGTACCCGGCCAACAGACCGGATTTCCAGGCTGAACGGCAGAACGCAATGAGTGCCTGCGCCCCCTCCAGGACCGGGCCGTCCGGCAGCGTTGCCGGGAGCACGCCGTTATCGGCTTTGCCCTCCCCGACTCCTCTCTTGACGGAAAAACCGCCGGGCACCTCTCCCCCCGGCGAGGCGGGGCATGCAAAAGCAGACCGGGAGGAAGCCGTCCGTTCCTCGCCGCGCGTGGAAAAGTGGTCGAACCCGTCCAGTAAAAGGGGGATTCCGTGCCGAAACAGGCCGGGCGCGGCAGTCGCCCGGCCCAGCAGCGTCACGCCCGGAACAGCCTCCTGCACAGAGGGCCACAGACGCTCCGCGCAGGAGCCCAAAAGGGCATAGTCTTCCCCGCCGGAAAGACAGAGCGCGTCGGCCCTGACGCCCAGAAGCGCGGCAGCGGCTCTGGCCTCCGCATGCAGGACAGTGTCGTCAAAAGTCAGGTCCGCGCCCAGCCCTCCGAGCAGGCGGGGCAGATCCCGCGCCAGACCGTCGGAAACATCCATGAGAGAAAGCCGGTGCGACAGCGTTGCGTTGGCATGAGCCAGCCGGGCAAGGCTTTGTCCTTCCGCCAGCAGGGCCTTTGGCGCAAGAAAAGCGGCGCAGGCCTCGGGCCGTGACGTCAAGGCCGCCCGTCCTTCCCGTTCGAGCTCCCACAGGCCGAGACCGGCGAGGCCCGTCTGCCCAATCAGGAACACAAAATCGCCCGGATTAGCCTCGCCCCGGCGCAAAAACCCGGCCCCATCGCCCAGCGGCGCTCCCCAGACGGTAATGCAGAACCCCAGCGCATCGCCGCGCGACAGATCCCCACCGGACAAGGCTATGCCGTATCGCCGAGCCGCGTTCGCCATGCCGGACAGCAGCCTGCGCAACGCCTTCTCGCCCAGATACGGCGGCAGCATCAACCCCAGGGAAAACCCCAGGGGCACGGCTCCGGCCCCGGCAAGATCGCTGACCGCCGTGGTAAGGGCCTTGGCCCCGGCTTCCTCCGGCGTAAAGTAGGCGGTACGGAAGTGAACGTCCTGCCAAAAGAAGTCGGTGGAAAGCGCCAGTTCCGGGGAGGGGCAGCGCAGTTCCGCGCAGTCGTCTCCGCGCCCGAAGGGCACGTGCTCCGTGCGGGAGGGAAAATAGGCGTCGAGCAGGGCGAGGCAGGCGTCTTCCGAAGTGATGGGGGAGGATTCGGCGTCCTCGTCCCAACCCTCGGCCATGCCCGAGAGGGTGAGGGGCGGGAAGAGCGGGTGCTGGAGGTGGGGCGAGCGTTGGGGCTCCGCCCCAAACCCCACCGGGGGGAATGATTCCCCCCGGACCCCCTCATTATGGGGAGAGCCGGGGGGCGCCTGGCCTGCGGTGCCGCCTTTGGGTGTTTCCGCCTGCGGGGCGCTTCGGGAGGTCTTTTTGCCGTGTGCGGTCATAATTACTCTTCCAAGATCAGAAAAGCCGCCATAATCACCTTCAGCCCCACACCGGGAAAATTCACCCGGTACTTGTCCGGCGGCAAATGCTGCACAATCTTGCCCCTGCCGAAAATCTTGTGTTTGCAAAACCCGCACTGGGCCGGGCTTGCCGTGGGCGCCCTCCCCTGCCCCAGAGCCGCGCCGTACCCTGGATCGGGATCATGGCTTGCGCTGTCGGCAACATGGCCCGCCTCATCCGCCGGGGCGGCAAAACCTTGTGCAGAAGCGGCTGATGCCGCCCTTCCCTTTCCGGCGAATACGTCCGCCGTTTCCTGCAAAAAGGTCCGCGCCCGCTCCCGGTGTTCCGCCCGGCCCACGCCGACGCCGCCGCTGGAGGGGGACGCCGGAGCCTGCGCCGCGCGGTTGTTTTCCACAAGTCCGCCGGTATAGCCTTCCTGCCACTCAGTGTAGAGGGAAGGCGCAAGCTCGCGCACGAACGGGCTGGGCGCGGCGGGAATACTGCCCCCGCTCCCCCGGTCGAACACCGTGCGCGGCACATACAGTTCCAGGTATTCCCTGGCTCTGGTGCAGGCCACGTACATGAGGCGGCGTTCTTCTTCAAAATCTTCCGGCCGGGTCAGGGCGTGGCGCGAGGGGAAGCGCTCTTCCACCAGATCAATGACCAGCACCGCCGACCACTCCAGGCCCTTGGCCGAATGGATGGTGGACAGCACCACCGCGTCGTTGATCTCCTCCTCCTGCATGGGGTCGTCCAGCGAAAGGTCGGCTACAAAAAGATCCAGATCCTTATAGGCCGAGGCGATGGTAATCAGCTGTTCCAGGCCCTGCAGGCGGCGGGGATAGTCATCCGGATACAGCGCTTCCAGACGGGGGGCATAGTGTTCCACCACGTCCGCCAGCAGCGCGGCCGGGGCCACCTCGCGGCTGCGCCCGGCATCCAGGAAGGCGAGATCGCGCGCCAGTTCCGGATAGCGCGCAGTGGCCGAAGCCAGCCCCTTGGCATCGCCCGCCAGGGCAAGCTGGTAGAGCTTGAGGCAGGTTTTGGCCCCCACCCCCTTGCTCAGTTCGGCCATGCGGGTGAAGGCGGTGAAGTCGAGCGGGTTCAGCACCAGGCGCACAAAACTCATGACATCCTTGATGTGCGCCGCCTCGGCGTACCGGATGCCGCCATACTTGCGGAAGCGGATGCCCAGCTTGTTGAGTTGCAGTTCCAGCGCGTAGGAGTGAAATCCCGCGCGGAACAGCACCGCGATGTCCGCGGGCCGGTAGAGGCGGAGCAGTTCCACGATGCGCGCGGCCGCAAGCACGGCCTCGCTACGGTCGGAGATGGGGCGGATGATGTTGGGCTTGGCGCTGCCCTCGCGCCGGGTGAAAAGATGCTTGCCGAAGCCTTCCGACGCGTTCTCCAGGATGGCGTTGGTCAGATCGAGCACCGGCTGGGTGGAGCGGTAGTTTTCCTCCAGCCGGATCAGTTTGGTGCCGGGGAAAAGATCGGGAAAGCGCAGGATATTCCGCACGTCCGCCCCCCGGAAAGCATAGATGGACTGGGCGTCGTCGCCCACCACCATGATGTTGCCGGGCGCGCCCCCGGCAAAGGCCTCCGGACCGGTAAGGCCGGTTCCGGGATTCCTGCCCGCCACCAGAGCGGCAATACGCGCCTGCACCGGGTTGGTGTCCTGGTACTCGTCCACCATAATATAGCGGTGCCTGCTCCGGCAGTAAGCCAGGGCGTCGGGCCTGTCCGCCAGGGTGCGCTCCAGGCAAAACAACAGATCGTCATAGTCCAGCAGGCTTTTGCTGCGTTTATACTCCGCATAGGCCACGGCCATTTCTCCCATGGCGTCTACATGGGGGAGCAGGTGGAAGGCCTCGCGCCGCAGGATATCTTCCAGGGGCAGTTCCTTGTTGCGGCTTTTGCTGAGCATGGCCTGGACGGTCTGATTCTTGGGAAAACTGCGGTCACCCTTGCCGGCCTTGGTTTCTTCGCGGCAGTGCTGCAACGCGGCCAGAATGTCGTGGTTGTCCATGACCGTGAGGTTTCTGCCGTAGCCCTCGGGCTGAAAAAGGCGCAGCACGGAATAGGCGTAGGAGTGGAAGGTGCCGCCCTGCACTGCGGCCAGGCCTGCCGGGAACGCGCCCTCGCCCGCCCCGTGATGTCCGGCTTCCGAAAGCCCCGGCATGCCGCGCTGGGACAGGAGAATGCGGGCGCGTTCCAGCATTTCCTGCGCGGCCTTGCGGGTAAAGGTCAGCAGCAGAATGGAAGACGCGGGCACGCCCGACTCCACCAGCCGGGCCAGGCGGTAGACGATAGTGCGCGTCTTGCCGCTGCCCGCCCCGGCAATAACCAGAACCGGGCCTTCCAGGTTCATCACCGCCTGGTACTGGGCCTCGTTCAATTCGTTTTTATAATCAATGCCCATACTAGGTCGCAGTCAGTGAAGTTATATAAAAAAAATGCTTCAACGATCAGCCCACTTCATAATTTCAGCGGCCTCAGCGTTATCCGGCTCGGAGGCAAGAACTTTTTTCACCGCTTCATAGGC
>JAVBTB010000043.1:0-47200 GCA_031556355.1 Desulfovibrio sp. | reverse complement strand
CGAAGTTGAGAGGTTGTTCAGACGACTCAAAGGCTTCAGGCGCATAGCAACTCGCTATGACAAGCTGGACGTAATGTTCATTGCCTTTGTCGTTTTTGCTCTCATTGTTGAGGCTCTCAAATAGTGTTAACAGGCCCTAGGCCACGTTGGCGGCAGATTCTGGCAGCAAAGACATATTTGTCGAAGCCATCTTGAGGCAGATGTGGGCTTCGCCATGGGGGACGTGACCGCCCGCGTACCCCTGAGGGAATTCAAACGGCTGGGCATTAACCGGGAGTTCTGGGATCGTTGAGCTCTTTCAGACGCGGGAAGCGCGTAAATGATCTGAGAAGCCCGGCCAATGGTCGGGTTTTCTTATTGCTTGACGTGCTGTATCTTTTCACATATGGTCACGAAAATAGTAATTTTCGTGACCATATGAAGATTCGACGCGGGCTTCTCCTTGACCCGCGTACCACCTGTGTTTTCGGGAGGCTGCCATGTATTTTCCCGTAGCAGGAATTGAGGTTTCCCCTCTGGTGCCGCCACTGGTGGCCTTTGGCGTGTCCTTTTTCGCGTCCATGGGGGGCATTTCCGGGGCGTTTCTGCTCCTGCCCTTCCAGATGTCGGTGCTGGGGTACACCCACCCCTCGGTCAGCGCCACCAACCAGTTTTACAACGTGGTCGCCATTCCCAGCGGCGTGTACCGGTATATCAAGGAAAAACGCATGGTCTGGCCCCTGACCATTGCCGTGGCCGCGGGCACGTTGCCGGGCGTATTCATAGGGGCGTTCGTGCGGGTGGCGTGGCTGCCCGACCCCAGGCTGTTCAAGCTGTTTGCGGCCTGCGTCCTTTTGTATATAGGGGGCAGGCTGATCCGCGATCTGGTGAAAGGGAAGCCCATGCCCAAGGTGATCGCCGCTCCCGGCAGCAACGGGCAGGGCGGCAGTGCCGCGGGAGACGCTTCTGCCGCAGGGGGGAGCTCCCCGGCTGGAACGGCCTCTTCAGCGGCACGGGATACCTCCCTTGCCGGAGAAGCCCGAAGGGCCATTTTTCGCCGGGCTGAGGCTGCCCCCGCCGCAGTGTCCGTCCCCGCTCCCCGGGCCGGAACGGGCGGAGCCGTGCAAGCCGCCGCAGTTCCCGCGGGTTCCGATTTCTTTGTGCATGTGCAGGAGTTTTCCGCCAGACGCATTTCCTACACCTTCCAGGGCGAAACCCACACCTGCCCCACCGTCGGCATTTTCATGCTCAGCTTTATCGTGGGCATCGTGGGCGGCACCTACGGCATCGGCGGCGGGGCGATCATCGCGCCTTTCTTCGTTTCCTGGTTCCGGCTGCCCGTGCATACCATCAGCGGCGCGACCCTCATGGGCACTTTTTTGACCTCGGTGGCGGGGGTGGCGTTCTACATGGCTATTGCGCCTCTGTACCCCACCATGTCTGTAGCGCCGGACTGGACCCTGGGCCTCTTGTTCGGCCTTGGCGGAGTGGCGGGCATGTACCTTGGAGCGCGCTGCCAGAAGCGCGTTCCGGCCAGCGCCATCAAGTGGATGCTCGGCGTGGTTATTGTGGCCACGGCCCTCAAGTATGTACTGGAGTTTTTTAAGTAGCGCAGACTCGCCTTCAGAAAAGGCTTTTCCGCGGTGTTCTTTTGCGCTACCTTCTGCGTGCGTCTGACCGGAGCCTCCCGGCAGGCGCACGCGTCCGCTTTCCGGCCGGCTGCCCCTGCACGCCTGCCGTTTCCGGTCTTTCCGAATCGTCTGAGAGAAAGCAATGCCCCTGCGCCCCTTTATCCCCAGAGTCGCGGCTATCCACGACCTTTCCGGGTTCGGCCGCACCTCGCTGACGGTGGTCATCCCCATTTTTTCCACCCTCGGCATCCAGGTCTGTCCTCTGCCCACCGCGGTGCTGTCCACCCACACCAGCGGGTTTGAGGACTTTCGCTTCGTGGATCTCACCGAATTCATGCCCGGATTTCTGCAGCACTGGAAGGAACTGGGCCTGCATTTCGAGGCGGTGTACAGCGGCTTTCTGGGCTCCCCCGCCCAGGCGGACATTGTGGCCGACTGTATCGACACCTGCCTGGTGGAAAGCGGTCTGGCCGTGGTGGACCCGGTGCTCGGCGACAACGGCAAGCTCGACCCCACCATGAGCATGGAAATGGTGGAACGCATGCGCTGGCTGATTCGCAAGGCCACCTGCATCACCCCGAACCTTACCGAAGCGGCTCTCCTGCTGGATGAGCCCTATCCCTTCCAGGCGGAGACCGAAGGCATGGACGAGGGGCAGCTCAAGGAATGGCTGCACCGCCTGACGGACAACGGGCCGGAAGTGGCGGTCATCACCAGCGTGCCCGTAGGCGATACCCGCCACACCAGCGCCGTGGTCGCCTACCAGCGCACCCACCGCCGGTTCTGGAAAGTGGACTGCGAATACATTCCCGCCTTCTACCCCGGCACGGGCGACACCTTTACCAGCGTCCTCACCGGCAGCCTGATGCAGGGCGACAGCCTGCCCCTGGCCATGGACAGGGCCGTGCAGTTCGTCACCCTCGGCATCCGCGCCTCCTTCGGGCACACCACCCCGCACCGGGAAGGCATCTTTCTGGAACGGGTGCTTGGCGCCCTGAACGCCCCGGTCACCACCACCAGCTACGCCCTCCTGGAGGAGGAATCCTGATGTCCACGCACCCGACCACGCCTTCCCCGCACAAGGAAGGCGTCTCTTCTTTCGCGGTCAACGCAGCCTCTCTGCCCATCGGCGTCTTTGACTCCGGCGTGGGCGGGCTCACCGTCTTCGAAGCCCTGCGCAAGCGCCTGCCCGCCGAACACCTGATCTACCTCGGCGACACCGCCCGCCTGCCCTACGGCACCAAAAGCAGCGGCACCATCGTGCGCTACGCCCTGCAAGCCACGGAAAAACTGGTGGAGCGCAACATCAAGCTTCTGGTCGTCGCCTGCAACACCGCCACCGCCGCCGCCTTGCCGGATCTGCAAAAGGCCTATCCGCACCTGCCCGTGGTGGGCGTGGTGGAACCGGGCGCCCGGGCCGCCTGCGCCGCCTCGCGCACCGGTTCCATCGTGGTCATGGCTACGGAATCCACCATCCGCAACCAGGCTTACCAGAAAGCCATCTGCGCCATTAACCCCGCCGCCCGTGTCACCGGCGTGCCCTGTTCCCTGTTCGTGGCCCTGGCCGAAGAAGGCTGGATGACCGGCCCCATCGCCGAATCCATTGCCGAACGCTACCTCGCCCCGGTCCTGGACGGAGGCACCGCCGCCGCCTGTGACTGCGCAAACCCCGGCGATTCCCCCCCCATAGACTGCATTGTGCTGGGCTGCACCCATTTTCCTCCCCTTGCCCCGGCTATCCGGGCCACCGTGGGCAAAGACGTAACCCTGGTGGACTCCGCCGCCACCACGGCGGAAGCCGTGGAACAAACCCTCACCCGCCTGAACCTCCTACGCCCGGCCTCCAACCCCACCCTGGCCCCCGCCATCCTCCACTTCATGACCACAGACGCCCCCGAACGCTTCGCCCGAGTGGGCAGCCTCTTCCTGGGCGAGCCCATCCGCCCGGAAGATTTGGAACTGGTGACGCTGTAAAAAGGCAGAAAAGCATGCCTCCGGCGGGCGGGGCTCTGCCCTGCACCCGGCAAGGGGGTCACCCCCTTGCATCCCCATTAGGGGTGCATGGGGCCGATCGATGGCTTGGGTTGTTGAGCGCGGGAGGTGCTCTCGATTGAGAGTAGGATGTTGTGCCACAAAGGATAAAAAGCTCAGGAACCGGCAGCGGATCTTGAATCGATATGAAAATGCTCCCTCGCCAATATGGCGAGGGAGCATTTTCATAAGGGTAGAGCGAGATGATTTCTTATCCGGGAGCCGAGCCAGGGGGTAATCCCAACGCGGTTCCACCAACGAGACGCAGAGACCTTGTGGGGATTCCAAAGGGACTCAGTCCCTTTGGCCGCCGGAGGCCTGCCTTTTTCTTCCTCTTCCTCTTTCTCCTCCCGCTACACCCGTAGTGTTATTTGGTACGCAGCCACGGCGACGGCGTAGGCGAGGGCCAGGTTGAAGAAGAGGCTGAAGAAGAGCCAGCGCCACTGGCCGGATTCCTGCTTGATGACCGCGAGGGTGACGAAGC
This sequence comes from Desulfovibrio sp., assembly GCA_031556355.1. Taxonomy (GTDB): domain Bacteria; phylum Desulfobacterota; class Desulfovibrionia; order Desulfovibrionales; family Desulfovibrionaceae; genus Frigididesulfovibrio. The sequence goes on along the minus strand of JAVBTB010000043.1, from coordinate 43,075 downwards.
AGGGAGAGTAGAGCAGGGTGAAGAGGAGCAGGGAGACGGCTGTGGCGGTGGTCCAGTCCTTGTCGGCCCGGATGCGGTCGGCGAGGGAGGAGTCGTCTTCGGGGTCCACTTCACCGAGGGAGTATGCGGTGCCGAGGGTGGCTATGACCACTTCCTTGGCGGCGATGCCGGCCACGAGGGCGATGTTGGTGCGCCAGTCAAAGCCGGCGGGTCTGGACACGCCTTCGAGGGCGGTGCCGATGCGTCCAGCGTAAGAGTCGCGCAGGGTTTCCCGGGCCTGTTCGTGGTCGAGTTCGACGAGCTTTGTTTCCAGCTTCTTTTCGGGCAGTTCGTCCAGTTGTTCCTGCAGGGCGTCGACCTGGGCCTGTAGTTTGCCGGTGGGGGTTTCGTGCAGCTCCGCAGTGAGCTTGTCTATTTCGGCTTGCAGGGTTTGGGCGGCGGCGGAGTGCGCGTCCAGGCGCACCAGGGCGGTGGTGTGGCGGGCGATTTTTTGCTTGAGTTCGGCGGCGTTGGGATCCTCCCCGAGCTTTTCGATTTCTTCGGTAAGGCCGGAAATTTCAGCCTGGAGCTTTCCCGCGGGCAGGGCTTCGAGTTCTTCGCGCAGGGGTTCGATTTTCTCCATGACTTCCTGCACCTTGGGGTCGGTGTCGGGCAGGCCTTCCCGTTCCTTCATGAGGGCGGTTATCTCGGAGGCCAGCTTTTTGGAGGGAGAGGCGGCCAGTTCTTCTTCAATGGGGGCCTTGGCGTCCTCAAAAACCTTGGCCTTTTCTTCGGACAGGCCGGGGAAAGTCATGCCCGCCCAGATGAGGATGGAGATGGCCAGGATGATGGTACCGGCCTTTTTGATATACTGCCAGGCGCGCTCCCAGGTATGCAGCAGGATGCCGCTGAGGGTGGGCAGGCGGTAGGGGGGCAGTTCCATGACGAAGGGGGTGGATTCTCCCTTGATGATGGTGGAGCGGAGCAGAAGGGCAACCAGGAGGGCGGCCGCCCACCCGGCCAGGGTGAGCAGGAACATGACCAGTTCCTGGTGCTTGCTGAAAAAGACGCCGACCAGCAGGAGGAAGACGGGCATTTTTGCGCCGCAGGACATGAAGGGCGCGGTGAGCATGGTGGCCAGGCGTTCGCGCGGGCTGCGCAGGGTACGGGTGGCCATGACGCCGGGCACGGCGCAGCCGCCCGCGATGCCGCCGGAGATGATAAAGGGCATGACCGAGGCCCCGTGCAGGCCGAAGAAGCGGAAGACCCGGTCCGCCATATAGGCGACCCGCGCCATGTAGCCGGAGTCCTCCAGAAAGGCGATGAACAGGAACATGATCATGATCAGGGGCACGAAGCCGAAGACCCCGCCCACACCGTCGATGATGCCGGAGGTGACCATGGATTTGAGCAGGCCGTCGGGCAGGGCCGCATCAGCGGTGTCGTGCAGCCAGGAGAAGAGACCTTCCACCCAGCCCTGGGGATAGGCGCCCAACTGGAAGGTGACGTAGTACATGGCGTACAGCAGGGCCAGCAGAATGACCGGCCCGAAAAAGCGGTTGGTCAGCACAGCGTCCATTTTGTCGGAATAGGCGATGCGATCCTTGAGCGCGTCGGCCCCGGTCACGACGCCCTGGCGCAGGACCGAGGCGATGTACCCGTAGCGGTAGTCGGCGATGACACCTTCGGGGTAGGAGTCCAGGGTGACCTTGAGGTGGGCGGCCACGCCGTCGGCGATTTTCTTGAGCTTTTCCGTGGCTTCGGAGGAAGCGCCCCGGCTCTGTTCCATGATGTCTTCGTCATGTTCCAGAAACTTGAGGGCGACCCAGCGGGCGGGGTATTTGCCGGTCAGCAGCTTTGCCTGCTCCACGATAGGGGTCATGGTTTTCAGGGCTCCGTCGATGTCCGGCCCGTACGAAATTTCCAGGGGCCGCCATTCCTGCCCGGCCTGCTTTTCCGCAAGGGCGACGGTGGCGGCAAGGGCTTCCTTCAGCCCCTCGCCGGTCCGGGCCACAGTAGGGACGGCTTTCACGCCCATGGCGGCTTCGAGCTTGTCCACATTGATGATGAGGCCCTGCTTGCGGGCCTCGTCCATCATGTTCAGGGCCAGCACTACGGGCACGCCCATTTCCAGCATTTGCACGGCAAGGTACAGGTTGCGCTCGAGCACGCCCGCGTTGAGGACGTCGAGCACCGCGCCGGGCCGTTCTTCGGCCAGGACGCGCCGGGCCACCACTTCTTCCATGGAATAGGCGGTCAGGGAATAGGTGCCGGGCAGATCCACCAGGGGTACGGCTCTGCCGTCCAGGGTGGCGGTGCCTTCTTTTTTCTCGACGGTGATGCCGGGGTAGTTGCCGACGTGTTGCCGGGCTCCGGTATACCAGTTGAAGGCGGTGGTTTTGCCGGAGTTGGGATTACCGGCTATGGCGATAAAGGTTGGCGTGGCAGGCATGCATGCTCCTGGGCAAAAAGATTGCGGTGAAATTCGTGTGTGCGGGCGTGTCTGCAAACGCCCGGCACAGCCCGGGCAAAACAGCAGAGCAACCGACCCGCCCTGCAAGCGCGTCAGCGGAATACGGGAATCTGTGCTAGGCTCAGCCTAATCATGCAGGGGAGCTGAAAAACGCGCATCCGGACCCAGCCCCCCTACCGGTACGGATGCAGTGGCGCCCTGGGCAGTGACGTCACTGCCTACAGCGGGGTGACGGCAATATAGTCCGCCTCCCGATTGCGCAAGGTAAGGGTGAAGCCCATCAGCCTGAGGGCCACCGGGTCTTCCAGAGGGGCGCGGCCCACTACCTGGATTTCCACGCCGGGCACAAGGCCCATGTCGCGGATGCGGCGTCCGAGTTCTCCTTCGGCGCTGATGCCGTTGATTGTAGCCCGTTGGCCTTTATCAAGGGTACGCAGGGATACGGGTGTGGTCATGTGGCTGTCCTTTGATGAAAATGAAGTTTACTTTCAAAAGGTGGAAAAAATTTTTATTTACCGCATCCGCAGCCGGAATCGCCGCCGCAGCAGGTGTGCTTGCCGCCGGAAACCGGGGAATGCCCTCCGCATGCGCCGCCGCAGCCGCACGAGGGCCGCGCGAATATTCTGTATACCGTATAGGCTGCCGCCGCAGCGATGGCAGCGGCCACAATAATCATTTCCCACATACAATCCTCCGGGAAAACTCCCGTTGTTTCATAACTCGTCACGCGAGAGTGCGCTCTTAATACCCGTCCGCTTATTGCGATTTCAGGGCAGCGCCGGGCGCCGCCCGCAGCAACAGTGTCCCGGCTGGAGGAGACGGTGTTGCATTTCATTCTCAGTAAGCGTGACGCATTCAATCCCGTCCGTCATCTGTTCGTCGAGGATCACGGAGGAATTGCGCACCCGGATGCGGCGCATGCCGCGTCCGCAGCATTCCATGCCCACCTCAAGCTCGGTGCCCGGCAGAATGCCAAGGGCGTAGAGACGCGCGCGCGCGGGGCAATCCTCTTTCAAGGACTGCACGCGTACGACTCTGCCCGCAGGCACGTCGGACAGCAGGCAGCAGGTCTGCGGGTTCATGAAAACCTCCTCGAAAGTGGCTGGTAGGGCCTTTCCATGCGGCGGGCGGAGCGCTTTTCGGGACAACCCGGTCCGGGCTGCCCGGTGCCGGTAAAATTTACATAAGCGCTTCCGCAAGCGTCGCTATCAAGGAAATAGCATGTTGAGGATGAATGTCAAGTTCTTAAAGCAGGGAAAATGCACGGGCATTTTCCATTGCGCCCGGCAGAAGAGGCGCTTGCGCGGCATGCCGTTCTGGTTCGCGGGATACGGGGCTTCACCACAGGCGCAGAAGGCGGGCCTCATGCTCCGGGGAAAGGGAGGGGGCCGTGTATTCCGCCCGCACGGTGATGGCGGTGCCGCCGCGCACGTTGAAGATGCCTTCCACGGTAAGCCTGCGGGGGGCGAGGACGGCGATAAAGTCGTCGGCAATCCTGTTGGTCAGGCTCTCCATAAAGGATCCGTGGTTACGGAAAGCCCCCATGTAGAGCTTGAAGGACTTGGACTCCACGCAACGTTCTTCCGGCACGTAGCGGATGCGTATGGTGCCGAAGTCCGGCTGCCCGGTCATGGGGCAGAGGCTGGTGAATTCCGGGTGCTCGAAGGTGATGACGTAATCCCGGCCGGGGTAACGGTTGGGGAAGGCTTCCAGAATGGAGGAGTCAGGGCTGTCGAAGCGGTAGGCGGTGGGGCCGCCGAGTTTGGTCAGGCCGTGAGTTTCGGGCCGGGACTCCGGGGCGGGGCCGGAGGCGGCGCGCGGTTTGGCGGTCTTGGGCATGGCGTTCTCCCGGGTAATGGAAAAAGGGAAGGGCATGTGTTCAAGGCGGGTATAGCCCCCCTTGGCAGGAAGGTAAAGGGAACGGAGAGAGAGGAGGGGGAGGCCGGGCACGGGCGCAAGAACAAGCCCGCGGGCGCAGCAATCTTGCCAGAGAGCATCAACTGGCGTATGAAAAAGGGCGTTGTTCGCGTTCCCGTGACCATCCGCGCGCGCAGCGGCGTTTCTGCAAGAGACGGACGCTGCGGCGTATCGCTGCTTTGCCGGTCCGGGATAACTATATTGGTACCTTAAGGATTCCGTATGAGATTCGCCTTTCTATATGTTGCCTCCGTAGTCCTGGTGAACTGGGCCTTTTCCGTCGTGCCCCCGTTGCAACTGCCCGGCGGCGAGATCTGGCCGCCCGCGTCTTTGATGGTCGGGTTCATTTTCGTCATCCGCGACTATGCCCAGCGCGAGATCGGCCATGGCGTGCTGCTGGCCATGCTTGCGGGCGGGGCGCTCAGCTGGCTGATGGCGGAGCCGATTGTGGCCGTGGCGAGCGTGTGCGCGTTTCTGACCGGCGAGTTGCTCGACTGGGCCGTTTATACCTTTACGGGCCGTCCTTTTTCGCAGCGGGTGCTGCTGTCCAGCGCGCTGAGCACACCGGTGGACAGCGCGGTGTTTCTGGCCATGGTGGGCATGTTTTCCCTGTCGTCGGTCCTGATCATGACGGCCAGTAAAATGATCGGGGCCTGCGTCGTCTTTTTCCTGGTCCGGCGGCGGGAGATGGCCGCGGCGTAACCGTCTGCAAAGGAATTTCCCATGGCAACGCACGAATCCTCGCCCTTTGCGCCCCTGCCCGCGGAGGCGGTGCTGCTGGAATACCAGGCTTTGACGCGTACCTATCGCGTATGGATTCTCCTGCTGTTTCTGCTTGTGGCGGCGCTTTTCGGCGGGGTGGCCTGGCTGTTTTTCCGCACGCCCCAGTGGGAGGCCCTGTTGCTCAGCCTGGGGCTGGCCTTTTTTATGCTGCTGGCCCTGCCGCGCACCCGCTACGCCTACCGCTTCACCCAAACGGGCGTTGAGCAGGCGGAACTGGGCGGCGACGTTTTCGATCTGCAAAGCGTCATTCCGCTTCTGGGCGGGATCGGCATTCTGGGAGTGATGGTGCTTTCCCTGGGAGCGCGGTTTCTGGGCTACATAGCCATTGCCTGCGGCGTGCTGCTTTTTGCGGCGCGGCGGTTGTTTCCGCGCCGGAAGAACCTGCCGGTCATCTCTCTGTCCTGGGAGGCCGTACAGGCTGTGACCGTGGAACGCAGAAGACACGTCTTCATGCTGCGGCCGGGCAGGGAATCCGGACCGGACGCAGCCGACCTGCTGGTGGCCTGCCGACCGGGCGAACTGGAACGCATGCTGGAGCTTGTCCGTGTCCACGCGCCGCAGGCCGCAATAAGCGAAGGGGTGTTGATCCACTGAGAGGCGCGCCGCGGCCCGCCCTGCCGGCGAGCCTCACAGCACTCCCAGCCAGGGCCACCAGGTGGCGCTCAGAACTACCAGCAGCAGAACGGCCAGGATCATGACGGGCACGGAGAGGCGCACCATGTCCTTTGTGGTGAAGGTATTGCTGGAATACGCAATGATGGCCATGGGCGAGTTGGCGGGAAAAACGACGGAAAACTGCACGGCGTAATTCAGGATCAGAGTCAGGCCCCAGACCGGGATCTGCCGCTCCAGAGGCAGGCTCTGGGCCATGCCGATAATGGTGGGGGTCAACGCCCCGATGGCGGCGCTGCGGGCGGAAAAGGCCAGGCCGAGCAGGGCGAACAGCAGTCCCCCCACGCCCACGATGGCGAGCAGCGGCCAGTGGATGACACCCATCTCGACCAGGGTGACGCGGGCCAGCCATGCGGCCGCGCCGCTTTGCAGCAACGCCTGTCCGAGGGAAAGCACCGCCCCGAAGAGCATCAGGGTGCCCCAGGAGACGCGCTCCGACAGTTCCTGCCAGCTCGGCGCGCCCTCCCGCAGCAGCAGGCCGGGAAAGAACACGGCGGCCACGGCCAGCATGGCGATGGTGCTGTTGTCCACGGGGTGCAGCACCTTTGAGGTGGCCCACAGGGGAATGGTAACGGCCAGCACCAAAGCGATGCCTTTTTCCATGCGGGTCATGGGGCCGCAGCAGGCGAGGGCCTCGCGCATCAAGAGCTTGCCGTCGGGCAGCGCGTCCCCGCGCACCGGGAACAGATGCTCAAGCAGAAAGAACAGCCCCACGGACAGTCCGAGCCCAAGGGGCGCGCCGTACAGGGCGAATTCCAGCCAGGAAAGATCCCGGCCGGTGGCCTCGTAAATAAAGGCCGCCGTCTGCACCGGGCCGCCGCCGGCGGTGAGCACCATCATGGCGGAAAAGATCGGGCCGAAGGTTACGGTAAGAAACGTCCCCTTGGCCAGGTTGCTGTACAGGGGAACCTTCAGGGTCTGCATCACGCTGAGCATGAGCACGGTGCACAGGCCGGCGTTGGCCGCCGGCGAGGGGATGATCAGGGACAGGAGCAGGGTGAGGACAAGGGTGCCGATGCGGATGCGGCGCGGGGTGGTCCCTACCAGCGACAACAGCAGCAGGCTGATGCGCCTGCCGAACCCGCTGCTTTCCACAGCCGCGGCAAGAAACAGGGCCGCCGCCACCAGAACCCAGCCGGGGCTGCTGAAGCCGCGCAGGGCGAGGCGGACGCCGCCCACCGCCCCGAGAGGGGCGCCGGGGTTGGCCGGGTCTTCCACAAGCCCCCCGGCAAGGGCCATAAGGCCCATGAGAAAGAAGGAACTGGCGGAGAAATCCACCACCTGGCTCACCCACAAAATGAGCATGCAGGCCACGATGGCCAGCAGGGCGTGCCCCTGCTCGGTGAGTTCCGGGGGGGTGGGCAGAAGCATGATGCCCGCGGCGGCGGCGAGGGCGATGCAGACGGTAACAAATTTACGCATAGCGGTTGGTGTGCCCCGCGTAAAAAGTAAACGCTGACAAGCGTACCCGCCTAGCCTAGGACAAATCAGGGGCGTTGTCGATATGATACACACGGGAAAAAGCTCCGGACGACACACCGGAGAAAAAGAACCGGGGGAGCGGGCGGAAATGGCCCCGAAGCAGCCGGATATCTTGCGCGTTCTCTGCCTTGGGGACGTTGTGGGCCGGCCCGGTCGGCAGGTGCTGCGGGAACGGCTCGGGCCGTTGCGCCGCGTTCTTTCCCTCGATATGATCGTCGCCAATGGGGAAAACGCCGCCGGGGGCATAGGCCTGACCGTGGAGACGTTGCGGGAGCTGATCGCCGCCGGGGTGGATGTTGTCACCTCCGGCAACCACATCTGGAAGCACCGCGAGATGTACCCCCACCTGGACAAGCGTCCGGAAGTGCTGCGTCCCGCCAACTACGGCGAGGGCGTGCCCGGCCGGGGCCTGTGCGTACATACCCTGCCCGGCGGGGAAAAGGCGGCGGTGCTCAACCTGCTTGGCCGCTCCTTCATGGAGGCGGTGCACTGCCCCTTCCGGGCCGCCGATGCGGCTCTTGAGCGGCTGAAGGCGGAGCACCCGGACCTTTGTCTGTGCATCGTGGATTTTCACGCGGAAGCCACCAGCGAAAAGCGGGCCATGAGCCATTATCTGAACGGCCGGGTAAGCGCCGTGCTCGGCACCCACACCCATGTGCAGACGGCGGATGCGTTTGTTTCGTCCGAAGGCACCGCTTCGCTCAGCGACCTCGGCATGTGCGGGGTGGAGGAAGAATCCGTACTCGGCATGGGCAAGGAGGCTGTATTGCAACGCTTTTTGACGGCAATGCCCCATCCTTTCAAGCCCGCCCGGGGGAGGGCCACCCTGAACGGCGCTGTGATAGAAGTGAACAAAGTTTCAGGAAAGGCCTTGTCTATTGCGCTGGTTCGGGATAATGCAGCGGAAATACTTGACGCAAGTACACTTTTATGACGTTTGCGAGGCTTTGGGAAACAGTTCTGCGCGCGGCCAGGATTGCTGACGGCATTTGCGGGCGGTTCCCGATTACGCGGCAGATGTTTTGATGATGCGCGAGGCGCCTTACCGGCAAGAGAGCTCCGGCAGGTTGAGCCGCGTTGCAAAGCGCGCCGGTATGGTTGGCTCGGGAAGTTATGTATCGGGGAGAAGCCGCGCGGCCGGAACGGATGCGCGGCGCGTGTCCGATGTGCGCGGGATGCATGCCTTGCATGTGCAGGGGAGCGGAACATGGGGCTTCTGTTTGTCGTTCTGTTGCTGATCTTCGGTGGTGGCGCCGCCTCTCTGGCCCTGCACCGCAATCCCCTTGCCAGCAAGGTTGCGGCCGTGGGCGTGGGGGGGGGCTGTCTTCTGGGCCTCGGCTTCGCCCTGATGGTGCTTTCCCAGGGGGTGACCCTTGCAGCCTCCCTGCCTGTACCGCTGCCCATTGGGCAGTGCCTGTTCGTCGTTGATCCCGTTACCGCCGTTTTTCTGCTGCCCGCCTTTCTCATCTGCGCCCTGGCGAGCGCGCTGCTGCCCGCCCGGCTTGCGGCGCAGGAGGGCAACACGGAATACGGCAGACACGGCTTTTTTTTCGCCCTGCTCGTGGGGGGCATGGTTCTGGTGTTTACGGCGGCGGACGGCGTTTTCTTCCTGCTTTCCTGGGAAGTGATGTCCCTGGCGCCTTTTTTTCTGCTTTCCCCCAAAGACAGAAACTCCCGGGAACGCTATTCGGGGTGGATCTATCTGGTGGCGGCGCACCTTGGCGCGTTGCCTCTGCTGCTGCTGTTCGCCCTGATGAGCGTTGAGGCGGGCGGGACCGCCTTTGCGCAGTTTGCCGCCTTTTCGGGCTGGGGGGGCACGGGGCTGCTCTTTCTGCTCGCCCTTGTCGGGTTCGGCGTCAAGTTTGCCATGGTGCCGCTGCACGTATGGATTCCGGAAGCCTACCCCGCCGCGCCGGGGCATGTGGCAGCGGTGCTGGCCGGGGCCATGGTAAACGCGGGCGTGTATGGTCTGGTCCGGATTCTCCTGCTGGTCGGCCCGCCGGATGTCTGGTGGGCGTACGCCCTGATGGGCGTGGGGGGCGTTTCCGGCCTGCTGGGCGTCCTGTTCGCCCTGGCCCAGCCGGATATGAAGCGCACCCTGGCCTATTCCAGCGTTGAAAACATGGGCATCATCTGTCTGGCCCTGGGGGCGGGCATTCTGGCCTCGCTGAGCGGCAAGGGGGCGGTGGCCCTGTGTTTTCTGGCCGGGGGGCTGCTGCACATGTGGAACCACTCCCTGTTCAAGGCGCTGTATTTTCTGGGAGCAAGCGCGGTGCAGCAGGGCACCGGCACGACCCTGATCAGCCGCCTTGGCGGGGTGCAGAAGCGCATGCCCTTTGCAGGCGGCTGCATGGCCCTCGCCTCGGCCGCCATTGCCGGAGTGCCGCCCCTGAACGGGTTTGTGGGCGAACTGCTGCTCTACCTCGGGTTTGCGAGCGGCGCCCTTGCAGTTAGAGGCACGGATACCGCCCTTATCTTCTGGGCCGGACTTTTTGTGCTGGCGGGCATTGCCGGGCTGGCCCTGTTCTGCTTCACCCGCCTGTACGGGCTGGTGTTCCTGGGTTCGCCGCGCAGCTCGGCCGTTGAGCACGGGCAGCGGGCGGGGGACACCTGGCGGCTGGTCATGCTGACCCTGAGCGGGCTGTGTCTTGCGGCAGGTCTTGCCGCGCCCTGGCTGTTCGCCCTGCTTGAGCCCGCCCTGAACTTCCTTTCCCTGCACATGCGGCTGCCCGCCTACCTTGGGGATGACGGGTTCGTCCTGATCACTTCCGTGCTCAGGTACCTGTCTTCGGGCTCCGCCATTCTGCTGGCCCTGTTGGGGCTGGCCTGGCTGTACAAGCGCCGCCTGCTGGCAAAAACTTCCTTCACCCCCGGCGTCACCTGGGACTGCGGCTACCGCCAGCCTTCGGCGCGCATCCAGTATTCCGGCGGTTCCTTCGCCCAGTTTCCGGCCCAGATGATGCGCAGCGTGCTGCGTCCGACCATGGAAACCCCGCAGATCGATCCGCGGGAGAATATTTTCCCCCGTAGCGCGGTTGCGAAAATGGACGTGCCGGACTGGCCCACAGCCCTGTGGAGCAAGCTTCTCTTCCAGGGGGTGGCGCGCTTTGCGGAAGCCGCAAAAGGCTTGCAGCACGGGCTTTTGAACGCGTATATCCTGTACATTCTCATTGCCCTTCTGGCAGCCCTGGTCTGGGCATTGGGGTGGTCATGAACGCGCAGCTCGCGGGCTCTTTGGGCTGTCTGGCCCTTTCCTTGCTCCTGGCCCCGATGCTGCCGGGCGTCATCAACCGGGTAAAGGCCAAAATGGGCGGGCGCAAAGGCCGCCCCATCCTGCTGCTGTACTTTGATCTGTATAAATTAGTGCAAAAGAAGCCGGTCTACCCGGAGACCACCACCTGGGTCTTTCAGGCCGCCCCTCTGGGGGCCGTGGCCACGGCCATGGCCGGGCTGCTGCTGGTGCCCTTTGGCGGGTTTGCCGGGCTGCTGCCGTTTTCAGGAGACTTTTTGCTGCTGGCGGGCCTGTTCGCCCTCGGCCGCTTCGCCCTTATTCTGGGAGCCCTGGATACGGGCAGCGCCTTTGAAGGCATGGGTGCCGTGCGTGAAGCCATGTTTTCGGCCATGGCCGAGCCCGTCTTTCTGCTCTGCATGGCGGTTCTGGCCTATGGTTCGGGGCACCTTTCCCTGTCCCAGATGATCGGGGGCCTTTCGCCGGACGTCTGGCTGGAACACTGGCCGTATCTGCTGCTTCTGGCCTTCGCTTTTTTCCTGTTGCTGCTTACGGAAAACAGCCGCATTCCCGTGGACGACCCCAACACCCACCTGGAACTGACCATGATCCACGAGGTCATGGTGCTGGATCACAGCGGGCCGGATCTGGCCCTGATCGAGTACGCCGCCGCCCTGAAGCTGTGGATTTTCGGGCTGCTCGTCGCCGGAGTGATCCTTCCCGTTACGGGGCACATGCTGCCGGTGTCCGGAGCGGTGGGGAACGACGCGCACCTTGCCGTCCTGTACGCCGCCGTCACTCTGGCGCTTGTGTTTCTGACCGCCGTGCTGGTGGGCCTTGTGGAATCTCTGATGGCGCGCCTGCGTATGGAACGGGTGCCGCAGGTGCTCACTCTCGCGGGATCCTTCGCCGGGCTGGCCGCCCTTATTCTCTGGAGGTGACCCCGTGATTTCTCCCACGACAGCCTCCCTGGCCGCGCCCGGAACTCTGTTCTCCTTTGACGTCCTGCAGGCCGTGCTGGGCATGGTGCTGATCACCGACCTTTCCCTTCTGGCGGCGGAACGGCAGCGCCTGTGCATCCGCCTGATCGCGTTGCAGGGCATTTTGCTTGGCCTGTTGCCCCTTGTGGCGCACCGGGGCGAAGTTACCGCGCACCTGATCTGGGTGACGGCGCTGTTTCTGGGCATCAAGGGGGTGGTGCTGCCCCTGTTGCTTCGGCGCACCTACAAGCAACTGCCGCCCCAGCCGCCAGTCAAGCCGTACCTGGGGCACACGGCCTGCGTGCTGGCAGGGCTGTGCGGGTTCGTGCTTTCCCTCTGGCTGGGGGACCGGGTGGGCGTTGCCGCCAACCCGCTGTTCGCCCTGGTGTTTCCCGCGGCCTTTGCCACAGTGTTTGCGGGTATTTTGCTGATTGTCACCCGTAGAAAGGCCCTGACCCAGATGTTCGGCTACCTGGTCATGGAAAACGGCATCTACCTGCTGGGCGTGCCCATGGCGCAGGAAGACGCGGTATGGCTGGAACTTTCCATTCTGCTGGATATCCTGGTGGGCGTGTTCGTCATGGGCATAGCCATTCACCATATCAACCGGGCCTTTGACTCCACGGATGTGGATCAGTTCGCCAGTTTGCGCGATTAGAAAGTCACTGTTGTCGAAGCCAATTGTTCCAGAGCAGGGCGCGGCCCTGCACCCGCAAGGGGCCTCAGGCCCCTTGGCCCCGCGATTTGGGGGTTGGAGATGTTTGCGTGATTTGTCGGTAGTTTTGTAGGTCTTTTACGGTACAACGGGAATACGCCATGCTCTTTGCTCTCGTCTGTCTGCCTCTGGCGGCCGCCATTCTTTCGTGGTTCATCCCCGCGGACTGGCCGCGGCGTATTCTGCTGGTGGGCGTTGCCGCAGCCGAACTGGGCCTTGCCGCAGCCACCTGGGTAGTGGAGCCCGCTTCCGTCGGTGGAGATCTGCTCTCGCTGGACGCCATGGGCAAGATAGTGCTCACCCTGACCTGTATTCTCTTTTTCGCGGCGGCGGTGTACGCTGTGGGGTATCTGAAGGCCGAAGACTCGGGCAAGCGCAAGGACTTTGTGCAGGGGCTGCATTTTTCCAACGCGCCGGAAGCCACCTTTACGGCCTGCCTGCTGCTCTTTCTTGCCTCGGCTGTCCTGGCCGGGGTGACCCGGCACTTCGGCCTGCTTTGGGTGGGCATTGAAACCACCACCGTGGTCAGCGCCCCCCTGATCTATTTCCACAGACACCGGCGCTCGCTGGAAGCGACCTGGAAGTACCTGATGATCTGCTCCGTGGGTATTGCCCTCGCCCTGGTGGGCAACCTGCTCATGGACGTTTCCATGCAGACCGCCGGGCACCTTGCCACGGAAATGACCGTCGGCTCCCTGCTGGCGGCGGCTCCCGCAGCCCACCCCGGCTGGTTCAAAGCGGCGTTTGTTTTCCTGCTCATCGGCTACGGTACCAAGATGGGGGTGGCCCCCATGCACACCTGGCTGCCCGACGCCCACAGCGAAGCGCCGTCCCTGGTGTCCGCCCTGCTGTCCGGAGCGCTGCTCAACTGCGCCTTTCTCGGCATCTTCCGGGCTTTTCAGGTGAGCCTGGCCGCGGACCTGGGCGCATTTGCCAGCACGCTGCTCATCGCCTTCGGCTTCATCTCCATGGCCATTGCGGCCCTGTTCATTGTGGGGCAGGGAGACTTCAAGCGCATGCTGGCCTATTCCAGCGTCGAGCATATGGGCATTTTGCTGCTGGGCCTGGGCGTGGGGTTCGAGGCCTCGCGCGGGGGCGTGCTGCACATGGTGAATCATTCCCTGGTCAAGGCCGGGCTGTTCATGCTGGCCGGGAATATTCTTGCCAAATACCACACCAAGTCCAGCCACGACGTGACCGGTCTCGCCCGTACCCTGCCGGTTACCGCCGCCTTGTGGCTGGCGGGGATGATCGCCATTACCGGCTCGCCTCCCTTTGCCGTGTTCATCAGTGAATTTTCCATACTGCAAGGGCTGCTGCACAGCGGCAAAATCTGGCTGGCCGTGCTGTATCTGGCCCTGCTCGGCATCATCTTCGTGGGCATGATCACTCCGGTGCTGCGCATGTGCAAGGGCACTCCCCCTCACGGCATCCGGCTTTCCGGGCGGGAGAATCCGCTCATGGTGGTCCCTTCCGCCTGTTTGCTGGGGCTGGTGCTGATCCTCGGCCTGTATCTGCCCCGGTGGTGCGACACCGCCGTGCGGGCCGCCGCCGCCCTGAGCTTTCACCAGTAACGGGGAAACGCCATGACACCCATCCAGCCTCCTTTGCCCCCGGAAACGCCCTCCTCTCCACAGGCGGAAGCGCAGGCCCCTGAGACCGTCCGGGAAAAGGCCGCCGGGCATCTGCCGGGGAACGCCCCCGGTTTGTCCGACGCGCGGCTTTCATACATCCGTCCCGGAGCGGACGCCGTGCAGACCCGTTCCCTGGCGGAGTCTCTGGGCGACAAGACAGGTGTGCGGCCAGGGCTCGGGGCGCAGGATTCCCTGCAACTGCGCAACGGGTGCGCGGCGCCGGTGGACGCGGTGCCCCAGTTCAGCTTCGGCATGTTCAGCCACTGGATGCAGAACCTGGTGCGCGGCGGCTGCCGCGTTGTTGCTCTGTTTGCCGTGCCGGAAGAGGTCTTCGGAGGTTTCCAGCCTGTGGAAACAGCCCGGAAATCCTCCTGCGTGTATCGTCTGGTGGGCGTGCTGGCCTCGGATACGGCCGGGCGGGTGTATATCGCCTCCACCGAGGTGGAAGGCAGTTTTCCCTCGCTGACCCCGCGCATTCCCCAGGTACATTTGTTCGAGCGGGAACTGTATGAAAAGCACGGGCTCCTGCCCGAGGGACACCCCTGGCTCAAGCCGGTGCGTTTTGAAAAAAGCGACGGCCCGGAAGTGGGGGTGATGGATTTTTTCCGCGTGGCCGGGGACGAGGTGCACGAGGTGGCGGTGGGGCCTATCCACGCGGGGGTGATCGAGTGCGGGCATTTTCGCTTCCAGTGCCTCGGCGAAGTGGTGATGCACCTGGAGATCTCTTTGGGATACCATCACCGCGGGGTGGAAGCCCTTTTACGGGGCGGTCCGCACCGCCGTACCCTGCCCCTTATGGAAGCCATTGCCGGCGACACCACCGTGGCTCACAGCTGGGCATACTGCACCCTGGTGGAAGCCCTGTCCGGGCGTCCGGTTTCGCCGCGCGGGCAGCTCATCCGCGCCTTGGCGCTGGAGCTGGAACGCCTTGCCAACCACACCGGCGATATGGGGGCCATTGCGGGTGACGTGGGCTTTCTGCCCACTCTGTCCTTTTGCGGGCGGTTGCGCGGCGACTGGCTGAACATGTCGGCTATTTTGTGCGGCAGCCGTTTCGGCCGGGGCCTCCTTGTGCCCGGCGGCACGGCGTACGATCTGGAACGGCCCGAGATACAGCTTTTGAAGGAGCGTCTCGCCCTGACCGCCCGGGACGTGCAGGGGGCGGTGCAGCTCATATGGGATTCTCCTTCGGTCATGGCGCGCCTGACCGGAGTGGGGCGGGTGCCCGTGGAGAGCGCCCGCGACCTGGGCATGGTGGGGGTCGCGGCCCGCGCCTGCGGCCTGGCCGTGGACAGCCGCCTGACCCATCCGTTGCCGGGCCTGCCTGCTCCGCCTGATCTGGAAACCGCCCCCTGGGGCGACGTGCACGCACGGACCAGAGTGCGCCATGGGGAAATCTCCGCCTCCGTGGCGTATTGCCGCAAGCTTCTGGAAGAGTTCCTTGACGGCGACGGAGAGGGGCAGACCCCTTTGCCGCAGGACGCCTCTCTGCGGCCCGGACGTATCGGGGTGGCCCTGGTGGAGGGCTGGCGCGGCGAGGTCTGCCACGTGGGCATAACCGGCGCCGGGGGAGAATATATCTCGTACGCGGTGACCGACCCTTCCTTCCACAACTGGATGGGACTGGCCCTTGCATTGCGAGAGCAACAGATTTCCGATTTTCCCCTGTGCAACAAGAGTTTCAATCTTTCATACTGCGGACATGATCTGTAGAGGCCGTCATGCTGGACATTTTTATTGAACGCCTGCGCCAGAAATCGCGCACCGTCGGGTTCCCGGACACGCTGCCGTCCCTGCCGCCGCGCTTTCGCGGGCGTCCCTTCATCCACGCCGGAAAATGCCGGGGGGCTGCGGGCGAAGCCTGCGGGGCCTGCGCCGCCGTGTGCCCGGTGGCGGCCATCTCTCTGGAAGGGTACGCCCCGGCCCTGGACATGGGCATTTGCACCTTTTGCGGCCTGTGCGCGCGCGCCTGTGAAGCGGAAGCCCTGGTGTTCACCACGGACTGGCGGCTTGCCACCACCGTGCGCGAAGCCCTGATCGTCCGCCCGGCAACGCTTGGCGAAGGGGAGGGCTCGGGGGGGGGGACGCAGTCGCTGCCTCTGCCGCCGCCGGGAAGCGGCGGGCCGTCCTTTGTCCTGCCGCCCCTGCCGGTGACGCCCAATACAGCCATAGGCGGGGCCTTCAAACGCTCGTTCCGCCTGCGCCAGGTGACCGCCGCCGGATGCGGGGCCTGTGAGGCGGACCTGAACGTGCTGGGCACGGTGGTATTCGATCTGGCCCGCTTCGGCATGGACTTTGTGGCTTCGCCGCGTCACGCCGACGGCCTGCTGCTTACCGGACCGGTGCCGCGCAACATGCGCGAGGCCCTGCTCAAGTGTCTGCGGGCCATGCCGGAACCCAAGGCGGTACTGGCCGTGGGGGCGTGCGCCATTTCCGGCGGGCTGTTCCGCTCATTGCCGGGCGAGCCGTCGCCCCAACAGGCTGATGGAGCCGCCGGGCATCTGCCCGTCAACCTGTATATTCCGGGTTGCCCGCCCCATCCGTATACCAGCCTTGACGGCATGCTGCGCTATATAGGACTGCGGACTCCATAAGCCTTGTTAGAGCTGCATTATAAATATTTTGCGATATGTGAATATCAAGACGCCGAGTATTGCCATAAACGGGTTTTTAGGTGTAAATATACACATAGTGCGCCCCGTGCGGACATTTCCGGCAGGTTGCGGAGGGGTATCGCAACGGGCAACGCCCAGCGGCAAGAGATCCTGAAAACATGTATTCTGTATGTTATTCGATATAGAGGCACAAGAACTCGCGGGGTATACAATGACAAAACGTCCGGCCGATGCGGCCTATGTACCGGAAACAGCGCCCATGGAGCAGGTCCGTGAACTCCTTTTCGGCGCGCAGCTCAAAGAAATGGAAACCCGCTTTCAGCGGCAGGAAGAACGCTTTCAGCGGGAGATCGCGGATGCGCGCGATGCGTTGAAAACACGTCTGGATTCCCTTGAAAATTTCATGAAAAGCGAAACCTCCTCGCTCATGCACCGGCTCAAAGAGGAACTGGCGGAGCGGGACAGCGTTCTGAAAGACGAGCAGCGCGAGCGCCAGGAAGGCCTGAAGAGCGAACAGCGCGAACGGGCGGAAGGGCTCAGGAACGAGCAGCGCGAGCGTACCGACGCCCTTGCCCAGCTTGCCAAGGACATAGCGGCCATGTCCGAAGCCTTCGACCGCAAGCTTACCAAAGTTTCCGGCACGCTTGACGCCACGGAAAGGGAGCTGCGCAAACTGCTGCTCTCCGAGAGCGGCACCCTTTCCGGCAAGATCGAGGAAAAGTACCAGGATGCGCTGCAGGTGCTCGCCAGCACGGCGGAGCAGATCCGCCACGACATGGTGCACCGTTCCTCTCTCTCCGGCATGTTTACGGAAGTGGCCGTGAAGTTGAGCGGCCAGTGGCCCTCGGACCTGGGCCATATAGTCAGGGACGCGGAAAGCTCTTCGGAAGCGCCGCGCCAGGGCAAGCCTGCCGCCCCGCAGGCGGGCACGGCTGGAACCGCGAATGGCTGAGCACGCAACCGTCTGGGACGGCTCTCTTGCAGATGCGCCCGAAGGCAACAGGGAAGAAGCGGCGCAGAACGCCGTTTCTTCCTCTTTTGTCCCGGGAGCGGAGCAGAGCCTTTCCCCGGACGAAGCCGGTGAGGAACCGGCGGTGCCTGCGGCTACACGGACACTGACTCTTTCCCGGCAAGATGCGCCCCTCCTGCCTGCGGAGGGCGATCTTGCCGCCCTGCGGAAGCTGCTTTTCCAGCGGGAAATCGATCTCCTCAACCGCATGCAGGAGCGTCTGGACAACTGTCTGAGCAACGCCCATGACGTCAGCGAAGTCATTGCGGAAGCCCTAGTGCTGCGCGCCGGCAAGGATGAGAAGCTCGCCCGCGCTCTGGAACCGGTTGTGGAAAAGCTGTACACAACCGCGCTGCGTAAAAAACCCCGTGAATTCACCAACGTGCTCTTTCCTCTCATGGGTCCGGCCATCAGGCGCTCCATTGCCGAAACGTTCCGGTCCATGCTGCAAAGTTTCAATAAAAGCGTGGAAATGGCTTTTTCCTGGAAGGGTTTGCGCTGGCGGTTCGAGGCGCTGCGCACGGGCAAGCCCTTCAGCGAGGTCGTCCTGCTGCACACGCTGTTGTACAGAGTGGAGCAGCTTTTCCTCATCCACAGCGAAACCGGGCTGGTGCTGACCCATATTTCGGGCGAGGGGGTGGACACCCAGGACGCCGACATGGTGTCCGCCATGCTGACGGCCATCCAGGACTTTGTGCGCGACTGCTTTGCCAGCGGCCAGGAAGAGAATCTGGAATCAATGCAGTTTGGCGAATTTACCGTCATGATAGAAAAAAGTGCGCAGGCGTATCTTGCCTGCGTCGTGCGCGGCACGCCGCCGGCGGATTTTCGCGAGCGCCTGCGCATCGCCCTGGAACTGGTGAGCGTCGAGTGCGCGGAAGCCCTTGCGTCGTTTAACGGCGACACGGCGCCTTTTGCCGCCGCTGCCCACCGGTACCTGGAGGACTGCCTCATTTCCCGCTTTATGGATGAGGACAAGCCGCTGCCTTTCTGGGTGAAGTGCTTCCCCGTCTTACTGCTGCTGGGGCTTGCGGGCGGCTACGGCTACTGGAAATACACCGCCTACCAGGAATCGCTGCACGCCGCCGCCGAACGTGCCCGGGTGGAAAATGCCATTGCCCATCTGCGTAAAGAGCCGGGACTGATGGTCGTCTCCGCAGTTCCGCAGGAGGACGGCCGCTGGCGTATACAGTGTCTGCGAGACGAAAAGGCCCGATCCCCCCTTGCCGTTCTGGTTGAGGGGAAGGGGGAGCCGGACCAGTTTGTTCTGGACTCCAAGCCGTATGTGTCCTATGAGTCGGCCATCGTTACCAAGAGAATTGCCGACCGGATAGCTCCCCCGCCGGGGGTGGACATGTATCTCGATAACGAGGATACACTGCACCTTGCCGGTACCGCTCCCATGGACTGGATTCTGCAGGCCCGTGAAGACGCCATGCGGCTTCCGGGGGTAAAAAACGTGGACCTGAGCGCCGTTACCGACCCGCGCATGCAGGAACTCACGGATCTTATCCAGTCTGTAGAGGCGATTTCCGTGGAGTTCCCCACGGGCAAGGATCTTCCCGTTGAACAGGACATGCCGAAGCTGACGAACGCGGTGGAGACCCTTGTCGACATAGAGAAACTCAGCCGCAAAATGGGCTTGGCGGCCAGCCTTACCATTTACGGCCACGCCGATGCGGTCGGCATGGACAAGCGCAACTACGAGATCAGCCAGGCAAGGGCCCGCACCCTTGCGAGCATGCTGTATGCCAGAGGTTCAAGCATGCCCTTGACCCTGTATGGAATGGGCGCGGAATACGCCGGTGACGTGAAAGTGCCCGACCAGAGCCGCAGGCGTATTGAGCTACGGGTGCACCTTGCCAGAGCGGGAGATGCGGTCCCGGAAGTACTGAAGAAATAATACTTTCCCTTGTGCTGCCCAGGCTGATGGTGTACCCTTCTGGATCTACGGAACTCTTTGTCGTTAAGGATCTGCGTTGCAGCCGTTTACGTTCTATCGGACAGGGCATGATAAACAAAAAGATTTGTATGCTCGGCGCGTTTGCTGTGGGAAAGACCGCTCTGGTGCAACAGTATGTGCACTCTATTTTTACGGATCGGTATCTTTCCACCGTTGGCGTAAAGATAAGCAAAAAAAAGATCACGATCAGGGAGCAGGAGCTCACCCTTGTTTTGTGGGATCTGGAAGGCAAGGACGATTACGTTGACGTCAACATCTCCTACCTGCGCGGGGCCATGGCCTTTTTTGTCGTTGCGGACGGCACCCGGAAGGAAACCCTGGAGATCGCCCTTTCGTTGCGCACCTTGGCCGTTGATCTTATCGGCCCTGTGCCCCATGCCCTGCTGGTGAACAAGTCCGACCTCGCCACAAGCTGGGAGGTGACGGACGCCCAGCTTGACGCTCTGGAGGAACAGGGCATGCGCGTGCTGAAGACGAGCGCCAAAACGGGCCTTGCCGTGAACGAAGCCTTTACCTCGCTGGCCAGCGATATGCTGTAACGCGCCAGCCCCTGAGCGCGGCATCCCACGGCCCGCTGCGACCCTCCCGCAAAGCCTCTCAGGAGAAGTCTGTGCCTGACAGCAATCTCGCTTTCGCCATACTGAACGAGCTGGACATTGCCGTCCTGAAGCGTGTTGCCCCGCGTGAGTATGTTCTGCTCGGAGGCGTGCCCGCCTTCTATGACCACCTGTTTCCCCCCACTGATTCCGGTCCCTGCCTTGCTCCCTGGGAACATTCCGACATGATGGAGTTTTTTCTGGAAGATGCGGAGCTGTTTTTTGCCCGTAATACGGGAGGGCAGCTTGACTCAGGCATCTGGCAGGAAGCGGGGGTGCGGGACGAAAACCAGGCCCTTATCGCCGCGGCCATGATCACGGAGGGACAGCAGGTGATCATTATCCGCATGCTCAAGGACGACTATGTGGAGCGGGCCCGCATTCTGCAGAAGGCCAGGGAGCACCTGCTCGAACGCAGGATGCTCAACAACGATCTGGAAATGTACAAGCAGCGCTCCCGTTTTGATTCGTTGACCAACCTGCACAACCGGGGCACGTTCATGGAGGCCCTGCAGGACGAAATAGCAAGAGCCACAGTGGGCCGGTCGGATCTGTCCCTGCTGCTGCTGGATATAGACAATTTCAAGGACATCAACGACACATACGGCCACCTTACCGGCGACGCCGTGCTCTCTTCTCTCGGCCAGCTGCTGCGTTCGTACCTGCGGCGCGGGGACATGGCCGCCCGCTACGGAGGCGAGGAGTTTGCCATTATCGCCCCCTACACCATGCAGGGACAGGCCTTTCGCATGGCCGAAAAGCTGCGCGCCCGCATAGAGCGGCACCGCTTTGAGTCGCTGCCTCCCATAACCGTCAGCATCGGCTGCGCCGCCTACCTTATGGGCGAGCCGGCGGACAGCTTTATCCAGCGGGCGGATCTCGCCCTGTATGACGCCAAGCGCAGCGGCAAGAACATGGTAAAGCTGCGCTGAAGACCGGTTTGACACTTGCGGCCGCGTTGCCGGCCTTTGCCGTGCAGCCTGCCGTTTTTTTCGTTTTGTCCGGAGGATGTACCCGGACGGAGAAGGCTGCGCGCCCATGAATCTTTCCGCTCCCTTCATATCCCGCCCGGTGGGCACAACCCTTCTTACCCTGGCCGTGGCCCTGGTGGGCATCGTGGCATTTGCCCTGCTGCCGGTCTCGCCCCTGCCCCAGGTGGATTTTCCCACCATCCGCGTTTCCGCCTCCCTTCCCGGCGCCAGTCCGGAAACCATGGCCGCCACCGTGGCCACCCCTCTTGAGCGTACGCTGGGCCGCATCGCAGGCATCACGGAAATGACCTCGCAAAGCAGCCAGGGCAACACCAGCATCGTTTTGCAGTTTGATTTGAACCGCGATATCGACGGCGCGGCCAGGGACGTGCAGGCCGCCATCAGCGCGGCGAGGGCCATACTGCCCACCATGCCCAGCAACCCCACCTACCGGAAAATGAACCCGGCCGACGCGCCCATCATGGTTCTGGGCCTTACCTCGAAAACCCTGACCCAGGGCGCGCTGTACGATCTGGCGTCCACCGTGCTCAGCCAGAAACTTTCCCAGGTCTACGGGGTGGGGCAGGTTTCCGTGGGCGGCAGTTCTTTGCCCGCAGTGCGGGTGGAACTCCAGCCGGGGCTGCTCAACAGCCAGGGCATCGCCCTGGAGGATGTACGCACCGCCCTTTCCCGCGCCAACGCCAACCTGCCCAAGGGCATGCTTGAAAACGGCGCGACCCAGTGGTTTGTGGGAGCCGACGATCAGCTCCAGAAGGCCGCGGATTTCGCTCCCCTGATTATCCGCTACCAAAACGGGGCCGCCGTGCGCCTTTCCGATGTGGCAACGGTGCGCGACAGCGTCCAGGACATCCGCAACGTCGGCTACGCCAACGGCGAGGAGGCCATCCTCATCATCATTTACCGCCAGCCCGGTTCCAACATCATTGAGACCGTAAACCGGGTGAAGGCCACGCTGCCCCTGCTGCGGGCCTGGATGCCGGAGAGCGCGGGTTTTCAGGTGATCATGGACCGCTCGCCCTCCATCACCGCATCCCTGCGCGAGGTGGAGCAGACCCTGGTCATCGCCATGCTGCTGGTGGTGCTGGTGGTATTTCTCTTTCTGCGCAACGGGCGGGCGACCTTTATCCCGGCTGTGGCCGTGCCCGTCTCTCTGCTCGGCACCTTCGGCATCATGTACCTTGCGGGTTTTTCCCTGAACCATCTCTCTCTCATGGCCATGACCATTGCCACAGGGTTCGTGGTGGACGACGCCATCGTGGTGACGGAGAACATCGTCCGCCACATGGAAGACGGCGTGCCGCCGCTGCAGGCGGCTTACCTCGGCAGCAAGGAGGTGGCCTTTACGGTGATGTCCATCAGTATCTCCCTGGTGGCCATCTTCATTC
Organism: Desulfovibrio sp.; assembly: GCA_031556355.1. Lineage (GTDB taxonomy): Bacteria > Desulfobacterota > Desulfovibrionia > Desulfovibrionales > Desulfovibrionaceae > Frigididesulfovibrio. Next base: position 20,651 of record JAVBTB010000043.1, on the reverse strand, counting down.
CCATTCTGGGCATGGGGGGTCTTATCGGGCGGCTGTTCAAGGAATTTGCCGTGACCCTTTCCGCCGCCGTTCTGGTCTCTCTGGTGGTATCGCTGGTAACCACCCCCATGATGTGCGCCGCGTTCCTGCGTCCGGCAAAGGATGAGCCGGGGGGGCCGGGATTTTTGCTCGGGGCGGGCGGAACCCGGCACTCGCTGCTGCGGCGCTTCGGCGTGGCTTCGCGCACGGCGTCCGGCGGATTGATGCATCTATGGGCGGGCAGTATGGACCTGCTGCATGAAGGTTACGCCAAAACCCTTGCTGTGGTGCTGCGCCACAAAGGCATTACGCTGCTGGTCCTGATCCTGACCATCGGTTTCAACATCTACCTGTATATCGTGGTGCCCAAGGGGCTGTTTCCCCAGCAGGATACGGGGCAGATTTTCGGGCTGATCCAGGCGGATCAGAGCATTTCCTTCCAGGCCATGCAGCCCAAGGTGGTAACCCTGATGGAGCGGGTGCGCTCCCATCCGGCGGTGGCCTCGGTAGGGGGATTTACCGGCACGGGGCAGCGCAACTCCGGTATGTTCTTTATCACCCTGAAGCCGCGCAAGGAACGCGGCGAAAGCGCGGATATGATAATCAACCAACTGCGCGGCAGGCTCAGTATCCCGGGGGCGCAGCTCTACCTGCAACCCATGCAGGATCTGCGCATGGGCGGCAGGCAGTCCCGCGCCGCCTACCAGTACACCCTGCAAAGCGACGATCTGGAACTGCTGCGCAAGTGGAGTGTCATTATTACCCAGGCGTTCCGGAAGATTCCCGGCCTGGTGGACGTGAACTCCGATCAGGAAACCCGCGGCCTGCAAACCACGGTGCAGGTGGACAGAGATACCCTGGCCCGCCTCGGCATCTCCCAGAAACAGGTGGACACCGCCCTCGGCCTGGCCTTCGGGCAAAGTTTCGCCTCAACCATCTATACCGGCGCCAACCAGTACCGGGTGGTCATGGAGTTCGCCCCGGAATATCTGCAAGGCCCGGAGGGCTTGCGGAACCTCTACGTGCCTGCCGGAGGGACGGGGGCTGCCGTCGTCACCCTCAACACAGGGGCGGGAGGCATGGGCACCGGCCTCGGAGGCAACTCCGCCTCGTCTTTTTCCATCGGCGGTGGCAACGGCACCCTTGCGCCGCTGACGGCCTTTTCCGCCTTTCTGCCCACGTTGACCTCCCTGTCCGTTTCCCACCAGGGACAGTTCACGGCCTCGACCGTTTCCTTCAACATATTGCCGGGCCATGCGTTTTCTGAGATACAGGACGCCATTGAACGGACCATGCACGATATCGGCGTGCCCGACGCCGTGCGGGGCAGTTTCCAGGGAACCACGCGGGCTTTCGCCGCCTCGACCGGAAACCAGCCCCTGCTCATCCTGGCCGCGCTGGTAACCCTGTATATCGTGCTCGGGGTGTTGTACGAAAGCCTCATTCATCCCCTGACCATCCTTTCCACCCTGCCTTCCGCAGGGGTGGGGGCCATTCTCGGGCTGATGGCTTTTGGGGCGGAATTTTCCGTCATCGCCTTTATCGGCGTTCTGCTGCTGTGCGGCATTGTGAAGAAAAACGCCATCATGATGATCGATTTTGCCCTGGAGGCGCGCAGAAACGAGGGCCTTTCGGCCGTGGAAGCCATTTACAAGGCCTGTCTGCTGCGGTTCCGCCCGATTATGATGACCACCATGGCCGCCATATTCGGCGCGGTGCCTCTGTTGCTGGGCAGCGGGGACGGTTCGGAAATGCGCACGCCGCTGGGCATTACCATTGTGGGGGGGCTGCTTGTGAGTCAGCTCCTGACCCTGTATACCACTCCGGTGGTATACATCTACCTCGACCGCTTCTCCCGGCGGTAAGGGGCGGCTTTTTGCGTGATGCTTCGTCAGGCGGCCCCTTTTTCTCCCCGGTCGAGTACGATAAGAGTACACTCCCTCCGCAAAAGGGGCCGCCTTCCTCGCCTGACGCAAAAAGCCGCCCCTTACCTCGGGTCTGCGGGCGAGAATGGCATAAAGAGAGAGACGGAATACAGAAGAGCAGAATGCGGCATACTCGCCATGTGCAGGAAAAAGCCGCGGGAAACAGACAACCGCAGACCGGCGTACTCGCGGCCTCGGCCGCGCACGCAGGAAGTTTCGTCATGATATATAGTGTTCGCATGATACTCGTATGTATGCTGCCCTTGCTGCTGGGCGGCTGCATCTTTGACTTGAGCCCGAATTATGAGCGCCCGGATCTGCCCCAGAGGGAAATTCCGGAGGAGTTCAAGGAAACGGGCGCCTGGAAGATGGCCCTGCCGCAGGAAACCCTGGCGCGCGGCCCCTGGTGGGAGATGTTTGAGGATGCCACGCTGAACGGGCTGATGGCCGAGATGCACCTCGCCAACCAGAACATCGCCCAGGCGGCGGCCAACCTGCGCACGGCCCGCGCGCAGATTTCCGTCGCCCGTTCCGCCTTTTTCCCCACGGTGTCGCTGCCCGCTTCGGCCACACGGGGCAATACCTCCGGGGCCATACACAACTCCTATTCCGTAGGGGTTTCCTCCCAGTGGGAGGTCAGCTTCTGGAACGCCATTCCCGCCTTTGCCGCTGCCAGGGCCGAAGCCGAGGCCACTGCCGCCGACTACTCCACCATGCGCCTCGCCACCGAGGCGGAACTGGCCCAGACCTACTTCCAACTGCGTACCCTGGACGTGCAGATAGAGCTTTACGAGTCCACCATAGCGGCCTACGCCAAGGCGGTGCAGCTTACCCGCAGCCAGTACCAGGGGGGCATCGTCACCCCGGCCGACGTGGCCCAGGCCGAAGCCCAGCTTGCCTCCGCAGAGGCCCAGCTTGCCGACCTGCAACGCCAGCGCGCGGAACTGGAACACGGCATCGCCCTGCTTCTGGGGCGGATTCCCTCCACCTTTGCCCTGGAACGCGCAAGCCTGACCGCTATCCTGCCGGCCGTGCCGGTTTCCGTCCCCTCGGCCCTGCTGGAGCGCCGTCCCGATATCGCCGCCGCCGAACGGCGGGTGGCCTCGGTCAACGAACAGATCGGCCTGGCCCGCGCGGCCTGGTTCCCTACGCTGAATCTCGGGGGCAGCCGCTCTCTGCAAGCGGTGGGCTGGCACACCGCGCCGCTCACCGTGTGGTCCCTCGGTCCCAGCGCGGCCCTTTCCCTCTTTGAAGGGGGCAGGCGTCTGGCCGAGTCCGACGTTGCCCAAGCGGGCTACGAAGCCTCTGTGGCGACATACCGGCAGACTGTGCTGCAAGGGTTCAAGGATGTGGAAGACAACCTGTCCGCTCTGGGCTTTCTGGAAAAAGAAGGCGAAGCCCAGGGCAGGGCGGTGCTGGCCTCGCAGATGGCCCTGCGCCTAGCCCTTTCCCAGTACCGGGGCGGCATGACCACCTATCTGCAGGTGGTCACCGCCCAGACAACCGCCCTGACCAACGAACGTAACGCCATCCAGGTGCAGGGGCAGCGGCTCATCGCGGCGGTGAATCTGATCAAGGCCTTGGGCGGCGGCTGGGATACAAGCCAGTTGAAGGAAATGACCGAGGGCCCGGCTCCTACGGAAGGAATAGTGACGCGCTAGGCCCAGGGCCTATGAGAATTGGGGCTGCCGCCCCAAATCCTGCCTGGAGCGAATTAACTTTAAATTTTCCCACCGCTGCCGGACAAAAAATGGGGTTTCCAAAGGGATTCAATCCCTTTGGCCGCCGGAGGCAATGCAGTTCTTGGGCAACTTCAAAATTGATTTGCCATAGGGGGAATGATTCCCCCAGACTCCCTCAATTTTGGCCAACTGACGCTTCGTGCGGGTTCCCGGTAATGGGGGGCGGCACGGCGCATTCTGTCGGATTGTATCAAGGAGGACATCGATCCATGTTGATAGGCAAAAGGAACGTTGTGGCATTGCTTTTGGTCGCGGCCTGCATGGCCTGGCTCCCGGCTCGGACGGCCCGGGCCGAAGGGGAGAAGGAGGCGCGCAACGTCCATCGCGAATACGCCATTATTCTTCTGACTCCCCATCCGGTGCCGGAAGAGCAGGTGACGGCCCGCATTGTCATACAAAAAAATCTGCCGCCCGAGGCATACATGCAGTGGGGGCTTTACGCTCACGAAGACTCGTTTCATTCCGCAGGCACCGGCAAGGGCAATCAGCTGGAATTCTGCTTTGTCCCGAAAGTTCCGGGGGACTATACCGTCTGCGCCGAGTTTTACGATAAGGAAGAGAAGCTGCTGGATTTCGCGGACCTTCGCGTTCAGGTCAGTGACGAACCCTCTCCACAGGGTGCATCTGCCCAGCAAACAGGCGGCGCCCAGTCCGCCTTGCCCGAAAAGCTGTCCATGAACCTTTTGTCCGGGCAACCGCAGGCGGGTAAACCGGTGACCCTTACCGTGCAGGCGGAAGGCGGGCTTCCCAAAGACTGCCAGGTGCACTGGATATACAGCGGGGGAGCTGTGGACGATCTGACGACGGAGGGCGGTAACAATGAAGTTTTCTCCTTTACCCCCCAATCGGCAGGTTCCTACGCCGTGATGGCGGTTGTGCGTGTGCACTTCAGTCTGGCCGAGGTCCGGTCCAGTATTGCGGTGGCCCCTTAGAGCCGTTTACGCTTCAAATAGTCGCTTAACGGCGGGCAAAGCCCGCCTACGCCTATTTGGCGGCAAGGATTTGCCGACAAATCCTTGCGAGCATTTCAAGTGTGAAATGCTCTAGACGCATATTCGCGCAGGACGACACCCGTAGGCAAACGGTACAGGGTTCAGTGCCATTCCCTGATGAGCCGCCGCCAACAGCCGCCAGTGAGAACAAACACGGAGGCCCCGCGGGTTTTTTTACTGCCTGCGGGGCCTTTGCCTGTTGTGAGGGGAGGCTATTGGCCGGAGAGTTCCGTTTTTTTCCCCAGCATATGCCCGAGGCCAAGGCTTTCCAGCATCTCTCTGTCCGCCTCCAGACCGCTGCCGGCGGTGGTCAGGTAGTTGCCGATCATCAGGGCGTTGGCCCCGGCGGCAAAGATATGGCTTTGCCGTTGCCCGAGGGTGTATTCCCGCCCGCCGCAGATAATGATGTCGCGCCGGGGATGGATCAGCCGGAACAGGGCGATGCAGCGCAGAGCCTCCGCAGGGGGCAGGGGATGTCTGTTTTCCAAGGGGGTGCCGGGGATGGGGTGCAGAAAGTTCAGGGGCAGGGAATCCACGTCGAGATTGCGCAGGGTAAAGGCCATATCCACACGGTCTTCCCAACGTTCCCCCAGGCCGAAGATGCCGCCGGAGCACGTCTCGAGCCCTTCCCTTGCAGCTTGCGCGACGGTGGCGGTACGCTCCTCATAAGCGTGGGTGGTGCATATGGCGGGGTAAAAAGAGGCGGAGGTCTCCAGATTATGGTGGTAGCGGGTGAACCCGGCCTGCCGCAACCGCCCGGCCTGCCCTTTGCGCAGCCTTCCGAGGGAGGCGCACAGGCGTAAGGGAAATTCCCGGCGCAGGCGCAGGGCGTATTCGCAAAGCCGATCCATCTCCTTTTCAGTCAGGGCGTGCCCGCTGGTGACAATGCCGAAACGCGCGGCTCCGGCTTGCGCCAATGCTTCCGCGCGGCCGGCCAGGGTATCGTAGTCCACCAGAGGGTGGACCGCAGCGCTTTTATGATGTGCGGACTGGGCGCAAAAGGCGCAGTCTTCGCTGCATGCCCCTGTTTTGGCGCTGATGATGCCGCAGGCGAAGCCGGCGGGGGCTTGTGAGGCACGGGTGACATCGTGGGCCGCGCTGGCGGGCACGCCGCCTCCGGCGTCGCGGGAGTCGGTCGAAGCGTCAGGCGCGCCGCCTGTGCCGGGGGATTCCCCCGGCGTGCGGGAAATCGTTTCAGCGGACGCGAGGCGGGCCACAGCCATAAGATCCAGCAGTGCGGAGGGGGGCAGGTGTTCCAATTGCAGGGCGGCCGCCCGGTCAATGCCCGGAAAAGGGCGGGCGAACATTTGCCGGAGAACGGCTGTCAGCAGGGGGTGCATGAAGAGGCGTCCTTTATATCGGTCGGCAATGCGACGCGGGTATACACGCGGCAGAGCGCTTTTGCGGGCCTTGCCTTTAGAGCAGTTTACGCTTCAAATAGTCGCTTAACGGCGGGCAAAGCCCGCCTACGCCTATTTGGCGGCAAGGATTTGCCGACAAATCCTCGCGAGCATTTCAAGTGTGAAATGCTCTAGCCGCCGGGAAGAAGGGAGGCGGAGGGCCGCGGCAGACTCTTTCCCCGCGGGCCGTCGTGTGCTAGGCAATACAAGAGACACAGACAAACAGGACTGCCCATGTCGAAAAAATACCAGGTGCTTTTCTTCGGCCTTATCGCCCTGATCCTGTACCTTTTGTATGACCTGAACCAGCAAGGCAAGCTGAGGCTCCCCAGTCTTCGTCCGGGAGCCGTGGAGTGGCGGGTGGAAGGTGCCTTTCCCGGTTTCGGGGACTGGTCGCTGAATACGCCCATACCCTACAGACCGTTGCACAAAGACGGGAACCGCGACGACGGAGCCCTGCAGGATGAGCAGGGCGAACGCCGGGCGACGCAACGCGCGTTGTCCGAGGGAGAAAAGCGATGATGCGCGGGGAGGGGGAGCGGTTGCAAGCGGCAGCGGTTCCGGCGCGTCGGGACAGAGACAGAGTGGGAGGGGCTTGCCGGGCAAAGGCCTGCGCTACTTCATGCGGTAGGTGATGCGTCCGCGGGTCAGGTCGTAGGGGGAGAGTTCCACCTTGACCCGGTCGCCGGGGAGAATGCGGATATAAAATTTGCGCATCTTGCCGGAAATATGAGCCAGCACAACGTGCCCGTTTTCCAGCTCGACACGGAACATGGCGTTGGGCAGGGCTTCCTGCACAGTGCCGTCAATCTCGAGAGCGTCTTCTTTCGCCATAGGGTGTCCTCATCAGCGGTCGGGAATTAGCCCGGAAGCGGGCTGCGGCCGTATGCCGGGGCTTTGCCGCCGAAACAACATGACTAGCTGTCATGTTTCCGGTCGCTTGTCAATGCGGCGCATGTCCGGGGGCGGAGGGGAAGTTGGTATTGGTAAAGACATTGGAACGCGGGGGTGGTCGCGAGGCGGCTCAAACCTTTCGTTTTTCGGCCCTTGCCGGCCCGCACAAGGGCTCCCGGCGGAATGTCCTTTAACTGATCGCGTGTTAACAGCCGGACCGCGGCCGGAAAAACGAAAGGCATCGCCGCCTCGATATGCGTGCAGTCTGCCCGCTGGGATATGCCGCACAAGCTCCCTGCGCGATTTTTACTGCCCGGTTTTTTCTTGGTGTAGTGGCGCTTCGCCCGGCAGGGTTGGGTGTTGCCTTCCATACCCGCGTGCACGCGGACCAGGAAACGGCGTCGAGGGTTTTTTCCGCCTTTCCGGGCGACAGCCTCCACCATACCAGCATATCAGCGAGGTGGTCATTTCTCCACGGTCAGGGGCGGAGCCTGCATTGCGGGATGCTCTCTGCGCCTGCCAGGACGTGCATCAAGGCACACCCCCGGGAGCCACGTCAAAGGAAGCTCCTTTTCAGCCCCACCAACGGAACATCACGACCTATCGGGGATTCCAAAGGGACTCAGTCCCTTTGGCCGCCGGAGGCATGCCTTTCTCTATTATTCCATCCTTCCCGCTATTCGACCTCTGTCCAGGGCGTCGTGGTCAGTTTGCCGCGTTGCAGGAAGCGGTAGGCCACGAGGCGCTCGTTTCTGTCCACCCTGGCTTCGAGAATGAAGTTGCCGTCCTTGCGGCCGAAGAGCCGGGCCGGGCTGTCCCGCGAGATGACGTAGCGCAGATCCATGAAGGCGTATTCCCTGACGCCGCCGCGGTAGCGGGCCTGGACTTCGGCGGGGGCGGGCCGTTCGGCCTGGGCCAGGGTGGGGGAGAAATCGCTGAAATAGCGGAAAATCGGACGCTGCTCCCCGAGTCTGTGCACCAAGGCGCGGTCGCCCTTGGCGAAGAGGACGAAGTCAACGTTGTCTCCGGCGGAAGTAAGAAAGGCTGTGCCCACGCGGTAGGTGTCGCCGTCATCAACAACGAGCTTCCAGACGTAGGGGGAGAAGGCTTCTGTCAGGAGAGTAACGCGTGAGGGGTTTCCGTCTGCGTATTTTGGGGCCAGGCTGTCTGCGGCCAGGGCATTGATGCCAAGGCTGCACAGGGGATAGAGCAGCATCCAGGCCAGACCGATGCGGGCGAGCAGGCGCGCTCTGGGGGAAAAGAGAAGGGGACCGGGCACATTGCCCGGAGCGTCCAGATGGACGGCTCCCGGCTGTGTACCCTGAATACTCGGGTTCAGGGGGGCCTGGGGGCACAGGCTCTGTGCGTTGCCCCCTGCCGGGTGTGGGCGGAGCCCACATCTGATCGAGATGGCTTCGTCATATGACACGGGTTTTTGCAGCCAGGCGGCGATCAGCAGGGCGAGGGCGGGCAGGGTGAGCTGCAAATCCACGATGAACATGGAGGGCAAGCCGACCCGCGTCTGGGCGAAGGGCAGAAAGATCTGGGTGCCGAAGGTGGTCATGCAGTCAAGGTAGATGTGCGTATACAGGGCGACGAGGGCGGCCACAAACATGGTGCCAAGGCCGAAGCTGTTGCCGAGGCGGGACAGGAGGCCGTTCTTTTTTGGGATGCAGGGGGGGCTCTCCGGGACAGGGGAACTGCCCGCGGTTTCGGAGCGGGCCGGGTATGTGAAACGGGGCGTTTTGAGGCGCCGCTGTAGCAGCAGGTAGAAGGGCAGTACCAGGGCCAGGGCCATGAGGGGCTGCCAGAGCAGGGCGTGGGTAATGCCCCGGTGCACGGTCATGAGCACTTCGGGCGAACCGCCGCAGAAGATGTCGATATCGGGGAATTCCCCCGCGGCTATGCCGAAGCCGATGACGGCGGCGCGGCGCGGCGCGCGCGGAAAGCAGACAGGGGTAAGGGCGCCTGCCACAAGGTGGGTAAGGGAGTCCATATTCCGGGCTTTTCCTTGACGGGGTAATAGGGTAGTATGCGCAGTCCGGCGGGATTGGGCGAGCTTCGTCCGACCGCGGATCTTCCCTGCAACCCATAACGCAAAGGTTCTTCCATGCGCAAGGCTTCCTCCGGCATTACTCCTGAAGGACTGCCCAGCATAGGGCTCACCGCCCTTGCCTCCCTTGTCTTCGCCCTGCTGGGGCTGTGCGTTCCGGCCCTGGCTTTTCTGCTTCTGGCCCTTTTTTGCTGCAACTTTTTCCGCGACCCGGAGCGGGTCGTTCCCCAGGAGGCGGGCCTTGCCGTCAGCCCCGCCGACGGCAAGGTGATCAAGGTGACGGGCGTGCCCGATCCATTCACCGGCGAGAGCCGCCTGTGCATCTGCATATTCATGAACGTGTTCAACGTGCACGTGAACAGAAGCCCGGTGGAGGGCAGGGTGGAAGACATCGCTTACCATCCCGGCAAGTTTTTCAACGCCTCTTTCGACAAGGCGTCCACGGACAACGAGCGTTGCGCCTATTCCCTGCGCGATACCGACGGCAAGCTGTGGAGCATGGTGCAGATAGCGGGCCTGGTGGCCCGGCGCATCGTCTGCCGCGTGGACAAGGGCGATGTTTTGGCACGGGGAGAACGCTTCGGGATGATTAAGTTCGGCTCGCGAGTTGACCTTTACCTTCCGGATGGCTACCTTCCCAAGGTTACGGCGGGCGAACACGTCCTCGCCGGACAGACCGTGCTGGCCGCACGCGCGGATACGGGCGCCGGTGCTTCCTGAGCCGGGTTCTGCGTCAATCGGGCCGTTGTCGTTCAAGCGACGCCGGCCATAACGTACTTCTCAGGGGCGTCGCGCTGGCGCCGCCCGGAGGTCAGAATGGAAGGACAACCCGTCCCTCGCCATAAAAGTATTTATATCCTGCCCAACCTGTTTACCACAGGCAGCCTGCTCGCCGGGTTCCTCGCCATGCTCTGGGCTTCCGGGGGCCACTATACGACCTGCGCCATCGCCATTTTCGCCAGCGCCCTCATGGACGGCCTGGACGGCAAGGTGGCCAGGCTGACCAACACGTCCAGCGAATTCGGCGTGCAGTACGATTCCCTGGCGGATCTGGTGGCTTTTGGCGTGGCCCCGGCCTTCATGATGTTCCAGTATTCCCTGCAGCAGTATAACAGGCTGGGCATCGCCGCGGCGTTTCTGTTCACCGTGTGTTCGGCTCTGCGCCTTGCCCGGTTCAACATATCCACCGCGACGGCCAACAAGCGCTTTTTCACCGGGCTGCCCACGCCCGCCGCGGGCTGTACCCTGGCCGGGCTGGTGCTGCTTGTTCCCAATCTGCCCGACGCCCTGCAAGGGGCGGTTCCCGCTTTTTCCCTGGTGCTCACCGTGTGCATCGCCATTCTCATGGTCAGCCGCATCCGGTACGCCTCGTTCAAGGAAATCGGCTTCTTCAAGGCCCACCCGTTCAGCACCATGGTTTCGGTGAGCCTGCTCTTTGCCCTTATAGTGGCGAACGCCAGGGTCTTCGGCCCGCTCATCCTGTTCGGGTACATCATATCCGGGCTGGTGCACACCTTTATCATCCTGCCGCGCATGGCGCGTTCGGCCAACCGCATCGCCCAGCACCAGCGTGAGACCCGCCCCGACAATTCCTGATCTTCCTGTTCGTAACGCACGCCCGCTAACCCCCCTTGCCCGGAGAAACGATGTTCAGCCTGATTTTCAGAAAAATATTCGGTTCGAAAAACGAGCGCTATATCAAAGGCAAAATGCGCATCATAGCCGCCATCAACGCCCTTGAGCCGGAGATGCAGAAGCTCTCCGAGCAGGATTTTCCCGCGCGGATAGCCGAGCTCAAGACCATGGTCGCCGACGGCGAAGCCACCCTCGACAACCTGCTGCCCGAAGCGTTCGCTCTGGTGCGCGAGGCCAGCGTGCGCACTCTGGGCCTGCGCCACTTCGACGTGCAGCTTGTGGGCGGCATGGTGCTGCACAGCGGGCGCATCGCGGAAATGAAGACCGGGGAAGGCAAAACCCTGATGGCCACCCTGGCCGTGGTGCTCAACGCCCTGTCCGGCAAGGGCGTACACGTGGTCACGGTGAACGACTACCTGGCCAAGCGCGACGCCGCCTGGATGGGCAAGCTGTACGGCTTTCTCGGCCTGAGCGTGGGCGTCATCGTGCACGGGCTGACCGACGAGGAACGCCAGGCCGCCTACGGCGCGGACATCACTTACGGCACCAACAACGAATTCGGATTTGACTACCTGCGCGACAACATGAAGCTGTACCAGAACCAGATGGTGCAGCGCGGGCACAACTTTGCCATTGTGGACGAAGTGGACTCCATTTTGATCGACGAAGCCCGTACCCCGCTGATTATCTCCGGCGCGGCGGACGATTCCACCGACCTCTACCGCAACGTGGATCTCATCGTCACCCAGCTTTCCGCCGCCACCGACTATACCATTGATGAAAAAGCCAAGACCGCCATGCTCACCGATGCCGGGGTCATGCGCTGCGAAAAGCTGCTGGGCATCGACAACCTGTTCGACGCCCAGAACATGACCCTGCAGCACCATGTGCACCAGGCCCTGAAGGCCCACAAGGTGTTCCGGCGCGACGTGGACTACATCGTCAAGGACGATCAGGTGATCATCGTTGACGAGTTCACCGGCCGCCTCATGCCGGGCAGGCGTTTTTCCGACGGCCTGCACCAGGCCCTGGAAGCCAAGGAGCGGGTGAAGGTGGAGGCGGAAAACCAGACCCTGGCCTCCATTACCTTCCAGAACTACTTCCGCCTGTACGACAAACTGGCCGGCATGACCGGCACCGCCGATACCGAGGCCGTGGAATTCCACGAGATTTACCGGCTGGAAGTGATCTGCATTCCCACCCACAAGCCGATGATCCGCAAGGACATGGCCGACGTCATTTACCGCTCCAAGGCGGAGAAGTTCCAGGCCATCGTCGCCCAGATTGCGGAGTTGCACAACTCCGGCCAGCCCGTGCTGGTGGGCACCATTTCCATCGAGACTTCGGAACTGCTTTCGGGGCACCTGAAAAAAGCGGGCGTCCCCCACAACGTGCTCAACGCCAAGCACCACGAACAGGAAGCCGCTATCATCGCCGAGGCCGGGCAGCGCGGCAAAGTAACCATTGCCACCAACATGGCCGGCCGGGGCACGGACATCGTCCTTGGCGAAGGGGTGCGCGAGCTGGGCGGCCTGTTTATTCTGGGTACGGAACGCCACGAAAGCCGCCGCATCGACAACCAGTTGCGCGGCCGCTCCGGCCGCCAGGGCGACCCCGGCTGCTCGCGTTTTTATCTCTCCCTGGAAGACGACCTGATGCGCCTTTTCGGTTCCGACCGTATAGCCAAACTCATGGAAACCCTGGGCCTGCGCGACGGGGAGTCCATTGAGCACCGCATGATCTCAAGGGCTATTGAAAACGCCCAGAAACGCGTGGAAGGCCACAACTTTGAAATCCGCAAAACCCTGCTGGACTATGACAACGTCATGAACCAACAGCGCGAGGTCATTTACTCCCTGCGCCGCGACGCCATCGCCCAGGAAGATGTGGAAGAAACCATCACGGAGTTTCTGGACGACGCCCTCTCCGACATCTACACTCCCTATGAGGCCGCGCGCGGCAACCTGGAAGAGGATCAGGCGGAACTGGTCAGGGGACGTCTGCAGGAAGTCTTCAACATCGACCGCGTCTGGAAGGACGACCGCCTGCCCACGCCGGAGGAAGCTCGCGCCTGCGTGCTGGAAATTCTGCACTCCATCCGGGACGCCGCCCCACACCTGTATCTGGACATCCTGCGCTACTTCCTGCTGGAGGAGCTGGACCGCTCCTGGAAAGAGCACCTGCTGAACATGGACCACCTGCGCGACGGCATCGGCCTGCGTGGCTACGGCCAGCGCGATCCCAAGCAGGAATACAAGCGCGAAGGCTTCGCCATGTTCCAGGAGATGGTCTACCGCATCCATGAGAACGTCTTTAAATCCCTTACCCGCCTGCGCCTCCAGATTACGGAAACGCCCCTTGAAGATCTGGCCGACGCCGACGGCCTGAACGAAACGGACAGGCAGGACGAGGAGCGCGAAACCGCCGTGCCGGAAAACCCGGAGGCCCCCGCAACTGACGCCCGCAAGACCGGGGAAGCCGCTTCTCCCTTCAGGCGCAAGGAGCGTACCTCGCGCATGACCTACTCCTCCGGCGGCAAAAGCGGGCCGGAACCCGTCAGCACCATGCGCCGCGATACCCCCAAAGTGGGCCGCAACGACGACTGCCCCTGCGGCAGCGGCAAGAAGTACAAGAAGTGCTGCGGCAAGGGAAAATAGAAGAATTGGGGGAGGGGAAAAGGAACCTTTTTTAAAAGGTTCCTTTTCCCCTCCCCCAAACCCCCTCCTCTTATCCTCCAAAACTTTTTGGTTTGGAAAGAATGGGTGCGCTCATGCGGGGGAGAGAAGGGGATGTGATGTTTTTCCAAGGGACTTCCGGGAGTTCCTTTGAGTTTTTTGCGGGATCGTCCCGTGCACAGACCGCCTGACAGCGTAGACAGTTTGCCGACATAATGACCGCATCGCCCGCGTTTCACTTTGCCAAAACACGCCGCCCTCTTTGGGTGCGCCTGCTGTTGTGGACCGGGGTTGGCATCCTGCTGGGCAGTTTGCTGCTCGGCGGTGTGATTGCCTATTTTCTGCTGGAGGAAGAGGATTCGGAAACCTCCTGGTTCTGGCTGCGCACCTTGCAGCGTTCCTCGTTGGTGGAGGCCGCCACAGCGGAACCCCGGCTGCGCGCCCTGACCGTTACCGAATATTTCGGCGGGGACACGCGGTGGAGCATAAACGGCAGGACAGTTCTGCCCCTCTTTATGGAAAAAGGTTCGCAGGAAGCCCACCTGTATGCCCTTGCTCAAATGCTGGAACAGCCTCACCCGGAGATTTCCTTCACGCCGGAAGAACAGCGCCTCAGCGGTATCCTGTTTTTCCAGCAAGTCCTGGAGCGCCCGGATTACAAGGAAATTTGCAGTGAGGAGGGAATCTCAGCGCAAGGTTACCGGAAGGTTGCCGAAGCTCTGCGCGATATTGATCTTTCTGGCTATACACTGATCTGCGGCTATGACCGGCTCGGGCACCTCGTTCCCTGCGGGCGGGACGAGCAAGGCAAGCCTCCTGCGGGCATTGAATTCTTCCCCTGGTTTCACATGGGCCAAAGCTGGTACTACGCCCTGGGCGATGTTCCGCCGCTTGAAACCGCCCCCTATGGGGTCATTCACATGATCGACGGCTGGTACCGGCTGACGCCGTGAACTCTCCCAACACCCAATAACGCACGGAACCACCCATGAGCCCCAAACTTCCCCAGGGTTTCGCCCTTGCCGTTGCCGCCGCGGGTTTCAAAAAGCCCGGCCGGCCCGACCTGGCCCTTGCCGTCAGCACCACTCCGGCCGTCGCCGCCGGGGTGTTCACGCGCAATCTTTTCAAGGCCGCGCCCGTGCTGGTGGGACAGGAAATGCTCAAGCAGCGCGCCACCGCCCGCGCCGTGCTTATCAACACCGGCCAGGCCAACGCCTGCACCGGCGATGCAGGCATGGCCAATTGCCGGGCCACCAGAGAACTGGCCGCCGCTGCCGTAAACGCTTCACCTGCCTTTGCCGCTGCTTCGGGCGGTTCCTTCTCCCTTGGCGCGCCCCTCGCGGCCGGGGACATTCTGCCCGCTTCCACCGGCGTTATCGGCGCGCAGTTGAAAATGGACGCCTGGCGGGCCGCTGTTCCCTCCCTGGCGGCCAACCTGGGCAAGGCCTCCGTGGAAGATTTCGCCACCGCCATCATGACTACCGACGCGTTCCCCAAGTTCGCCGGGGAAGAGGTATCCCTCTCCGGCGGAACGGTGACCCTGGCCGGAGTCGCCAAAGGCGCGGGCATGATCTGCCCGAACATGGCGACCATGCTGTCCATGGTGCTGTGCGACGCCGCCGTCACCCCCGAAGACTGGCAGGCCATGTTCCGTCGGGCCGTGGAGCATACCTTCAACCGGGCCACCGTGGACGGCGACACCAGTACCAACGATACCCTCTACGGCCTCGCCAACGGCGCGTCCGGCGTCACCGCCAAAGGGGCCGACCTCGGCCTGCTTGAGGCCGCCCTTGTCCGTATCCTCGGAACCCTCGCCTACAAGCTGGTGCAGGACGGGGAAGGCGCCACCAAGGTCATGCACATTGCCGTGCGCGGCGCCAAAACCGCTGCCGACGCGGAAAAGGCCGCCCGCACCGTAGGCCACTCCCAGCTGGTCAAGACCGCCATGTACGGAAAAGACGCCAACTGGGGCCGCATCGTCGCCGCCCTCGGCCGTTCCGGCGCGGACTTCGCCCCGGCAGACGTGCGCGTGAGCCTGTGCGGCGTGGAACTCTTCGCCCGCGAGCAGCCCACCAGCGCCGATTTCGATGCCCTCCTGAAAGAACCCCTGCGGGAACGCGACCTGCGCCTGGATATCTCCCTCGGCTCCGGCCCCGGCGAGTACACCCTGCTCGCCTCGGACCTGACCCACGAATACGTCAGCGTTAATGCTGATTATCGCAGTTAGGAGGAGGGGGAGGGGGGAGAAAAGACATGCCTCCGGCGGCCAAAGGGACTGAGTCCCTTTGGAATCCCCATAAGGTTTTTATGGGGTCTCGCGGCGGATTGCTTTGTCGAGGGCCGGCTATGCTCTCGGTGAAGAGGCGGTGGGACGGCCACCCGGAAGCGTTGAAGAGAGCGGTCTTGCATTTGTGTGCAAGACCGCTCTTACATTCAGGCAACCGCGTTTCCGGAAGCAGGCGCATGACCGCGAAGCAGATGCGATGATCACAGCCAGGAGGCTCAGTAGGGAGTCGGTTTTTATTTCCGGGCCTCAATACTCAGACTGACCACATAGTCGGATATTTCCTCTCCAGGCGGCAGGGCTCCGGCAATTGCCGTGTAGAGCGGGTCGTTCCACGCCACCATGTTCCGCACGTATTCCGGTCTGGGCGTCAGGGAAATAGAGGTAAAGCCGATTTCGTGCAGCAGTTGTTCGGTGTCCTGCACCAGGACGGCACCGGCTACGCAGCCTACCAGGGCCGCCGCCATGTCCCGAATATTTTCCGGGAGCGGTTGCAGCAGCGCAAGGTCCGAGACAGACACCTTGCCGCCCGATCGCAGCACGCGGAATATTTCGTGCCAGACCTGGGGCTTGTCCGGGGAAAGGTTGATGACGCAGTTGGAAAGCACCACATCCACGCTGGCATCCGCCACCGGTAAATGTTCAATTTCTCCCAGACGAAACTCCACGTTGTCCAGGCCGGTGCGCTGCCGGTATTGCAGGATGTTGTTGCGGGCCGTGGTCAGCATCTCCGGGGTCATGTCCACGCCGATGACGCGCCCTGAGGCTTTGACTTTTTCGCCTGCCTGGAATGCGTCAAAGCCGCCGCCGCTGCCCAGATCCAGCACCGTCTGCCCTTCCCGCAAAGCTGCTATGGCAACAGGATTGCCGCAGGAAAGCCCCATGTTCGCGCCTTCCGGCAGGTTGGCGAGACTTTCCGCGTCATAGCCCACGGCCAGCGCCAGCCGGATGGGGTCAGCGTGGCCGCTGCGTCGGGTGGAACAGCAGCAGGAGCGCTGTCCCTCGGCAATGTCCGCGTACCCGGTGCGCACAATTTCCCGGAGGGCGTCGTGTGATTTGGAGGTATCCGACATATTCTCTCTCTTTTCGGTTTTACGGCGTTTCGCTGCCGCAGCAGGGCGGTAAAAATTCCGGCGCGATGCCGCTCTCCTTCCGGTATTGGAGGCACTGGCCGGGATCGCCCGAGCAGCATTCGGCCGTCAGGTAGGCGATGGTTTCGAGCATCAGAGGAATATTGGCCTTGTAGCGGGTGTTGCGTCCTTCCCGTTCCATGCTCGCGAGGCAACTGTGCGTAAGGGCTTTCAGATGGAAAGAAAGATTGGTTTTCGGGATATCCAGCATCCGGGAAATTTCCCCGGCAATCAGGCCGTCCGGGGCGTATTTGACCAGCAGCCGAAAGACGGAGAGCCGAGCCCCGGAGGACAGAATCTCGAAGATGGCGGTAGCGGTTTTAGTTTCCATGAGACAATCATTCAACAACAATTGAACTATGTCAAGAGGGCAGGACTTTTGCTTCTCTTCCAACGCTACAATGAATGCTCTTTCTCAGGCGACAGCCCCACCGTCGTTTCATATCCGCAGGGTAGTCATTCCTCCCCGGTCAGGGGCAAAGCCTGAGCCGGTGCATGCCGTTGCAAGTCATCCCAACGTTCATACACGCACATCATCGGGAGCAGCGCCAAGCGGCGCCCCTCCGCAGTCCCCCAAACGCCCCATGAAAACCTAATGCGGGATTGCAAAGGGGGTCACCCCCTTTGCCCGCCGGAGGCATGCCTTTACGCTTCCGCCTTTTTCTCCCCCTGCGCCTTGGGCGAACTCGCCTCGTCCACCAAAAATACTATGGAATAGTATGGGATACCGCCATGGAGGGAGAGGCCTATCTGGCAGGTGCGGCTGGTGGAGTATCCGGCGTCGCAGCCGCTGACCTGCATGCGCAGGTCTTTGAGGGCGGACTCGTTGAGTTCCGGGTGGGTGAACCCCCGGTCTCCGGCGAACCCGCAGCAGTCCACGTTTTCGGGGATGACGACGGTCTCGGCGCAGAGGCGGGCGAGTTCGGCCAGTTTTCCGGCCAGGTTCATCTTGCGGATGGAGCAGGTGGCGTGCACGGCGATGGACTTGGGCAGACGGGTGAAGGCGAGGCGATCCTGGAGATGCTCGAGGATGAAGGTTACGGGTTCAAAGAGGGAGAGGCGGCTGTCCAGGGTCTCCTGCATGTGCATGAGGCAGGGGCTGGTTTCGGTGAGGATGGGGTACGCGCCGTTCTGGGACGCGCCGAGCAGGGCCATGGAGAGCTCCAGGGACTTGGTGCGGGCTTCCTTGGTAAAACCCTTGCTGGCAAAGGCCATGCCGCAGCAGAGGGCGTCCAGGTTGGGGGGCAGGATGACGTCGTACCCTGCCTTGAGGAGCAGACTGACGGTGGCCTGGGGTTCGGTGCGGCGGTCGGTGTGCTCCGCGCCGGGCCCCATGGTGCGGCTGATACAGCTTGGGAAATAGACCACCTTGCGCGGGTTGTCGGGCAGGGCTGCGGGAGAGGCCAGGGGACTCGCGCCTTTGGGCAGGGCGCGGTTCCAGACGGGGCTGTTGTGGAAGGTGACGGCCCGCAGGACGCGCGAGCCGTTGCGCATGAAACCCTGGCCCATGACCAGAGAGACGGCGTTGGCGGCGTTAAGCAGCCGGGCGGCGGTGCCGCAGACCCCCGCGAAATGCCGGGCGGCAAACCCGGCCACGGAGCGGGCGAGCTTGCCCGCCTGCTTTTCGCGCAGCACCTTGATGAAGCTGCCGGTGTTGATCTTGGCCGGGCAGCGCAGGGCGCAGAGCCCGTCGGCGGCGCAGGTGGCGTTGCCCTGGTAGGCGTATGTTTTTTCCAGCTCCTTGAGCAGGCGGCTCTTGAGGGGGCTGTCGTCCAGGCGCTGTATTTCGCGCCAGGTGGTGATGCGCTGGCGCGGGGTAAGGGTAAGATTACGCGAGGGGCAGGTGGGCTCGCAGAACCCGCATTCGGTGCACTTGTCCACAAGCTCGTGGGCCGGGTGCAGGGGCTTGAGGTCGCTGATGTGGCTCTTGGGGTTGTCGGAGAGGACCACGCCGGGGTTGAGAATTTTCTGGGGGTCGAAGAGCTGCTTGATGTCCTTCATGAGCCGGAAGGCCTGGGTGCCCCATTCCATTTCCACAAAGGGGGCGATATTGCGGCCGGTGCCGTGCTCCGCCTTGAGAGATCCGTCGTATTTTTCGGTGATCAGGCGGCAGAATTCATCCATGAAGGCGGTGTAGCGGGCCACTTCCGAAGGGGTGCCGAAGTCCTGGGTAAAAACGAAGTGCAGGTTGCCGTCCAGGGCGTGGCCGAACAGGGGGGCCACGGTATAGCCGTGCTTGGCAAAGAGGTGCTGCATGTCCAGGGCGGCCTCGGCCAGGCGTTCCAGAGGAAAGGCCACATCTTCGATGATCAGGGAAGTGCCGGGGTCGCGCATGGCTCCCACCGAGGGCAGGATGCCCTTGCGAATGAGCCACAGGGCGGCGAATTCCTCCGGAACCCTGGTAAAGGCCACGGGCCATACGGTGGGGTGGTGCGTCAGGGCCTTGATGATGGAGGTGATTTTGCGGGCAAGGGTGCCGGCGGTGGAGGCGCGGGTTTCCACCAGCAGGGAGCAGACGTCGGGGCCGAGAGTTTCCAGGCCGGGGGGCAGACCGGGCTGGCCTTCGACAGAGCGCAGGGAGGCGCGGTCCATCAGCTCCACAGCGGAAACAGGGGCTTTTTTGAGGGTGATGGTGGCCTCGCAGGCCGCGTGCACGGAGGGGAAGAGCAGCAGGGCCGAGGCCTTGCAGGGCAGTTCGGGAACCGTGCGGTAGGTCACTTCGGCGATAAAGCCGAGGGTGCCTTCGGAACCGACCATGAGGTGCTGCAGAATATCGAAGGGGTCGGTAAAGTCCACCAGAGCGTTGATGCTGTACCCGGTGGTATTTTTGATCTTGAACTTGCGGGTGATGCGCTCGGCAAGGGCCTTGTCGTCCAGGACGCGCTTGCGCAGATCCAGCAGGCCGGAGAGGATATGCTTGTGGCTGGCGGCAAAGGCGGCGCGGCTTTTTTCGTCGGCGGTGTCCAGCAGGGTACCGTCGGCCAGGATAAGGCGCGCGGAAAGCAGGGTCTTGTAGCTGTTGTCCGAAGTGCCGCAGCACATGCCGCTGGCGTTGTTGGCCATGATCCCGCCGATCTTGCAGGTATCGATGGAGGCCGGGTCCGGACCGATTTTTTTGTCGAACTGGGCCAGAATCCGGTTGGCTTCGGCCCCGATGATGCCGGGCTGCAGGGCGATGGTGTCCGCGTTTTCCCCCACCCGATACTTGCGCCAGCCGCGCCCGAGGCGGACGAGGATGGAATCGGTGACCGCCTGGCCGGAAAGGCTGGTCCCGGCGGCGCGGAAGGTGACGGGCAGGCTGTGGCGGCGGGCGAGGCGCAGGATCTGGATCACTTCCTCCTCGCTCTCGGCATCCACGACGATTTTGGGGGTCAGGCGGTAGACGCTGGCGTCGGTGCCGTAGGCCAGCGTACGCAGGGGGTCGGTATAGACGCGCGACGCGGGGATACATTCGCCAAGGGCCGCTTCAAAGGCTTTGTAGGGGGCCGGGAGCATGGAACACCTCCGGAAAGGGCTGTATAGGGGAGTATATAACACCCTAGCATGCAATTCAAAGGGAGGAAAAGGGGAAAATGGGCCGGGTTCCCACGTTGAAGAAAGGGCGCGGCCGGAGGGAAGAATGGGGACAGGCTGCGAAAACGGCTTGTACGGCTTGACAGTTTTTGTATTCGTACTGTATCTATGCACTTCTTGCGGAACAGGGGCATACCTTTTGCGCCCCGCTGCCCGCCTGGAGAGGTGTCCGAGTCGGCCGAAGGAGCGCGCCTGCTAAGCGCGTATACGGTGTTGAGCTGTATCGAGGGTTCAAATCCCTCCCTCTCCGCCAGATAGTAATGAAAACGGCGAGTTACCGTGATGGTAGCTCGCCGTTTTGTTATTGTTTTGGGGTGCCGTTTGCGGGTA
>JAVBTB010000063.1:0-30421 GCA_031556355.1 Desulfovibrio sp. | reverse complement strand
CACCCGGCTCCATTCCGAACCCGGAAGTTAAGCGCCTCATCGCCGATGATACTGCATATTTTTATGTGGGAACGTAGGCCGGAGCCAACATTAAAGCAACTTAAGCGCCCCCTGACGACGAGCCAGGGGGCGCTTTGCTGTTTTCGCGACGTTATGTACCTCTTGCCTCTTTGTAGTTTATCCACTACTTTGTAACCATTCTCTTGTAACAGTCGGGAATACGGTCAATGCTCTCATAACTTAATCATAGCAGCAGTGCCTGGAGAAACACAATGAAAAATACTTTGACAACACTTGTTGCTTGCGCAAGTGTGATTAGTATTTGTATTGGAGGTGGATTTTGGTTCGGCAAATATGTAGCAGAAACAAAATGTGCTGAAGATAGTATAGATAAAAAACAGGAACTTGGTGTGGTAAGGGAAAAACTTGCTGATGCAGAGAAGTTAATAGTTTTTTAAAAAAATGAAAAAGAGATACTCGTTAACGAAAGTGAGCAAATAAAGACGGCATTTGCCAGCTTGCGGGAAACAATTGCGTTGTCTTCGAATAAAGTAGAACATAATGATAGTAATGTGGGTAATATTTTTGCCAATAGTCAGTTTGGCAAAGGGTTTGTTTTCGGCGTAAGTACAGGAAAAGGTGTCTATAACTGGGTAGAGCCAGTTAATTCTAAGGGTGAATTATGCATGTCCTACCCCAAGGGGCAAGGTTGGGGAACCGTCTTTATTACTGTTGGCGAGCCTGCTCCACTCGGGAAAAGAAAGGGAAAGGATTTTTCGCTATATACCAAGCTTGTTCTTGAATTGAAGGGCAGGAAAAAGGGAACGGCTGTTCAGATCGGCCTGAAAGATTCCCAAGCTCTGGATAACGGCAGTGAAACCAAGGTGACCCTGCAACTAACAGAAGAATGGGACACCTACGAAATTGATTTGAAAAAATTTACCGGCACAAATTTGAAGGATCTCTATGTCGTGACCGAATTTGTGTTTGGAGACGAGCCCCAATCGCTGTGTGTGCGAAAAATACAATTCCAGTAGAATAGGAGCGCTTCCGGCTCGCTCCGGAAGCCGTATCTCTCGGAATTGAGACTTCTGCCCGATTAGTTGTGTTATTGGGCTTCTTTCCGGACTCGTTTGCTGTCGCAGAGTGTCTGCATGGGCATTCTGCGACAGCCCATTTTTTATAAAGCCTTCAAGTGCTTCAGCCGACCCTCGAAAGCGGCTTGAAGTTTCTCCAAAGAGTGCGCTATAGGGTTCTGCGTTTTGCTGAACACCACACGCATAGAAATTTTTTCAGATAGTTGGTGGCGCGGAACGAGGAGAGGTGTGATTCATGACCGAATCTCTGAAATTTGCCGGGCAACTCGCCGTATTGTGCGTTGTGTTCTGGGGCAGCGATCTGTTCGTAACCTGGACCGGTCTGCCTGTTCCTGCCAATGTGCTCGGCATTATCATTCTCTTCACGTTACTGTGCTGCGGAGCCATTAAGGAAGAGCACGTCGCCGGAGCGGCAAACTTTTTCCTCCGGCATCTGGTCTTTTTCTTCGTGCCCATTGCCGTGGGGCTCATGGAATGGGGACAGGTGTTTTATGATTACGGGCTGGTGCTGCTGATCGCCATTGTGGTGAGTTCCCTGCTGCCGCTGCTGGGGGTGGGATTTCTCAGCCGTTTGATGCACAAGGAGAAAGAACAGTGAGCCAGCATGCGATGACGGCCGTGTATATTCTGCTTACAGTGGCGTCGTACGCCTTTTTCCGGTGGCTCTACCTGAAGTACACGCACCCGCTTCTCAACATCGTGGCGTTGAGTGCCGCGCTGATTATTTGCGTGCTGCTGCTTGGCGGCGTTTCGTATCAAGAATATCTGCCTGCCAAAAACATCATGACCTTTCTGATCGGCCCGGCTACCGTGGGGCTGGCCGTACCGCTGTACCGGTACCGCAGCATCTTGCGGCGGCATGCCGCGGGCATCCTCGGCAGCGTGGCGGCGGGGGCCTTTCTGGCCATGTTTTCCGCAGGCCTGATCGCGCAACTGGGTGGGTTGCCCCGGGACGTGGTCATGTCCATACTGCCCAAAGGGGTGTCCATTCCGTTTGCGGTGGAGGTGGCCCAGATGTACGGCGGTATCCCGCCTCTGGCCGCCGCCTTTGTGGTGGCTACGGGCACCTTGGGTTCCCTGCTGGGCGCCTGGACGCTGACGGTTTGCGGCGTCACCGATCCGGTGGCGCGCGGGCTGTCTCTCGGGACGACCTCGCATGCGCAGGGCACCGCTGCGGCATTACTGGAAGGTGAACAGCAAGGCGCAATGGCGGGGCTGGCCATGATTCTGGCCGGTATCTGCACAGCGGGCTTCTCTCCCCCGGTGGTCTGGATACTCAGTTTTTGCTTGGGCTGAACCGCGCTACCGCTACGCCTCATTTCTCTTATTCTTTTCCTCAAGACCGCATCCGGCGCGGCTTTCTAGAGCATTTCACACTTGAAATGCTCGCAAGGATTTGTCGGCAAATCCTTGCCGCCAAATAGGCGTAGGCGGGCTTTGCCCGCCGTTAAGCGACTATTTGAAGCGTAAACTGCTCTAAAAAAGCGTCCCCGATTTCTTCCGGGCGCTTTTTTCTTGGCCGGCAGATGGGCAGGATGCTTTGCCCGGCGAGAACGGGGGGAGCCGCCGCCGGTATTTTTTCGCTTGTACAAAGCGGCGTTTTCAGGGTTCTGCGGCCTCTGTGAAAAGCGATACGCGATGCGGTGTCGCCTCTTCTGCCTCTTGAAAAAATATTTGCTTTTCTGCGCAAAATAATTGCCAAAATACAAAAAAGTAGTACCTCTTGGTTGTAAAATCTGCCTGTGCGTACAGCATATATTTTGTGCGGATTTGAAGAAGCAAAGGCTTTCTTACTATAGGGGGAAGAAGAGGTATGAGTATCCGCGCAAAAGTGTTGTTCGCCATCATGCTGGCGGTGGTTCTTTCCATTGTCGGCGTGACCGCCATGGTCTCGATGGAGATGAATACGGCGTTCGTCAAGAACTTCAGGATAAGCAGCAAGGCCCAGCTGGATCGCATGGACGCCTTTGTCGTGAACTTTTTCGAGAGCACCGCTTCCAGTGCGGAATTGCTGGCCGCGTCGCCCTATACGCTGGATAACATCGATACCATAACCTCTTACGTGGACAGGACAGAACTGCATAAGCCCGTCGGCGCCAACCTGCCGCCTGCGGAACGGGCGTTGTTTGAAGAACTTTCCCGTGTGCAGCGGGCCTTTCCCTCCTATGCTCTGGTGTACGTCAACAACAACAAGGGCGGCATTACGCAGGCTCCGGACGATACGCTGAGCGCGGGCTTCAACCCTGCCACACGGCCCTGGTACATTGCCGCCGTAAAGGCGGGCAAAACCATCATTACCGAAGCCTATATTTCGGATTCCGGCGGTGCGGTCTGCACTGTGGCGACACCGGTGCGCGCCGCTTCCGGCGGCGGTTTCAGGGGCGTAGTTGCCCTGGACATCAGCCTGGCCACCCTGACCAAGGAAGTCGGCAATACCACCGTCGGCAAAACCGGCTATGTGCTTCTTCTGGATTCGCTGGGGCAAGTCATCGGCGATCCCAGGCATTCCGGGGCGGATATTCCCGCCAGCCAGCGCTGGCTGGGCAAGACCGTGGACAGCCTGCCGGGCGATGCCGCCGCCGCGCTCACCCGTCTGCGTGGCATGAAGCAGGGCGATGCCGAAGTGCGTATCGACGGCAAGGCGTGGCTGGCGTCGGTAAAGACCACCGGCGACGGCTGGTCGCTCATTATGCTGCAGGAGAAAGCGGAAGTCTTTGCCGACGCCATGAACGTCACCATGGGCATCTTGCTGGTAGGCATCGGTATCGCCGCGGTCATGCTGGTGATCGCCTGGTTTGTGGCCCGCTCCATCGCCGGACCAGTGGCCGTGCTCGCCTCTGCCGCGCAGTCTGTTGCCACAGGCAACCTGGAGGCCATTCCCGAAGATGAACGGCCCTTCAAGGGTGAACTGGGCATTCTGCACCGCAGCCTCCGGCAGATGGTCGCCAAGCTGGTGGAACTCATCAACACCGCCAACAGCAAGATGAAAGAAGCGGAAGCCGCCCTTGATCAGTCCAGGGCCTCTCTGGAGGAGGCTGAAACGGCGAAGAAGCAGGCCGAACTGGCCCGGCGCGAAGGTATCCAGCAGACGGCGAAACAGCTCAGCGTGGTGATTGAACAGCTGGCCGCCGCTGCAAAGCGCCTGGCGAACGAGGCCGCGCAGACCGGCCGCCTTACGAAGGACCAACGGACGCAGGTGTCGGGCACTGCCGCGGCGATCGTGCAGATGAACGCGGCCGTAAGCGATGTGGCCCACAGCACGTCGCGCACCGCCTCTCTGGCCGACGAGGCCCGCAATGAAGCCCGCACTGGCCGCACTCTGGTGGAAAGCGTGGTTTCCAAGATGGCCGAAATTGAAAAGCAGAGCCTGTCCATGCGGGACAGTCTTTCCGGGCTTGGCTCCCAAGCCAGCGATATCGGGCAGATTATGGGAGTTATCAACGATATCGCGGATCAGACCAACCTGCTGGCGCTGAACGCCGCCATCGAGGCCGCCCGCGCGGGCGAGGCCGGGCGCGGGTTCGCCGTAGTCGCCGACGAAGTGCGCAAACTGGCCGAAAAAACTATGGAAGCCACCAAGCAGGTGGGCAACGCCATCCATACCATCCAGCAGGGCACCACAAACAATATGACCGCGATGCAGCGGGCGGCGGAGTTCATCAGCGATTCCGCCCAGGTCGCCAGTAAGGCGGGCAAGGCCTTGGCCGACATAGAGAGCGTGGTGGAGAACACGGCGGGAGAAGTGCGGGCCATTGCCACCGCCAGCGAGGAGCAGTCCGCCACCCTTGAGGAAATCAATCGCAGTACGGAAGGGATCAACACCATTACGGCCGATGTCGCGGAAAGCGCCGAGCGCTCCAACGCCGCTGTGCAGGAACTGTCCGCTCTGTCCCGCAAGCTTACGGACGTGGTGGCCGCTCTCCAGAAAGGCGAGGAGTTGCAGCAGCCGACCAAGGGAGGCGAAGGCACCTCCCCGAGCGCCCATGCGCGCTCCTCTGAAAGGGAGCGCAGGCTGGGGGTGTCGGCAGCCTGATTGCATCATTAGGTGGGGGAAGAAATGCCTCCGGCGGGCAGGACAGCGTCCTGCCCGCCGGAGGCATTTCTTCCCCGCGCTACCCCCACCCTTGGCTCACATACCGTTGCCCCTGGTTGCCGAGAATGAGGCAGTTGACGCCCGGCAGGGAGGCGGCGAAGCGGACGGCTTCGGCCGGGGGGATGAGGGCCAGGGCGGTAGCCAGGGCGTCGGCCTGCATGGCGGTGGGGGCGGTGACGGTAACGCTTGCTATGGCCGGGCTTTGGCCGGTGCGGTGATTGATCAGGTGATGGTGCCTGCGGGAGCGGTCGTAGAAGGACTGGTACCCGCCGGAGGTGGCGATGCCGCCGCCGGCAAGGGCGACGGTTTCGATGACGCCGCCGGTACGGGCCGGGTTTTCGACGCCCACGGTCCAGGAGCGGTTGCGTTCCGGCGCGCCGCTGACGCGCATGTCGCCGCCGGCGTTGACCATATGATTTTCCACGCCGCGGGCGGAAAGGACGCGGGAGGCGGCGTCGGCGATATAGCCCTTGGCGATGCCGTCCAGGGTAAGGGCCATGCCGGAGCGTTCCAGGCGGATGTTTCCGCCGCTTACGGCGACGCCTCCGGGGGCGGCCAGGGCGAGGGCCTCGCGCAGGGCTGCTTCGTCCACCTGCAACGCGCCTGCCGTGGTTTTTGCGGAACGGAACAGATCCACCACCGGGGTGATGGCGGGGTTGAAGGCATAGTCGGTGCGCAGGCCAAAGGCGTCCGCTTCGCCCAGAAGGGCGGAGAGCTCCGCCGGAGCGTGGGTAAGGATACCGTGCGCGTTCAGACTGCCCAGGGCGGTGCCGGGATCAAAGCGGTCAAAGACGGCGATGAGCCGGTCCATTTCCGCAAAGGCGGCGGAGACGGCGTCTTCGCACTGGGCGGGGGAGGCTCCCTTGCCTGCGGCGGAGGGCACGGCGGTGATGGTCACCAGGGTGCCCATGAGCAGGCGGGTTTCCTGCACGGTGCGCAGGCCGGGCGCAAGGGGAGCGGCCCAGAGGCTTGCCGGGAAAAGGGAGGAAGCGGCGCCGCAGGCCGCAAGGGCGGCTCCGGTCAGGCAGGAGCGGCGCAGGAATTCCCGGCGGCTGAGAGTGCCGCTCTTGCGGGCCGGAGAGATGGCGGATGACGGGGTACGCATGGTTCTTTACTCCTTATCCGGCCGTGGGGGAGGTTTCTTTGGGAGCGGCCGCGGCGTCCGGTATAACATCGCCCTGGATACTGTCGGACTGTTGGCCGTCAGCGGGGGTCTCCCCGATCTCCGCCGGGGCGCCCGGCGTCCTGCGAAGCATAATGGAACGCGGGCAGGCCTCCACGCAGGCTTCGCGGCACGAGGGACCGTAGGCAAGGCACTGCTCGTGGTTGATTTCGATGCGCCGCTTTTCATAGGTGATGGCGTCGGCGGGACAGGCCTTCAGACATTTGAGACAGTTGATGCAGCCGATATCGCAGACCTCGCTGACGTCCTTGAGCTTTTCGCGCGTGGCGCAGTAAATCATCACTCTTGCCCGGCGCGGGATGAGCTGCAGGATGGAGCGCGGGCAGACCTTGATGCACTGGCCGCAGCTCACGCATTTGGAGGGCAGGATTTCGACCATGCCGTCCCTGATGTACATGGCGTCAAAGGGACAGGCGCGCAGACAGTCGCCAAGGCCCAGGCAGGCCCAGGTGCACATGTAGGGGCCGCCTTCAAGCAGGGCCGCGCTGGAACAGGTGCTGGTGCCCACGTATTCGTAGCGCTGTTTGACATTGCCCTGCACGCGGCTGCAACGGCGGAACGTAACCATGGGCTCGCCCTGCACAACAGCCTTGCCGCAGAGTTGCCCCACAGCTTCGGCGGTGGCCGCTCCGCCCACGGTGCACAGGTTGGCGGGCACGGATTCATTGGTTACCACGGCGGCGGCATAGGCTTCGCACCCGGCAAAGCCGCAGCCCCCGCAGTTGGCGCCGGGGAGCTGTTCCAGGGTCTCTTCGATGAGGGGGTTTTCTTCCACCTTCAGCGCGCGTGAGGCAACGGCCAGAATGACGGCGGCAATCAGTCCGATGCCCAGAAGTGCAAGTACGGAGGTTAGAACCATGGCGACGTCCTTATAAAAGAGGCGATTGCTATCTAGTGGATCATACCCTTGAAAGCCGTGAAGCACAGGGACATAAGCCCTGCCATGATAAGCCCCAGCGGGGTTCCCTGCAATGATTTGGGCACGCGGCACACGACAAAGCGCTCACGGATGCCGGCCATGAGCACCAGGGCGAGCATAAAGCCCACACTGGCGGCAAAGGCGTAAAAGACCGATGTCCCCAAATCAAACTCGTTGCGCTGCACAAGAATGGCCAAACCCAGCACGCAGCAGTTGGTGGTGATGAGCGGCAAAAAGATGCCCAGCGCCTTGTACAGGGGCGGCACCATCTTTTTCAGGAACATTTCCACAAACTGCACCAGAGCCGCGATGACGAGGATGAAGACAATGGTTTGCAGGTATCCGAGATCAAGCGGATCGAGCACATGCTTCTGCACCAGCCAGGTGATGGCCGTTGCCAGCACGGCCACAAAGCACACCGCCGCGCCCATGCCTATGGAAACACCTTTTTCCTTGGAGCAGCCGATGTACGGGCACTGCCCCAGAAACTGGGCCAGGACGATGTTGTTAACGAAGACCGCCCCGATGAACATGAGGAAATAATCCATAACCGTCCCTCCTTACCAGCGGGCTACTTGTTCATCTGGCAGCAGCCGCAGCCGCTGCCGCAGCCGGCCAGGTTGACCGGGGCTTCCTTGCCTTCGCGCCGGGCCGAGAAAATCATCCAGCAGTTCATCAGGCCCAGCACCGCGCCGAGGGCGAGAAAGGCGCCCGGGGCTTCCACCATGATGCCGAAGGGTTCGAACCCGTTCCACATCACCTGATGGCCAAACAGCGTGCCGTTGCCCAGCACTTCGCGTATTGAGCCGATCAGGGTCAGGGACATGGTGAAGCCCACCCCCATGCCGAGGCCGTCGGCAATGGAGAGGTGAATGGGATTTTTGGCGGCAAAGGCTTCGGCCCGGCCAAGAATGATGCAGTTGACCACGATCAGGGGCACGAAGATGCCGAGTTGCTGGTACAGCGGGTAGGTAAAGGCCTGCATCAGCAGTTCCACGGCCACCACCAGGGTGGCGGAAATGGCGATGAAGCAGACGATGCGCACCTTTTTGGGAATGATCTTGCGCACCGCCGAGATGAACATGTTGGAGAGAACCAGCACGAAAATAACCGCCATGCCCATGCCGAACCCGTTTTCCGCCGTCTTGGTGACGGCGAGAGTGGGGCAGAGGCCGAGCACGACCCGGAAGGGCGGGATTTCCGTCCACAGGCCCTTGGAGAATTCTTTCCACATACTCGCCATGGATATGCTCCTTACTGCCAGTTTTTTTGCAGTTCGGCTTTCAGGTCCTTGTACGTTTTTGCAGCCGCCTGCACCGCAGCCACGGTGCCGGTGGACGAGATGGTCGCGCCGGAAACCGCGTCGATGTTGCCGCCCTTGGATTTGAGATCCACTTCCAGGGGCTTTCCGGCAAACTGGTTGGAGAACTTGGGTTCACCCACCAGGGAGCCGAGGCCGGGGGTTTCCTTCATCTCCGTAACGCCTATGCCGAGCAGGGTGTCGCGGGCCAGGTCAAAGCCCACCATGACGCCGATGTCGCCGCCGTAGCCCTTGCCCTTGCTTTCAAAGGCGACGCCCACCAGGGCGCCGCCCTGCTTGTAGGGGAAGACGACCAGCTTCTGGCCGTCGGCGGAAAAGGTTTTGCGTTCGGCAATGGGGTCATTGTCCGCCGCCGGAAACACCCGCTTGATGGCCGGGCCCTGAACATAGGTGAGCACCTGGTTTTCGATGATGGGGGCCGTGCTCTCCTTCAGGTAGGACAAGGCAAAGCCCGAGGCCCCGCAGATGGCGGAAAGGACAATGATCATGCTTAATATCTCGCGCATGGGCTACCTTCCTTTCCCGTACGGGGCCGGGCGGATAAGATCGAATATGGGGGTCAGCAGGCTGGCCAGGAGCACGGCGTAGGGAGCACTGTCCGGGTAGACTCCGTAGACCCGGATCAGCACCACGAGCGCTCCGCCCAAAAGACCGTACAGGGCCATGCCCACTCCTCCCACCGGAGATGAGGGATGGTCCGTGGCCAGAAAGAAGGCCGCGAATACGGTGCTGCCGGTCGCCAGGTAGAGCAGGGGCTCGGGTTGCTGGCCGGGGTACAGGAACCAGTACAGGCTGCCGGTCAGGAGCACGCCCGCCAGAAAGGCAACCACGATTTCCCAGCGGATGGCGCGG
The DNA here is from genome assembly GCA_031556355.1 of Desulfovibrio sp. Classification (GTDB taxonomy): domain Bacteria; phylum Desulfobacterota; class Desulfovibrionia; order Desulfovibrionales; family Desulfovibrionaceae; genus Frigididesulfovibrio. The sequence goes on along the minus strand of JAVBTB010000063.1, from coordinate 20,956 downwards.
CGCAGCAGCAGAAACAGCCCTCCGGCGGCAACGGCCGCCACCTGGCTGCTGCCGAGGCCGCCGAGTTGCTGCCCGAGGAACAGGGACAGCTCGGACCCGGCGGGCAGGCTGTCCACGCCGAAGTATTTGAGCCTCAGCAGGGGGTCAATGAGTTCGGTCTGCAGGGTGACGGCGGAAGGGTCCATGTAGGTGGGCCACGAAAGCGTCAGGGCCGCCCAGCCTACCAAGGGAGGGCAGAGGGGATTGCAACCGAGGCCGCCGAATATGTGCTTGCCGAGGGCCAGACTGAGGGCGCAGCCGATGATGACGAGCCACCAGGGGGCTCCCGGAGGCAACAGGCAGGCCAGGAGCAGGCCGGTCACCAGGGCGGTGCCATCATGGATGCGGATGTCGCGCTTGGCGATGCGCTGGAACAAGGCCTCCGCCAGCACCGCCGACCCTGCCGCCAGGGCCAGCACCCGCAGGGGGGCAAGGCCGAAGGTGAACACGGACATGATCATGGCCGGCAAAAGGGCGATGACCATGTCGCGGGACATGGTGTGCAGGGTGTAGCCTCTGTGCAGGTAGGGCGGGGTGTCCACCACAAAGAGTGGCGTCAGGTCCGTGCGGGGGGTAAGTTCGTTTCCGGTCATACAGACTCTCCCGGTTACCTACCCGCCATGTGCAGGCGGGAGCTCAGTCCAAGGTGGTGTTTCGCCATGCGGAAATACTGCTGCATGGGGCGGCAGGCCGGGCACACATACCCGCACAGGCCACATTCTATACAGACCTCGATCAGTTCCTTGTGGCAGGCTTCGTACTGCTCAAATTCCGCGTAGCGGCTCAGCATATTGGGCCGCAGGCGCACGGGACAGACATGCACGCAGGCGCCGCAGCCGATGCAGGGGTTGTCCTCCAGGGGGGGCATGTGCCCCTTGCGCATGAGCAGCAGGGCCTCATCGCCCTTGCCTATGCCCCGGCTGGTATTGGAAATGGCGCTGCCGCGCATGGCCCCGCCAAGAATGACCGAGTCGCCCGGTTCGGACCGTTGCCCGGCCAGTTCGAGGAAGGCGGAAAGCGGCGTGCCGATGGGAACCAGATAGTTTTTGCCAAGAGCGGTGATGACGGTGCGGGTCAGGGGCAGTCCGCTCTCCGCCACCAGGCCGAGGTTGAACAGGGCATGCAGGCGCACCACGTTGACGCTGCCGGAATGTTCCTTGCCGGTGACGGCCAGCACGAGTGGGCGCGCAAGGCTGATGGGGTAGACCGGCTTGACGAAGTGCGGGGTTGTCCCCCCCAGGGCGTGCGGGCTGCCTTCGGGCAGGGCCAGCACGTAGCTGGTTGCTCCGGAAAGCCGCCGCAGCAGGGCGAAACCCGCTTCCAGGGTGGGCCGGTATGATTCGAACAGTTCCTGGGCATAGAGCATGCCCGGCTCCGGGTTCAGGCCGTTGACGATCAGCAGATCGCAGGGCCGGGTGAAAGGCCGGATGGATACACCGAGTTCCTTCAGCGTGTTGCCGAGCTGCACCTGGTCCAGCCCGTCAAAGGACACCGGAGCGGGTGAGACGGGGATTTCCGCCGCCGCTTTGGCCGCGGGCGCGCCGCTTTTTTCCGCCGCGCCGTCCTCCGCCTGTCCGGCCGCCCTGGCGGCTTCCGGAGTTTTTGCGGCAGCGGGGGCCTTGAGTGCGGCCACCTCTATTTCTATATAGTTGGGGGTCACATCCTTGATGATGCCGGAAACGGGCGCATGCAGATCCCCGACGTTGGGGCTGCTGTGGGTGGCCAGCAGCATACCCGCCGCGACAGAGGCGCGTTTCTTGACGGTCTTCATCAGGTCGTGTTCCGCAAGGGGTACGCGCACCAGGGGCACGGCGTCCAGGGGCGTTATTTCACAGCGTCCCGCGGGGGAAAGTATAAATCTCGCATCCATAACGGCAGTCTCCCTTAGGGCGTGTGGCACTGGGCGCAGGGCGCCTTGGCGGTGGGGCCTTTGCCGGCCTTTTCGTGGCAGCCCATGCAGCTCTTGTGAAAGGCGTCCATGTTGCCGGGCATGCCCTCGTGACAGCCCGCGCAGGAGGCAAACCGCTTGTCGAGCGTGCCCTTTTCCAGATCCGCCGCCGTGGGCGTGCTGTTATGGCAGGTGGGGCAGCCTTTGGCCTTTTGCTCGAACAGGTCGCTGTGGCAGGGTTCGCACTTGGCGTGGGCGGCCGCTTTCAGCGTCGTGGGCGTGAGCTTGTTGCCCTTGGCCGTGTGGCAGTTGGAGCACTTTTGAGGATTGTGGCGCACGGTCTTGCCTTCCCGGTACTGGAACTCGGCCGGGTGGTGGCAGGTGCTGCAATCGCCCGAGGCGTACTGCTCGGCGTGGGTGGCGTGGTCCCACCCGGAAGCGAGGCCGTCAAAGCGGGTATGGTGACAGGTGACGCAGGATTTGTCCCCGCCCTGCTTGGCGTAGATTGCCTGGTGCTTTTCGATGAAGGAGGGATTGTCGACGGAGCCGTGGCAATCGGCGCAGGGGATCACCGGGGGCAGTTCCCCGGCGGGCGCTCCCTTCGCGTTCCCGAGCCCTTTGGCGGCGGGCCGGGTGATGGCGATTTCGTGGTGACAGGCGCTGCAGGGGGTATTTTCAAGACGGCTGTGGGCCGCGTGAGTAAAGATGACCCTGCCGCCGTTGTTGCGCATAAGAAGTTTTGTGGGAACGGCCTCTGTGGGGGGCGGCAGGAAGAAATATCCCGCCAGGCCCGCCAGGGCCAGAATACAGCTTGCTACGGCTATGGGTACAGATCGCTTGTTCAAAGCGCTTCCCTCCCTGCAGGTCAGATAGAGATGTGGCAGCCCTGTGCTGTTGACTGGAATCCGTCCATTTCCTAACGGGAACCGGGGTAGTGCATACGCTCTCCGTCCCGAAATTTTTCTTAGTGTGGGTACGTGGTTGCATGGGACTTTCATTTATGTCAAACAATGTAAAAGTGTACATTGTTGAAAAAATGACAAGTCTTTCAAAATAATATTTTCACGTATTGAATTGCTGCCGCCGTATCTGAATTCCCGTGTATGCGCTCTTTTTACGAAAAAAATTTATCGGACTGTTCTTCCTGGGTTTTCCCAAGCCGTACTCTGTCTTTTTTCGGAACGCCGTCTTTACAACCGCTGCAACATGGCTGCCTTGCCTTCGTTTTGCAGAAAGCTGCCGAGGGCGGCATGTTCCTCTTCCAGCCCGGCCGCGCCGAGGCGGGCGTTGGCGAGGCGTTTGCCCAGTTCCACGGCGGGCTGGTCGATGGGGTTGATGTCCATGAGCCAGCCGGTGAGAATGGTGGCGGTCATGCACAGGCCCATCAGCTTTCCGGCGGCTTCTTCATCCGCGCTGTGCATGGCGATGTTGACCAGGGGCACATTGCTTCGGGTAAGGGCCATGCGCGTGCCGAGGCCTTCGGCCAGGAGCAGATCGCCGAAGTGTTGCCCGGCAAGGTAGCGCCATTTGGCCGGCACGTCGTCGCCAAAGGCCGGACCCTTGTCGAGGGTGTCGCAGGTGAGGAAGAGGCACCCTTTGTTGCGCGGGCCGTCCAGGAACATCTGGTTTACGGAGTGCTGGTCCGTCACGCCCACGGCGGGTACCGGCATGGAACCCTTGCCGCCCTTGCCGAGGCTTTCGGCCCATAGCTGGCTGAACCAGGCGCCGAAGTAATTCCAGAGCGGGATGTACGAAAAGAAAATAAGCTCGCTGTAGCCGTGCTCCATAAGTTCACGCGCCCACAGGGCCATCCGCCAGGAGGGGTGCTGCGCCAGATTGCGGGCGAGGTTCGCCGGATCGTCCGTGAGAGGAGCTGCCACGGCGGCGGCCCCGCGCAACAGGGCTTGCCAGTCCATGCCCAGAAAGGCGGCGGGCAGCAGGCCTACGGCGCTCAGGACGGAATAGCGTCCGCCCAGATGGTCGGGCACGGGCAGGGAGGCCAGGTTCTCGGCTGTGGCTTCGGTGCGCAGTTCGCCGCTTTTTTCGTCGGTAACCATGATCACGTGGTCTTTCCAGGACGCGCCGAGGCGCTCCTTGAGCCAGCGGCGTATCAGGAAATACTGCCCCATGGTCTCAATGGTGCCGCCGGATTTGGAAACGACCGCCACCACGGTTTCTTTGGGATCAAGGTCGCGCAGCCATGCGCCGAGGGTATCGGCGTCGATGTTGTCGGCAATCCAGAGCCAGGGGCCGCTGTGCCCGGGCCTGTCCTGCTGCGGAAAAAACGCCTTTTGCAGGGCGCGCGCGCCCAGGGCGGAGCCGCCGATGCCCAGCACCATCATATGCTTGTAACGGGCCAGATTGGGGGTTAACGCGGCCAGCGCCTTTTCCAGAGCGGGGCGAAAGGGCATGGTGAGGTAGGGAAGCGTCCCGGCGGCGGTTTCCGAGGCAAGGCGGTTCGCGCAGGCATCCCGCCGCGCGGCAAAGGGGGATGTTTCCGGGGAGATGCCCCGCAGGCGGCAGGTAAAGGCGTAGGTCCAGTCGATACGGTGCTCTGTCATTCCGGAACTCCTTGCTTCTGTGGCGCTGCCCGTAAGGGGCGGGCCTTTGGGTGTCGTTGCAAACAAGCGGGCGCGGCATGCCGTACAAGAGTGCAGGATGCGCGCGCCCCCGGAAGCGGAATCGGCGGCGGGTCGTCAGCGCAGCAACACCTTGGCCGCTTTATGCAGCGCTTTTACCAGAACCTCGTCACTTACGGCGTACGAAATGCGGATGCAGCGGTCGTCTCCGAAGGCCGCGCCCGGCACCAGGGCCACTCCTGCTTCGGCCAGGAGGGTGGTGCACAGGGTGGTGGAGTCGGGGGCAGTGCTGTTGTAATGGCGGTGCACGTCGGGGAACAGGTAGAACGCTCCGTCAGGCTTCGGGCAGATGACGTCCGGCCAGGTGCCTATGATTTCCAGGGCCAGATTGCGCCGGCGTTCAAAAGCCTGGCGCATTTCCTCCACCGGCGCGAAGTCGCCGGTAAGGGCCGCAATGGCCGCCTTTTGCGAAATGGAACAGACGTTGGACGTTGACTGCCCCTGCAACCGGGACATGGCCTTGACGTATTCCGGGTGGGCCAGGGTGTACCCCACGCGCCAGCCGGTCATGGCAAAGGTTTTGGCAACGCCGTTGACCACCACAAAATTTTCCGGGTATTTCATCCACCAGGGGGCAAGGCTGACCGGAGTGACCGGATCGTAGACCAGGCGGTCGTAGATTTCGTCCGAAAGCACGATAACCTTGCTTTTGACCGCCCAGTCCGCTATAGCGTCCAGTTCCGCCGGGGTATAGCAGGAGCCGGTGGGGTTGGACGGCGAGTTGAGGATCAGCAGGCGGGTCTTGGGAGTGAGACTTTTTTCCAGATCGTCGATCGAGATCTTGAAGCCGTTTTCCGGCAGGGTGGCGATGATGACGGGTTTTGCCCCTGCCAGTTCCACCATGGGCGGGTAGCTTACCCAGTACGGCGCGGGAATGAGCACGTGATCGCCGGGGTTGAGCAGCACCTGGCACAGGTTGTACAGGCAGTGTTTGCCCCCGTTGCTTATGATGATATGCTCCGCCTCGGCGTTGATGCCGTAAAAGCGGTTGAAATATCCGGCGGCGGCGGCGCGCAGTTCGGGTATGCCCGGAACCGGGGTGTACCGGGTAAAGCCCGCGTCAATGGCTTCTTTGGCCGCCTTGCGGATATGGGAAGGAGTGGGAAAGTCCGGCTCGCCCACCGAGAGACTCAAAATATCCTTTCCCTGAGCTTTGAGTTCCTGGGCCTTGGCGCTTACGGCCAGCGTCGCCGACGGCTTTAACTGCGCCACTCGGTCGGCAAGTTTCATGCAGTACTCCTTAACGGCACAGCAATGCCGCCCATGGGACGGGGAACCCCGGGCGGCCGTGACCGGCCTTTTGCGTAACCACTTATTCGCGCAACATACGCCGCCATCCATTGCAGGGATGGCTACCCCTTCGCAAGAGGTAACAGGTTCGCGCCCCGCTGTAAATTGACGACGGAAATATTTATGCGTGCCCTGCGGCGCACGCTTCTTGAAGGAAGCATATGGACGAGATTCTCCTGCCGTTCCCTCCGGGATGTTTCCGGGCGACCCTGGTGCAGCGGGTCAAGCGGTTCAGCATCGCCTTTGCCGGGCGAGAGGGAGACGGCTGGGCGCATACCAACAATTCCGGCGCCATGCTGGGCCTCGCGCGCGCGGGCACGGCCCTGTGGCTTTCTCCCGCGCCGGGGCTGGGGCGTAAACTGCCCTACACTCTGGAACTGGTGGGGCTGCCTGGACAGGGCGGCGATCCGCGTGAAACGGCCCCGCCGGAGGCGTTTGGAGCATTGCCGGGTGCTCCCGGCTGTTCGGCACGCCCGCAGGCAGGGCCGGAAGGCAGCCGCGGAGCGTACTCTCCTTCAGTCATGTGGGTGGGGGTCAACACCCTCACCCCCAACCGGCTTCTGCGCGCCGCGTTTGCCGCAGGCAGACTCCCCTGGGCTGCCGGGTATACGCATATGCAGCCGGAGGCCAGATGCGGGCAAAGCCGTCTCGACGCCCTGCTTACCGGGCCGGGCCTGCCTCCGCTGTGGGTGGAATGCAAAAACGTCACGCTGGTGGAAGACGGGGTGGCCGCCTTCCCCGATGCCGTGACCGAGCGCGGGCAAAAGCACGTGCGCGAGATGATGGCCATCGTCGCCTCAGGCGAACGGGCCGCTTTTTTCTATTGCGTGCAGCGCAAGGATGCCCGCTGCTTCGGCCCGGCGGACTACATCGACCCGGCCTACGCCGCCCTGTTTTATGAAGGGCTGTGTGCCGGGGTGGAAGTGTACCCGCACCTGGTTCCCGTATCGCCGCGCGGCATCGGGCTTGGCGCCCTGCTCCCCCTTGCCCCGGCCCGATGAAAGACGTAAGAGAACAGAGGCCGGTGCCAGCCGGAAAAGACGGCTTTGCAGCAGATGCACATTGATGGCAAAATCGGTTTCCGTGTCCTTTTCACCCAAAATACGCGGGTGCAGGGTGCGGCCCACATAGCACTGAGATACGTTTTTCACACCGCGGGAGCGTTATTGGGCCGGGCGACCTTTGCAGCCCTGGTTTGTTGCCCCCTGCCGGGTGTGGGCAGAGCCCACATCTCATCAGGATGGCTTCGATAAACATTTCTTAGTCAGCCCCTTGCGGTGAAACGGCCGCTGTAAAATACGAGAGAACAAAACCATGACCCAGAATTTCAAATGCGGCTGGGTGGCCCTGATGGGTCCGCCCAATGCGGGCAAGTCCACCTTGCTCAACACCTGCCTCGGGCAGAAGGTGGCCATTGTGTCGCCGCGCCCGCAGACCACGCGCAACCAGATTACCGGCATCCTGTCCGAAAAGGACGCCCAGGTCATCTTTATGGACACGCCGGGCATCCACCAGTTGCGCGGCAAAATGAACCGGCTGCTCGTCCAGTCCGCCTGGCAGGCCATGGAAGGGGCCGACGTCCTCGGGATCATTCTGGACGCCGACCTGTACGCCAAAAAGCCGGAGTTCCTGGACAAGGACATTGCCCCCCTGCGCGAACCCATGGCGGCGGAAACCCGCCCGGTGTTCGTCATCGCCAACAAGGTTGACCTTCTGGGCGACAAGTCGAAGCTCCTGCCCCTGCTGCAAACCCTGCACGAGTACTGGCCGAAAGCCGAGATCTTTCCGGTTTCCGCCCTCAAGGGCGAGGGCATTCCCGCGCTGGTGGCGGCCATCAAGAAGGTTCTGCCCGAGGGCCCGGCCCAGTTCCCGGAAGATCAGCTTTCCACCCTGCCCATGCGGTTTATGGCCGCGGAGATCGTCCGTGAAAAGCTCTTTCTCTCCCTGCGCCAGGAGCTTCCCTATTCCACCGCCGTGGACATCGAGGCCTGGGACGAAGACGTGGAACGCGGGCATGTGAGCATCAACGCCGTCATCTACGTGGGCCGGGCCAGCCACAAGGCCATGGTCATCGGCCGGGCCGGGCAGAACCTGAAGCAGGTGGGCCAGTCCGCGCGCAAGGACATCATGGAACTGCTGGACCGCAAGGTGCATCTGGAGCTGTGGGTCAAGGTGCGCGAGAACTGGGTGGAGGATGTTTCCTTCCTGCACACTCTGGGACTGGGGTTGCAGGAAGGGTAAACGAACCGGCTTTCGGCCTTGCCCTGGCCGGAGGGACTCGAACCCTGAGCGCTTGACCCTGCGCGCGGAGGAAGAATGACGACCATGGATGCGCTGTTTCGTAAGTTCGACGCCATCTGCGACCGTATTGACCGGGCGGTTTCCCGTTCCGGCCGGAGCGGGGTGCGGCTGGTGGCCGTATCCAAACTGCACGGCGCCGAGGCCGTGGCCGCGCTTGCCGCCTACTGGGCCTCGCGGAACGCGAGCCCGGCTCCCGTTGCGCCGGGAGGCGTGTGCGGTGCTTCCCCCGTTTTTGGGGAAAGCTATGCGCAGGAAGCTGCCGGCAAAATGCCCGAAGTAGCCGCGCTGCTGCGTGCGGAAGGCTCCACAGCCGCGCCGGACTGGCATTTTATCGGCCATGTGCAGAGCCGCAAGGCCAGAGATGTGGCAGGACAGTTTTCGCTGATCCATTCGGTGGATTCCCTGAAGCTGGGACACGCCCTGCAGCACGCCTGGCAGACCCGCGTGGCGGAAGCGCCGCGCGCTCTGCACGCTACGGCACCCGCGCCGCAGGATGTTCTGGTGCAGGTCAACATAGGCCGTGAGCCGCAAAAGGCCGGGGTTGCCCCAGAAGCGGCGGAAGAACTGATCGCCGCCCTTGCCGCTCTGCCGGAACTGCGCGTGCAGGGCCTGATGTGCCTGCCTCCGTATGCGGAAGAAGCGGAATTGGCGCGTCCGTATTTTCAGCAGATGCGCCGTTTGCGCGAGCAGGTGGAAAAGAGCCTGGAGCTTGTCCTGCCGCACCTGTCCATGGGCATGTCCGGCGATTTCGAGGCGGCCATAGAGGAAGGCGCGACTCTGGTGCGCATAGGGACCGACATCTTCGGGCCGCGTCAGCAGGCCTGAGCCGGTCTGGCCCTGCCTGTGCCGGGGACGTTTTCCGGACCGGCCCCGTGTGTCAGAAAATTTGCTCTCCGGCGGTGCGAGGCTGCCGGAGCGCGTGTCGGTACCCATACTTTTGTCAGCCGTCCGGCAGCCGCTATGCGGCTGTTTTTGTTTTTATAATGGACCAATGTATGCGGGAGCACTATGGAAAGAAACGGTGGGGTCTCTGCGCCGGCTCTGCCGGTATGGTTTTTGCATATGCTGATGCGCCGCGTCCGGGCCTGTTTGGTTTTCAGGCCTTTCGGCGGCAGGGTCCGGACAAGGTTCCGGGCTGTGCCGTTTTTCAGCCATCCGCCATAGAGAGGGAGCGGGAATGGATTTAGCGACAATACTCGGGATGCTGCTCTCTTTCGGGCTTATTTCTTCCGCGCTGATGCTCGGGGGGGCTCCGCTCATCTTCATAGACGGCGCCTCCATGCTCATCGTGTTCGGCGGCACCATCGGCGCCACCCTGACCCACTATCCCCTCGGCACCGTGCTTCGGATCGGAGGGGTGATCCGCAAGACCCTGATCGGCAGAACGCCATCCACCGCTCTGATTATCGATCAGTTCATGGATTACGCCAACCGCGCCCGCCGGGAAGGCATTCTTGCTCTGGAACCCATCGTGAAGACCCTTGATGACGCCTACCTGCGCAAGGGGTTGCAGCTTACCGTGGACGGCCTTGAGCCGGACGCGATCCAGAATATCATGGAGACGGAGATCGGCAATACGGAAAGCCGGCACGAAGTGGGCATAGATCTGCTCAGCGCCCTTGCCGCCTATTCTCCCGCCCTCGGCATGATCGGTACCGTCATCGGCCTTGTGCAGATGCTCAATACCATGGACGATCCCAGCACCATCGGCCCGGCCATGGCGGTGGCGCTGATCACCACTTTTTACGGGGCCATTCTGGCCAACCTGGTGTTCTTGCCCATGGTGGGCAAGCTCAAGTACCGCTCCAAAGAAGAAATTCTCGTCATGGAAATGCAGATGGAGGGAGTGCTTGGTATTTCCCGTGGGGAAAACCCGCGGATTATTATGGAAAAGCTCAGCAGTTTCCAGTCGCCCAAGGAACGCAAGCAGGTGTAAAGGCAATGGCCCGGCGCAGAAAGTCCGCTGAGCGCAGCGAGGAAGGCCCGGCCTGGCTCATCACGTTTTCGGATCTGATGACGCTGCTTCTCACGTTTTTCGTCCTGCTGCTGAGCATGGCGGTTATTGACGAGCGGGCCAAGCTGGTGGTGCTCGGTTCCGTCACCCGGGTCTTCGGTGTGGGAGAGCGCGTTTTCAACCCCAAGGCCACCCGTGACAAGACGAGCATGCGCGAGCCCGGGGCCATGGAGAATATGCCGCCGGAAGACCTGGCCCCCATGCGGGACATGATTTTTGATGATGTGGATAAGGATTTGGACTTTCGGGAGAATAAATACGTCCAGATTTTCTCCATCAACGACGAGGTGTTGTTTCAACCCGGCAGTACAGCGTTAAGCGAGCGCGGGGCGGCTCTTTTGGACCGCATTCTGCCGTATTTGCAGCGCATCGAGTATCCGCTTCTGATTTCCGGGCACACCGGCCCGCGCCGGGACGAAGAGGGCCTTGCCTATTCCGTGGACCTGCGCGGCAAAAAGCCGGACTCGACCTGGCTTTTGTCCTTCCGCCGGGCGGACGCGGTTTTCCGGCATCTGCATGGCCGGGGCATACCGGTCAACCGCCTCTCTCTGGAAGCGTTCGGGCAGTTTCATCCCCGTTTTTCCAACAACACGCCCGAGGGCAGGCGGAAAAACCGGCGGGTGGATCTGGTGCTGGATAAGCGCAACATGGAATGGATTCGTAAAGTGGAAGATCTGCGGGAAAAAAAGCCGGACGTGGTGCAGGAGCACTACTACAAGGGTTTTCGCTTCAATCTTTCCATGCCGGGGAGTACGCCGGGCGGAACGCCTGGCGGGCAGGGAGCCGAGCAGGATGATACACGGTCCGCTCCTCCGCCGGATTCGCAGTCGAACGATCTGCCCCAGCCGCTCCCGTTTTCCGCTCCGGAAGAGCCGTCCGGCTTCGCGCCGCAAGGGAGGCCCTAGGTGGCCAGGCAGAAGAGAAGAAACGAAGGCGGCGGTCCGGGCTGGCTGGTGACCTTTTCGGACCTGATGACCTTGTTGCTGACCTTTTTTGTACTGCTGCTCAGCATGTCCTCCATGGACACCACGGTGATCAACCGGATCAGCTCGTACTCAAAGAGCTTGTCGCTCATAGATTTCAGCGGGGCGGAACGCCTGTCCGAGCGCATTTCGCTTCTGGTGCCCCTGCTGCGTGACCCGAGGAGTCTTTTGGAAAAGAAAAACCGCATCAAGGATCTGCTGTTTCCGCTGGACGTGTTGCCAAAGGAACTTTCCGTCGGGGATCTGCAAAAGAACCTTGAAATTCTGGAGCACCCGGAAGGGGTCGTCATAGTTTTGACGAGCGAGCTGCTTTTTTCCGAAGGCTCGGCGGAACTGGACGAAAAGGGCAAAAAGTTGCTTGACGCCCTTAGTCCTGTTATCCTGGCCGTCAATGCGGACACCAACATCAGCGGGCATACCGACTCTGTCCCTGCCCGGGGGATGAGCAATGACGATCTTTCCGCCCTGCGCGCCCTGGCGGCTTTGGAGCGCTTTCTGCCCGCGGGTATTCCCCCGGACAGATTTTCCATCAGCGGATACGGGGCCGAAAAGCCCATGTTTCCCGACACGACGGACGAAGGGCGCCGGAAAAACCGGCGGGTTGAAATTTTGTTGAAAACCACCCCCAGAATAGGCGGGTACCTGTAACGCCGCACCGGTGGCGGGACGCTTGAGGAGGCGCACATGGCTGATGAAAAAGCACCCCAGAAAAAGAGCAAGATGAAGTGGTTTGTGCTGCTCTTTCTGCTGCTGATGCTGGGGGGCGGCGGGGCCGCCGGCTGGCACTTTTTTCTGGCTGACAAGCTGAACCTGCCGGGCGGCGTCGGCGGCGAGGCGAAAACCGCTCCCAAAGCGGCCGAGGCGCCGCCGACGCAGTCCGTGCTCGGCTCCACGGTTCCCTTGCCGGTGTTTACGGTCAACCTGGCGGATCCCCTCGGGCAGCGTTTCATCAAGATTTCCCTCGAAGTGGAAGTCACTTCGAGCAAAGTGGTGCCGGAGCTTGAGCAGCAAAAGCCGCGCATCCGCGACAGCATTATTTTGCTGCTGTCCAGCAAGAGCTATGCGGATATCGCCACCATGGAAAGCAAGCTGATGCTGAAAAGCGAGATAACGGAACGGCTCAACAACATTCTGGGGCCCGGCAAGGTCTCCCAGGTGTTTATCACCGATATGGTCATTCAATAGCCGGAAAAAGGGCCTTGCCCGGCTTTTTCGGCTTGCAGGCGCGCCCGGAGCGGGCGCAAAGGAAACGAATATGACGGCGAAAGACGAACTGGATCAGGATGCCCTTGCGGCGCAATGGGCTGCTGCGCTCGATGAACAAGAGGGAGGCGAGGGTACCCCGGGCGGGGGACAATCGGCCGAGGACGCCCTTGCTGCGGAATGGGCGGCCGCCCTTGCCGCGGACGAGCAGACTTCCGTAAAAAAGGAAAAGGAGCAGGCCGCGCTGGCCGCCCAGGCGCGTGACGCCTCCTTCAAGGATCTGACGGACGAGGCCAAGGCCCCGCGCCCCGAGGGCAGCCGGCGTGAGCTGGATTTTATCCTGGATATTCCGCTGGACGTGTCGGCGGAGCTGGGGCGTACCCGCCTGCTGATCAACGAACTGTTGCAGCTCGGCCAGGGCTCGGTGGTGGAGTTGAACAAGCTCGCCGGCGAACCGCTTGAGGTGTACGTCAACGGCAAAATGGTCGCCAGGGGCGAAGCGGTGGTCATTAACGAAAAATTCGGCATCCGCCTCACGGATATCATCAGCCCCATCGAGCGTGTGAAGCAACTGGGCTGATCCCGGCGTTACGCCCCGCATGCGCGCGGAGCCGGGGGATTCTCCGGAACCGGCGCGTCTGCTGCATCGGGACGGCAGTTTTTTACTGAGAACCCGCCCTCATCACAAGGGAGAACCGCCATGAATGCCACCTCTTCGCTGGGGGTTGTCGTGCCCGCCAATCCCGCGCCCGCAATACCCATTATTGCGGGGGGCAGCGCTCCGGCTCAGGCAGGCCAGCAGGCCGTCAACGCGGCTGCCGCCGCGCAGGCGGGCATCCCCGCCGCTTCGTCGGCTCCGCTGTCCACCGCGGCCGCGAGCGTGCCGGCGCAGCCGGGCGCCCTTTCTTCCCTGCCGGATTCCGTAATCTCCTGGAGCGGCTATTTTGAAGCCCTGGCCGTGCTCTGTTTTGTCCTGGCCCTGCTCTGGGCCGTCTTGTGGCTGGTCCGCAAACGCGGAGGGACGCTTCTGGGAGGAAGCTCCCCGACCATGCGCATTGAAAGCCGCCTGGCCCTCGGCCCGAAAAAATGGATTATTGTGGCACGCTTCTTGGATAGAAGGCTGGTACTGGGAGTGACCGACCAGCAGATTACCCTTTTGACGGAGATGCCCCTTGAGGAACCCTCCGGGAGGGACAAGCCTGCCGGAACACGGTCTCCCTTCGCCGCCCTGCTGGAGAACAGCGTGGAATCGGTCCGGGCGGCGGAGCAGGGGCCTGCGGCCATGCGCGGGCAACCGCCCGCTTCCGGGGAGAGCCCCGGGTAGCCCCGGCGAGGCAACCACAACCCCCGTTTTTCGGCGGTGTTTCGGCAGGATGGGTATGTTCAGGACAGGGATGCGACAATGTTTTGCCGCAAAGAGCAAAGGGACGGACGGGCGAACCGCATCCGTCTCTTTTCTTGTGTTCGTGTTGGTCTTGCTGGCAGGGGCGTGCCTTTTGCCCGATCTCGGCCAGGCGGCGCAGAATCTGGTGATGCCGGATTTGCAGCTCAACCTTTCCGGCGGCGGCACGGAGCCTGAAAAGGTCGCGTTGGGACTGGAAATCCTGTTCATGCTCACGGTGCTGTCCCTGGCGCCGGCGATCATGCTGACCATCACCAGCTTTACCCGAATCATTGTGGTGTTCCATTTCGTCAGGCAGGCCATGGGCGTGCAGCAACTGCCCCCCAACCAGGTGCTGGTGAGCCTTGCCATTTTTATGACGGTGGCCATCATGCTGCCGGTGGGCAAACAAATTAATGACGAAGCCCTGCAGCCCTATCTGCAGGAGCGCATCGGCTTTCAGGAAGCCCTCAAGAAGGCGGAGACCCCCCTGCGCGGGTTCATGTTCAAGCATACGCGGGAAAAGGATCTGTCCATATTTTATTCCATCACCAAGATGGATCGCCCGTCCACCCGTGAAGACGTGCCCACCGTGGCCCTGGCCGCCGCCTTTATCATTAGTGAACTGAAGACGGGCTTTACCATCGGATTTTTGATTTACATCCCCTTCCTGATTCTGGATATGGTGGTGTCGAGCATCCTGCTCGCCATGGGCATGATGATGCTGCCGCCCATGATGGTTTCCATGCCCTTCAAGCTGCTGCTGTTCGTCATGGTGGACGGATGGGCTCTGCTTGTGGGGTCGCTGGTGAACAGCTTTTTGTTATGACGGGAAGATACGTTGTCGAAGCCAGTTTTGTCAGATGTGGGCTCCGCCCACACCCGGCAGGGGAGCGTTCTCCCCTGCACCCGCGTATTTGAAAGCAATATGCGCGAGGCGGTTTTACAGCAGGATTGAGGGCCGATAGCCCATTGAGCGCGAAGGGCGCACGGTTGCCGAAACAAGTCCGGCAAACAGGGATAGCGCCCACAGGAGCGGAAGTATGACACCCGAATTTGTCGTGGGCTTTGCCCGCCAGGCCATCGAACTGACCCTGCTCATCTCTTTGCCCATGCTGGGCGTGGGGCTGGGGGTGGGTCTGATCGTCAGCATCATTCAGGCCGCCACCCAGATCCAGGAGACGACCCTGACCTTCGTCCCCAAGATCATGGCGATTTTTGCGGCTCTGCTGTTCGCATTCCCCTGGATGATGGACAAGATACTCACCTACACCCGTGAAATTTTCATGAACCTGCCCATGTATATCCGCATGGGCGGAGGGTGAGGCGGCTTCTGTTTCGCGCGGGCAGCAAAAAGTCCCAATAGCGGCTTCGGAGTGAGGGCAAACCCGGTCCCTGTGCCCTTTCCACCCAAATACGCGGGTGCAGGGTGCGGCTCGCATCACACTGAGGCAAGTTTTTCACACCGCGGGAGCGTTATAGGCCGGATGACCTTCGCAGCCCTGGTTTGTTCTCCCCTGCCGGGTGTGGGCGGAGCCCACATCTGACAAAAAATGGCTTCGACAACCTGAAAGCCCCAACAGGGGCTTTGGGGTTTTATCAGGGTGGTGCTGGTCTTTGGGCTTGTCCCTACATACGTGGAGCGCGAGGCAAAGACGAGGAAAAGCCGTTTTTTGCGGAGGGAGTGTATTCTTGGGTACTCGACCGGAGCAAAAAACGGCTTTGACGAAGTATTTGGCCGCGAACCGCGTGTGTAGGGACAAGCCCTTAATCAATGCCCATGGCCTTGCCGACCTTCTTGATGATTTTTTTGGCCTTGCTCAGGGGCTTTTTTTCGTCGATTTCGGCGAACTCGCGCAGAAGTTCTTCCTGCCTGGTGTTGAGATGGGTGGGGGTGACCACGGTTATCTCCACCAGCAAGTCGCCGGTTGCGTTGCGGCCGGGAAAGGGCAGGCCTTTGCCGGCAATGCGGAACACCTCGCCGCTCTGTGTGCCGCGCGGAATATCAAGGGTGATGTCTTCGCCGAGAGTGGGCACTACCACCTTGTCGCCGAGGGCGGCCTGCACAAAGCTGATATTGCGCGCAACGAGCAGGTTTTGGCCGTCGCGTTCAAAGGTGTCGTCGCTTTCGACGTGCACAACCACGAACAGGTCGCCGTTGGGGCCGCCGTTGACTCCGCCTTCGCCTTCGCCGCGCAGGCGCAGACGGTTGCCGGTGTCCACTCCGGGGGGAATGCGCACGGACAGTTCGCGCACTTCCTCGGTGATGCCCTGGCCTTTGCAGCGCGGGCAGGGGGTGGGGATGGTAAAGCCGCGCCCCTGGCAGTTGGGACAGGGCACGCTGATCTGGAAAAAGCCCTGGTTGTGGCGTACCTGGCCCATGCCGCCGCACTGGCGGCACGATTCCGTGCTGGTGCCCTTGGCGGCGCGCGAGCCGTTACACTCGGCGCAGGTGATGTGACGGGGGATTTTGATGGTAACGTTGTCGCCTTTGGCGGCCTGGCGGAAGCTGATGCCCAGGTTGTAGCGCAGATCCGCGCCCTGCTGCGGGCGGTTTCTGCCCCTGGCGGCGCGTCCGCCTATATTGAAGCCGAACAGATCGCCGAAGATGTCGCCAAAGTGGGAGAAAATGTCTTCGTTGGAAGAAAATCCGGGCTGGCCGTTTACTCCGGCATGGCCGAAGCGATCGTAGCGGGCGCGTTTTTCCGCGTCGCGCAGCACATCATAGGCCTCCGCCGCTTCCTTGAACTTGCCTTCGGCCTCGGCATCATCCGGGTTTCTGTCCGGATGGTACTGCATGGCCAGTTTGCGGTAGGCCTTCTTGATTTCTTCTTCATCGGCGCCTTTGGCGACGCCGAGCACTTCGTAATAATCGCGTTGGCTCATGGTAGCGAATTAGTCCGCCTGGGTGAGGTCGATGGGAGCGTCCGGATCGGGAGCGACGAAGTAGCTGAGGTCTTCGGGCATGATTTTGGCGGCGGCGATCTCCCGCAGGGCGGTTACCACTTCCTTGTTGTGGGAGTCCACCAGGGCGGGGTAGCCTTCGCGGTACTGGTGCACGCGCTTGATAGCCATCTGCACGAGCAGGAAGCGGTTGTTGACGCGTTGTTGGCAGTCTTCAACGGTAATGCGGGCCATGGAAGCCTCCTTGAAAAGCCGTGAAATTTCGTTGCGTGTAAAAAAGGAACGTACGGTGCGGATCATCGCTCCGGGTGGTTCCGGTGGTTGCTGTTCGCGGGCCGCCGGCACACAGGCTTACTGCGGCGAGAGATACGGGCGGCACTTGTGGTACGGTTGTTTTGAACCGCAAGCGATTAGATATAATCCCTCCTGTCCCTGAAGGTCAAGGGGATATAGCGTCAAAAAGGCAATTTTCCGGAAGAAGGCGCAACGCGCGCATTACATCAGGCCGTGTATATTGCGGGGGCTTTCGCGGAAGGGACGCGCCTTTGCGGCGCATCCCCTGCGCCATGCCCGCCCGCCGCTGTCGTAGAGGGGGACGCCAGCCTCGAAAGCGTCCGTCAGCTTTTGGTCCCTCCGCCCAAGCCTCTGGCCTGAATCAGGGCGATGGCTCTCTGTGCCAGGGTGGTCACTTCCGGCTTGGAAATCTGCTCGTCCGCGCCGACGGTTTCACCTTTGTGGCGCAGTTTGTCGGTGATCAGGGATGAAAAAAGCAGCACAGGCAGGTGCTTGAGGGCCGGATCGTCTTTGATATGCCTGCACAGGCTGAGTCCGTCCATCTGGGGCATTTCGATATCGGAAACAATGCACTGCACATAGTCGTCCACGGGTTTCCCTTCCTGGGCGGCCTTCTTTTTTATTTCCTCAAGACGTTCCCATGCGTCGCGGCCGGTGGTGACGGCCTCGACCTCGAAGTTGGCGCGTTGCAGCAGATCCTTGAGCATTTCGCGGATCACCGTGGAGTCGTCCGCCACCAGGGCGCGATAGCGGGCGCCGGCCTTCCAGTCGATGGCCTCGTCGAGGCGCAGACCGAGCTGCGGGTTCAGGGCGCTGACAATGCGTTCCAGATCCAGCAGGAAGATGATGCGCCCTTCCAGCTTGACCACGCCGGTGATGGTGTTGCGGGTCAGAGAAGACACGTAGGCGTTGGGCGGTTCCACCTCTTCCCAACTGATGCGGTGGATGCGGTTGACCCCGGATACCATGAAGGCGGTGGTCACGTTGTTGAATTCCGTGACGATGACCTTGGGGGCCTCTGTTTTCACCCGTGTTTTGCCGAGCCACATGGAAAGGTCGACCAGGGGAATGATCTGCGAGCGCAGGTTGAAAGCGCCCAAAACGGACTTGTCGCGCACTTCGGGCAATTCGGTAACCTTTGGAAGGCGTATTATTTCGAGCACCTTGGCAACGTTTACCCCGTAATACCCCTTGTATTCGGTCGTTCCGTCCCCCTCCAGTTCGTCCAGGTGAAACTCGACGATTTCCAGTTCGTTGGTGCCGGCTTCGAGCAAAATATTGTTCTGGGACATAGACGTAGCGCTCCCCTGGTCAAAAATGGATTCCAACAGGCAAGGCAGCCGCATGCAGACGTGGCCGCAACCGCGCGCGGCGTTCTTTTTTCCATACGGCGGCAGGGCACGCTACCATAAGAAAAGGGGTTTCTCAATTATGTATTCCGCATTTATCATCGCTTCTTGCGGAGAACGCGCGGCAAGGCGCGTTGCCCGGTATACACCGGGCGCGGCCGCCGCAACAGGTTTCCGGAACAACGCGGCGGCTTCACAGGGTTTCCAGGTACCACTGCATGGCGTCGATATGGGCGTCCGGGGTGGAAGCCCCGGCGGTCAGCCCCACGACGGAAAAGCCGGCCAGCATGTCCGGCGCGCATTCTTCGGGCCGTTCCACATGGATGGCAGGAATACCCCCGGCCTTCGCCACTTCCGCCAGGCGGCGGGTGTTGCCGCTGTTGCGCCCCCCCACCACGATCATGGCTTCCACCTGCGCCGCCAGGGCAATGGCCTCTTTCTGCCGTTTGCGGGTGGCGTCGCAGATGGTGTCCAGCACGGGAATGTCGCGGTGCAGGCGCTGTTGCAGATAGGCCCGCGCCTGTTTGAAAATCGTGCGCTCCTGGGTGGTCTGCGCGGCAAGAAAGTAGGGAATACCCGGGGCAAGAGGCAGGGTCTCCAGTTCCGCAAGGTCGCCGAAGACCAGCGCCCCCGGACCGGCATAGCTCAAAAGGCCGCGTACCTCCGGGTGTTCCCGCTCCCCGAACAGCAGCAGGCTGCCGCCCTGCTCGGCCTCTTTGGCAATGGCGATTTGCGCCTTTTTCACCTTGGGGCAGGTGGCGTCTATGATGCTCGCCCCGGATTGGCCGAGCAGCGCCTCCACTTCGCGCGGCAGGCCATGGGCGCGTATAACCACCCGGTCCCCGGACCGCAGGGTGGCGGGGTCGTGCTCGCAGACCACGCCCTTTTGGGCGTAGTGCTCCATCACCAGCGGATTGTGGATGATGGGCCCGAGGGTCACCAGCCGGCCGCCACTGCCGGAGGCCTGAAAGTCGGCAAGCTCCTTGTCCAGGCGGCGCAACGCAAGGCTTACCCCAAGGCAGAATCCCGCGGAGCGGGCGCGTATGACGTGCATGGATGATGCTCCTTTGGAGAGGTGGGGGAAGGAGAAGGAATCCTTTCTCAAAAGAATCCCTTCTCCTTCCCCCACACCCCCATCCTCTTCCCCCCAAAACTTTTTAGTTTGGGTAGCGGGGTGTACCCTATGCGGTTGTCCCGCATTTGTGAAGCGGCAGTGCCGGGCCGAATGCGGGGGGATTACCCGTGGGGCGGCACAGCGGGGATATGCTATTGTTCCCCGGACAGGAGCGTGGCGAAAAAGTGCTCCAGAAGATCTTCGAGTTGTTCCCATGACTCGCACCCGGCCAGGGCCAGACGCAGTTGTTTTACGCCCGGCAGGCGGCGCACATAGCGCGGCACCACGGTGCGCATTTTCAGCAGAGCCGGGCTGAATCCCCTGCGTCCCGGTTTGCCGGGCGTGAGGGTACGGGCCAACGCCGCATGACGGCGGATCAGGGCGAGCAGTTCAGCCGGGGCCGGTTCGTCCGGTAGATGTTCGCCCTGTCGCAAAGCGTGGTAGTGGCGGAAAATGAGAGGGTCCGTCAGGGCTCCGCGCGCGAACATCACTCCGGCGACGCCGGTGCGCGCAATGCGTTCAAGGCCCGCCTGCGCCGTAAACAGATCGCCGCTGGCCAGCACGGGAATGCGGACGGCCTCTGCCAGAAGCCGCAGGGCGTCTTCGTCCGCTGTACCGGAAAACCCCTGCCTGGCAAAGCGCGGATGCAGGGTGACCCAGCCCGCGCCCGCGTCTTCAAGACGCCGGGCAAGATCGAGGAATACCGTGGAGGAGGCGTCCCAGCCGAGGCGCAGCTTGAACCCCACCCGCCCCGTTCCGGCGGCGGCAATCACCGCATCCGCCACGGCAAGGGCGTTTTCCACATCGCGCAGCATGGCCGAACCGGCCCCGGTCTTGGTCACCTTGGGCACGGAACAGCCCATGTTCACGTCAAACCAGCAAAATCCCCGCTTCCGCAGGAGGGTTGCGGCCTCGCCCATAAACTCCCGTTCCGCCCCGAACAGTTGCACCACCAGAGGGCGGTCTTCCGGGGTGGTGGCGAGCAGATCGTTGGTGCCGTCGGCTCCTTTGCCGCCCTGGCGTTCGCCGTACACCAGCCCCTTGGCGCTGACCATCTCGGTGCAGGCGACAGCCGCGCCCTGCTCCCGGCAGAGCAGACGGAAAGGCAAATCGGAAAAACCGGCCAGGGGCGCAAGCCAGGGATATTCCGGCCCTATGGGGAGAGAGGCGGAGAAGTCCGCGGTCACGGGCGCTGTCTGCTGTTTTTCGCCGGGTGCGGCGGAAGAGGGGGATGTAGGCGGGGTTTCCATACGCGTGACCGTGCTCTTGTGTGGCCGGGAGAATGCCTTGATTTGCCGCCAAGCGCAAGCTATAGCTGGCGTGAGCCGTGCCCGGCATCGCGGGGTACGGCGGCAAGCGCGGGGCAAGATGTGCCGCGTTCAGTGGAGTACCCCGGAGGGGCTCTGCACTGAGGCCGTACCGTAAACCGCAATATATCCCCTTACGACCCAAATTAAAAAGTTTTGGGGAAAAGAGGATGGGGGTGTGGGGGAAGGGGGGAAAACCCCGTTTCAAAAATGGTGTTTTACCAGACCCCACGACCCGCCCAAACCTGAG
>JAVBTB010000051.1:0-11657 GCA_031556355.1 Desulfovibrio sp. | reverse complement strand
AAAATCGGGGGAAGGGAGATGAAACTTTTGAAAAAGTTTCCTCTCCCTTCCCCCGGACCCCCATCCTTCTCCTTCAAAACTTTTTGGGTTGGGGGTGTGGAAAAGACTGGCGCTTCCTGGGATATCCCAGGGGCGGCAATGTCGTCTTGAAACGCAGATCGTTTGAAACCGGTATAATTTCAGGTAGCGCCATGCAAAATTCTTCTTCCGAACCTAAGGATCCCGAACAGGGACGCGCAATTGCGCCTCGCTCTTCCCTCGCCGCACCGCACCCGCTCTATGATCCGCATGAAGAGCACGACGCCTGCGGGGTGGGCTTTATCGCCCGCCTGGACGGCAAGCCCGAGCACAGCCTTGTGGAAGACGCCGTCAGCGCCCTTGGCCGCATGGCCCACCGGGGCGGCTCGGGGCGCGACCCTCTGCAGGCCGACGGAGCCGGGGTGCTCATACCCCTGCCCCGCCTCTTCCTGAGGCGGGTATGGAGCCCCCTGTGCAGGGCCAACGGCGCGGAAGTGCCCGAACACTACGGCGTGGGACACTTTTTCCTGCCCAGGGAGAAAAGGGCCTGTATGCGAGCTGAGGCCGTCGCGGAGGCCGCCCTCCGGGCGGAAGGCCTGCACCCTCTCGCCTGGCGCGATACCCCGGTACGCAAGGAAACGCTCTCCCAAAAGGCCCTGGAGTGCATGCCCGTCATCCGCCAACTGCTCGTGGGCGCCGGGGATTGCCCGGAAGAAGAAACGGAACAGCGGCTGTATATCGCCCGACGCAGAATGGAGTCGGCTGTGGCCGCGAACGCGGACATCCCTCCCCGCGAATTTCATGTCGCCTCCCTGTCCTGTCGCAGCATCGTCTACAAGGGCATGCTGCCGGGCGGACGGCTGGCCGCCCTCTACCCCGACCTTGCGGAACGGGACTTTGCCGCGCATTTCGTTATCTTCCACGAGCGGTACAGCACCAATACCCGCCCGGCCTGGCGTCTGGCCCAGCCCTTCCATCGTCTCGCCCACAACGGGGAAATCAACACCATCCACTGCAACCAGGCCGCCATGCGCATGCGCGAGCCCCTGCTGGCGTCGCCCATGTTCGGCGAGGGCATGCGGTACATTACTCCGGTGCTGGACGCGAGCGGCAGCGATTCCGCCATGCTGGACAACGCCCTGGAGTTCCTGCTCCAGGGCGGGCGCAGCCTTGCCCACGCGGCCATGATGCTGGTTCCGGAGCCGTTCGGCGGCAACTTCATCATGGGCGAGGACAAACGGGCCTTTTACGAGTATCACGCGGCCCTCATGGAGCCCTGGGACGGCCCGGCGGCCCTGGTCTTCACCGACGGCAGCCGCCAGGTCGGCGCCCTGCTGGACCGGAACGCCCTGCGCCCCAGCCGCTACTGCATCACCAGGGACGGGCGTTTTCTGCTGGCTTCCGAAGCGGGGGTGCTGGACATACCGCCCGCCCAGATAGCCCGGCGCGGCAGGCTGCACCCCCGGCGCATGCTGCTGGTGGACTTTGCCCGCCACCGAGTGATAACCGACGCGGAGTGCAAAGGCCGGGTCATTCTGGCAAAGCCCTACCGTCACTGGCTGCGCAAGTATGGGATAAAGCTTTCCGACCTGCCTCTGCCCGCCCAGCCCTCCAGCCCCCCGTCAGAGGCGGATCTGGCGCGGGACTGGCAGCTTTTCGGCTACACTGGCGAGGATATCACGGATATCCTCATCCCCATGGCCGCCAACGCCCAGGAGCCGGTGGCCTCCATGGGCGACGACACCCCCCTGGCCGTGCTGTCAAAGAAGCCTCAGCTTCTGTTCCGCTACTTCAAGCAGCGTTTTGCCCAGGTCACCAATCCGCCCATCGATCCCCTGCGCGAAGAGCTGGTCATGACCCTGATGACCTTTGCGGGCGCGCGCCGCAACCTGTTGGAAGAAACGCCGGAGCATCACGCCATGCTCCGTCTGCCGCATCCCCTCCTGATGGGCGACGATTTGGCCCGTTTGCGCGCTTCGGACCGCCTCTGCGTGCAGACGGCGGAACTGCCCATGCGCTACCGCGCCCCTGCCAGTGGAGCCGACACAGCGCTTGCGGGCCGGGCGCTTGAGGAGGGTCTCGGGGAACTGTTCCGCGCCGCCGAACTGGCCCTGGACAAAGGCGCTACCCTACTCCTGCTCAGCGACGCCGGGACGGATGCGGCCCTTCCGCCCATCCCCTCGCTGCTGGCGGTGTCCGCCCTGCATCAGCACCTTCTGCGGCAAAAGCGCCGCCATGCCTGTTCCATTCTGGTGGATACCGGCGAAGCCCGCGAAGTCATGCACGTGGCCCAATTGCTGGCCTTCGGCGCGGGCGGGGTGCACCCCAGGACCGCTCTGGCCACCGTATCCCAACTCGCCGCCAAGGGCCGCCTGGGCGAAGGCGTTACCCCGGCGGAAGCCAGGGAGTCCTATGTCACCGCCCTGAAAAAAGGTCTGCTCAAAACCCTGGCCCGCATGGGCATCTCCTCCCTGCGCAGTTTCATCGGCGGCCAAGGGTTTGAAGCCCTTGGCCTGGGCGAAGCCCTGGTGCGGGAGCACTTCACCGGTACGGTCAGCCGCCTGGGCGGTATCGGCCTTGGGGAAATAGCCAGTGACGGCCTCATCCGCCGCGACCTGGCCTTTTCCGGTCGCGAAGCCCTCCCAGCCGAACCCGCGGACGCGGGCACCCACCGCTACCGGACGGGCGGCGAGCGTCATCTGTGGACTCCGGCGGCCATCCGCGCGTTGCATACCGCCGTGCGCGAGGACGATCCCGGGGCCTATGCCGCCTATGCCGCTGCCAGCGATGACCAGGCTGAAACACCGGTTACCCTGCGCGGCCTTCTGCGCTTTGCTTCCGCCTCGCCGGTCCCCCTGGAGGAGGTGGAGAGCGAAGAGGCCATTATGAAGCGCTTCGTGGGCGCGGCCATGTCCTACGGTTCCATCAGCCCTGAAGCGCACGAAGCTATCGCGGTGGCCTTCAACCGGGTGGGTGGCCGCTCCAACTGCGGCGAAGGGGGCGAAGCCCCGGAACGCTCCCTGCCCCTGCCCGACGGCGGGGACAGGCGCTCCCGCGTGCGCCAACTGGCTTCGGGGCGCTTCGGCGTTACGGCCGCCTATCTGGTGGAGGCCGACGAAATCCAGATCAAGATCGCCCAGGGCGCCAAACCCGGCGAAGGCGGGCAGCTTCCCGCCCACAAGGTGCTGCCCGACATTGCCAAGGTGCGCCGCACCATACCGGGGGTGACCCTCATCTCCCCGCCGCCGCACCACGATATCTATTCCATCGAAGATTTGGCCCAGCTTATTTTCGACCTCAAGTGCCTGCATCCCAAGGCCAGGGTTTCGGTCAAGCTGGTGGCCGGGGCCGGGGTGGGCACCGTGGCCGTGGGGGTAGCCAAGGCCGGGGCGGACAGCATTCTCATCTCCGGCCATGACGGAGGGACCGGAGCTTCGCCGCGCACAGCCATCCGCCACGTCGGCATGCCCTGGGAACTGGGTCTGGCGGAGACCCGGGCTGCCCTCTCGGGCAGCGGAATGCGCGGCCTCGTCAGCCTGCAAACCGACGGGCAGTTGCGCACCGGGCGCGACATCGTCATGGCCGCCCTGCTCGGGGCGGAGGAATTCGCCTTCGGTACAGCCGTGCTGGTGTCCCTTGGCTGCTGCATGCTGCGGGTCTGCCACCAAGGCACCTGCACTCTGGGCGTGGCGACCCAGGATCCCAAACTGCGTGCCCATTTCAAGGGCACAAGCGATCATGTGGAACGCTTCCTGCGCTTTGTGGCCCGCGACACACGGCGGCATATGGCCGCCCTGGGCTTCCGCCGTCTGGACGATATGATCGGCAGAAGCGACCTGCTGGAACCCGCGCCCTGGGCCCGGGACGGCAAGGCCTCCACCCTGGATCTTACCCCCCTGCTGCAAAGAACCCAAGGCGCCGCCCGACATGAGGCGCCCTTTGCGGAACGGAAAGATTCCCCCCTGGAAACGGCCATGCTTGCCGCGCTGCTGCCGGGCATCCGGGCCGGGCGGCCCGCCCGCTTCGAAGGCATTGTGCACAACACGGACCGGGCAGCAGGCACGCGCCTGTCCGGCGAAATCACCCGTCTGCGCGGCGAAGAAGGGCTCACCCCCGGCAGCGTGGAAGTGCGCCTTGCCGGGACCGCCGGGCAGAGCGCCGGGGCTTTTTTGTGCCGGGGCGTGACCCTGCACATTCAGGGCGAAGTCAACGACTATGCCGGCAAGGGGCTCTCCGGCGGCATCCTGGCCGTGGCTCCTCCCGCCATCCGTTCCGCCACGGAAGAAGAGCACTCCGCCGCCGGGAATGTGGCCCTGTACGGCGCAACTTCAGGAGACGCTTATTTTGCGGGTTCCGCCGGTGAACGCTTTGCCGTGCGCAACAGCGGCGCGTCCGCCGTGGTCGAGGGCGTAGGGGACCATGCCTGCGAATACATGACCGGCGGCGTGGTGGTCGTGCTGGGTTCCACCGGCTACAACTTCGCGGCGGGCATGAGCGGCGGCACCGCCTATGTCTATGATCCGGGGGAGCAGTTCCAGACCCGCTGCAACATGGACAGCGTGGATCTGGAAAGCGTGTGGCACAGAGAGGACGCCATGCTGCTCCATTCCCTGCTCACCCGCCACCTGCGCCTCACCGGCAGCCCTCTCGCCCGCGCCCTGCTGGACGACTGGCAGGCCGTACTCCCGCTTTTTCTCAAGGTAACCCCCATTGAATACCAACGCGCCCTGGAGAAGGCGCGGCAGGCCGACGGCAAGGATGTGGTCAGCCTTTCGGCTACCGAGGAGGTCTATTCCCGATGAGTCCTGAAACATACGGCACCCTGCCCTTCACCAAGATGGAAGGACTGGGCAACGATTATATCTACGTGGAAGAACGCTTCCTGCCGCGGGACGTTACGGACGGCCTTCCTGCTCTGGCCAGGCAGGTCAGCGACCGGCACTTCGGCATCGGGGGGGACGGGCTGGTTCTGATCGGTTCCTCGGACACGGCGGACTTTGCCATGCGCATCTTCAACAGCGACGGCTCGGAGGCGGAAATGTGCGGCAACGCCGTGCGCTGCGTGGGTAAATACGTCTACGACAGGAAGCTGACCGGGCAGAAAAAGCTGACCGTCGCTACTCTTTCCGGCATCAGAACTCTGGAACTTCACGTCGGGAACGGCAGGGTCCGGAGAGTACGGGTGGCCATGGGCGAGCCCCGACTGGAGCCTGCCGCCATACCCGTGATGGCGGAAGGGGACCGCTTTATCGATCGGGAGATACGCATCAACGGAAGGGTTTACCGGGCAACGGCCGTTTCCATGGGCAACCCGCACCTGGTGGTGCCTCTGCTCGGCCTTGCATCCACGAGCCTGGACAAACTGGATCTGCCCGGGCTCGGCCCGCTCTTTGAGCACCACCCCCTGTTCCCCCGGCGCATCAACACGGAATTTGTGGAAGTGATCGACAGCACCCATATCCGCATGCGGGTATGGGAACGCGGGACCGGGGAAACCCTGGCCTGCGGCACCGGCGCCTGCGCCGCCCTGGTGGCCTGCGCCCTGAACGGCCTGACGGACAGAGCCGCCACCGTGAGCCTGCCCGGCGGCGACCTGTTCATCGAATGGTCCGCAGACGGTGTGGTTTACAAGACCGGCCCTGCCCGGCACGTGTTTGATGGAGAGTATGTGTTGTAAAAACGGGTAGAGGGAAATGTGGGGGAAGGGGAGAGAACCCTTTTGAAAAAGTGTCCTCTCCCCTTCCCCCACACCCACACCCCCATCCTCTCTCCCCCAAAACTTTTTAATTTATCTGCTGTAGCAAAGTGACTTTGAGATGGCTCACTTGAGTCTGCCTTACAAAATGAGGTTTCCAAAGGGGATCATCCCCCACGCGGGGGCCGCTGCCTCTTTGGCCGCCGGAGGCAATTCGGCTCTTGGGCAACTTCAAAATTGATTTGCTCTCATTCAGGGAGTGGATATGGCTCATATCAACGCGCATTATCTCGATTTGCCCGGCAATTACCTGTTTTCAGAGGTGGCCCGCCGCGTGGCCGCATACACGACCGCCAATCCGGAACAGCGGATCATCCGCCTGGGCATCGGCGACGTCACCCGGCCCCTGGCGCCGGCGATCATCGCCGCGTTGCAGGCGACGGTGGCGGAACAGGCCACGCCCGAAGGATTCCGGGGGTATGGCCCGGAACAGGGCTATTCCTTTCTGACCCGGATCATCGCGGAATCCGAATACGCCGGACTCGGCATCAGCCAGGAGGAAATCTTCGTCAGCGACGGTGCCAAGTGCGATCTCGGCAACTTTCCCGAGTTGTTCGCCCAGGATACTGTAACCGCTGTCACCGACCCCGTCTATCCGGTGTACGCCGACACAGCCGTCATGGCTGGGCGCGCGCTGGTGCATCTGCCCTGCACGGCGGAAAACGCCTTTGTGCCCGCATTGCCTACCCGGCGGCCGGACGTCATCTGCCTGTGCTATCCCAACAACCCCACCGGCACGGTGCTCACCAAAGAGCAGCTTCGAGTATGGGTGGACTACGCCCGCGCAAACGACAGCGTGATCTTTTTTGACGCCGCCTACGAGGCCTTTATCCGCGAGCCGGGCATTCCCCGCAGCATTTACGAGATCGAAGGCGCGCGGGAAGTGGCCGTGGAATTTCGCAGCTATTCCAAGACCGCCGGGTTCACGGGCCTGCGCTGCGGCTACGCCGTGGTGCCCAGAACCGTTTCCGGCCTTGCCCCGGACGGCAGGCGCGTGCCGCTGAACGATTTGTGGAGACGCCGCCAGACCACCAAGTACAACGGCTGCCCCTACATCGTGCAGCGCGCGGCGGAAGCCGCCCACAGCGCCGAAGGCAAAGCCCAGCTTCGGCAGGCCGTCGACGGGTATCTGGAAAATGCCCGGAGCATCAAGAAAGCCTTTGAAGAACTGGGGCTGGCCGTCTTTGGCGGGGTCAACGCCCCGTACGTCTGGGTGCGGCTGCCGCAGGGAACCGATTCCTGGGATTTCTTCAGCCTGCTCCTGCAGCGGGCCGGTATCGTGAGCACGCCGGGGGCGGGTTTCGGCGCGGCGGGGCAGGGCTACCTGCGCCTGACCGGGTTCGGCGACCCCAAAGACACGGAGGAAGCCGTGAAACGGCTGCGTCGTTTGCAGATATAGCCACAGGCCTTCTCTCCTATAGCAACTTGCTTTTGAAGTTATCCACCACTTCGTCAAACGACGAGGGTTACGCAGCCCCCAATTGGGGATTCCAAAGGGACTCGGTCCCTTTGGCCGCCGGAGGCAATGCGAACTCTTGGACAACTTCAAAAAGAATTTGCTCTAAAGTTGAGGCTCTATAAGACCCTGCATCCTGTCTTTCTCCGCCGGAACCATTTGCCAAAGACGGAAAAAACAGGATAATAGATCTGAGGACGCAGAGAGGGCGTCGCTCCCCCGTTCCCTGCTCCGCGACGTATCCCGTCGCATGCCGCACCGGCGATGCCCGCCGGGTGTAAGCGGCAGACCGGTTTTTTCCCCGCGGCGCCGCCTTTGCGGCACCGCACCGCCGGGGCTGTGTGCCCGTTGCAGCGCAGAATGCTCCGGCTAAAGGCCCGTATGAACGCGCTTATCCATATTCGCAACGATACCGGAGAGCTACGCCTGCTTTTCGATGTCTGCCAGATCTTCGACAGCAGTCTGGAGCCGGTCGGACAGTTGGAAGCCATCCTTGGGCTTATGGCCAGCCACACCGCCATGCAGTCCGGTACGGTTCTTCTGCGCAACCCGGATGGCAGCGTCCGGCGCGAGGCCGGGTTCGGTCCCTTTACCCGGGCGGCCTACCCCGCATATCCGGACGGCAGGGAAACTGTACGCCAGGTGCTTGAAACCGCCCTTCCCGTCGCCATGTCCATGCCCGGCAACAGCGGCGGGGTGTTCATCCTGGACAGGGCCGCCCTCCAGAACCGGCGCAAGGAGGACATCGCCTTTATCGCCGTGCCGGTGCTGACCGCCGGGCAGGCCATGGGCGTGCTGGCCGCCGACAGGCTGTTTGCCGACTCCGTGGCCCTGGCTGAGGACGTACGCCTGCTCCAGGTGCTGGCCTCCCTGATCGGCCAGACCCTGCGCGTCCGCCTCGAGTACGAGGAGCGCCACAGCTCGGTGGTGGAAGAAAACCGCCGCCTGCAGGCCCTTCTGTATGATCGTTTCCGCCCTGCCGGCATGGTGGGCAACTCCGACGCCATGCGCGCCGTGTTCAGCGAGGTGACCCAGGTGGCCGCCTCCAACGCCACAGTGCTCATCCGCGGTGAAAGCGGCACCGGCAAAGAGCTGGTGGCCGCGGCCATTCACGCCGGCAGCGCCCGCGCGGAAAAACCCCTTGTCCGCCTGAACTGCGCGGCCCTTCCCGAGGGTCTGGTGGAAAGCGAACTGTTCGGGCATGAACGCGGGGCCTTTACCGGGGCCACGGGCATGCGCAAGGGCCGCTTTGAAACAGCGGACGGCGGTACCCTTTTCCTGGACGAGGTGGGGGATCTGACCCCGCTGACCCAGGCCAAGCTGCTGCGGGTGCTGCAGGAAAAAGAATTCGAACGCGTGGGCGGCACGGAGACCCGGCGGGTGGACGTGCGCCTCATCGCCGCCACCAACCGTGATCTGGAAGCCATGGTCAAAGACGGCAGCTTCCGGCAGGATCTGTATTACCGCCTCAGTGTCTTCCCTCTTATCCTGCCCCCGTTGCGCCGCAGGCAGGAGGACATTATGCCCCTGACCTCCTTTTTTGCGGAAAAGTACGGGCGGGAAAACAACCGCCCGGTCCCGCGCATCGCGCCAAGCGCAACCGCGCTGCTCTGTGCCTACGCATGGCCGGGCAACGTGCGCGAGTTGGAAAACGTGATAGAACGGGCTGTGCTGCTCTGCGGATCCGCAGGAATTATTGAGGCGTCCCACCTGCCGCCTTCCCTGCAGGGAGCGGGCGACATCCAGACGGCTCCCGGCGGCGGCACCCTGGAAGCCGCCCTGGAAAGCCTGGAGCGCCGCCTGATTACGGAAGCCCTGGAGGAAGCCGGGGGAAACATGAGCAAGGCGGCGGAGCGCCTGGGCATTACCGAACGCATCATGGGCCTGCGCATGAAGAAATACTGCCTTGATTTCCGCGCTTTCAGACAAACCGGACGGTAGTTTCTAGAGCAGTTTAATTTTGAAACTACTCCTGCAAAGGCAGCCATAATTGCGGGATTCCAAAGGGACTCAGTCCCTTTGGCCGCCGGAGGCAATTCGATCCTTGCCCAATTTCATTAATGCGGGAGCCTTCTCCGATACGTCCGGGCGTCCCCTACGATGCGGCGGACGCGGCTCTTTCGCGCAGATCGGCAAGCAACGCGTCCGGCAGTTGTATGCCTTCACGCAGGCGGGCCTGGCGCTGCTGCTGCCGCCGCGCCCCGGGAAGGCGCGTATTCCCCTGCCCCAGAATCTCCCCGCACAGCGTTTCCAGCCGGGCAAGAAAGTTGGCGTTGAAGGGTTTTGGATCAATCAGGATGAAGAACTGCCCCACTCCGGGCGCAGGGCCGGCGGCATCGAAAAAGGAGCTGGCTTCGGACGCGTGATTGGCCCCGGTCAGGGTTGCCGCCAGGATTTCCACCATCAGGGCCAGCGCGGCCCCCTTGGCGTCGCCCAGAGGTATCATGGTGCCTTTCAGGGCGGCTTCGGGATCGGTGGTGTTTCTGCCTTCGGCGTCCAGGGCCCAGCCTTCGGGAATGGCCCCGCCCCGCTGTTTCGCCAGCATTATTTTGCCGCGCGCCACCTTGCTCAGGGAAAGGTCGATGACCACCGGCTCGCCGCTGCCGCGCGGGCAGCCGAAGGCCAGGGGGTTGGTGCCGAAGGTGGCCCTGCTCCCTCCCCAGGGGGCCATGGCGGCGGGGGTGTTGGCAAAGGCCAGCCCCAGGCAGCCTTTGGCGGCTATTTTTTCCACAAAATGCCCCAGCACGCCGCAGTGATGCGAGCGCGTGACCCCGAGGGCGCAGACCCCCTGCTCCTTCACCTGCCCAAGGGCCGACCGCAGCCCGGCGTTAATGGCCGGAAAGGCAAACCCGTTGCAGGCGTCCGCCATGACCACGGAGGGCTTGGGGACGGTAATGACGGGCGCGGCCTTGCCGTTCACCTTGCCGGAAAGCGCCTGGTCGGCATAAAAAGGCAGGCGGGAAAACCCGTGGGAGGCAATGCCGTCAAGTTCCGCTTCCACCAGGGCTTCCACGACCTCCCCCGCCGTTCCGGCAGGGATCCCGGCTGCCGCAAAGGCCGCAAGGCCGAGGGAGCGCAACTCCGCTACAGAAATACAGGTGTTCACCGGCTTTCTCCCTGCAAAAACTCGCGTACTTTTTCCGCAATCAGCGAGCTGACCCGCACGTTGGATTCCCGCGTCACGCCGCCGATATGGGCCGTCAGAATGCAGTTGGGGGCCTTGGCGAGAGGCGACCCCGCAGGCAGGGGTTCTTTTGCATACACGTCAATGAGCGCACCCCCAATATGTCCCGCGATAAGCGCGTCGGCAAGAGCGGCTTCGTCCACAATGCCCCCGCGCGCGGAGTTGATGAGCAGAGCCCCCTTGGGCATCCGGGCGATGCGTCCGGCATGGAACATGCCCCGGGTTTCGTCGGTCAGGGGCACGTGCAGGCTCACTGCCTCCGCCGCACCGACCAGTTCGTCCAGTTCCATCCGCGCGGCGTCGTATTGCTTCCAGGCCGGATCCGAGGCGGACAGAAAAGGATCATAGGCGAGAATGCGCATCCCGCAGGCGCGGGCGCGTACCGCCACCTCGCGCGCAATGCCGCCGAAGCCCACCAGGCCGAGGCTTTTGCCGTATATTTCCCCGCCGATCTGGCGGTTGCGCGGCCATTCCCCGGCAGCTACCGAGGCGCTGTCGCCATAGCAGCCACGGGCCAGCATGAGCAGGCCGCTCAGAACGTATTCCGCCACGGAAACGTTGTTGGCCCCGGTGGCCGGAATAACCGTAACCCCCCGCGCCTTGCAGGCGGCCACGTCAATGTTGTCCAGCCCCACGCCGAGGCGGCCCACAACGCGCAATCCGGGCGCGCCTTCCAGAAGGGCGCCTCGCACCTGGGTGCGGTTGCGGACAATCAGCGCCTTGCACCCTGCCGCGAGAGAGGCCAGTTTTTCAGGGGCATCCACGAGCGTCTCGTCATAGGTGACGCTGAAATCGCGCCGCAGAGATTCCACGGCGGACGCATCCATAAACTCCGCGATGACAATGTCGGACATACGGAAAAGACTCCTGCTGATACTGACGGACAATACCGGTTACAGGTTAACGGATTCTGTTGCGGTCGCCCTTTTCACGGGCGGCCGCCCTGCCGGAGCCGCCCAGGGGGGCGCTCCGGCAGGGGCAGAACCGGACAAGTCTGGCCCTCTGTGCCGGGACGCGCCAGGGACGCTGTTCCGGCCGGGCGGAGCTGCCGCAACATCCGCGCCGCGAAACGGCGCTAGAGCATTTCACACTTGAAATGCTCTGCGAGGATTTGCTTAAAATCCTCGCTGCCAAATGATTGTAGGGCGGCTTTGCCGACCGTTAAGCAATCATTTGAAGCGTAAACTGCTCTAGGGCCTGTTAACACTAATTGCAAAAATATGTATTATGGGTTACATTTAACC
>JAVBTB010000018.1:0-156798 GCA_031556355.1 Desulfovibrio sp. | reverse complement strand
TTTTTTTTCTAGAACTCACCTCATAATATCAACCTGAGCAAAATCACTATGTACCCCAGTTGCCCATAGCCAGGAAGTTTTCGGCACGAAACTCGTCCCTTACGAAACCATCCTCAACCGCCATGGCGACCGCTTGCTGTTTCAATTCCTGCGGATAACGCGCCCGTGGTGTTTTCGTCATAGAACCTCCTCAATGAGTATGAACTATGGCGTCCCTTTTTTCCAGCCTAGCTCACCTCTGAAGAGGAATATTCGCTACGAGCCATAAAAAATGCTCCTTGCTATACCTTCAGCAAAGGATAGCAAAGAGCATATCAGTAAACAACTTTATTATTTAGTTTCCAACTTTATTTTCATCTTACACAAGTTGTGGGCGGACAAAATAGTTGTTAGCTAAATCACCCCGCAGCCCGCATTCTATTGTTGGCGAAAACGATAGATGACAAAAAAGTTGTAAGCTAAGTCGGCGCTGCCGGTCTTGGCCTAGGCCAGAGAATGACAAAAAAGTTGTAAACCAAGCTTGGGGCTCATCAACTTTGATAGTCACTCGGTTTGGACACTATGAAACAATCTTCCAATCTCAAGATTAACTAATCTGTCATCCATAATAATAATTCTTGGGTATTAGCAAGTAAGGAATCAACATCAGCACGCGACGGCTGGTAATTACCATGTGATGCAAGATTTAAAATTGCAATCCCTGGGAGATTCCCTAAAATCTTTCCACCATCACGCAAACTATGATTAAAGCTCTTGTATTTTACAGGATCAATGATGGTGCTGCGGTTTGCGCTCAAATATTTCAAAAGAGAGTCTATAGACTTATCATAGATACTTCTGTGATGTGTAGTAAAGTCTTTTTTTATCTTTTCTATAATACCAACTTCTAAAACGATTCTGTAACAAAGACAAAATGGCCACCATCTTGCGCTTTCATATAGCTCGACGGTTTCTTTTTTTATGATATGCAATAACGAAAGCGAACTTGAGAATGTTATTGAATTTAATGTATCTATTTGTGTGTGTCCCTGTGGAGTTGGCTGTGGAGGGAGTGTGCTTATAGTCGTTTTTGTAGTAGCGGTAGAGGATTTGGCCGTAGCAGTACGTTTTTTACGAACACCTCTTTTGTTTAGCACTGCATTTTCATAGTCTTCATAAGTCTTAAAAGAAATAACATTTCCATCTTTAACTTCTTGAGAACGATATAGCTCTGCTTGGCTAATAATCTCTTTAATTCCTGGTTGCGATTTTAACACTTCTAGAAAAAATGCTTCGTCAAACTGAAAATTACCTTTGTGGTTGCTGATTGGCTGCCCATCTAAATGTAGCTCTCCATAAACACGTGATGGAGCGTGTTTATTTGCTGTTCCCAGCAGCAATATTGGTCGATATGGCATATCGCTTGTCCCACGTATAAGCCGCTTGTAGCGAAATAATCTAATCCCAGGACTTTGTTTCTGACTTGATTGTTTCAGCACTGATAAAAAACCATGAACAGTATTTCCGTTGAATACAAAATTAATATCTTGCCGCCAAGTCTTAGCCTCGCCAAAAGCATATTGTTGGTCTTTTTTGGTGTCTGGATTTTTCCTAAAATCTACAGTTTGGTAAGTTAAAGCATCAAAAAATCCTTCTCTCAAAGGCGCAGATTGAGGAAGAAGCGTATCATTAAATTTGACGGATAATGTTAATACTTGATCAGCTAAAATATAAATTTGGTAGATTTCCTGCAAATCGCGCCAGCACTCGTCTGCAAGTTCTCTTGTAACAGGATTTTTTAACTTTTCGATTTCAATTGTGACACCGGGTGAATCATTTTTTTTAATACCGGTAACGGGTATAGTCCTAGCGTTTTCTTCTAAAAGTTTGTCCAAATCAAATTGAATGAAATAGCCTTGTACTCCTGAAATTGGCTGACTGGTCAATTGCCATTTGCGTCCAAACCAAATAGCGGCGGCTTTCATACCTATCCCAAATTCACTTAAAGATTTATCTTTGGGTTTATAGGCGGGTTTTAGCGCCCGTTGTATTTCCGAAGCTGCAATCCCTACACCATGATCACAGATAGTAATTGAAGATTTACCTTTTGCCTCATCCCTAAATAATATCTCAATATCAAGCTTTTCAGAATCAGGTATTTCTTTTCTTTCTCTTGCCAGCAAAAACTCCTGCAAGGCATTATCAATAAACTCACAAAGGGCACTGGTAGGAGTATACGGATAGCTCTCAAGCAAATTATAGAACCGCATATCAGGTTCAACTGAAACTTCTTGAGGTAATTCAGAGTTTGCTGGGGTCTGCTGTGTCATTTGATACTCCACTACTATGTGTTCAAGTATCTATGCATGCTATAAATTATTTAAGTAGTTGTCAAAGTTTCTAAACGTTCTGAGATTAATTCCACAATTCGAGCATTAACTGCATTGCCCAAAGCCTTAAAGGCTCTTTGGGGTGCCATGGGTAGATATTTGAGATTGTGTAAATGTTGTAATTTAGCAGCCTCATATGGCGATAAATAGCGTGATTTCATTGGAATAATTGGTATTTGTGTCGGCGTCATTGATATTAGTGATGGCGCTATGTCACAACGCATTATTCTCACTCCAGACGCTCGGAACTGAACCAAGTGCGAATAGATATTTAGATTGTGTTTATCCCCACGCCATTCAAGAATTTGCCAGCTGTTGTACTGCTTGTTAATTTTCCCTTTCCATTTATCGCAAATTTCAACATTATTGCTATACAAAATACGGCTAAATTGTACAGATTTTTCAATCCATTTAGGAACCACTCTTGATGCTCTTGTATATGTTGGCATACACTTTTCTACATCTTCCCAAGTGGTGCAAGTTGCCAATGTCTCTCCATATGCACCTCTGTATTGCTTGATTTCATGCAAAGATAATTCAGAATAATTAAGAGGGTATGTTGCTCCAAATTCTGGAGCAACAATTGAAAGTGAGGGCATCTTTCCAATAGTTAGAAGGCATAAAAGCTCTTGCCACACCTTAAGTAGCTTTTTTTTGGCCGGTTCTAACTTTTTACAAGCTATGCTGGGTTCTAGTAACTTCGCAAGGCAGTTTTCATTCAAACCAGTTGGTTTTGGCCATTCAAATTTTTTTATATTTATGTCATTTCTAATTGCCACCCCAAATACTCGTTTTCTATTTTGCGGTATTCCAAAGTCTACAGGTGAAAAAACATTGTGGTTTAGGTAATAGCCAATATTTTCAAATGAACTTTTTATATACCGCCAAAAGATTCCGCTCTCAATCGTCAATATGTTAGGCACATTTTCCAAAAGAACATACTTTGGTGAGTGGTACTTTGCAATTTCAAGTACATAATCAATTAACTTTCCTGATTCTGGGCACTGAGCTCCTTTTTTTTTGCCTGCTAGTGAGAATGGTTGGCAGGGAAAACCTGCACATAAAATATCATGGGGTGGGATATCCTTAGCGGGAATATCTCGGATATCTCCCTGGGGAAGGTGTCCATGATTCTGCTCATATAACTGTCGCAATCCTGTATCAACCTCACAGGCAAACACGCACTCATGCCCATGTTTGGCCAAGCCAACATGAAATCCGCCGAGCCCTGCAAACAAATCAATAAATTTCATTTGATTCTCCTTGACCAACAACATCAAGAACACTTTGCAGAAGCCTTTTAATGCCTTTCTTTAAATGCGGGTTTTCCCTACTAATCCTGTCAAGCGTAAGTATTTCTTTCTGACAGAAAGAAAGAGGGGGATAAGCTACGCTGTTAGCTGTTGGTATGTTTAAAAAAGCGCACAGCTTAACGACCCGCTCAGATACGACACGGAATTTATTCATGCGCACTCGCTGAACAAAATCTTTGTCCAGTTTTTCTACGCCGCCATTGATAATTTCTTGAGCAAAGGCATTGTTGAACTCCTGGGCACAACGACGAACAGACCACTCACGAGCGAGCAATGCTGCCTGCACCCTTTGGGCGATATTTATGGTGCTAGGTTGTGCCATAAGATTGATCGTATCATATTTTTAATACTAACTGCAATTTGTAGCAAAATTATACTACAAAATTTTATTTCTAGCAATACTGACCTGCCCCTAAAAGACTGGTTCACCTTAAAAGTTTGTGTAAGGTGAGCCACGGAGGACGGGTCATGTGGCGGAAAATATTCACGGCGGAGCAGATTATCTTTAAACTCCGCAATGTTGATGTTCTGGTGAATCAGGGCGGAAGAACCACCAACGCCTGCCGCAAGATGGCGGTGGCGGAGCAGACCTAATCTCTGGTGCAAGGAATACGGCGGCATGGGTAGGGAGCAGCTCAAGAGGCTGAAAGAGCCGGAAAAGAAAAATGCCCGCTGAAGCGCGTGGTGGTGGATTTAAGCCTGAAGGCTATTGGGGCGGAGGCGGCCAAAGAGAAATTTCTGAGCCTCGCCCGCCGCCGTGAGTATGTGCGGCGTGTGTGGGAGGTGATGAGCGTCGGCGAACGCAAGGCACACTCTTGGGGGGAGCACCACAATCCTCATTGGCGAGGTCGTATAGGAAGCAGGGCGGCGTAGCATGCTGAAGCTGATGTCGTTAGGCGCGGGGGGAGCTAAAAAAGAACCAAATCGGTGAAGATGCGGAATCGCATTAACTTGGACACCTAATCGCTTTTTTGTTGTTCGGCTATCGCATCTACCTGGACACTTTTAAGAAGATGGTCGGTCGGAAGCGGCACTGTTTAGGTAACATGAAAAAGTCAGCCTCGTTATACCTATTCGCGGGTTGGCTGGAGTTTCGATTTTCCGAGCGGGTAGGACGAGAAGGCGGGAATGGAGGGAGGCGAAGCCGACCGGAGTGCCCGCCTTCTCCAACGACACCAAACTACGGGTGAAGGTGAAGGGACTTGCTGGAAACTGGCGGCGGAAGAAAACATCTGACTGCGGCGCAGTTATTGACGAGAACTGAAGGAAGTTTTACGGGCATTCGTTTCAGCAAGAGCGCACGAGACAAGAGGAAGGTAGCGGCAGCCATTTGGCAGGTTAAGACTATGGCCAACGCCATGTTGCGGAACATTGCACGTAAGGAGCCGGAAATTTGAAAAGTGACTTTCGGCGGGCTCGCAACTACCTCAAGGGCACGCTCGACGATACGGGCAACTACTTCTGGCCTCAGCCGCCTTCAGAGCCACGGCGAACAAAGGTTATATGGCGAATATTTTACCGTGTTTTCCTATGTAAATACCAAGTGAAATTGCTTGATATCGATTGAAAAAAGTTTCAAAGGCAAAAAGGTGCGCGTCTCTGTTGAGATCTGGGATTATGATTTCCCCACTTCCAAGAGGTCCCCCCTTTTTAGCAGAGCAATAACTAGCTATTTGGGGCAAAAGCAGCCCACCATCCGTTAATCCGAATTGTCTCACAAATGCAGGAGAATAGATTGTATGCTTACAACTTTCAGTTGGTGAAAAAGGGGTTAAGTCATGAACAGGGTGCCCGCTGATGATTGCGATTGCCGGAACTATCGTTGACTCCACATGCCGCCATAATGTGGATGTAATTGTATTTCTGTATCTTAATGCTAAATTTTTTATATTCGATATGGAGCTCGGAACAGAGCGGCTTTCTTCAATAAATCTATCTCCTAAAAAAAGTAGTCTTCCTGAGCTATAGTTGGCTTCTGCTTCTATTTCTGCATGATATGCAGGAGACAAACTTTGCTCAGTATCACCAAACATCGTGTCATCATGCCAAGGGATTAATGTATGACTTATTTCATGAGACTCATTCCACCTATGCTTCAGCTTCGGTTGGGTATCATCAATCAATATTCTTTTCCCATCTGGTATATAAAGAGCTTTTATGTCAAGATGTTTTATTGCATCAAGTAGTAACATCGGTCGCAAACGAAGTTGTTGCCCAGCTATATACACCTTACTTACAAATGCCTTCACAATCGAAGGGTCTGTTGACGAATAGTATTGCCTGTCTAGTCTCAGCAGTTCTCGTACATGAGCAAGCTCAAGTGGTGGCTCTGGGGTTCCAAGGTCACGAAGAACTCTATCAATAATTGAGTCAATATCTTTCTTGCTCTTTGTCGATACAATGTGCTGAGACATGCAATACCTATGGCTTCGTTTTTGTGTTTTCCACGACGACTGCTACGAACTGCTCTAAAGCAGCCAACTCTTCCTTTGTTATCTTGCCTGTATTACCGGATGAACATGCTGCAAATTTTAAAGCCTCATGCCGTACTTCCTCTCTTTGTTCTGTGACACCAGCGATTTGCATTAAATTTTTATTAGAAAACTTAAATGCATTCGCGATATTAAATATTGTACGAACTGATGGCCTAAATTCTGGATCTTCTTCAATACTAATTACATCAAGAACATCAATATCAGCTTCCTTAGCAAGTCTATCTATCGTCATCTTATGCTTTTTACGCATAAGTTTTACAAACGTTGATAATGCGTTACTTTCTTTTGTTGTGTCATATGGAAATACAGACGTTCCAGCCATAATGTGTTCACCGTCTTCTCGAAGGGCCATTGCCGTGCACCATTCTTGAGTGAACTTTATCATTTTCCTTCTCCAAGATTGATAAAAGCTTCTGCTTGTGCAGAGGTCATTTCAAAATATCTTAGGCCGTGATGCTCAGGGTCATGACCAAAATCCGTCATCCCGCACTTGTTAGCATAAAAAGGTTCAGCCTGCGGCAAGGCATGTAAACCTATCCTTCCTTTAAATTCTTCGTTTTTACTTAAATGAATTGCAGCTGCTATCATTAAGCCACCCACTCCCTTAAATTTGGGCGCGGAATTAAGCATAGGGAGATTCCAAGGGGCAGATTCCAAAAATTCGATATATACAAGCGGATTTCTTAGTGTAGCTGCATGTCGAGAGAAAGAAGCTACATTTACCCACATCATCCCCTGTGTCATGTCGTCACAATCAATAGCAAAGCTCTTCATTGCAAGAGAGCCAGAAAAAGCCCTATATTTTGCAACCCAGTTCCAATGGGGGTGCTGCGGCATCGCTGCCAGTTGTCCACTCGTAATTCTTTGCTGCATGAAAGACTTCCAGTGGATAACCCAATCCAAAAGATTCTTGTCAGATATGCTATGGGACAGTGTCCCGAGGACAGGTTTGTTGGCAGCATTTAAAAGATAAATAGGCTCAGAGAGGCGTGTCATATTAACAGTAACTCAGATTTTTCTTTGGTAGTTTCGTCTTCAATAAAGACCTTAAGTCCTCTCTCGATGCGAGTATCAATCATTTGATAAAGCCTTAGCGCTAGGCGTAAAATGGCCGTCTTGCTCACATCCTTTTTTTTCGCGAGGAGTTCAAGGGCCTGCATTTCTTCATCAGTAAGATTCAGGGTTAAGGTCTTTTTTTTCATAGGGCGTGCTCCTTTCAACCATAGATTAATCACCACCATGAAAAAGTCAATGTTTTTTAGCTAAAAAATAGCTGTTTATTGCCTAATAAACTCAAACATCGCCAGACCGTGGCATCTACAAGGGGAGCCTCCGGCAAAACCGGCTATAGAGCCAGAAATTGCAAATCGCATAAACTTGGTCACTAGTCGCTTTTTACCTGGAGACATAGCGGGCTTCAATTCTGTCACAGTAGTGAGCCCTTTCTCTTGCAGCCTCATTTTGGAGAGAATCGGAATTTTTTTATTTATATGGATAAACCTTGTCATTGCAGACAAAATGCTTCATTATCTACTTATTTATATAAATTATGCTAGCACATATCTCACGCACAGTGAATAGCTCTGGAGGCCATATGAGGTTGCCGAAAATTTCTATTCCACGGCCAAGCACTGGCACTATGTTAGGATTGATTGGAATTGCCTTAACAATAATTTTCTTTATATATCAAACAATATCAGCAGAGAAGCAACATCAAGAGCAGAAAGAATCGGCTGAGAAACGCCATAAAGAACAAATGGCTGCAGTAAAAAGTGAGGTGACAAACCTGACGAACCTGTTTGGTGGCTATGCGCAAGTGGCCCAAAAAGAGAATAACATTCCCCCTAAGGTCCAAGAGGGGATATTAAGAAGTATGGCTGAGCCTATTCTCCAAACCCTCAGGAATATATTCGAATCTTCCACTTCTCCTAAGCTTCAAGCGGAACAAGTACAGACAAAGGGCAGCCTCCCCCAACAGCCCACGCTCAACCCGGAAAATATTGAAAAGATACTTGCCCAAAAAAGCCTAGAGTACCGTGCGCTCAAGACCTATCTTGCCTCTTGGGCTGATGATGGTTCACAGGCTGCGGCACTGCGTCGGCAAGCCGAGTCTGCTTTGGACCGCGGCGAATTGCGGCTGGCCGAAAAACTGCTCAACCAAGCGGCCGCAACGACTCTTGATGGCGATTCTACTCGGTCAAAAGAAAGCATCAAAGAGCGCCGCCTTGCTGCCGCAAAAAACAAAGTTTTGGCTGCAGAAGCAGCAGCTCTGCAAGTTAATTCGCAAAGCTACCGCAGAGCTGCTGCTCACTATGCCGCAGCGGCAGAAATGGTGAAGCTCGTTTCTACGGAGGATGCAATCCCCTATTGGGAATGGCAAGCTCATGCCCTAAACGCACTGGGGGAAGAGTTTGGCGAGACGGGTGCCATAGAGGAAAGCATTACCCTTCTGCGCGGTTTACTCTCCAAAGTGGATCGGCAAAGCGCGCCACAAGCCTGGGCAAGGATACAAAATAACCTTGGTGTGGCCCTATGTCTCCTCAACCAGCAGAGACCTGAAACTCGTTATCTCAAGGAAGCCCTTACTGCTTACCGTGCTGCATTGGAAGAGAGAACGCGGAAAAGCACCCCTCTGGAATGGGCAGAGACTCAGAATAACATCGGCAATGCCTTGAGTAATCTTGGAGTGCTCGAAGGGCGTAGAGAGTATTTGGAAAGAGCTGTGACTGCCTACCGGGCCGCGCTGGAAGAAAGAACACGGGAACGCATTCCTTTGGAATGGGCTAAGACTCAAAGCAACCTAGGCAGTGCTTTGCAATCGTTGGGGGAACGAGAATCTGGCACGACTCACCTGGTAGAAGCAGTGGCCGCATACCGTGCAGCTTTGGAAGAGCGAACCCGGGAACGTGTTCCCCAGGATTGGGCCACTACTCAAAACAACCTAGGCAATGCCTTATTTAGCCTGGGCAACCGCGAACTCGACATGGAGCACTTGGAAGAAGCCGTCACCGCCTTCCGTGCTGCTTTGGAAGAAATAACACAGGAACGCATGCCCCTAGTCTGGGCTGTAATTCAAAATAATCTAAGTAATGCCTTGGCGGAAATAGGCAGGCGCGAGCCCAATGCGGAGCGGTTGAAAGAAGCTATTGTCGCTTGTCGAGCCGCTTTAGAAGAATATACCCGAGAGCGCATGCCCTGGGCCTGGGCCATGGCACAGCATAACCTTGGTAAGGCGCTGGCGCAGTTAGGCGAGCATGAACATAGCGCGGAACGCCTGGAAGAAGCTGTTGCCGTCTATCTTGCAGTTCTGGAAGTGAGAACACAGGCAGATGCGCCTCTG
Organism: Desulfovibrio sp.; assembly: GCA_031556355.1. GTDB lineage: Bacteria > Desulfobacterota > Desulfovibrionia > Desulfovibrionales > Desulfovibrionaceae > Frigididesulfovibrio. Next base: position 147,281 of record JAVBTB010000018.1, on the reverse strand, counting down.
GATTGGTCTGGCACTCAACACAATCTTGGTAATACCTTGCGGGCATTAGGTGAGCTAGAGCCTGGCACGGAGAATTTAAAGAGGGCAGTAACCGCCTACCACGCCTCACTGGAAGAAAGAACGCGGGAACGTGTGCCCATGGACTGGGCCATGACCCAATTTTGCCTCGGTGAAGCTCTGCGGCTATTGGGCGGACGCAAATCTGGTACAGAACATCTTGAAGAAGCCGTGACCGCCTATCGCGCCGCACTGGAGGAGAGAACACTGGAGCAGGAGCCTTTAGAGTGGGCCGAAACCCAACGCGGCCTGGGCAACGCCCTAGAGGAACTTGGTGTACGCGCTGGCGGCACAGTCTATCTCAAAGAAGCTGCAATTGCTTATCGTTCTGCATCGGTAGTGATCACACGGGAACTCGCTCCTTTAGAGTGGAGCGACCTTCAAATCTTCCTCGGTCGTGCTTTAAATATGATAGGAGAGAGAGAAAAAGACGTAAAGCGACTGAAAGAAGCTGTAAAGGCCTATCAAGCCGCACTGAAAGTGAGAACCAGAGGCGAGGATCCTTTGGTCTGGGCCATACTCCAAAATGCTGTCGGTGAAACGTTGTGGTCATTGGGAGGGCTCGAACCAAATACGGAAAATGCGAGAAAAGCTGTAGCTGCCCACCGTGCTGCCCTGGAAGAAAACATACGAGAACGCGACCCTATGAAATGGGCCATAACCCAGCAAAATCTTGGCCTTGCCTATTGGCTGCTCAGCACACAGGAAAACCGTAACGACAATTTACGGCAAGCAGAGGAAGCATTGAGCGCGGCCTTGGAAGTCTTTTCCAAGGAAACGCCGCCCACCTATGACCATGAACGTTGCACAAAGGCCTTAACTATGGTCAGAGAAGAGAGAGCCGACAGTAATCACTAAGAGCCTCTTGTTCGGTTCTCTCCCCTGTCCCACCTAGATCCCGTAGGAAGTCGATAAATCTCCATATCAAGGACAGAATGTTATTGAATGAATATTTAAAAATGAAAAGATTCAGAGCAATTGCGACTCGCTACTTTGATATAAAAAATACCCAAGGCCCTGCGGATGCTTTTTGTCCTTTTTATACTTTGTGCGACGATGATCAGTAGAGGTAAATCTCGGCTTATAGGGGCTGCATATGATTTCAAGGAAGCCTTTTACCGAATATATGACTCTCAAGGCAAAGATGAAGCTATCCGTGCCCTTGAGGAGTGAAAGGGGCTTTTGCCTATAGGGGAGTTTGTTGCCTTTCATGAAGTGGCGAAAACCGTAGAGAGGAATTTTGAGGATGTATTTGCATATTGGGATGCCCCTTTTGTTCTTACCAATGGCTTACAGAGGCTTACAACGGCATAACGAAAATGCTGAATCGGATGGAGGGGTACAGCTTTGAAATGATTCGGGCAAAAGTGCTGTATAGGAATTACGCCAAGACAATGGGCGAGATTTAACAAATCTCGGGGCAAATCAACCTCTGTACGGAAGGTATATTTCGACCAAAGAGTGATTTGCTCGCTTACGGAATCCAGATCACTAGCCCCTTGGGAAAATCTTCAGGCAAAGGACTTTCATGGTTTAAGAGCACCATATGGAATGCTTCCGTACTGCCGTTGGGCGTGATAAATACCTCATCCCCCAGCCAGGAGGCGGTAAACCCGGAACCGGGAGGCGGCGTATCGCTTGACTCTCCAAGGACTGAGTATACATCCTTGCCGTCCCGTTCAACGGTAAGGTCTTCCACTATAACTCGGTTATTTTTATATACGGTAAGAATATAATACTGTTTCCAGACATGCTTCCATGTCACGTTGTTCGGCCATTCGGATGTCCCTATTTTCATCCCCTGCGCGGGCATGGGGGTAAACGAATATTCTCCGAATGCTATAATATTGCGATCGTCATCGGTTTTGAGGTAGCCTGCGGGGAGACCGGACATATCCTTCCCAGTATCATTCCATAAATGGTACCGCGCGCCTATAGTACTCAGATCTTCAGAATAATCGGCAACTCTTAGCAAGTTTCCTTCTTGCACAGACACAAAAACAGCATCCATTCTACGTTTTTTTAGCATGGGGTGGACATACTTGCTTCCAGGGTCGCCCTTAAAGTCCTTAAAAAGTAAAAATGGCATCTGCTTATCCCCTTCTGCATGCGTTATGGCTGGTTGTAGGCTGATGAAGGCTAAAATAAGAGCTATTATTGCATGGTAACTATGCATGATTTCTCCTAATTTACCATATCTGGACGCTTCTGCCGTATATTTGTCACGGCGTTTTGCGCTTCACCAGAGAAGGCCTTGACATTGCCAAAATACTCCCGGCTATAAAAATACCCGCCATCTCCAGCCATTGCAATCCAATCTTGGATATCAGCATTTGGATGATCGACTACCATACTATAATCCACACGATCACTGAGATCTCCTTTCATGGTGTGGTTTGGGTTGGCGCCAACCTCATACACACAGAGGCCGAAGGTCATGCAGTTAAAGGAAAAAACACCGTACTGATTTTTAGGAGCCTCGCCCGGCTCTTGTTTGCGATAGGCTTCTTTCGTTCTTCCCCATTTATACTCTGCTGTAGTTCTGCATTTGTAAATAAATCTCTTCATGCGCTCATAGGCCCCCCGTCTGAGGCGAATGGCTGCCCAACCCAGGACTCCGTCAACTCTGTAGGGGGGATGCGCTACCTTCTGAAGCCCTGTCGGAACGGGAAAGATCATTGTCCACTCGTGGTTTGGACCTTTCAAAGTGGGAATGAGCAAACACTTCTTGAAATGAAGAACACCGCTTCCGTATGATTCGTTCCAGTCGCTCCAAGTCTTTGCTATAGCGTCTGTAAATAGACCTTCATCGGTGAAAGATACCGCTACCTCTTTTGAAATTCGAATCATGTCAAATTCTTCTTCAAGCTCTTTTTTTACTTCCCGGTGATCTTGATTTGACCCATCTCCATCATGGGGCACTCCCCCCTTTTTGATGACATGGTACTTTCCAAAATCTGCATACAACCCTTTACCAGTATTCCCGTTCACAATCATAACCCCGAAATGTCCCGAGCCGTGGCAGTTGCCCGAATGATTATCCATCCATGCCATATGTACCAGCCAGTCGACATCTCCGACCTGAAAACGAAGAAAGGCCCTGGTACATGCTCTTTTATCCGCAACTTCGATATCAATTCCTTCGTTTAGCTCATGAAATGTAACGACCTTACGTATGAGCAGAGCATCTTTCTTTTGACCCTCAAGGTATTTTTCTTTGCATATCTGTTTTGTCGTATATTTTTCTTTACCGTCTTCTTCGACAGTGAATCCACAAGCTTCGGCAAGCTTTTCCTTGGCCCCTTTGAAAATCAGTTTCCCCATTCCTGGAGCAACTCCAGTTACTTGTATAGATTCATTGCTCCAAAAAGTCAGTTCATGCTCAGTGCCCCGGCTATCGATAAAGACGAATTTTTTGAGTAAATCTTTCGGTAAAGTGAAGCACAGGTGGTCATATAAAAAAATACTTAAGCATCGACCAAAGCAAGATGCAGCAAAGGCACTGGCCTTTCCCATAGTACTACCTCCCTGAAAACGATATGTGCATAGGCGTATTTGTGAGCACTGGTAAGATCCAATACTTTTGTTCTATATGGGAGTCGCAAAATCTTTTTTTCTTCACAAGGAAAATATCTTTAACCATATTACGTAGGTCCTTACTCGATTCCAGCAAACTTTTCGAGGTCGCGTAAAGCGCGCTCAGGATCTCCTTTTGTATTGGCAAGAATTATTTTACCAGCCTCCACAGGCTTTCCAGCTACCACACTGTGGAGGAGAGCCACGACGCATCGTTGTTTCTGCTCAGAGCTTATAATACCCCAGTATCCTGTTTGCAGAAGAATATCACCTACAAAGTTCCGTAGGTCGTTCCCTTGAGCATGAACGTATCTTGCCGCATCCGCATGGTTTTGCCATAACCACACGACCAGATTATCAGCAAAAATTTTATCCAGTTTATCTTTGAAAGGCGCAAGTTGCTCCTCGGTAACGTGCCACCAGACCTTTTCTCTGACTTTATATTCAAACGCTATTTTTAGAGCCGAGGTTTGGGACAGGCGAGGGTTGGAAATGAGCGCCCATGGAGTTTCTCTATTCGCAGGGATAGGAAGGATAATAAAAGCGTACGGCCCTACCAGCCAAGTCAATTCATGCTCCTTGCAAGTATTCGCAATATGGAACAATACGTTAGGGCTATAAAATCTAAAATGAGTGATAGAATCGTCCGGGAGAAGGACGTTGAGCAAACTACGCCAATGGCCGAGACCCTGCTCAAATTCAGCCTCGCCGACCAACAAAAATCCCCACGAGGCACGTGTTACACGTAGCGTTGTCCAGAAGTGACGTTCTCGGTTCAGTTCAAAAAACCAGGGAGAAAGAGCTGCAAGTGCAGCGTACGGCGTTTGAGCGAAGACTACTTTATAATCGGGCACCTCAAAGCCTTGGTAAAAAGAATCAAGCAAGCCTTCGTGCGCACGATGCATGAAGACGGTATCCAGCCGATATTCCTCCAAAGCAGTTTCATCCAGCAGGACATCCAGCTCATGCTGATCCAACATTCTAATATGTGTAGAATGAACAGAAGGCGGCTCTAGTACATGTGATGGCAGATGCACATTGACCTCCTCTTACGAACAGGAGCCGGTAAACGGAGTGTCCGTCTTTTCGGCTGCCAGCAAATCCGCTATGCAGGTCGGGCAAATCCCGGCATCGGTAGGCGTACTATTTTCTGGTAATAGCGGGCTTGCCACAGTAGCATTACCACACCCCCCTCCACTGTTTAGGCTGGTCTTAGCGCCTTGCGTCGTGATGCCTTCTGGGCCGATGCGAATAAAAGAACCACCAGCTTTGAGTATAATTTCCGCCCCTGCCTGGAGTGCCACAATCTCTCCGGCCTTTACATGAAAACCGGCTCCGGATTTACATAACCAGCTCCCGCCTGTTTCGATATGAGCATCGCCTGCCACTGTCAGGTTGTCATTGGCTCCGAGTTTCGTTTTCCGGTGACCGTCAAGTGTCTCATGTGTTTCCCCTTTTGTATGCGCAAAAGTAAAATTCTCGACGGTCAAGTGGGAGTCACGTCCAATCCAGTCCTTCCAGTCGTTCTTAATGTATGTGTTCACATCCTTTTGACCGTGAAGATAGATCTCTTCTTCGCCCGTTTTATCTTCTATGCGTAGTTCGTTAAAGCCGCGAGGTTCGCCCTCCTTGCCTGGGGAACTCATAGACTTGAACACGGTACGGGTTTTATTGTCCGGCAAACCATACGGGGGCATGTTTATAGCATGATAAACACGGCCTGTAATTAGGGGGCGGTCCGGGTCGCCTTCCAGAAAGGATACGATCACCTCGTGCCCGATACGGGGAATAGCCATCGTTCCATACCGGCTACCAGCCCAACCCTGGGAAACGCGAATCCAGCAGGTGGTCTTCTCGTCCCATTTGCCTTCACGGTCCCAGAAAAACTGGACCTTCACCCGGCCATACTTGTCGGGGTAAATCTCCTCCCCGTCCGGCCCGGTGACAATAGCGGTCTGCGTGCCAATGACGCGCTGCTTGGGATGCTCCAACTGCGGCACGTAGCGGGTATCTTTAGGAATGGCGACCACGCGCGAATCGTAGCGCAGGCCACGACCATCCGGGGCTTCGTGTTCCAGCACGCCCGGCTGTTCCCCATTATGGCGCACTTCGGTGATGAACCACTGCGCGTTGATATCCGGGCGAGGGTGCTCGTAAATGCCGAAAACATGGCCGGGTAAAAAGCGCGAAACGTCACTCTCGCACTCAATCCACTGACGAAAGGTCAGTTGGCGTTCAAGTTGCATTTTGGCATACCGTGTGCCAGGGTCACGCAAGTCATAAATATGCGGATACTGGTATTGCTCAAGCAGCATACCTTCCGGCGCAGGGCCGTTCTTTGGTTCTGTTTCCTGGTCCGCAACGGTAAGATCCAGATGTGGCTTTTGGAAGTTCCATTCCTTGTACATGGCGGCATTGCTGTTGACCTTATGCCGCAGGCGCAAATAGCTGATTACAGCGGTATCCGCAGGCTGTCCCGAACCGGGATAAAAACGGAGATCCGGCGCACCGGCAATATTCGGGCCGCCCTTATAGTCATAGAAGCACAGGCAATGCCCGTCTTCCTTGTGGGTATGGTAGAAAAAGATGCTTTCCTCTTCGCAGAGCCGCTGGATGAAATGGAGATCGCTCTCTCCGTACTGCACGCAGTACTCACGCACAGGGAATTTCTGCCCGGCCCGGAAATCCACGGCTTCATCGGAAAAACCCTGTTCTTTTAGGATTTGCTTAATAATATCCGGGACAGTCAGATTTTGAAAAATGCGGTGGTCGCGGATCTGGTCCAGAAAGGCGAGACGGGGGACAAGCGTGCAGGAATATGTAGTAAACCGATTTGCGGTGTGCAGTTGTTCCATCTCGCTGATGAGCCCGTGCACCAAGCGCTTTTCGCCGCTTTTGTCCGCAATAGACAGGCAGGCGGAAACGCCCAGAAAGGCCGCGATGTCCACGCTGGACGAACGGCTGACCAGTTCTATGGTGAACGCGTAGGGCTTGTTGATTTCTTCCCTGCCGCTGAAGGCATACACGGCAAAGTCGTTGGCCGGGCCGCCCTGAGGCATGAAGAGGAACCACTCGGTATTGGCATCAGGGGGGCGGAGTCCTGCTCCTCCACCTAGGCCGCCGAGAGCGCTCCCTCCCACGCCACCGGGCATGCCAAACGTCGCGCCGCCGCCTCCCGCAGGAAGGCTCTGCATTCCTGTACCTGTGCTTATTCCCCTACGATCCGCAGTATTAGAACTCTGCCATCCAGGGCTGGTTATAGAAGGCAATCTCCCCGAACTATTGCTCATAAGACATGCCCCACAATTACAGATTATTGCATGCAGATTAACGCCTCATAACAGTGGAGTCAATGCAACGGTAGAGACCGTCGTGACTTAAAAAAGCACTAGACGGTCTCCTTATTTTCAAAGCAATTCTTTTTCCAATTCTCCGCAAAGGCACTATGGGAATTGGTTGTCGTAGTGAGATGAAGAGCGAATCGCCCTGTCTGGGCTTTGGATAGTAGCGGGGCGTAATTGCGGCTACTTGTCGGCGGGATTTTTACGCGGCCTTCCTTGAATCTTTTCCGGTTCCTGGGGGCCGCGTTTCATTTCTTCGTCAATACGGCGCATGAGTTCCCAGGAGTCCACCTTGAGCACTTCCCCCAATTGCATCAGAGCGGCAATGCTCACACCGACATTCCCTCGTTCCAGGTCAGAGATATACGGATAGGAAAGCTTGGAAAAATCCGCCAACTGCACTTGTGTGATGCCTATGGCAGTGCGCGCCTCGCGGATCACTTTGGCTATAGCCCACTGAACAAGAAGGTTTTTTTCCATGTTCGGACAATAGCGAGATATTGACGCGATAAACCATGTTATAATATTGTTTATTTTGCAGCAATATGAAGCTCTGGGAGAACACTATGAAGAAAGTCTTGATAGCGGTGGTTCTGGTGCAGGCTTTGACTGGGATCGCCTGGGGGAGTGACGAGCAGAGGGTTCAGCATCGAAGCTGGGTATCGTTGCGTGGGGAGCCTGTCAGTACTCCGCCATTTGCGCGTATAGAAAGTCCTGGGCTGCAAGACCCGGAGAACTCTCTTCTCACCTTGGGCTTTTTCCCGGACAAACAATGTAGGCCACGCCAAATGATGATATTCGCCGTTTCGGATGCTCCAACATTCACTCCAACCCATGGTGTGGCGTCCATAAGAGTTGACGAACTGACTCTCTACGAAGGGCCTATTGTCTTTTTCAAAGAAGGGCGCATTGTGTGCCTGATGTTCAATGACAGCGCACTTCAAAAAGGTCTGTTTGCCGATGCCATGCACGGGAATATGATACGGTTTCAGATTAAGATAAATGGCGCAAAAGATATGATCTATAAGTCTTATTCGCTATCTGGATTTACGGCAGCAGCAAAACGTGCTGAGGGCATATGCAATGATATTGCAAAACAAAATATTCATAGATATTTCCCTCCACAAAATTCACAGAGCAAGCAATAATATAAATTATGGAATTGAATGACAGCTTGTGTATCAAGTTGATACTCTCTTCCTGTTATACAAAGAAATAAATAATATTAAAATATGCAACCATGCTTATGTCTACTGGGATACCACCTCTTTTTGCTAAAATAATACCACACACAATTGTGTTCTGCACTGTATTTTTACTTTTCATCATGATATTTTGATATCAACTACGAAATGCGGTTGATAGTGCTTGTGAAACTGGTGATATGACACGCCCGTGACCAATTCTTTCAATCAATTGAAAACGCGACGGAGGGTACTGTGAAGAGTCTGAAAGCGGCTTTAGGGCTATTGCTTTTTTACCTTGCCGGGTGCTCTGCAATGCAGACTGCTATTGAATTTTCTGACCTTGAACTGGTGGCGAACACAAGACGGCCAGTATTCTTGAGGGACACTGCCTCCCGCAATTTGTTCCTCACTGTGGATTGCCCAGTTCAGGAATGGGCATCGCTTCCCTCTTCGCTGGCTCAGGAGCTTGCCAATAAGGGCTACAATATAGTGACGTCCCGCGACGAAGCCAATGTCATCATGGCGGTCCAAATTCGAAGCGGTGAAATCGAAAAACATAGCGCAAGAGCCGTGCAAGGACGCAGGGACGCAACCGCTTCCACATCCGCTCTCGCAGGCGGGGGATTGGGATATCTGGTGAGCAACGGCGACCCTGTTACCTCTATCGCCGCAGGACTCAGCGGGCTTGTTGTCGGCGGTGTCGCTGATGTCACAATCAACTCCTGGGTCTACATGGGCATTCTTGAGGTAAACGGTGATGTGCTTGTCGTTGAACGCCTCACGGGGGCAAAAGGCGACTGGTGGAACCCGACTAATAATGCCGCCAAGGAAACTGAGACGGCTGTGACGGTCCGGGCCAAGCAAGCCAGCTTGAAGTGGGATGAAGTTGCTACCCCCATCGGCAATAAACTTGAAGCTCAACTGGCCTCTGTTCTGCCCGCTAAGAAATAAGGAAAGGAGCGTAATATGCTTAAGTTTCGGCTTTTTTTCTTCGCCCTCATGCTTCTTTTGCTGTCAGGTTGCTCCCCTTCCCGTGCGCAAAAAGCGGACATGGATAAAACGCTTGAAGATTTTTATGTAACCCAGTTCGAATTTGAAACCCTTGGTAGTGTGGAGGTTGCCACATCTAAAAAGTTGATAATTGATGGCCGGAACTGGAATTTTTCAGAATTGCTTGCATCCGTGTTTCAAGATGCGCTGAAAGACAGGGGGATTTCTGTTGGCAAGCTCACTCCGACAAAAGGCGGTGCATATTTGCTTGATGAACTGCGCGTGGCTGGACGTACTTTGCTGCTGAGCCTCGTTTGGTATCCAAGCGGCAATATCCGCACCACTTATATGCTCCCCCGCATTAATAATGCTAACGCAAAGGCTATAACAGCCATTCCGGCACAGGAGTTTTTGAATGTCCGCCAACATTATGAAAGTGACGAAGCCCTTTACGAAGGCCTTGAAACTGAACTGAGGCCGCATGTCTATAGAATTTGGGATGAGGCGGTCAGACGCTTCAATGACTATGGGTTGAAAGAATTTTAATCGTCACCAAATTTCCTGGCATTGCGTCAAGCTTTTTCTGTAACAAAGCGGTAAATGCTAATCTCATTATGGAACTATGCAAAGACTATGGGCGAGTTTCAACCAATACCAGGAGAAATCAACCACAGTATAGGGTCTATATTTCAACAAAAGAGTAGTTTAAGGATGTGGTACTATTCAAAGCGGTTTTCAACCGCATTTTACAAACAGCCAATAAAAAATGCCATACCTCTGGCCTTTTCAGTCAATGATTTAATCACCTCATCGCTGCATAGACACGTTTAGCCCAACGATTGATTGCTTCCTCATCAAAAAATGATTGACCGTCTACAACTGTCTTCGGATGTGAAAGGCGCTCAAACTTGTTGTGATATTTAGTTTTCAGGAGCGATGCTGGCCAGGATAATGATTTTTTGATCAAAAGCGTTTCCAGTTTTGGTAAGAATACAGCCCATTCGGAAGCATCCATTGATTGCTTAATCAGCAAAGTGGAGAGCCGTGTCTGGTCATCTGAGGTATCCACTTCAAATAAAGCATATTGTAGCCCTTTTTTTTGCAGAAGATGAAAAGCAATACAGCGAGGGGTCCCATCAGACAATAAGTGGCAGGTTCGTCTTTTTAGCACCGGGAGACGGCGTAATTTAGCGGTCACCAGCTTACAATCAGGCATGGTCAACAGCGTATCTACCATCTGGTAGAAAGCGTCAAAACGGCTGGCATACAGATGTAAGTCGTCGCTTTTATCGTCAATGCCATCAAAATCAGCAGAGGGTAGAACCCCCTGGACCGTAGCTTCATCAGTGCTGACGGAGACGGTTATTTTGTCTGATGGTGGTAAATCGCTACCCTCCTGCTCTCCTTTGCCTGTGCCCGCCCCATCACGTCCTTTCCTGGTGGTCACAAAAGGTTCGGCAAATTCGAAGGTCAGTATTTCAGCTTCAATTTTTTTCGCATCCCCATCCACACCTGGGTCTTCATCCTCATCAATCTCAAGTTCAGAACCGGGCGTGGCCCCCAGAGGAGCCACGGTTCTACTACCTGATTGGCCGTCTGTATACGTAGGATCAATAAAGTGGACCTGTTGAGGACAACGCCCAGGCAGAGCAGTCACGCCATGTATCTGATAGATAAAAAATGCTTTGCGTTCCTTATCGAAATGCCCACGGATATCGATACGGGTTTGATCCAAACGAGGTGGAGAAAAACGGAAATCCCAGATCAAATATTTTGTTGTTTCATAATGGTTGCTAAGTTGCTGTAGGGAAATGCTTTCAAAGGAGTTCCGGATCTCTGTATCAAGGATTACCCATGCCAGAATGCGCCTGAGGGAATGATCAGCTCTTATAAATTTGGGCAAGGAGCAAGAGTGTAAGATATGGATATTTACATGCTCGGGGTCATCAGTATATTCAATGTGAAATTCCTTACTGATTCCCTGATTCATCATCGCGAGACGGGCCATATACGCATGGTGGAAGAATAAGACACGTGCCAATTCCAGCTGCGGAAGATAGAAACGGACATCCTGCTGTTCAAACACAAAACACCATTGTTTGCCATTATCACCAGTTTTAACGGCTGGAATAGGACAATCACGAATTCTGGCAACCTGCCACTGGTGAGCCCCATCAATGACTACTTGCTTTGGATAACCGGCAGGATTAACCGCCTCCGTAACATTCAGCACCTTTTTTCGAGCAATAACGGGTAACTGCGAAACGCTCAAAAACTCCTTGTCCTGTTTGGGGTCCAGACCCACATTTATGCGCCATTCAGCATCCGTTTTCCATCTAAAAAAAGATCCAATCTCAATAATTTTACTGTTATCGGTGATGCCTTTTATCCTCGTCATTCAGTAACCTCCCTAAATACAAGCGAGCCGTCATAGTTAACCGCTCTTCACTCAATCCCGCCGCACGTAGTAGTCGCCAGCGAAATGGTTGAAGAAATTTAGCACTTAGCTGAGGATAAATGTTCTCAATACGCCTTATTTGATGCTGGTCAACAGTTTCCACATGAACAGATAAAAAGTCGGCAACCAAAGGCAAACGATAAAGATTTCTCTCGATAGCCGTACTATGTGGCAATGCCTTTAGGTATAATGCCCTGGAGCGTCTCGGTCCGAGAGGGTTAGCTGCAAAGAAACACTGTAGTTGTCGCAGCCTTTCAGCATATTCAGTGTCGCGCTGAAGCCAGTCGATACGCGTTGGCAATATAGCAGGAGCAACAGCTTCATGTTTTTGATTCTCAGCTAACAGCCACTGCCGCTGGCTTCGGTATAACCGGGCATAAAGTGCAGGAGCATGGTTTCTCGCACGCTTAGGCGAAAAATCGGCTAATAGTGTAGACCATTGTTGTTGATCCGCCGAGAAAACGGTTAACTCAGGAATGGAAGCTGGTTCTGCCTTCTTGGGTGAGAATGAGGGATTCTGGTCAACTTGAACCAGCATATCACAGATGTTCCATGGTTCCCCCAAAATCGCCTGGTTCACCACTATATGTTGCAGATAGCTAAAGCTCTTACGGTGCTTACGAAAAATAGCTCGTAACCAGCTGCTTTCATGATCTCTTTCTGTATGAATGTCATAACACTGCAACCATGCCTTAGGCCAGACAGAAAGCACCCTGTAATAAATAGCATGATGGTCGATGTGCGAAGAATTGAGGCGCAGTCCGTTGTCCTTGGCCAAATTCCGATAATAACTCGTCCACTGATTACTATTTGGCGACTGTCGTGGACCGGCCGCCAGCAATCGGCGTATCTGATAAGCTACCCGGTCAGAAGTCGCTCCTTTTCTCATTTGAGTGACCTGAGGGCAGTTAGCTGGTGAAGGCTCGATAAATCGATGACGCTCTTTCAGTGGCCTACTGATAGCCGTGTTGGCCAACGCCCCATGCTCGGGGCAGCATTCGATACCGGCGACCTGCCATTCTCGCTGCCAGAAATATTCACCATAGAGATCGTATTGGTGTTTCTGGCAACCTGGGCAATAACGAATAAACGCCGGTGTATCTATGCAGGAAGCAGCCATTCCAGTAGCCAGATGAACTGGATTGCTTCGTTCCCCGGACATCCATTGTATACACTGCTGACGCCGGGCTTCCGGGATAAAAGGTGCATACAAGGGAAACAAGGTATGCTGATAGATCAACTGCTCAGGCCCACAAGAATAAGATAACGCCTTCTGAATTGCAAAGAGACTGTTAGGTAGATCGAAAGTGGCAATCACACTTCGATTGCCAAAAAGCGCATCCAGCAGTTGCTTGGGGCTGAGGAATCCCATCCTGACGCCATATCGGGCAATAGTGCTGTAAATCAGCTCCTCCGGATAAGGGACAGGGAAATTCAGCACTAAATTATTTTGCCTGCCTGATAAAAGATCTGAGGTCCAGAATCGTACCATTGCTTTTTAGCTGGCTATAAAAGTCAATGGCTTCAGCATATTGGGATTTAATATAGCGTAGGTCGTCTGTCTCTAAGGTGTCCCATTGCTGCTGAGAGAGTTTTGTCGGCCTCTCTGAGGCAGATTTTATCTGCATCTCCTGAGGGCAAGAATCAGAAGATAACCAGTTAATAATAATCGGAAATAATTGCTGTCTGCTGAGTGAGGGATTGGCTGCGAATGCCCGGCGTATCGTGGCGATCAGTAACGAAGAATCATAATCATCTTTCAGTAGCAGATAAAAACGCCGTTCGTCTTCCGTAGCCAGTTTTTCCAGCGCCAATTCTTCCGGTGTTTTCTCTCTGACCGCCGCAATATCCTGCTGTAACTGAATGAGTCGCTTATCTATGTAGGGTAGCATCAAATCAGAGTAGCGGGCGATTTTTTCCGGTATTCCTGACCGAAGAGCCGCTAGCATGGGGTGCACAGGCTTCAATTCATCTTCATAAACTTGCTTCAGTAGTCCCGGCGTTATACGTTCTTTATTTAGGGTTAAGGCTCGCAGTTGCGCTAATACGAACAGCTTAACCACAATATCCATCACCCCCTGGCTTAGGTCAAACCAGACATTACGTATTTCGTCCGAAGGTTCAGTATCCTGATTTTGTAACAGCTGGAGTTTCCAGAGGTTGTTGGTAAAGGCGACCCATTCAGGGTTTTGTTTACCCTGGCGGGTCTGTGACAGCGGTTCCCAGAAAATAGCCCCCAGTCCCGTACCTCGCCGGGCAGAACGCAGATCAGCTTCAAAAATTTCACGGGCTTTCGGGGTGCCGATCAGCATCACAGGCACACCAATAGTATTAACCATGGTCACAAAGAAATTAAGCATTTCCTGTGACCCGCCAGAACGTGAGCGACTCAGATGTTGAATTTCATCGATCACCAGTAGCCCTAAGGCATGGGCATTGGCAATTTGCGCCATCACCGCTAGCATGGTTTCAATGCCGTGGCGCTTCATGGCATAACGCTTCTCGTAACTGGAATTGAGCGCCTTATCCAACGCTCGGAAGAAGTTGAGGCAGATTTCTTTCAGCGACCCATTATGAGAGCAATCGATTTTGAGATAGGCCACTTGTTCCAGGTTAAGATCCGGATGATAGATAACTTGCGGATAGGTTCCCAGAATGCGCTGTAGAGATGTGGTTTTCCCACTACCGGAGCAGCCAATCAGTAACAGGCTCTGGGCCGTGGACTTTGCCTCTTCGAAACGAAACCCGGAGAGGTTCCCGGTTTGAACCCGTTCATACCCATTCTGTAAATGACGCTGAAAATCGCCGGTTTTGGGATTTCGACCGACATATCCCCCACGGATCATGAGCGAGATCCGCTCGCTCAACAGCATATGTACACCAAGTGGTTGGAAGAAATCATCAATGATTCTGCAGATATTATGCGCCCGTACAGAGCGTGACTGCGTTTTGCCACCGACCTCAAAACCTGTTGTGGCACGCAGTGATAATGCCGCATTCGTTGAATCCTGTAAGGGGGGAAGGGCTTCAATAAAAGGATTGCCTTGGTAAGCATGCACTCCAGTGTCGCGATAAGCCGCTACGATCCTGGTCGCACTCATTTGTCATCCTCCTGCTGATCATCAAACAGAGAAGGCACAAACGTAGGGAAACGATAGTCCTCGTCTTCTTGCTTGATTGGAACGACTTCAACCGTTTTGTCAGGGCATCCGTCTGAGGATGATATATTACGCTGCAAGCGTTCTTCATGAAGCGCCTGTTGTTTATTTTTTCGGATACGGCTTAGCTTCTCTCGATCGGACAGCGTATCTTCCGGTAATTTTTTGACTACCGAAGCCAATGTATTCTTTAGAAAAGCATCCAGCTCGCGGCGTTTTTCGTCTTCGCTGACTTTCGCATTGGCTTTATGATGCTTCTCTTCTGCCTGGATATCCCACACCTGCCAAAAAGTCATTCCCCGGAACTGGCGACTGCGATCCGTTAGTGAGCAGGTCCAGTAAATCCGGCTATTTGGTTGAGGAAAAAGATAAATAGTATCCGCACAAGTGGGGTCATAAGCCGCTTGTAAAGACTGAGGGCGTTTAATTTCGGCATTGCGCTGCAACCATCCTTCCCGCAGTATCTCTGCACTGGTGTAGTACAGTCCCCAAACATTGACGCCAAACGCTGAAAAGGAGGCTTTCTTGCGTGGTAGCACCGCAATACGAAGCTGTTCCGTATCAACTTGACGCAGACTTCCCACCCGATGCTGCTTGCCCCAATTCCAGAGATCAAGGGGTATGGAAGGAATCTCTGTGGGCAAATCAGCATCCCGATCATATTTTTCCATCACATGATAGTTATTACGAAACAGAATGGTTCGCAGTATGGCCTGAGTAAAATTACTGACTGAAGTGGCCGCATCCAGTCGGTAGTCCCGTTCCCCATGCTTTTTAACCCGGCTACCCGTGACAACGCCTGGCGCGTAGGGCTTAAACTCCGACTGAAGAGTACTAAAACAACTCTCGACAATGCCTTTGGCATCTCCCCGTTTGGGAGGCGCACTTTCAATGCGCAGATTAAACTCGGAGATCATGTTTTCTACCTGATGACTCATCATCTCACCACGGTCAGCCAAAATGGCATCGGGTAATCCGAGGCAGGGCCATTCATCCTGTGTGATATCAATTTCATAGCGCTGGCAAATGCTGATTTTATCACTACAAGCATTCACGATCGCCTGCATTGCAACTACGTATGAAGGGTTATCCAGGCCAATATAAAAACCGGCGATCATCCGGCTGAACACATCAATGACGATATAGATCGTCGGTCTACCAACAATTTTGTTACTGTCGTCATCTGCAACCAGATAGATATCCGCAATGGTTGCGTCTATTTCATAGCGGCTACCCGGCCCTAGAGCCTGAGTCGTGGCGGTACTGATAAGAGGGCGAATATCCTTCTTGTAGATGCCAGGATGAGCTTGGAATACCAAACGCTGAGGTTTCTTGTATTCTCTGTCGTAAAAGTAGCGAAATTGCCGCAGAGTCGGCCTGTTTTCTGGGAGTACGTTCGGATAATATTGCGCAAACAGATCCAGAAAACGCCGGTGAGCGGTGGTGATTTGAAGGTTTTTTTGAATAAGAAGATATTTTTCAATGGTTCGGTGAAGTAGTTTTTCAATATCGGCGGTGATTTTTATCCCCTCGCCATCGCCATATTTTCGTGTTCTGCCCGCTTTTTTTGTCCCTACACCTGCTCTGGTTTTACCCTTTGCACCTGAATTTTTATAGTCGGGAAGCAATGCATTAGGCCGCTGTCCTCGCTGCCAGAAACGGCGAAGGAGCCGATAAATATAGACTTTTGAGGCCATGCCTGAACTTTCAACGGCGGCGATTCTTTGGGCACGAATTTTACTTTCAAAACATTCATCATCAATAATAATGGGTTGGATGATTCTCAGATTTTTTTCACGCTTTTCGAAAGCTACAGACCCGAACTCAGGCTCTTGATCATGTATTGAGAGGTAAGGGTCTGAACTTCTGGACAGGCGTGCTCCCTCCATCCAGTCAAGTAGTTGAAGTTCTAAGATGTATTCAGGTAGTGCTTTGGGGTCTTCCAATCTGATCCAGACAATTTGACCTGATTTAACCAGCAGAATTCGGTGTAAAAGATCATCAAACTGAAGAACCTCATTGGTTTTCCACATATAGAAGTCCCTCCATTTGATCTGACTGGTGAAATTTCAGTTCACCCGCGAAACAACGCTGAAAGGGTTTGAAAATATCAAACTTGATTAACCCATTGGCCGCCAGAGTACGGACATCCCGTAATGATTGTCCCAACTCCAGCCCATATGACGAATCAATGTGCTTACAGACATCGATCACCGTAATCCCAGATCGCTGCTGAAACATGTTTTCCATGAAACGGAGCTGTTCCAGAACAGACAGGTTGAGCAGAGCATTACTCTTATCAGGTAACAGCCATTGCAAATTTTGCCGCACGACCGGATCTATCTCGTTATTCGTGACAAGATGCCAAGGGACATGTTTTGATTGCCAGTAGCGCCTTTCCAGTTCCAGCTTTTCTATTATGCGCGTGTCTTCAAAGGCTTCCAGTGGCTTCACCTGAATCACAAATTGACGATTCTGGCTATTGGCTGAATCAACCAGAAAGTCTGATGACATCACTTGGTCCACTCCACGCACTCCAGGGTGCTTAATTCCTGCTGCGACGGCAATAGCGCGTGTGTCCTCTCTACGCAAAGGGAATTGCTCGCGAATGTCTGTAGTCTCAGGAAGCCATTCCAGCATCATAAATACCGCCAGTTCGAGATCGGACAGCAGATGGTGGACTCGTCCCGTTTTATGTGACCAGACACGGTGAGAGCGCCCGGAAGAGGGCACTTCGTGGACTTTTACCCACGGCTGATAGTGCTTGCCTTCGCCTTGGCCCCTGCCTTGCTTTATCCGCGAAGCAATGTCAGTTTCTGATAGCGACTGTTTTGATTTTGGCATAAAAAATCCGGTTATGCTTTTTGAACAGCATAACCGGATTCATTTAGTTAACAACCATTTTGTTATATTAACAACTATTTTGTCATAGTTAACAACTTTATTGTTAAGTTAACAACTTTTTTGTCTGCCTACACAAGTCAGGGCGGGCGTCGTCGCCCTTATTCCACAGTCACGCTTTTAGCCAGATTGCGGGGCTGGTCCACGTCGTTGCCAAGGTAGCTGGCGGCTTCGTAGCTGAAGAGCTGCAACGCGGGGAGCAGCAAAAAGCCGTTCAGGGGGCCGTAGGCTTCAGGAATAATCCACTGGTGGGTGGCGCGTAGCTCCATGCCGGGCTTTTGTGGGTTGGTCAGGGCAATGACCGGGCCGCGCCGGGCCTGCACTTCCTCAAGGTTGGACTTGGTCTTGGGGAACAGGGGGTCGTGCGGAGCCAGGACAAAGGAAGGAAATTCCGGTTCGATCAGGGCTATGGGCCCGTGCTTCATTTCACCCGAGGCGTAGCCTTCCGCATGGATATACGAAAGCTCCTTGACCTTGAGCGCGCCTTCCAGGGCTAGGGGATAGCTCTGCCCGCGCCCCAGGAAGAACATGCCCTTGCATGAAGAGTAGCGCCAGGCAAGGGTCTGGGCCTCGGCCTGCAACGAAGGCAGGACCGACTCCAGTTGCGCGGGCAGGGCCAGCATGCCGCGCAGCACCTTGCGCGTTGCTTCCGGGTCCAGTTTTCCTGTGGTTCTGCTCCAGTGCAAGGCCATAAGCAGCAGCACGACCATCTGGCTGCAAAGGGCCTTGGTGGAAGCCACACTTATTTCCGGCCCGGCCTGCGTATACAGCACGGCGTCGGCCTCGCGGGCGATGGTGGAGCCCACCACGTTGCACAGGGCCAGCACCGGGCAGCCCTTCTCCCTGGCTATACGCAGGGCGGCCAGGGTGTCGGCGGTTTCGCCCGACTGGCTGATGACCAGAGTCATTTCACCGGGGACGAGCAGGGGGTTGCGGTAGCGGAATTCCGAGGCGATTTCCACCGCGGTGGGAATGCCCGCCCATTCTTCCATCAGGGGCGCGGCCCAGAGGCCCGCATGGTACGAGGTGCCGCAGGCGATGATGCGCAGACGCGAGGGCGGCTCCATGGAGCGCAGTTCAGGGATGGCGACTTCCAGGCGGGTTGCGTCCACCCGTCCGGCCATGCAGTCGGCAATGGCGCGGGGCTGTTCGAAAATTTCCTTGAGCATGAAGTGGCGGAAGCCCCCCTTCTGCGCGGCCTGCATGTCCCAGTCGATGCGCTGCGGGAGCTTTTTCACCGGGGTCAGGGTGGCGAGGGAGAACACTTCCCAACTGGTGGGGGTAATGCGCACGATTTCGCCGTCTTCCAGAAAGACCACGTCGCGGGTAAACGGCAGGAAGGCCGGAATGTCCGAGGCCACAAAGTTCTCGCCCGTGCCTATGCCCATAAGCAGGGGGGCGCTGTGGCGGGCGGCGTACACCGTGTTCGGCTCGTCCGGAGAGAGCAGGGCCACTGCATAGGCGCCGTGCGCCCTGCGCAGGGCGCGGGCAAAGGCTTCCAGAACGGTCATGCCGGGCGCGCGTTCGTCAGCGACGCAGTTGACCAGCACTTCGGTGTCCGTTTCCGACGAAAAGGCGAACCCTTTGGCCAGCAACTCGGTTTTGAGCTCCTGGTAGTTTTCGATGATGCCGTTGTGTATGATGCACAGATTTCCCTTGGAGGAGCGGTGCGGGTGGGCGTTTTCCACGGTGGGCGCGCCGTGGGTGGCCCAGCGGGTGTGCCCCATGCCCGTGGTGGCGAGGGAAACCTCCATACCGGCCAGTTTGTCTTCCAGGAGCTTGAGTTTGCCTTCCGCCCGTACCACCTGCAACTCTTGATTTTGGACAAAGCAAACCCCCGAAGAGTCATAGCCCCGGTATTCAAGCCGGTGCAGGCCTTCCATGATCAGGGGAACAGCGGGCCGGTGCCCGGTATAACCTATAATACCGCACATGTATGTTTCTCCGTATTCAGGGCAAAGAGGTTTGCGCGTACCCGGCCGCGTCGCGGACAACCCGGCCTTTTCGCAATTTCTGCAATATATACATGATGGAGGATAGTGGGAAGAGGTGCATTGCCGGCCTGAAAGATACGCTAAACCGCCTGTCCTGAAAAGAGGGGCGCACAAGCTGGGTAAAACCCTTCTTGCGCAGGGCATTATACAATATGTGCGGCGGAACGGTGAAAGGGGCGGAATCTCTAGATTTTGTCTTGATTATTTGGAAAGGACCGTCTATATTACCGCAGACGGATTCTCGTTTTCGTGTATTACATACTAGAGAGTACAGGGACTACGCTTCGCATGGAGGGAGTATGCCGCAGGTTGCCGCCCGGATTAACGACGACCAGGAACGCTGGCTGAAGGATTATTTTCGGACGAAGAGCGCCGGGGCGGAGTTCATTCTGCCTTGGGCCGTGGATACGTTTTTCCGCGCTATTTCGTCCATAAAGGGCGCGTTCACGGCCGGCGAACTGAAAACCATTGTGGAAGCCCACAAGGATGTGCGGCTGCTGCCCGATACGACCCGCCTTTCCTACCTGCTGTTGCGCGTCTCCGACGCGTGCGAAACCAACAACGTCCATATCCAGCACGGCGCCAGCAGGGCGAGCCTGGAAGCCAAGATAAAGCGGCTGGACGACACCCAGGCCACCGCCGTCATGGTATGGGCTTCGGCGTTCTGGGTCAGCCGCAACTGCACCGCTGAAAGCCTGGACGAATATATCCGCACCTACTGAGTGCACACGGCTGTATGGCCGCGCTTTGTGCCCGTCGTCTCAAGCGCCTGTCCTCCCGGTCAGGCGCTTTTCTCTTGCGCTCGGGTGTCTCTTACTATAGACAAAGACAAACGTAAATTGCGGGAAGAGTGGTTTTCCCGCATGGTCTTCGCGGTGGAGCGCGCTCGTTGTCGTGTGGATTGGGGTAACCGGCAAGGTGGTTTCGCTGCATTTTTTTGCCGCAAAATCCAGACTATTTATATTGGCGCCGTGGAACTTCTGAACGGGAAGATACGAGTGGTGAGGTGTAACCTTTTACAACCGGGAACTCCTGAGTAAGGAAGGAAGTACGATGAGCGGAAAAAAAGGTGATTTCGGATTGATCCTCAAACTGGGGATAGGCATTGTTGTCGGTGTGGCGCTGGGAATGATTGCCCGCTCCATGGTGACGCCGGGCGTGCCCGTTTCCGGGGGAGCCGACGGCATCATGCAGGTGGTGGGCTCCGTCAAGCATCTCTGCGGACAGTTCATTTTCTATGCGGTGCCCCTGGTTATCATCGGTTTCATTGCACCGTCCATCACCCGCCTTGGTCAGAATGCCAGCAAAATGCTGACTACGGCCATTGTCATCGCCTACCTTTCTTCCATAGGCGCTGCCTTTTTCGCCATTATCGTGGGCTACACGGTCATTCCCATGCTCAGCATCCCTACGGATGTGGCGGGCCTGCTGGAGCTGCCAAAGACGCTCTTTGTGCTGAACATTCCCGGCATCATGCCGGTAATGACCGCCCTGGTGACGGCCATCATGCTCGGGATCACCACCCTGTGGACCAAGTCGGCCACCATGGAAAAGCTGCTTTCGGAATTTGAAAGCATCATGATGACCGTCGTTACCAAGTTCATCATTCCCATCCTGCCCGTCTTCATCGCCGGTACCTTCGCCCAACTCGCCTTTGAGGGCAGCCTTACCCTGCAACTCCCGGTCTTTTTACAGGTCATCCTCATCGCCATCGTCGGCCACTTTGTGTGGCTGACCCTGCTGTATACCGTGGCGGGCGTGATTTCCCGCCGCAGCCCGCTGGCTGTGGTCAAGCACTACGGGCCGGCCTACCTTACGGCCGTGGGCACCATGTCGAGCGCGGCCACCCTGCCGGTTTCCCTGTCCTGCGCCCGTAAATCCACGGTGCTGCGGCGCGACACCGTCGACTTCATCATCCCGGTGGGGGCCACCATCCACCTGTGCGGCTCCGTGCTGACGGAAACCCTGTTCTGCATGACCATCTCCTACCTGCTCACCGGAGCCATGCCCGCCTTCGGCACCATGGTTCTTTTTGCCCTGCTGCTGGGCGTGTTCGCCATCGGCGCCCCCGGTGTGCCCGGCGGCACGGTAATGGCCTCCCTTGGCATCGTGATCAGCGTGCTGGGCTTCCAGGACAATGCCGTGGGCCTGCTGCTGGCCATTTTTGCCCTGCAGGACAGCTTTGGCACCGCCTGCAACGTGACCGGCGACGGAGCGATTGCCCTTATGGTGGACGGCATGTTCAACCCTGAAGGCAAAGACCTGCAAACCGGGGAATAGCCTCCCCGGCGGAAGGGGCGGGCCGCGGGCGCGGTTCGCCTCTTGCGGTTCCGGAAGGCGGCCGGGCAAGCTCTGTACAGGAAAAGACCGCCCGCCTTGCCAGTCAGGCGAACCCTCCGGAAAGCCGCCATGCGTTTTGGGGCGGCGTTCAGCATTCCCCTCTTGTCCAGGGACAGGATGACGCCTAGTATATTACTCGGGCGACACCATTCTCCCCCCACCATTACTTTCGCGGTGGAGTACCCCGCATGCATTCGAGGTTTTCATGAACACAGCGTCACAGAATTCTGAGTGGCCTTCCTTTGTAGCCATATTGCAGCATGAAGTTGTTCCGGCCCTGGGCTGCACGGAACCCATCGCCATCGCTCTTGCCGCGGCCAAGGGCCGGGAAGTGCTGGGCGTCATGCCGGAACGCATTGAGGTTGCCGTGAGCGGCAACTTGCTGAAAAACGGTATGGGGGTCGGCGTTCCCGGCACCGGCACTACCGGTCTGGACATCGCCGCCGCTGTGGGAGCGCTCGGAGGCAAGTCGGAACTGGCCCTTGAAGTTTTGCGCGATTTGACTCCGGAGCAGGCGGAAGCGGGGCGGAACATGATTGCCGAAGGCAGAGTCTCCGTGAGCCTTGCCGATACTCCTGTGCTGCTCTATGCCGACGTCACCGTGCACGGCGGCGGGCACAGCGTGCGCACAGTCCTGCAGCACGAACACACCAACATCACGCTGGTGGAAAAGGACGGAGCCGCTGTTTTCTCCAGGGAAGATGATGCGGAGCAGGCGGGCAAGGCGGACGCCTGGCCCCTGACCATGCAAAAGGTCTACGATTTCGCAACGCAAGCCCCGTTTGAGATGATTTCCTTCATTCTCGAGTCGGAACGGCTGAACAGCGCCGTGGCTGAAGAAGGCCTGCGCAACAAGTACGGACTGCAGGTAGGCAAGGTCATTGAGGACAACATCGGCAAGCACCTCTTGTCCGACGACACCAGCACCTATGCCATGAAGCTGACCGCGGCCGCTTCCGACGCCCGCATGGACGGCGTCATGTTGCCGGTCATGAGCAACTCCGGCAGCGGCAACCAGGGCATTACCTGCACCATGCCGGTAGTGGCTTTTGCCCGCAAGCTGGGCGCGTCCGAGGAGCAGCTCGCCCGGGCGCTGATCATGAGCCATTTGTCCTCCATACACATCAAACACTATCTGGGAAGGCTCTCGGCCTTGTGCGCCGTGACCATTGCCGCCACGGGCGCGAGCTGCGGCATTGTGATGCTGCTTGGCGGCAAGCTGCCGCAAATGGCGAACGCCATCAAGAACATGGTGGGCAACATCGCCGGCGTGGTGTGCGACGGGGCCAAGACCAGTTGCGCGCTGAAGGTTTCCTCGTCCGTCAGTGCGGCCATCCAGTCGGCATTTCTGGGCATGAGCGAAATTGCCGTAAGCGGCAAGGACGGCATTGTGGCCTTTGACCTTGAGGAAAGCATCCGCAACCTCGGCCGTCTGGGGTCGGAAGGCATGTCCGGAACGGACAAGGTGATTCTGGATATCATGGTATCCAAGCACGGCAAAAAGGCATAGCCTGCACGGAAACTTTTCCGTTCCCATTGATAAGGCCTTCGGCCTGGGATGCCCAAAGGCAGCAGCCCAGGCCGAAGGCCTTTTTCTGTAGCTGTAGGTCAAGGCGTCTTGCTGGTATTAAAAAAATTTGAAAAAATTGTGATGGAAGCCTTTACAAGGCTATAAATATTTATTAATAGTAATTGTTCCTGATTAAAACCACCTTTAACAAAGGAAACTGCCATGTCCAAAACGCAAGACAACCTGATGGCCGCTTTCGCCGGGGAATCCCAGGCGAACCGTAAATATCTCGCCTATGCGAAGCAGGCGGAAAAAGAAGGTTTTGCCCAGGTGGCCAAGCTGTTCCGCGCCGCTGCCGAGGCGGAAACCATCCACGCCCATGCGCATCTGCGTAACGCCGGCAAGATCGGCGGCACTCTGGACAACCTGAAGGACGCCCTGTCCGGCGAAACCTACGAGTTCACCAAGATGTATCCGGAGATGCTCAAGGACGCGGAAGCGGAAGGACAGAAGGTCGCCAAGACCTACTTCGGCTATGCGAACGAAGTGGAGGAAGTCCACGCCAACCTGTACAAGAAGGCCATTGCCGCTGAAGGCAAGCTCGAGAGCGTGGATTATTATGTCTGCGGCGTCTGCGGGTATACCCACGAAGGGCCCTTCACCGGCAAATGTCCGGTGTGCAAGGCTGCTGAAAGCGCTTTTTACAAGGTCGCGTAACTGCATACGAACAGCGCGTTGCCCCGGTAAAGGCCGGAGCGCGTGCGTCACGTCCCTGTTTTGGGGCGGGGTATATGGAAAAGGCGGGGAATCTCCCCGCCTTTTCCATATGGCATCTCAGACCGGCATATGCGGCAGGTTACCCGGCAAATTTGCGATACAGGTCTGAACCGGCTCTTTTGCCTCCGAATCCTCCTGCCGCCGTTCCTGCGCTGGTCCCGAAAGACGGCACTCCCACCGGGCGGCTGCCCGCGTATATCGTTCCGGCAGAGGCCAGGTTATCTTCACGCAGGGATGTGCCGGACACCGGCGCGACAGACGGCGTGTTTGGTCCGGGTTCGGACGCAGAGGGCGGGACGGCGCTTGCGCTTTGGTCGGATGAAAGGAGAGCCGCTGTTTGGCCGGGCGTTGTTTCCGCCGCCACCGCCGTTTTCTCCGCGGCGCATGTTTCCCCTTCGCCCTCCTGCGGGAGGGCGGTGTGGCGTTCAGCCGTATCAAGGCCTTGTTCAGGCGCGACTTCCGAGGCTTTTTGGGCGTACAGGGCGCGTGCGCGCGTGCTTGCGCCCGGCAGGGGCGCTGTTTCCGCAACGGGCACCGTGCCTGAACGCTGGGGCTGCGAGGCCTTGGCATGCTGGTTGGCGGCGGCTTCCTGCGCGGCGGCTATGGCTTCGGGACGGGAATTGATTTCCGCGTAGGCGCTGCGCAGGCCGGTGAGCACTATCAGCGCCTCGTCGATCATTTTGGCGTCTTTTTTCAGGTTGGCCATCAGCAGGCGGCTGTTGCAGAAAAAGTACAGGTTATGCAGGTTGGTCGCCAAATCCCCTCCCTTTTCGAGGTTCAGCGTGCTGTCCAGTTCGTTGAGTATGTCCAGGGCCTTTGAGATATAGATGCCTTTTTGCGCCATGTCGTTGGCGGCAAGGTATCCCTTGGCCTTGTTTAAAAAATTGATGGCCCCATCGTACAGCATGATCAGGATGTCCCCTTGCGAGGTGGTGGTGACCTGGGTCTGCAGATAGGCGTGCGCTGCTTTTTGCATGAATTCTCCGTTGCCGGGCGCGTTCTGGATTACTTGTTATTTGCTGTTGTTGCCGAGTTGGGCCAGCTGGGTCTTCAGGCCTTCGTTGATACTGTTGTACTTGGAAAGCACCGCCTCAAGACGGGAGAACTTCAGGCGCATGGTGCGTTCCCACTTGACCAGACGTTCGTCTTCCTTCTTCACCTTGGTGTCAATGCCGTCCATGATGCTTTGGTAGTTGCTCTCAAGAATTTTCAGGGTACCTTTTTCCCCAAGCAGGCCTTCGCTGCCGCTCATCATGTCCAGCAGTTCGTTCACCTTGCCGTTGCGGATGTTTACCGTGCCCTTCATGGTGGAGTTGGGGGTAAGGTCGTACACATCCAGAATGATACCGTCCGCCGGATCCTGGGTGTTGGAGAAGAGGCCGATCTGGTTGGTGTCGGTATAGACGGACGCGGGCTTGCCGTTGATGGTGGCGCTGGTAATGTTGCCGGAGGCGTCCGTGGTGTATTCCACATCATAGGAGCCGGGCTTGGTCACGCCCACAACGTGCGAATTGTGCACGAAATAGGGCGAATCGCTTGCCCCTTCGCTTTTGGCGGCAAACAGCTTGGCCACGGCTTCCGGGTCTTTCTTCAGGGCCTCGGCAAAGGTCATGGAACCTTTGTAGTTGGAGACCGTGTTGATTTCCAGCAGACCGAAGTTGGTATGGCCTTCCTGAGCGTTGGTAGTGATGCCAATTTGCGAAAGAGACGAGAAAAGATCGCCGACAAGGTTTCCGCTCCCCGATTGCTTGCTGTAGGTAAAGCCTTGGCCTTTGCCCGCGATGGCCTGGGAAATGCGCGAGTCCAGCAGCTGAATGCCGTAGTTGCCGGTCAGCACCGAACCTTTTTGCATCTCGAACTGCGATTCGGCATATTCCGGGTCAAGAACCTGCTTTTCCTTGTCCACTGTGGTCAGACTCGCAAGCACGGTCCGCAGGTTATTCACCGCATCCACGAACTTCTGCACGTTTTCGGTGATGGTCGTTTCGTCTATATCTACGGTAATGGTGGTCTTGCCCGCAGAACGCAGGTTGAAGGTCATGCCTTCCACCAGATCGGACACGGTATTGCTCTGCACCTCCAGCCAGGCCGGATCGGCGGGCCAGCCGTTCAGGCGGATTTTGCCGTTATCGTTGTTCTGGATCAGCCAGTTGTCCGAGGTGGGCGGCTCAAAGGCGAACTCCGTCAGGGAGCCCGCTCCGGCAAAGACCCGGTGGGGGGTGGTGACTGTCTCATAGGAGAACTTGAGATTGTCGCCCGAACTCCAGCTATATTTGAACTTGGCCTTGTCTCCGACGGCATTGTTGAGTTTCGCAAGAACGGAACTGGCCTTTTCGCCCGGATCCACGGTGATGGTGTGGGTGGTCCCGTCCAGGGTAAACTCAAGGATTTGGGCCACACTGCCGGTATTGATGACGGTATTGTCCACCTCGCTCTGGGTGACGGTGCCGGGGACGGCGGGGTTGATGGCGTACCCGTCGTCCAGAAAACCCTGAAGGCCGCCCGCGCCGCCGTTCGGATCCAGCACCGGCGTATAGTCCGGCGCGGAGAGCTGCAGGCGTAAGCCACCGCTGCCGTCGCTCACCAAGCTGGCGAGGTTGGGAAACGCGGCGTCCTTGGCGTTGATTTTGTCCACCAGATCCTGGAGGGTGTCGCCGTCGTCCACATTGATACTGCGCATGCCTCCGTCCAGGGAGTACATGAAGGTTTTTGTGGAACCCGTGGAGTTGATGACGGCGGAACCGGAAGCAAAGCTGGCCAGCAGGGTGCTCGTGTTGGCGCTTTCTTCCCACTTGCGGGTGAGCTGCACATCCATGCCGTTCAGGTTGGTGGTGCTGTCGATAACCAGCGAGGCACTCTTGCCCGTATCCATGCCGCGCAACTGGAATACAATGCCGTCACCGCTGTTCACGAGCTGGGCTTTTACACCCGGATTGTTGGAGTCGTTGTTGATGAAATTTTTCAGTCCTTCCAGAGTGGTGCCGTGGGGCACCTGGATGTTGCGTTGCTTGCCCTTGTACGTATAAGTAAAGGTGCCGGTAACGCCGGTGCTGTTCACCACGTCGTTTTTGGAGAACATGCCCGTCTCTTTGCTCCATATGGAGTTGGTGGCGAGCTTGTCCACTTCAAGGTTGTAGACCCCTTCGAGAGCCCCCGGTCCGGCGGTGGCGGCCACCACTTCCGACTTGGAACTCACGGCCAGTTTTGCCAGGAATTTGTCCGCAGAGTTGATGGCTGTAAGGGCGCTCTGCAGGTTAAGCACTTCAAGGCGCACCTGCTGGAAGGCGTCAAGACGCTTTTGCCAGTCGGCTTTCCAGCGCAGCATTTGCTGGGCTTGTCTGCTCTCGATTTTGTAGAGCTTGTTGATCATGTCATCGAAATCGGTATCGCTGCCGAGTCCGCTGAAATGAATACTCCCAGATGCATATTCAGCCATGGCGTGTCTCCGGTGGGAAAGATTTTCCTGATCGGGGCCGTTACATATTTCCCCACCCCCCTTATAAGCAAGGTTGGTGCCAACCGGCACCGCGCGGTCGACGCAACCTTTGCCTTCCTATCGGCAGGAAGGGGCGTCGGCTTTAGGCAACAGGCTTATGAATATGCGAAAAGAGAAGGCTGGCGTTTACAGCAAAGGGGCGCCCAGGGCAGCGCATTCTCCGGCAATGATCAAAAATCCGCAGAAATCGCCGTTGTAGCCGCCTTCCCTTCGAGCAAGGCGGGCCAGAAACCAGAGACAGAAGAGGGAGAGGATACAGGCGGGCAGGGCGGAGGAGCCAAGGCAGGCAAAGCCGCCAAGGGTGGACACGGCAAGGGCGCAGAGCAGGCAGGGGCCGCGCGGCGCGTCCTGCAAAAGCGTTCCGAGCCCGCCGCCGGGATACGGAGGGACGGCCGTTGCCAACAGTACGGGAAGGCAGCGGCCCAGCACGGGGGCGAAAAAGAGGGGGGCAAGCAAGTGCTGTTGCAGGCAGGCGGCGGCCAGCGCAATCTGTCCGCATACGGCTAAGACTATTCCCAGGGCGCCGAAGGCTCCCAGGCGGCTGTCTTTGAGTACCGTCTGAAAATCCGGCCCGGTCTTGCCGCTGCCGACGGCGTCCAGCACGTCCGCCAGACCGTCAAAGTGCAGGGCGCGGGTAAAAAAGGCCGAAAGCAGCACATAGGCAAAGGCCTGCGCCAGGGAAAACCCGTCAAACAAAACCAGGGGTGGGCGGAGGGCGAAAGGCAAAACGAGAATCACGCCAAGTATTACCCCCGCAAAGGGATAATACAGGCAGGCCCGGGCCATTTCATGCCTGGAGGCGGCCATTGCCGGAACCAGCCGGGTGAGGAAACCGACGGCCAGAAACAGGTGGCGGGCTTCTTGTTTCAGAACGGGGCCGAAAGGGCGCGGGAGCACCGTCAGCGGACCCGGTCGGAAAGGTTGAAGGCCAGGGAATACAGGTGGTGGAAAAAATCCACGTATTCCACAAACACGTAATCCGGCACAAAGATCCGGGCCGGGGCATAGTTCAGAATTCCCTTGATGCCCGCATCCACCAGGTGGTTGGCGGCGCGCTGCGCCCGCTCCGGCGGCGTGGTGATGATGCCGATGCTCACGTTCAGGTTCTCCACCCGCTCTTTAAGGCGGCGGGTGCAGACCACTTCAAGGCCGGAAATTTCTTCCCCGATCTTGAAGGGATCGCAGTCAAAGGCCCCCACGATGTTGAAGTGGCGCTGGGAAAACTCCCGGTGGCTCAAAAGGGCCTTGCCGAGGTTTCCGATGCCGATGAGCACGCAGTTCCATTCCCGGTCGATACCGAGAGACTCCGTGATGGACTTGATCAGGTCGGGCACGTTGTAGCCGACGCCCCGGACGCCGAATTCGCCAAAGTAGGTCAGATCCTTCCGGATTTGCGAAGCGTTTACATCGCAGGCTTTGGCCAGGGGCTCGGAAGAGATGACCTCTGTACCGCCGCGGTGCAGATTTTCAAGCACCTGAAGGTATATGGAAAGACGCTGAATAGTGGCGCGGGGGATATGTTCGCTTTTTACTGGCATAGGGATTGTGCTGCTATAAAGTAGAGGGAGGCCGTGTAGCGGCCACGGCCTCCCTTGAAGAACGGTGTGACTCCGGCTGCTTAGCTGAGGGGGCCCGCAAGGGGGTTCAGGAAGAGCAGAATCAGGTTAACAACCAGGGCGTAAATAGCCAGGGATTCGATGAAGGCGAGGCCCAGAATCAGGGTCACCATCAGTTTGCCACCGGCTTCGGGGTTACGGGCGGTGCCTTCGCAGGCGGCCTTCAGGCCAAGGCCCTGGCCGATACCGCAACCAGCGGCGGCAATGGCCATGCCGATGGCGGCGGCAAGGTAGGTCATGCCGAGAGCGCCGGCATCCATGAAGCGGGCGCCGGCCGTGGGGGCGGCGGCTTCAGCGGCGCAGGCAACGCCGGCCATAGCCATAACGGCGACCAGACCAAGAGCGGCGGAGAGCAATTTACGCATGAGACACTCCTTAAGAGGTTATATGTTGTGGTCAGTACGTGACCATTCCCCTAAGATGACGCTCGGGGCACATCCTGTGCCCCACTCGCTGTCGCGGGCTGAACTGCGCCGGAGTGAATTCCGGCTCCGTTCGAAAAACGCCCGCTTCCCTGCGGGGCTGCCGCACTCCCTGTGCGGCATTGCGGCCCTTGGGGCCGACGCCTACGGCGTTTAAGGAAAGAATTCCTTTGGAAAACCATGGCCTTGGGCAGGGGGCCGGCGGCCTGTTATTTTGCGTGCCGGACCGTCTGAAGGAAGATCCGGCACGCGGGTGCATCCTAGTGAGCATGCTCCAGGGAGCCTTGCAGGTAAATCATGGTCAGCATGTAGAAAATAAAGGCCTGCAGGGCTTTGGCGATGAAGAACAGGAAATACGTGGGCAGGGTAGCCGCTATGGGAGCCATGAAGAAGAAGAGCATCAGCACGATTTCTTCCCCGCGGATGTTCCCGAAAAGACGGAGCGTAAGAGAGAGGGGGCGCGCCGCGTGGCTGACCAGTTCAATGGGCAGCATCAGGGGCACCAGCGGGAGCATGGGGCCCATAAAGTGCTTGATGTACCCCGGTCCCCAGGTGCGCAGGCCCACATAGTTATAATAGATGAACACAAACAGGGCCATGGCCGCGTTCGTGTTGATGTTGGCCGTGGGCGCGTCGCAGCCGGGAACAAGCCCCAAGAGGTTCTGCACCAGAATGAAGAGAAAGATGCCGCAAAGCAGGGGGAAAATTTTCCGCCCCTTCTCGCCCACAGTGGTGACCGTAAATTCCTCCAGCCCGCCGATGAGGACTTCAATGACGTTCTGCAACCCGATGGGCACCAGCTTCATTCTGCCCCGGAGCAGAAATCCCACGGCAAACAGAATGGCCATGGCGCACCAGGTGTAGAACACATGCTTGTAGTCTTCGCCGATACCCAGAAGCGAGGAGAAAAGAACCGGGTGCATTTGATCCACAGCAGCCATGAGTTAAGCCTCCTTGACAGGTTTGCGGGCGATTCGGGAAAGCCCCCACGCGGCTATGCCGGCGACAGTGGAGGTAAGCCCGACCACAAGGGGCGCTACAGGCGCCCTGAGCCAGACAATAAGCATGAAAAGCACCACCCCGGTAAGCACAAGGCGTATGGTAAAGCCCGTAAAGAGCTTCAGCCCCAGCCCGAGGGAAAATTCACTGGCGATGTGCGCCTGGCCGAACCTGGCGATATGCCAAAAGTTATAGGCCGCAATGGCCGCACCGATG
Source organism: Desulfovibrio sp. (assembly GCA_031556355.1). Lineage (GTDB taxonomy): Bacteria > Desulfobacterota > Desulfovibrionia > Desulfovibrionales > Desulfovibrionaceae > Frigididesulfovibrio. Next base: position 116,243 of record JAVBTB010000018.1, on the reverse strand, counting down.
CCGAACATAAGGGGCCACAGGGTCAGCCAGAAAGTCACGGCGCCGAACCCGAGGCCGAAAGCCGCAAGCAGAAGCTGTGTGCACAGAAGATGGCGAACCACGGGGGCGCTGAATCCTCTGGCATAGAGGCTATGCTCAATCTTCTGGCGGGCCTTTTTCAGCATCTTTCCGAACGTATCCCTGCTGCGTGCGTTCCTGTCCGCCTTGCGTCTGTTCGCGCTTCCGGCGATCTTCTTCCTCTTCTTCACGCTGTTGGGCGGCAATCAAACGTCTTGAATCCACATACACGTTTTTAAAACCGGCCACAATGCCGACTACCAGAAAGATCACCGTAAGCCAAGGGCGCGTATCAAGCCACCGGTCGAGCAGGTAGCCGACAACCGCGCCGACGGCAATGCCGCTTACCATGTGCAGGCCTATGGTGCCCGCCTGGGAAAAGGCATTGAGAAATTTTTTGTCGGTGATCCCGAACAGCTTTTGTAAAATTCGCATGCCTGCCCCGGTTCACGGGAAGACCCCAATGCAGTCCCGACCTGCTACCGGGTTTGTCCTCGTGTTTTTGTTCACAAGGTGGCGCTATGTAGCATGGCGCCGCGCAAAAAGTCAAGGCGGGAGCACGGCGGAAATGCGTCTTTCCCCAGCCGTGCAGGAACAATTTTCTTGACTTTTGGCGGCAATCGGGTGAACTTCCGGGTCGGTAAGGAAACGGAACACGGAGGACACCGGCATGTGGAACCTGTTTGTCTCAAAGCTCTCCTCGTCCCCTGACGCCATTGTCGGCGTGAGCCTGATCGGTATCTACTTCGCGTGGATCATCGGCGCGGCCTTGTACCGGATTAAACGCGGCGAGCATCTGCACCACTGAGAACTCCGGCGGGCGCGCGGCGCGGTGCGCACATGGCTCCGCGCGTCCCGTTTATGCGGTTTGCTGCTGTCCGACTGCCGCCCCTGAACCCTCCGCTCGCGGAGCCGGGTTTTATAGAAGAAGGGGCTCATGCCCGCGCCGTGTGCCGGGAATTTTTATTTCTTGACTTTGCGCCCCCCAGAGGCTAAAAGCTCCTTTCTCTTTTCCGGGAGGATTTTTGAATGTACGCGATTATTGAAACGGGCGGAAAACAGTTCCGCGTTGAAGAAGGCAGCAAACTGCGCGTGGCGAGCCTGCCGGCGGAAGTGGGCGGCCAGGTTACCCTTGACAAGGTGCTCATGCTTGGCGGCGGTCAGGTGGTCGTTGGCGCTCCCTATGTGGAAAACGCCAAGGTTACGGCCGAAGTCGTCGAACACGGGCGCGGCGATAAAATCATGGTCTTCAAAAAGTGGCGCCGCAACGACTCGCGCCGCATGCAGGGCCACCGGCAGAACTTTACTACCATTAAGATTACGTCCATTCAGGCGTAGGCTTTAAGGAGCTGCGACATGGCACATAAAAAAGCAGGCGGCAGTTCGCGTAACGGCCGCGACAGTAAAGGGCAACGCCGTGGCGTCAAGCGCTTTGGCGGGCAGACGGTACTTGCCGGCAACATTATTGTGCGTCAGCTCGGTACCAAGGTGCACCCCGGCCACGGCGTGGGCCTCGGCCGTGACTTCACCATCTTCGCCACCTGCGACGGCGTCGTGAAGTTCGAAAAATACATGCGCAAAAACCGGGTGCTCACCCGTGTGCATGTGGTGCCCGCTCTGACGGTGTAATGCCTTCTAGTTTTTTCGCGAGGGCAAAGGCGCAACAGGCCTTTGCCCTTTGCTTTTTAGTGCGTTTTTTTGCAGCGCGTCCGTCTCTGGCGGCATGGCCGGAGGGCTTGTCCTTCCGCATAATCATTATTAGATAGAGCGGGGCGGCGGCGCTTAAACGGCCTTGGCCTCCCTGCAATACTCCGGCAACAGGACAGTGGTATGCGATTTGTTGATGAAGCGGTAATAACCGTGCGTTCGGGCAAGGGCGGCAGGGGGTGTATCTCCTTCCGCCGCGAAAAGTTTGTGCCCAAGGGCGGGCCGGACGGCGGCAATGGCGGCGACGGCGGCAATGTCATCGTGCGCGCTTCCTCGCGTCTGCATTCGCTGTATGACTTTCGCCTCAAGCGCCTGTATGAGGCTGAAAACGGCCAGCCCGGACAGGGCTCGCAATGCCACGGCAGGGCCGGTGCGGATCTGGTGCTGGAACTGCCCGTCGGCGCGCAGGTGTATACCCTGATAGACGGTAAACATGGCGAGTTGCTTTGTGACCTGGCCGTGGAAGGCGACGAGGCGGTTATCGCCAGGGGCGGCCGGGGCGGCAAGGGCAACGAGCACTTCAAGTCCCCGACCATGCGCGCCCCCCGCTTCGCCCAGCCCGGCGAACCGGGAGAGGAGTTTACCCTCGGCCTGGAGCTGAAAATCCTCGCCGACTGCGGCCTTTTGGGGCTGCCCAATGCAGGCAAGTCCACTTTTATTTCCAAGGTCTCTGCGGCCCGTCCCAAAATCGCCAACTATCCTTTTACCACCCTTGAGCCGAACCTCGGCGTCATGCTGGACGAGCATGACTATAACCGGCGCATGGTCATTGCGGACATTCCCGGCCTGGTGGAAGGGGCGCACACCGGATACGGGCTGGGCCACCGATTTTTGAAGCACGTGGAGCGCACCCGTTTTCTGGTGCATCTTTTGAGTGTGGAAGACATGCCGCAGGACGACCCCTTTGCGGGTTTTGAGCTGATCAACAACGAACTGGCCCAATTTTCTCCGGAGCTTGCGGAGCGCAGGCAGATCGAAGTGATCAACAAGATGGACCTTGCCCCGCCGGAACTGCTGGAGCGTCTGCGCGCGAGGGCTGAGGAAGAGGGACGCACCGTCTTCTTTATTTCCGCCCTGCAGGAAGAGAACCTGGAGGAGTTGGTGGAGACCATGTGGCGGATGCAGGAGGAGCTTGAAACCAATGCTCCGGTGCCTGTTTTTTCCAGAGAACGCTTTGCCGGAAAGGACGATGGGGAAGAAGACGCGGGCAGCACGTCTTTTTCCGCCTCTCCCGATGGGAACCATGAGGACTCCGCGGAGGAGGACGACGACGATTTTTCGGACATCGAAGTGGTCTACAGGCATTGATTGTTCCGCTTTCACATTGCAAAGTGTTTTGACAACCGTCCGCAGGAGTGGCATATACTGAACGAAATATGCGCTTATGGGGTTTTTGAAGCGACGAGACAATGCATCGCCCGTCCCGTTGCAGAACAGGATACGCCCTGAGGAGTTTCCATGCCGGCGTTGCGGGTGCTTATAGCGGAAGACGAGCCTATTGCGGCGGCACTTCTGGAGTCGCTGATAAAGCATGAGGGACACACCGTGTGCGGCACGGTGGCCTATGGCCGTGACGCGCAGAAGACCGTGTACGCCCTGCGTCCCGATGTGATCCTTATGGACGTGCATCTTGCGGACGGCCTCTCGGGCATTGCGGCTACCCGCGAGATTCTGCGCGATGTATCGGTGCCGGTCATTGTCATTTCCGGAACGGACAGCCGGGAGGAAATGGCGGAGATAGCCGAAAGCGGCGCCATCGGCTTTATGAAAAAGCCTATCTCCGCGGACGAGTTGCGCGTCAACCTGCGTCTGGCTATCCACCACAACGAGATCCTGCGCAAGCTTGAGGCCAGCGAACTACTGCACCGCAGCCTGTTCGACAATGCGGCGGTGGGAATCTACGTGTGCCATCCGGACGGCTACTATCTTGCATCGAACCGGGCGTTCGCCGGCATGCTCGGCTACAGCGGCCCGGCGGAGCTGCTGCGCGCCGTGCATTCCCTTGACGAGCAGGTCTATGTGGAGGCCGGGCGGCGCGGAGAGTTGCTGCGACTGTTGGCGAAAGGGCGAGAGGTGACGGATTTCGAGTCGGAAGTATACGGCCGCGACGGCGACCGCTTGTGGGTTGCCGAGCACCTGGCTCCCACCCTGGACAGCTCGGGCGCTCTGCAGCAGTACGAAGGCGTCGTGATCAACATCACCGGCACCAAGGAAGCCCAAAAGGCCCTGCACATTGCCAACAGCATGCTGCAGAATACGGTGGACGCCATTGCGGACTACGTCGCGGTCACGGATCTGGAGGGCAATGTTATCCTGACCAACCGGGCATTTGAAGAGCAACTGTCCCCTTATGTGGGGCAGGAGCGCCGGCTGCGTATCCTTCCGGAAAGCGGGACGGCCGGTGATGACAGCCTGTTCGAGCGATTTTTGCGGGTAGCGGGGGTGTCCGGGAGCCTGCCGGAACAGCGGGGACGCATGCGTATTGCCGGGGTGCCCTTTACCCTGGAAACCACCATTACCCGATATTCCACCAAGGAAGGCGCGGTAGTGGGAGCGGTCTTCGTCATGCGGGAGGGAAAGCGGTCATGAAGAAACACCAGTTTGTCAAAACTGATTGTAACTGCGCGCAACGCGCCACGTACTTCACCTGCAAGTTTTGTGGTACGGTGGAATACTGCAGCCAGCGGGAGATACGCGCGCTGGACGCCCTGCGTGCCGTCTGTACCAGCCTCGAGGCGCCGGACGTGCCACCGGTGGAAAAGTTCAGGACAGCCATGGGGGGCACGTTTGACTGTCTTGCCCCGGACTTTGAAACGTGGGAAGCAGAGAAAAAAGCGCGTGAAGGCGCGGCGGACGCTTCCAAGCCGCCGTCCTGAACCGCGCATGGCGGCCATGCGCACCAGGGAGGCCAGATGAGCAAGCTCTATATCGTGATGGTTGGGCTGCCGGCCAGGGGCAAGTCCACCATCGCCCTGCGGCTTTGTGAAGGGCTGCGCACCGAGGGCGTCGCCGTCCGCGTTTTCAACAACGGCGAGTTGCGGCGCAGCCATCTGGGCGCGGAATCCTCCCTGCCGGAGTTCTACCACCCGGACAACGAGGAAGGCCGAATCAAGCGCGAGCGCATCGCCCTGATCAATCTGAACGCCGCCAAAACCTATCTGCGCGAGGGGGGGCAGGTGGCCATTCTGGACGCCACCAACGCCAGCCGCTCCCGCCGTCTTTTCATTGAACAGCAATTGACCGACGCGCCTCTTCTTTATGTGGAATGCGTGAACGACGATGCCGAGCTGCTGGCCGCCAGCGTGGAACGCAAAACCCGCCTGCCCGAGTTCGCCCACCTCGCGCCGGAAGACGCCCGAAAAAGCTTTATGGAGCGCATCGGCTACTACGAGCGCATGTATTCCTCGCCCGAGGGCGAAGGCAACTTCGTCACGGTGGATACCCTGCGCAACAAGATTCTGGCCGAGGGCATTGTTAACAAGGTTCCCCACTACATTCGCATTCGCGACGTGCTTGTTTCCGACTGGGTGCGCGAGCTGTATCTGGCCCGGCACGGGGAAAGCCAGTTCAACGTGGAAGGGCGTATCGGCGGCGACGCTTCCCTGACGGCCAGTGGTAGAGCCCAGGCCGTGGATCTGGCGCAGCATTTTTACGACAAGCATATTCCCTACATATTCACTTCCCGGCGCAGGCGCTCTCTGGAAACCGCCGCGCCCATACGGGAGAGCCACCCGGAAGCCACCGCCATAGCCGTGCCGGAACTGGACGAAATAGACGCCGGCGTCTGCGACAGCATGCGCTACGAGGACATACAGCGTACCATGCCCGAGGAGTTTGCCGCAAGGGCCAAAGACAAGTACAACTATGTCTATCCCGGGGGCGAAGGCTACGCTTCCATGCGGGCGCGGGTGGAGCGCGGCTTCCGGAAGGCCCTGTTTCTTTCGGGCGGGCAGCCGGGCATCGTGCTCATCGGGCATCAGGCCATCAACCGCACGATCCTCTCCCTGTTCCTGTTCCGCAGGACCGAAGACGTGCCTTACATCTACGTGCCCCAGAACCAGTATTTTCATATTGTCGCCACGCACCAGAAAAAGCTGTTTGAACTGGTGCGGTTTCAGGAGTAACGTTTCCCCGAGCCACAAAGGCGCGCGGCACCCGCTGCCGTCTTGCACCCCAAAGGAAAGCCCATGCGTATTCTCGGCAATATCCTCTGGCACATTCCCTTTCTCGGGTTTGTAAACGCGTTGTTCGCATTTCTTTTCGGCTTTTTGCTCACGCTTACCCTGGTGGCCGCGCCCATAGGACTGGGGCTGATGCAGTATGCCAAGTTCCTGCTTCTGCCTTTTTCCTACGACATGATGAGCAGTTCGGAGCTGCCGGGCAACCGGAACCCGGTATGGCGGGCGTATTCGTTCGTGATAATGCTGCTGTACCTGCCTTTCGGCCTTGTGGCGTTCGTCGTGGGCCTGGTGCAGGCGGTGGGGCTGGCGCTGACCATCGTCGGCATTCCGGTGGCCCTTGTCGTTGCGAAGTCGCTGGGCACGTACCTGAACCCCGTGGGCAAGGTCTGTGTCCCGTACGGGACGGGGGAAGAGCTGCGCCGCAAGGCCGTGCGGGAGTATCTTGACCGGAACGGGGCCGCCTGAACTGAAAGACAGGCGGGCATCGTAGGGCGAGTACACGCTGCCTTCATGCGGCGTTTCAGAGAAACGATTGTGCGCCTGCCATACTGCAAACAACAGGGTCCGTCATGTTGACATCGCTTGCTTGTATCAGCATTGGGGCGTCTCTTGGCGCGATACTGCGCTGGGGCTTCGGACTTATGCTGAACGCGGTTTTCCCGCTGATTCCCCTGGGCACCCTGGTGGCCAATCTGCTCGGCGGCTACTGTATCGGACTTGCGGTCAGTGTGTTTGGCGCGTTTCCCACCCTAGGGCCGGAGTGGCGCCTTCTGGTGATTACCGGCTTTCTCGGCGCATTGACGACCTTTTCCACCTTTTCGGCAGAGGTCTGTACGCTGCTGCAGGAGGATCGCCTGCTCACGGCCATGGCCGCCATCGCCCTGCACGTGTGCGGTTCTCTGGCCATGACCTTTCTGGGGATGGGAACCTTTGCGCTGTTGCGGCGGATGCTGGCGTAGGGAGTCCCGGGAGGGTTCCTTTTACGGGTGGCCAATGACTGCGGAAGTAGTATCGGGAGGCGGACGATGCAGGGATACCAGCTTACCTTTTTCACGCAGCAGGGCCGTACCCACGGCGCGCTGCCCATTACGGACTGGCTGTTGAAAGAGGCGAAGTCCCTCGGCATCAGGGGGGCTACCGTCAATGCGGCCCAGAGCGGGTACGGGCGCGACGGCAAGTACCGCTCCTCCCGGTTTTTTGAACTGGGAGATCAGCCTATGGAAGTGACCATGGCTGTGGGCGAGGAAGAGGCGGAGCGGCTCTTTGCGCGAATTAACGAAGAAAATCTGAAGATTTTCTACATGAAAATCCCTGCGGAGTTCGGCATCACCGGGGACATACAGTAGGGAGGAGGCGGGGTTTCCGTGGAGGAGGGCGGCTCCGCGCTGGTGCGTAACCGGCGCGGAGCCGCTGTGTCTCTGGGGTCAGCAGGAGTTAGAGCAAGTTCATAATGAAATTGGACAAGGATCGAATTGCCTCCGGCGGACAACGGGACTAAGTCCCTTTGGAATCCCGCAATTATGGCTGCCTTTGCAGGAGTAATTTCAAAATTAAACGGCTCTAGGAGAAAAATGGGGTTTTCAAAGGGGTTCACTCCTCGCCAGGGCCGGTGCCCCCTTTGGCCGCCGAAGGCAATACAACTCTTGGGCAACTTCAAAATCACTCTGGTCTAAAAGATTTCTTCCTGGTCCTTCAGATAGTGGCGCAGGTGTCGCCGGTCTTCCAGGCGGGAAAAAGTCGCTCCGGCGGTTGCAAGCAGGCGTGTGCCCTCGTAGAGGATGTTGCATTCCGCCACGGCGATGCTGCGGCCCATTTTCACCACCCGCCCTTGTGCGGTGATCAGCCCGGTTTCGCTGGCATGGGTGGCGCGCAAAAAACGAACGCTCATTTCCGCCGTGACAATGGTCTGTTCCGGCAGCAACAGGGACATGACCGCATGGGCCATGGCTTCGTCCGCCAGGGTGGCCAGTATGCCCCCGGCTACAAGCCCCGCCCCCTGGGCAATATTGGGGCCCACAGCCAGGGTGATGTCCGCCTCGCCGTTTTCCACGCGAAGCATCTGCGCGCCCAGGAAGGTGAACAGGGGATTGACCTTCTGGTCCCTTTCAAGCAGGGCGGCGAGATACGCCTGATTCATGAGAAGACTCCTTGAAAAAACGGCTGAAGCAGGGGAAACCTTACTTCAGCCGCTCTCTGCTATCGGGTGCGGTCGGGGCCGGTGGCGCGTCCCTTGTCGGGGGAGGCATGTGCCGGAGCCGGACCTGCGTGCGTTTGTTTCCTAGCTCAGGTCCACCAGCAGCGGATCGTCCTCAAGCTCTTCCAGGAACTTGTCCGGGCGCTCCTTTTGCTCGGGCACCAGGATTTCCGAGTGCACGTATTCGCGGTAGCCCGTACCGGCCGGGATAAGGCGGCCGACGATGACGTTTTCCTTGAGGCCGCGCAGGGCGTCGGACTTGCCGCGCAAGGCCGCTTCGGTCAGCACCTTGGTGGTTTCCTGGAAGGAGGCCGCCGAGATGAAGCTGGAAGTGGTCAGCGAGGCCTGGGTGATGCCCAGCACGAGCGGTTCCGCCGTTGCCGGGGTGCGTCCTTCGGTCATGGCCTTCTGGTTTTCGACCTTGAATTCCTGCTTGTCGACCTGTTCGCCCACCAGGAAGCTGGTCTGGCCCGGATCGAGCACCTGCACCTTGCGCAGCATCTGGCGGACGATCACTTCAATGTGCTTGTCGTCGATGGCCACGCCCTGGAAGCGGTACACGTCCTGGATTTCTTCCACCAGATAGGCGGCCAGGTACTTTTCGCCCTTGGTGCGTAGAATGTCGTGCAGTTCCGGATGCCCTTCGGTCAGCAGTTCCCCTGCTTCCACAAAGTCGCCGTCGCCCACGGTAATGTGCTTGCCTTTGGGCACCAGGTATTCCTTGGCGTCGCCCGCTTCGGGGGTGACGATGATCTTGCGCTTGCCCTTGGCTTCGCCGGCAAAGGCGATGGTGCCGTCGATTTCCGAAACCACCGCCATGTCCTTGGGCTTGCGCACTTCGAACAGCTCGGCCACGCGCGGCAGACCGCCGACGATGTCCTTGGTCTTGGACGATTCGCGCGGCTTTCTGGCCAGGATGTCGCCGGCTTCGATGCGTTGCCCGTCCTTGACCATGAGCAGCGCGCCCACAGGCAGGGGATAGGTGGCGGGAATGGAGCCGCCGGGCCGGGTCTTCACCGAGCCGTCTTCGTCGCAGACGGAGATGGACGGACGGAAGTTGGTGGTCCGGTATTCAATAATGGACTGGGTGGCCATGTGCGTGGCTTCATCCACCTTTTCCTGGTAGGTCTTGCCTTCCAGGATGTCGGCGAACTTGATGGCGCCGTTCACTTCCGAAACAAAGGGCTCGTTGAAGGGATCCCATTCGGCGATGAGCTCGCCCTTGCGGACTTCCTGGCCTTCCAGCACCACCAGCTTGGAGCCGTTGGGCAGGATGTATTTTTCCCGCTCGCGGCCCTGTTCGTCCACAATGCTCACCTGGCCGCTCTTGCCGAGAACCATGCTTTGGCCTTCGCGGTTCTTGACGGCCTTGACCCGGGAGAAGATCACCCGGCCGGCGTGCTGGGCCGTAAGGCTTGAGCGTTCGATTTCACGCGAGGCCGTACCGCCGATGTGGAAGGTACGCATGGTGAGCTGGGTGCCGGGCTCGCCGATGGACTGCGCGGCGATGATGCCCACGGTTTCGCCGATGTTCACGATATGCCCGCGCGCCAGGTCGCGGCCGTAGCACAGGGAGCACACGCCCCGCTCGGACTGGCAGGTAAGGGCGCTGCGCATGGTCAGGGAGTTGATGCCCGCATCGTCCAGCGCAATGGCCACGTCTTCATTGACCAGGGTGTTGGCGGGGAAGAGCAGCTCGCGCGTTTCCGGATGGTAGACCGGGTACAGCGTTATGCGGCCGAGAGCCCGTTCCGCCAGGCGCATCTTGATGTCGCCGCCCTTGACCAGGTGGGTCAGTTCCACGCCGTCCACGGTGCCGCAGTCGTGCTCGCTGATGATCACGTCCTGCACCACGTCCACCAGACGGCGGGTCAGGTAACCGGAGTTCGCCGTCTTCAGGGCGGTGTCCGCAAGACCCTTACGAGCGCCGTGGGTGGAGTTGAAGTACTGGGACACGTCCAGCCCCTCGCGGAAGCAGGAGGTAATCGGGGTTTCGATAATTTCGCCCGAGGGCTTGGCCATCAGGCCGCGCATGCCGGCCAGCTGGCGCATCTGGTCCTGGTTACCCCGCGCCCCTGAGGTGGACATCATGTAAATGGGGTTGAAGCTCTGGTTGACCTTCTTTTCCCCGGTTTTCGCATTGACCACGTCCTCGTAGGATATGGCCTTGATCATTTCCGCGGAAACGTCCTGGGTGGCCTTGGTCCAGACGTCCACCACCTTGTTGTACTTTTCCGTCCGGGTGATGATACCGTCGCGGTACTGGTGTTCGATGTCGTCCACCTCGGCCTTGGCGGTGTCGATGATGTTTTTCTTGGCGGCCGGGATCTGCAGGTCTTTTACGCCGATGGTCACACCCGCGCGGGTGGCGTATTCGTAGCCGAGATCCTTCAGGCGGTCGCAGAGAATGACCGTGGCCTTGGTGCCGGCGTCGCGGTAGGCGCTGCCCACCAGGCGGGCGATGTTCTTTTTGGTGAGCACGCAGTTCACATGCTCGAAGGGGATGCCTTCGGGCAGAATGTCGCGTACCAGGATGCGGCCGGGAGTAGTGTCGAGCAGTCCGCCGTCCATGCGCACCTTGATCCTGGCATGCAGAGCTACCTGCCCGGCGTCGTAGGCGGCGATGACTTCCCACGGGTCGCAGAACACTTTGCCTTCGCCCGGTTCAAAGTCGCGTTCGACGGTCATGTAGTACAGACCGAGCACGATGTCCTGGCTGGGCACGATGACCGGCGTTCCGTTGGCCGGGGAGAGAATGTTGTTGGTGCTCATCATCAGCACCCGGCATTCGATCTGCGCCTCGAGGGAGAGGGGCAGGTGCACGGCCATCTGGTCGCCGTCAAAGTCCGCGTTGTAGGCGGAGCAGACCAGCGGGTGCAATTGAATGGCCTTGCCTTCCACCAGCAGAGGCTCAAAGGCCTGGATGCCGAGGCGGTGCAGGGTGGGGGCGCGGTTCAGCATGATTGGGTACTCGCGCACCACTTCTTCAAGAATATCCCACACCACCAGCTCCTCGCGCTCCACCATCTTTTTGGCGCTTTTGATGGTCGAGGCAAGTCCGCGCTCTTCCAGCTTGGCGTAGATGAAGGGTTTGAAGAGCTCCAGGGCCATCTTTTTGGGCAGGCCGCACTGGTGGAGCTTGAGCTTGGGGCCGACCACGATAACCGAACGGCCGGAATAGTCCACGCGTTTGCCGAGCAGGTTCTGGCGGAAACGCCCCTGCTTGCCCTTGATCATGTCGGACAGGGACTTCAGGGGACGGCCGTTGGTGCCGGTAATGGCCCGGCCGCGGCGGCCGTTGTCGAACAGGGCGTCCACCGCTTCCTGGAGCATGCGTTTTTCGTTGCGGATGATGATGTCCGGCGCGCCGAGTTCCATGAGGCGTTTCAAACGGTTGTTCCGGTTGATCACCCGGCGGTACAGGTCGTTCAGGTCCGAGGTGGCGAAACGCCCGCCGTCAAGAGGCACCAGGGGACGCAGTTCCGGCGGAATGACCGGAATCACTTCCATAATCATCCATTCCGGCTTGTTGCCGGATTCCAGGAAGGCCTCCACAATCTTCAGGCGCTTGGTGAGCTTTTTCTTTTTGGTCTGGGAACGGGTGGCCTGCGATTCTTCGCGCAGGTTCACCTTGAGCTCTTCCAGCTTGAGTTCTTCCAGCAGGGTACGCACGGCTTCCGCGCCCATGCCCACGGACAGGGCCTCTTCGCCGTAATGGTCGAGTACCTGAAGATACTGGTCTTCGGAAATGACTTGCAGCTTCGTCAGGTTGGTGGAGCCGGGATCGAGCACGATGTACGAGTCGAAGTAGAGCACCTTTTCCAGATCGGCCATGGTGATGTCGAGCAGGGTGCCGATCTTGGAAGGCAGGGTCTTCAGGAACCAGATGTGCGCCACCGGGGCGGCAAGCTCGATGTGCCCCATGCGTTCGCGGCGCACCTTGGAGGCGATGACTTCAACGCCGCACTTTTCGCAGACGATGCCGCGGTGCTTCATGCGTTTGTACTTGCCGCAGTTGCACTCGTAGTCCTTTACCGGGCCAAAGATCTTGGCGCAGAACAGGCCGTCGCGTTCCGGCTTGAAGGTACGGTAGTTGATGGTTTCCGGCTTTTTCACCTCGCCGTACGACCATTCGCGGATGGACTCGGGGGCGGCGATGGAAACCTGAATGGATTTCAGGTTTTTTATATTGGAAATGCTGGCGGAGGAGCCTCTGACGGTGAAAAGATCGTCCAGAGTCATAATTGTACCTGCCATTGTAGTCTAAAGGTCATCACACTGTACCGGCAAGGCCGGCTGCAGCAGCCGAAGCAACGCCGGCGCGGGGAACAGCATCCCACGCGCGCCGGCGGCTTGCCGTCTTTTATTCGTCGCCGTCCTCAAAGGAAGAGAAGGAAGGCCGTTCTCTCTCCGTAAAGGGAGGTGTCTCCTCGGCATACGTACCCATGCGTTTGGGACGCTTCTTGCCTTCTTCCTGGTGCAGGGTCACGTCGAGGCCCAGGGACATGAGTTCCTTGACCAGGACGTTGAACGATTCCGGCAGGCCCGCTTCGAGGAAGTTTTCGCCCTTGACGATCTTTTCATACATCTTGACCCGGCCGGTCACGTCGTCGGACTTGACCGTGAGGAATTCCTGCAGCAGGTACGCCGCGCCGTAGGCTTCAAGAGCCCACACTTCCATTTCCCCGAGGCGCTGGCCGCCGAACTGGGCCTTGCCGCCCAGCGGCTGCTGGGTCACCAGGGAGTAAGGGCCGGTGGAGCGGGCGTGGATCTTTTCGTCGACCAGGTGGTGGAGCTTCAGCATATACATGACGCCCGTGGTCACCCGGTTGCGGAAGGGCTCGCCGGTGCGGCCGTCGTAGAGCAGGGTCTTGCCGTCGTCGGGCAGACCCGCCTTGGCCAGCCAACTCCAGATTTCCTCTTCGGTGGCGCCGTCAAAGACCGGGGTCTTGGTAACGATGCCCTCGCGCAGGTTTTTCACCGCGTCCACAAAGTCCGCGTCGGACAGGCTGTCCACCAGAGCCGTGGTGGCCGGGGTATCAAACACGGTCTTGACCTGGGAGCGCAGTTCCTTGAGGGGAGCGCCGCTGCCCGCCAGGGCGGCAAGCTGCTCGCCAAGCTCCTTGGCGGCCCAGCCGAGGTGGGTTTCCATGATCTGGCCGATGTTCATCCGCGAAGGCACGCCCAGGGGGTTCAGCACGATGTCTACCGGGCGGCCGTCGGCGAAGAAGGGCATGTCCTCGGCCGGCAGAATGCAGGACACGACGCCCTTGTTCCCGTGGCGTCCGGCCATTTTGTCGCCCACGTTCAGCTTACGCTTCACAGCGACATAGACCTTGACCATCTTGATGACGCCGGGGGGCAGATCGTCCCCTTCCGTCACCTTGCCGCGCTTGGAATCATAGATGCCTTTGATGAAGGTCACCTGGTGGTCGTAGTCTTCCAGCATGGAGGCGATGGATTCGTTCACATCCTTGCTTTTGAACAGCCCGGCGAACTTCTTGACCGGCAGTTCGGCCAGCATTTCCAGGGTGGGCACGCTGCCGGCCTCGGCCAGCACGTCGCCCTTTTTCTTGCCGGGAATGTTGGCGGCAATCTGCTTGCCCGCCACCTGCTCCATGATGCGCTCGCGTGTGGCGTCGGTCAGGGCGCGCATGTGGTCGCCTTCCTTGGTGTCAAGGCGGGCCAGTTCGTAATCCTCGATATCGCGGGTCCGGTCGTCCTTTTCGCCGGAGCGGCGGTTGAACACCTTGACCTCGATGACCGTGCCCTCGATGCCGGGGGGCACCTTGAGGGACGTGTTTTTCACATCGCGGGCCTTGTCGCCGAATATGGCGCGCAGGAGCTTTTCTTCCGGGGTGAGCTGGGTTTCGCCCTTGGGGGTGATTTTGCCCACCAGTATGTCGTCGGGCTTGACGTTGGCCCCGATGCGGATGATGCCGCTGGTGTCGAGGTTGCGCAGCATGTCTTCGCCCACGTTGGGAATGTCGCGCGTGATTTCCTCGGGTCCGAGCTTGGTGTCCCGGGCGACCACTTCAAACTCCTCGATGTGCACCGAGGTGAAGGTGTCTTCCTTGACGCAGCGCTCGGAAATCAGGATGGAGTCTTCGAAGTTGAATCCGCACCAGGGCATGAAGGCCACGGTCAGGTTTTTGCCCAGCGCCAGTTCCCCGCCTTCGATGCCGGGGCCATCGGCCAGTACGTCGCCTTTTTTCACCACCAGCCCGGGCGCGCAGGAGGGCTTTTGCCCGAAGCAGGAGTTTTGGTTGGACTTGTGGAATTTCTGCAGGTTGTAGGACTTGACGCCGCCGGTCTCGGGCAGCACGGAGGGGGCATAGCTGACGATGATGCGGTCGGCATCGGCATAGCGCACCACGCCGTCCGCTTCGGCCAGGATGCAGGCCCCGGAGTCCTGGGCCACGTCGCGCTCCATGCCGGTGCCCACCAGGGGTCTGGCGCTACGCAGCAGCGGCACGGCCTGGCGTTGCATGTTGGAGCCCATGAGGGCGCGGTTGGCGTCGTCGTGCTCCAGAAAGGGGATGAGGGCCGCGGAGATGGACACCATCTGGCTCGGCGAAATGTCGATGAGGGTCACGTCGCTTTTCGGGTTCATGAGCACGTCGCCGTGCATACGGGTGGTGACGAACTCGTCCAGCAGGTTGCCCTTTTCGTCCATGACGGCGTTGGCCTGGGCGATGACCTCGTTGAACTCGCGCGAGGCGTCCAGGTAGACGATTTCGTCCGTCACCCGGCTGTCCTTGACCACGCGGTAAGGGGTCTCGATAAAGCCGTAGTCGTTGACCTTGGCGTAGGTGGTCAGCGACACGATCAGGCCGATGTTCGGACCTTCCGGCGTTTCAATGGGGCAGATCCGTCCGTAGTGCGAGGTGTGCACGTCGCGCACCTCAAACCCGGCCCGCTCGCGGGTAAGACCGCCGGGGCCCAGAGCGGAAAGGCGGCGCTTGTGCGTCACTTCCGAAAGGGAGTTGGTCTGGTCCATGAACTGCGAGAGCTGCGAGGTGCCGAAAAACTCCTTGAGCACCGCGGTCACGGGCTTGGGATTGATCAGGTCGTGGGGCATCAGGGTGCTCACTTCCTGCAGGCTCATGCGTTCCTTGATGGCGCGTTCCATGCGCACCAGGCCGATGCGGTACTGGTTTTCCACCAGTTCGCCCACCGGACGCACGCGGCGGTTGCCGAGGTGGTCGATGTCGTCGGCGGGGCCGTGGGTATCCTTAAGATTGGTGAGGATCTTGATGGCCTTGAGAATATCGCTGTCGGTAAGCACGCGCAGATCCAGGGGCTCGTTCTGCTCCAGACGCTGGTTCAGCTTGTAGCGGCCCACCGGGGACAGATCGTAGTAGTCCGGCGAACGGAACAGGTTGTCAAAGAACCCGGCCGCGATTTCCGGCGTGGGGGGCGAGCTGGGGCGCAGGCGACGGTAAATTTCCACCTGGGCGCTTTCCTGGTCGGTGGTCTTGTCCATGACCAGGGTGTCGCGGATGGAAGCCGAGGTGTCGGTGCCTTTGGTGTGCAGAATGGCTATTTTCCTGATGCCTGCCTCGCGCAGGTTGTCCATGAGCACGGCGGATACTTCGTCGGCTGCTTCGGCCAGCACTTCGCCCGTTTTTTCATTGACGATGTCTTCGGCCAGATACAGGCCCTCAAGGGAGTCCGGCGCCACTTCAATGGAGGGAATGCCCCCCTCGCAGAGCAGACGCCAGGCCCGCTTGGTGATGGGCCTGCCGGCCTTGACAAGGACGTTGCCGTCCTTGTCGTGGATGTCGGAGAAGGCGTTCTCCTTGCGGTACAGATCCTTGTCCACGTCCCACAGCACGCGGGAGTCTTCCAGCGCGTACAGCTCGGTCTTATAGAAGGTGCGCAGAATGTCGGTGCGGCTCATGCCCATGGCCTTGAACAGCACGGTGGCGGGCATTTTGCGGCGGCGGTCTATGCGCACATAGAGGATATCCTTGTGGTCGAAGTCAAAGTCGAGCCAACTGCCGCGCATGGGGATGATGCGGCAGGAATAGAGCACCTTGCGGCTGGAGTGCGTCTTGCCGGCGTCGTGCTCGAAAATGATGCCGGGGGAGCGCTGGAGCTGGTTGACGATGACCCGCTCCGTGCCGTTGATGATAAAAGTGCCTTTTTCGGTCATCAAGGGCAGGGTGCCGAAATAGATGTCCTGCTCCTTGATGTCACGGATGGTGCGGCTGCCGGTGTCTTCATCCACATCGTACACCACAAGGCGCACCTTGATGCGTATGGGGGCCTCGTAGGTGAGCCCTTTGCTGATGCACTCGGCCTGATCGTATTTGGGTTCCCCGACCTCATAGCTGACAAACTCAAGGCTTGCCGTGCGGTTGAAGTCTTCGATGGGAAAAACGGATCGAAAAACGCCCTCCAGCCCTTCGTCAGGAGAGCGGTCCACTACCCCTTCCTGCAGAAACTTTTTGTAAGAATCCACCTGCAGGTTGAGCAGGTGGGGGGTGGGAAGGGTCACATCGATCTTGCCGAATTTTTTGGTAAGCTGGGCCATGGTTTTACCTCAAGGTCTGGGAACTGTTTCCTGCAAAGCCGCAAAAGGGAGCCGGTCCCCTGAAGCAGAAAATACAGAGCATAACTCCCTGTATTTATGAAACAAAGGAAAGGCTATAAATTCGCTGCCGCTACAACGGCAAAAAGCCAGGCATAAACGCGGCCGCTATGCCGCGCCTGGCTTGGCCACCGTTGGGGATATGTGTGGCAAGGGGTACAAACAACGTACAGCCCGATTTACAGCATGGTTGGTGTTCGTTCGACAAAGAAGAAGGACATAGCAAGGTCCGCCTGGGTTGGCAAGGAAAAAAATAGCACAGCTAACATTTTTAGGGAAGTATTTTTTCAGAGGCGGGGGTTCTCATGCAGATGCAGGGGAAAATGTCGCCCACTCCCAGGCGTCGCGGGCGGCCAACAGCCGCCGGATGCATTCGTGGTTGTACTCATGGGTGGGAGAACCGGCATCCACCCTGCCGATCAGGGGAGCGCCGGCAAGGGCAAAGTCGCCCAGCAGATCAAGTATCCTGTGCCGGACGAATTCATCGGGGATCGTCATGCCGCCGAGGACGCGGCCTTTGAAAATGGCGGCCACCGAGCCGGGGCGCGCGCCGCGCAGCAGGGGGGTGCCGGTCAAAAAACCGCCTATTAGCGCAGGAACCGCAAATTTCAGGTGCCCGTAAGAGCGCGCCGGAGCCACCTGTTCGGCGAAGGAACGGGGCGTGATAACGCCGTTCCAGCGCATGCGCGTAAACCCCCGGGTTTTGGTGGTCGCGTTTACGATATAGTCCGGGGCGGGCACAATCCTGTAGCGGCTGCCGTTGTCAAAGCGGGCCGCAAAGGGGCGCAGAATGCGGATGAAGCGTTTGGCCTCCGGCAGGGCCGTCCGGCCGCAGGCCTTTATGGCCGCCACCAGTTCTTTGGCGCTGCCGTCCAGGTGCGGCAGCTCTTCCGCGTCCAGTTCCACCACGGCGTGGTCGATTTCGCACATCAGCAGGGCGGCAAGAAAATGCTCCACTGTCCGGACCCGTATGCCGTCCGGCGTCTGCAGGGTGGAACACAGGGGGAGCTTGCGCCAGAGATCGGGGGATACGGGCAGCTCCGCCGGGGTTCTGCCGGAATCCGTCCGCCGAAAGACGATACCCTGCGGCGCCTCTCCGGGCGGTACCGGCAGGATGCGGACAGTTACCTTGCGGCCCGTGTGCAGCCCCCGGCCCGTGAAGGAAAGGGGCCGGACCAGCGTGCCTTCATGCGTGCTCCATCCGGCGGGGGCGGACGCTTGTGCTTTTGGGGGGGCAGGGGCTGTGGGAGGGGCGGCTGCCGCCGTTTGAGGGGCGTTCGCCATGGATACCGCTGCGGGAGCGGGGACGTCCTGAGGGGTGGGCACTTGGGATGCGGCCCCGGTTTCTGGCGGTGCGGCGGTTGTCATAAGGCAGTATGTCTACGAGATAAGAGGGTAAAACACGTACAGGAGCGTCTTCAATACTATTGGAGATGTATGCGAAATTCTCCAAAACCTTCTATGACGCGATGATGCCCATAATTTCGTGCGTGAGCCGGGCCGCCGTATACGTGGGGGCATGCATGCCCGGCAGAGGGGCCAGTTCCGTGAGATCGAAGCCCAAGGTGACCCGGCCGGCAAGGCAGCGTTCCACCAGGTGCAGGGCATCCCACCAGAACAATCCTCCCGGCTCCGGGGTGCCGGTGGCGGGCATGAGGGACGCGTCAAAGGCATCCACATCAAAGGTCAGAAAGACGCGTTCCGGAAAATTCGCGGGCAGCAGGGGCCGTATGGGACGGCCGTTGCCGTTTTTACCGCAGGAACTGCCCCAAGGCCGGGGAAAGCGCACGGTACGGGCGTCCAGGTGAGGAATGCCTTTTGCGGCGCGGAAGCGTTCCTCTTCCGGCGAGAGGCTGCGCACCCCCACCTGGAAGAGAGGCAGGCCCAGATCGTCCACGGCCCGCCGCATGACGCAGGCATGGCTGTAAGGCGTCCCTTCATACGTATCGCGCAGATCCGCATGGGCGTCAAATTGCACCACGCCGAAGGTTCCGTAACGTTTTTTCAGGGCGCGCAAGGTTCCCAGCGTGACGGTATGCTCCCCTCCGAGCACTACGGGCAGCACGGGAGCGCCCAAGCAGGGCGGAACGGAGGGGGTAGGCAGGTTCCCCCCCGGGCCGCTTTGCAAAATTGCGCTCACGGCTTCTTCAATGCGCAAAAGCACCGCCTCGGCGCTGCCGGAGCAATCAACAGCCTCCCAGGTATAAATACCCTGTTCCGAGGGAATACTCCTGCCCGTCCATACTTCAAGCTGGCTGGAGGCTTCCAGGATGGCCGCCGGTCCTTTTGCGGTCCCGCCGCCATAGGACACGGTGGCTTCGTAGGGGACCGGGAGCACGTGAAAGCGGCACTCCCCGGCGGAGCGCAGGGGGAGTTCCGATTCCAGAAAGCGCATGTGTCGCATTGTTGGCGGGAGAGAATGCATATTACGTAGCAGGATACAATCACAAGTATTTGCGCGCGGTCGCGGGTGTGCGTTCGGCGATGTCGGGATGAACTATGCCACAAAAACAGGTAAAGGGGAATGGGTGGCCATCTACCTGGGGGGTGGAGGACGGTTTTTTGATGTATGTCCTGCCGCCGTAAGTGTTATTCGGACTCATGCTAAAAAAATATAGTCCGCTTTTCTTAAAAAGGCCGTTGAGGTAGAGTACCGTCTTGCCGGAACAGGAATATGAGGATGCAAAAAAAATACGCCGAAGCAGCAGAGGAAGGGTTGCACTGTTTCTGCAACACGCGGTAGTGTGCGTCATGCTTCGGGAGGAACGGCGCATATACGTTGCAGATGTGCATCGCCGCTCTCCTCTGTCTGGTGTATGGAGGATGGATTATGCGAAGGTGCTTTGGGTTGCTGCTTCTGGCTTTTACCTTGACGGGCTGCCTGGCGGGCATGCGCTCCGGCCCTCTCGACGGAGGGATCCACGAGTGGCACTATTTGACCGAGGAATGGCTTTCCCGGGGAGGACTTTATGGCAATGAGCGGATAAAACCCGCCAAAAAGTCGCGCCTCCGGGGGAAAGACCAGGACAGCCGCTATAGAGAAATGCGTCAGGACGACATGAAAGGCGCTGACGATGCCCCTGACGGACGCCCTCCCGGAAAGAAACCCTCGGACGGTTCGGGCTGGTTCCGGGACAGGGAACCGCGCAAAAGGACTCTGGAAGACGAACTGAGGCGGTAGGCGGCCCGTCCACGGCTGAACCGGCTTTTTTCACACGCACACATTATGCGGGACTCGGACACACGGGTTCCGCATACCGCGCCCGCCGGATACGGCAGTGGCCGCGGACCAGAGGGGCTTCGGCAAAGAAGCCTTGCCCCGTGGGTTCAGGGACGCTCTCTCTCCCTTGAACGCATGTTTTCGGACCGGTGGCCCAGGCCAGACCGGTCCGTTTTTTTGTGCGCCTCTCAATCCTTGCCTGCGCAAGTCGTTGGAAGAAAATGAATACATTGTGAAGATGTATATGGAATTCTTTTTCTTTTTCCGCGACGGGATAGTATGCCCATACCAGGAACATACAACGCCGTTGCATCGTTGCACAGGCAGATACTGTTACCTGCTGCACCGTTTGCCGCTCCTTCACATTATAAACCTTACGGAGGCGTTATGCGCAAGTTTACAATTTCAGGCCGCAGTTTCCGCGCCCTTTACCGCAGTATGCGGGGCAACGCATTTGTGAAAAATGAGGATTTTGTGAGGTTCGTGAGAAGCGCTTGCTCTTTTTCCGGGACCGGATACGATGTAAGTACCTGGAGAGTATGGCCCGCAACGGGGCGTTTCAGGAAGGGTTCATCATGGATTGGCGCAAAGAGGTACTTTTCGTGAAGCCCAGGGAGGGGTTTATGCGAACGTGCATATGGCTGTTGCTTCTGATTCTGCCGATGTCCGGCTGTGTCCATAGCCGTAGCGGGTACGACAGATACTACTACGGGTATGACGGGTATTCTTATCCGACCGGGTATTACGGCGGACTGTATGTGGATCACAGGGATACCACGGTTATCAACAGGGGGTCGCGGCACGACCGCGGGGACCACGACCGGCCCGGCCGGCCCGACAAGCACTACCGGGACCGCGATTATGACGGGCGGCACGACCGGGATGGACGGCATGATCGCGACGGACGTCATGATCGTGCGGATCACGGCAAAGATCGCGGCGACCGGGATCACGGCAGGCCCGGAAGCGGGTATGACGGGCGTCCTTCGGCTCCGGAGAGACCTTCTCCCGGCGCTTCCGCCCGGACTGAACGGCCCAGGGAGCGGACGGAGCGAAAGATTGACCGCAGGCAGGACAGTTCCTTTAGCCGGCCGGAGCCCAGGCGGGACAGCGGGAGTTCGTTCAGCAGGCCGGAACGGAGCGGCAACAGGGGCGGCGGTATGAGCGGCGGAGACTCCGGCAGATTCGGCGGTTCCGGCGGCAGGACGAAGAACAGGTAAGCCGCGGGGCGGACGGGCGATCGCCCGCACTCCGGGAGCGGCCCGGCAGGCGGAGCCGTATCTATGACAGGCGCGTCTTGAAATCCTCGTATCCAAAGCGGCGCATCATGCGCAGACGGGGCCGGGCCGGAGTGGGCCCGGCTCCTGCCGTTTCGCCGGGGTATTCCAGAAGCGCGATGGAGGGCAGGCCAAGGCCGTTGAAGGTGGTGGTCTTCACCATGCTGTAGTGGGCCATGTCCAGAAAAATGAGCCTGTCGCCCGGGCGCAGGGGGGCGTCAAAAGAGTATTCGCCGATGGCGTCCCCGGCAAGGCAGGACTTTCCGGCCAGGCGGCAGGTAAAGGCCTTTTCGCCCGGCTGCCCCGCGCCAATGACTTCCGGACGGTAGGGCATTTCGAGCACGTCCGGCATATGGGCGGCGGCCGAGGTGTCCAGGATGACTATGGGCATATCGGCCCGCACCACGTCCAGCACCCGCGCCACAAGTACGCCCGCGTTCAGCGCCACAGCCTCGCCCGGCTCCAGGTACACCCGCACGCCGTAGCGTTCCTGGGTTTCCGTAATGCAGCGGCAGAGCAGATCCACGTCGTACCCCGGCTTGGTGATGTGGTGCCCGCCGCCGAAATTCAGCCAGCGCATACGGGGCAGAAACTCCCCGAATCGTTCCTCAACCGCCTTCAGGGTGCGGGCCAGGGGGGCGGCATCCTGCTCGCACAGGGTGTGAAAGTGCAGGCCGCTGATGCCCTCCAGGCTGCGCCCGGCGAACTCTGCACGCCGGATGCCCAGGCGCGAGCCCGGCGCGCAAGGATCGTATATGGGCACCGCCCCTTCGGAATGCTCGGGATTGATGCGCAGCCCGCAGGCGATGGAGCGGCGCAGGGAGGCCTCCGCGGCAGCCACCATGGGTCGGAATCGCTCATACTGGGCAAAGGAGTTGAAGCTGATGTGATCCACAAGCCCGGTCAGTTCCGCCATGTCCTCGTCGCTGTACCCCGTCGCGAAGACGTGCACCTCGCCGCCGAACTCTTCGCGTCCCAGCCGGGCTTCGTGGGGAGAGCTGGCGCAGGTGCCGTGCAGCGTCCTGTTCAGCAGCCCAAACACGCTGAACATGGCAAATCCCTTGAGGGCCAGCAGTATCTTTGCGCCGGTGCGGCGCTGCACGCCGTCGAGCACGGCCAGATTGGCCCGCAGCCGGGCCTCGTCCACCACAAAGCAGGGGGTGGGCAGATCGGGCGGGAGCAGTTCTTCCCAGGGCAGCAGTTGCGGTATGCTCATAGTCTTCAGGGCATAAGGCGCGTCAGGGACGCGGGTTCGGGCGGCCTTAATGGCCGCCGGTGTCTTTTTCTTCAGAAGTCGCGGCAGAGGGCTGCGCGTCCGCCTCCACGGCATTGCGGATGGTCCGCCAGAGCGCCTTTGCAAAGGCGCGGGCCTGTTTCTGGCGCTCCGGCCCGCTGAAGACGCTCAGCCGTTCCCCCATAAGGGGGCCAGTGGCCACCTCGAGCCGGGTCGTGTGTTCTCCCTCCCGTACCTGGAAGGAGGTGGGCTTGAGCTCGGCAAAGGGGACGAAGAGCGCCCCCTTGCGCATTTCCCGCTTGCGAAAGTCCAGATACAGCCAGCCCCGGCTGACGATGGCCATATAAAAAAGATAGACCACGTAGCAGCCGGCCGCCGCCGCCAGCAGCCAATAGGAAAAGAAAAAGGCCGCGGGCACGAACCCGATGGGGATAAGCAGCAGGGCCAGGTGCCAGAGCTTGTAGCCGCTGTACTCCATGCGTCCGCCCTTGAAGGTGGGGCGGACCACGCCTTGCAGGGCGGCCTCCTTCAGGTCGGCCATATCCGGCAGGGGCGCGGCTTCGTACAGCGACGGGTCGGGCCCCTCCTGCAGTTCCTTGTCCGGTTCGGTTGCCATTCTAGCGGAACTCCTCCACCCAGGGCAGCCCGTGCAAAGGCAGGGCGGCCATGAACGGATCGGGATCCATCTGTTCCATGTTCCACACGCCGGGGCGCTTCCAGGCTCCGGTCAGGATCATCTTCGCGCCGATCATGGCCGGTACCCCGGTGGTATACGAAATGGCCTGGGATTTGACTTCCCGGTAGCAGGCCTCGTGGTCGCATATATTGTAGATGTAATAGGTGCGGGGCTTGCCGTCCTTGACGCCTTTCATCAGGCAGCCGATGCAGGTCTTGCCCTTGGTGAGCGGGCCGAGCGAGGCCGGGTCGGGCAGCAGCGCCTTCAGGAACTGGATGGGCACGATCTTCTGTCCCTGGAAGTCCACTTCGTCGATGCGCGTCATGCTCACGTTTTCGAGCACCTTCAGGTGGTTCAGGTAGTTGTCGGAAAAGGTCATCCAGAAACGGGCGCGGCGGATGCCGTTGACGTTTTGCACCAGCGATTCCAGCTCCTCGTGGTACATGAGGAAGCACTTCTTTTTCCCGATGCCTCCGGGAAAATCATAGGTCATGGACCAGGACAGAGGGTCGGTTTCCACCCATTCGCCGCGTTCCCAATAGCGGCCAGGAGCGGTCACCTCCCGGATGTTGATCTCCGGGTTGAAGTTGGTGGCAAAGGGCTGGCCGTGATCGCCCGCGTTGCAGTCGATGATGTCCAACTGATGGATTTCGTCAAAGTGGTGTTTTTGCGCATAGGCGCAGAACACGTTGGTGACGCCCGGATCAAAGCCCGAGCCGAGCAGGGCGATCAGCCCCTTTGCCTTGAACTTCTCCTGATACGCCCATTGCCACTTGTATTCAAACTTGGCTTCGTCCAGGGGCTCGTAGTTGGCCGTATCCAGGTAGTCCACCCCGGTTTCCAGGCAGGCGTCCATAATATGCAGATCCTGGTAGGGCAGGGCCACGTTCAGCACCAGGTCGGGCGAAAAGCTTCTGATCAGCCCCACCAGTTCCGGCACGTTGTCGGCATCCACCGCTTCCGTCAGGATGGGCCGCGGCAGTTGCGCCGCAATGGCGTCGCAGCGGGACTTGGTCCGGCTGGCCAGCATTATTTCGCCAAAGACCTCCGGCACCTGCGCGCACTTGTGCGCCACAACCCCGCCGACGCCGCCCGCTCCGATGATAAGCACTTTTTTCATGGTGGTCTCCTGTTAGGAACTGAGAGGCGCTGCCCGCTCAGGCTCTCCCGGCAGGGGCATCATGCCCCTGCGCCCCCGATATGGGGTACGGTTCGTAGTGGGATTGATGAGGTTGTTCAATGTAGTCGCGCTCCCGGTACCGTATCGTTATGCCTGTTACGGCACATGGTATCGCCCAGGAGATACCCTTCTCTAACCTGTACTTCGTACAAACCCAAGGCAAAGTTTTTTGAAGGAAAGGGGGGTACCGGGGGGAAGGGAAACTTTTTTCCAAAAAAGTTTCCCTTCCCCCCGATTCCTCTCCCTATCTTTCAAAATACGTATACCCTCGCAGCCCGTTCTCAAAGGCCTGCATGATGCTGTAGCGTTCGGCCGGGGCGATGCGCCCCGCACGCACGGCGGCTTCGGCGTGTTTGCGCAGCCCTTCGAGGATGCGGCGGGGGTCGTATTCCACGTAGGAGAGGATGTCGGCCACCGAGTCGCCGCGCAACTCGCGGACGAATTCGAACCCGCCGTCTTCGGTGACGCGGACGGAGACGACGTTGGTGTCGCCGAGCAGGTTGTGCAGATCGCCGAGGGTTTCCTGATACGCGCCCACGAGGAAGGCGCCGAGGTAGTATTCTTCGCCTTCCACCAGGGGGTGGAGATCCAGGGTGTTTTTGACGCCCTGGGAAGAGTCGATGAAGTGGTCGATGCGGCCGTCGCTGTCGCAGGTGATGTCCGAGAGAATGGCCTGGCGGCTGGGGAACTCGCCCAGGCGGTGTACGGGCATGACCGGGAAGAGCTGCCCGATGGCCCAGGAGTCGGGCAGGGACTGGAACACGCTGAAGTTGCCGTAGTAGATGTCGGCCAGGGCCACGTCGATTTCCGCCAGATCTTTGGGCGGGTGAGGCAGGCGGGCCTTTTCCTGAGCGATGCGCTTGATGATGGCCCAGAACATGCGTTCGGCCACGGTGCGCTCGCGCAGGGTGACCTTACCGTGCAGGAACTGCTGGCGGATCTCGTCGCGGTAGTAGATGGCGTCGTTAAAGCATTCCTGCAGGTTGCGCACGGTAAGGCTGTTGAACACGTGCAGGAGGTTGTGGGTGGCTTCGGGGTCGTCCTCGGTGAGGCTGGTCTCCTTGATGAAGAGCTCAAGGGAGGCGCTCTGCTCGATGCGGCTGACGTCAAGAATATTGAAGAGCAGCAGGGAGTAGTAAGCCACGGTGGCGCGGCCCGACTCGGTGATGATGATCGGGTGGGGCACTTCGGACTCGTCGAGGATGGTCATGACCGCTTCCACCACGTCGGAGCAGTATTCGTCCATGGTGTAGTTGCGGCTGGAAATGAAGTTGGTGCGCGAGCCGTCGTAGTCGACTGCAAGACCGCCGCCGAGGTCGAGGTAGCCCATGGCCGCGCCTTCCTTCACAAGTCCGGCGTAGACGCGCGAGGCCTCCATGACCGCGCCGCGGATATCCCGGATGTTGGGCACCTGGGAACCCAAATGGTAGTGCAGGAGCTGGAAGCAGTCGAGCATGCCCTTCTCGCGCAAGGAGTCGACCACGTCGACGATCTGCATGGTGGTCAGGCCGAAGGTGGAACGCTCCCCGCCGGAGTCGGTCCAGTGTCCGCCCGCCTGGCTGGCGAGCTTGGCGCGCACGCCGATGAGAGGGCGCACGCCAAGGCAGGCCGAGCGCTCAAGGATCAGATCCACTTCGCTCGGCATTTCCACCACGAAAAAGCATTTGAAGCCCATGCGCACGGCGTAGAGCCCAAGGTCGATGAACTCCTCGTCCTTGTAGCCGTTGCAGATCAGGCAGGCCTCTTCGTCGCGCAACTGGGACAGGGCGGCGAACAGTTCCGCCTTGCTGCCTACCTCCAGGCCGTGGTGGTAGCGCGCGCCGTAGCGGGCGATGGTTTCCACAACCTGCTGCTGCTGGTTGACCTTGATCGGGAAAACACCCCGGTATTCGGCCCGGTAGCCGAGGCTCTTGATGGCCTTGCGGAAGGATTCGTGAAGCAGGGAAATCTGGGAGTCGAGAATATTTTCAATGCGCAGGAGTACGGGCATATCAAGGCCGCGTTCGCGGATGCCCTTGATAATGGTGGGGATGCTGACGGTGACGGGATTTTTGCGCCCAAAAGGGCGTATTACGGCGTCTCCTTCAGGGGAAATGTCGAAAAAGTCGGATCCCCAGTTACGGATGCCGTACAGATCGGCAGAGTCCTCACAACTCCACCGTTGCAGAGTACGTTTTTTTGCCAAGGCCAAACCCTCATACATGCTCCGGATAAAGGTGATCGGGACGAAACGGGCGTTTCGCCCGTGCGGGCGAAAACTTCCCGCGCCCGGAGAGGACGGGTGCGCCGTCCTGGACATTTTCCGCTTCCCCTTGCTGTTCCGGATTCCGGCGAAAGCCTGGGTTCCGGGACAGAAAACGAAAATCCGTCTTGTCTGACTGGAGACAGACGGAAAACTGTGTGTAAATGTCCCCCCTCCGCTTGTCAAGAAAAATGCGACGGAACGGGTATTGCATGCCCGGCAGGGGGGATGTTTTTTTGACGCCCCCGAAGCGGCCGTGCCTGTGGCCTCTGTTCCGGAGGATCCACGAAGCGGCGCATTCTTTGTAACAATGCATACCAAAACAGCCCGGCATGAAAATACTGCTTGTGAACCTGACCCGTTTCGGAGATCTGCTGCAGTCCCAGGCCGCCATTACAAAGCTTGCGGCGGCGGGACACGAAGTGGGCGTGGTCTGTCTTGAAAATTTTGCCGGAGCGGCCACGCTGCTTTCCGGGGTGTCCCATGTGGCGCCGCTGCCGGGCGCGGCTTTTCTTGCCGCGCTTGCGCAGCATCCTGCGGAACCGTCTGCGGAGGAAAATTCGGCAGCCGTACCGCGCTCCTGGCCCGGCGCTCTTGCGTCCCTAGCCCGCTGGCGCGAGGAACTGTTCGGCGTCTTCCCGCCCGACTGCATCTGCAACCTCACGCCCACCCTTGCCGCACGGCTTCTGGCGCGTTTTCTTGCCCGTACCGTTTCCTGCACGGGCTTTGCCGTGGACGGGCACGGTTTCGGAAAAAACGGCAGTTTCTGGGCCGCGTTTTTCCAGGGAGCCGCGGCCTGCCGGGGGGTAAGCCCCTTCAACGTGGTGGACATGTTCCGCAAGGTGGCGACGGCGGAGGCGTGCGCGGTCCCGGCAGAAGATAGCGGCGCGTCCGGCGTGCGAAGCCTTCCCGGCCGGTTTGACCTGCGGCGTCCTGAAGAAGCTCTGCTGGAAGAAATGCGGCACGTGTTGCAGCAGCAAGCCCCGCAGGAGGGTTCCGGGTTCGTGGCCCTGCAACTGGGCGCGAGCGAAGACAGACGCCGCTGGCCGGTGGCCTATTTTGCCGAACTGGGGCAGCGTCTGTGGGATGAGGAGCGTCTTTGCCCGGTACTACTCGGCAGCAGGGACGAGGAACATCTGGCCGCGCGCTACGGCGAACTTGCACGCCACCCGTACATTTCCCTCTGCGGGGCCACGGATCTGACCGGACTTGCGGCGGCGCTGTGCGCCGTGCGGATGCTGATCAGCAACGATACGGGCACCATGCACCTGGCCGCGGGACTGGGCATTCCCGTGCTGGCGGTGTTTCTGGCGACGGCCCAGCCCTTTGATACCGGTCCTTACCGGGAGGGAAGCTGCTCCGTGGAACCGGATCTGCCCTGCCATCCCTGTCCCTTTGGCACGGCCTGCCCGCATGATCTGGCCTGCCGCCGTGCGGTCGCTCCCGCGACCCTGGCGGGATTGGCCCTGGGGTACCTGCGCCGGGGGGAATGGGCTCTGCCGGAAGGGGAAGCCTACAAGGGCCGGGTCTGGGTGTCGGAAACGGACGAGACGGGGTTCATGAGCCTGCGTTCCCTTTCCGGCCACGGCGGCGAAGATCGCACCCAATGGCTGTTGTTGCAGCGTCGGCTTCTGCGTGGGTTTCTTGACAGGGATCGCGGGCGGCCGTTCGTTTCCGCGTCTGTTCTACCGGGAGAAGGAGTATCCCTTTCCCCGGCGTTGCGCGGCGAACTGGTGGATCGGCTTGCGCGGGCCTCGGCCCTGGCGGAGCTTTTGCTCCAGCAGGGCAAGACCTTGCTGATTCGCCCCCTGCCCATCATGCGGCAAAAATTTCTCGCCACCTGGCAAAAGGTGCATGCCTCCCTTTCCCAAAGCCCGTGTCTGGGCGCGCTGTCAGTTCTCTGGCTGGAGGAAACCCAGGCGGAAGGGCAGGATCTGCCCGTGGCGCTGGCGGTTGTGGAACAGTTCATACAACTGCTGCAGGCGTTTTCCGGGCGAATTCAGGAATGATATTGCGGAAAACGGGTTGCGGAAGCTCTTGTTTTCAGCATTGGAACGCTTTTTGCTTAACCATGCGCATATCTGTAAAAAATACCCCTGCGGGGGGGAACAAGGAGAGTATTATGATAGTGATCGACGGACGCCAGAGCGCCATGTCCCTTGCCAACTATGCCAACCTGGAAGAAGTGCTGACCAGGCTGATCGAGGAAGAATCGCTGGAGCAGCGCATCGTCACGGACGTGCTGGTCAACGATGAGGCTTTTTCCGAGCTTTATCCCCATCAGGCGGAAGACATCGAGTCCCAAAGCATCGAGCGCCTGGAAGTACGCACGGTTTCCATGGAAGACATGGCCGCCGACGTCGTGCTGGAGCTCCCCAAAGTGGTGGACATCATGGCCGGGGGCAGCCGCCGGGTGGCCTCCCTGCTGCGCGAGTCCGACCTGGCGGAAGCCATGGAAGTGCTGCAGGACATGATTGCCGTCAGCCGCGATTTTCTTACCACCATCCAGGTGCTGCGCGGGCAGTTTTCTTCTGACGACAGCGCGTCTCTTGACGCCCTCGGTGATACTCTGGGCGGCCTGCTGGGGGAAGTGGCCGAGGTGATGGGTAACGAAGACTGGATGCTGGTGGCGGATCTGCTGGAATATGAATATCTTCCCGCTTGCGAGGGCTGGCGCGGCATTATCGATTCCCTCGCAAAAGACGTTGCCGCGTTGCGGAGGTAGCCATGCATCCTTGCGCCATGTTGCTTGACGAGGCCCTTGTTCTTGCCAAGCTTGAAGAAAAAGCCCTGTGCGACGAAGACGTGGATCAGGCCGACGATCTGGCCGGAAAGCGCGCCAGCCTGATTGAAAAAGCCTGGCAGGAACGCGACGGTTATGAAGAAGGCACGCTGCGTAACCACCTGCTGGTGGTACAGGCCATGCAGGAACGGCTGGAAGAAATGGCCTCCGCCCTGCATAAGAAATTGCGCGGCATGCTGAACTCGAACCGGAGCCGGAGCAAATATTTTTCCGGCAGCCGTCACAATCTGGCTCAGTCGCAACGCTCCTACTACTTTAATACGGTATCCTGACAAGGGGTCAGGGGGAGTGCAAAAAGGGGCGAAAGCCCCTTTTTGCGTTGCCGCGCTTGCAGCGTGGTTTGGGGAGAGGAGACAGAAGCGCCGGGGAAGGCGGAGAGCGGCATTCGCGCTGTGTGGAAATGCAGGGGCGCTTTTCCGCGTCTCAGGCGGGAATAGGAAACAAGTGAAATCCCTCGCAACACCGGCGTGTTGCGAGGGATTTCACTGTCTCTACGCGTAGGAGGCAAAGCGCGGGTGAACATGCCCCGCACCTGCCGGTGTTTTGTTACATGCCCAGGGCGTTCATGGTGGCTTGCCCGGCTATGCCGTCCACATCCAGGTTTTGCGCCTTCTGGAAGGCGCGCACGGCGTTTTCCACTTCCTCGGTATACTGCCCGTTCACTTCGCCGCTGTAGAGCGTTTTGTCGGCCAGGGCGCGCTGGAGCTTTTCCACCAGGGCGCCGTTATCGCCCTTCTGCAGCATAAGGGCCTGCCCTTTGCCCTGGGAGGACATGTAGTAGGAGGACTTGCCCTTTTTGACCATCTCCTTTTGCATGTCCATATTACCAGCCGCCTGGTCCGCGACGGCCGCGTCCTTCTGCAGGGCGGCCATTTTGTTGGCCAGCATTTTATTGGAAGGAGCGGCGGCCGCCAGCGACCCGGAGGCCGTCTGCATAATGGCTTTGGCTTCTTGCACGCGGCCTTTTTCCAACTCGGCCAGGGCGGCTACGTGGGCTTCTTCCGCCTGCATGAGCAGGGCTTCGTCCTGTACCGGCTTGGTGACGTCTTTGGATTCGGTGTTCAGTCTGTCGCGTTCGGCGGCATCGGCCTTCACGGCCACGGACATGGCCGGAACGGCCAGACGCTGGGCGGGCGCGCCTTCCTTTTCGGAGGCGGGTGTAAAGACCAGGGCGAGATCGGCAAGATTGGCCGCAACGGCGCTCGCTTCAGGGGCCATGGTCATGCGGAGCATGATCTGCCGCTCTTCGCCGGAAGCCAGATCGCTCATTTCCACAAGCGTGTCCTTGCCTTCGGTTTTGGTCGTATAGCCATACACCGAAATATTTTTGACCCCGGGCACGGGCGTGATGCGCAGGGTGAGCCCCCGGACGGCGGTCTGGGCGGCTAGGGCGAGTTCCTGCCGGAAGAATCCGGGCAGGTCTTCGGAATCGCGCACGTAGCTGTACTGGCCGCCGCCGCGTTGGGCAAGCTGCTGCATCAGGTTCTCGTCGTAGTCGCGGCCAAGGCCCATGGTGGAGATGGTCGTGCCTTTATCTCTGGCTGAGCCCCCGATCTTGCCGATGCCGGCGACATCGGTGACGCCCTTGTTGGCCAGGCCGTCTGAGAGCAGAATGACCCGGCGCACGCCGGTAAGGTTTTTGTCGGCAAGCTGCTTCAGTCCGGCTTCCAGCCCGCCGGACAGGAAGGTGTACCCGCCGGGCTGCAGGGCGTCGATCATCTTGTTGAGGGCGTCCTTGTTCTTGAGATGAGCGAGGGGAGAGTTCACGATTACTGTGTCGTCGTAAGTGACGAGGGCCAGCTTGTCCTCGGGCCCGAGGATGCGCACCACTTCCTTGCCGGCCCGGATGGCGTAGTCCAGCTTTTTGGCGTCACCCATGGAGCCGGAACGGTCTATGACCAGGGCCACGTTCAGTGGCGGGCGCTTTTCCGCGTCCGGAAGCGTGGGGGCGATGATACGGATCAGAATATGAAGGGTCGTGTCCGTTCCGGGACTGACGGCGACTTCGCTGGCCGTGCCGGTGACGGAAAGGCCGCTTTTGTCCTGTGCGGAGGCTTTGCCGGGAAGGAGCGGGCTGGCCGCCTGGGCCGTGCCCGCAAAACAAAAGAGAAAGAACATGGCGCAAAGGCGAAGAAGCATTGTCTGCATGGCATTTCTCGTGGTTAAGGTGGAAAAGCGAGAAGAGGCGGAATTGAAGAAGAAAGATAGAAAGCGCACGCGGGAAACAAACTCCCTGCGTGCGCTTTCTATCAGATGAAGGCATTCACATGCAACACCGGTAACCCCTTCCAGGAGAAGGGGTGGGCGTGCGGTGCCTTAGAACGAGTAGCCGTAAGAAATACCGTAGGTGTTGAACCCGTCGTTGGTGTCGGAAAGACCCCAGTTGGAGTAGTTGGTGTATTCGCCCTGAATGCGGTGGCGCAGGCTTTCCCCGAACTCCACGCCGAGGGCCGCCTTGCTTTTGAAGAGAAAGTGGCTGCCGAGATCGCGGTTGTGGAGTTTGTCGTCGGTAATGGCCGCTCCGCCCACGCTTCCGCTGAGGTAGGGCTGGAAGGAGGCATTGGAGAAGAGCGTCAGCATGAGCCCCGGAGCCAGGGACACGCCGCCGACGGTATCGTCGCTCTTTGTCCAGACAAACCCGGCCAGTTCCGCAATCGGCTTCAGTTCCACGGCACTGTTGCCGATCCAGGGTTCATACGCCTGACGCACTTGCAGGGTGTAGGCCATGGCGCTGTCGTTACCCACAGCGACTCCCAGTTGTACGGTCGTTTCCGCAGCCCCGCAGACGCCCGCCGCGGACAGGCTGGCGACCAGCAGCAACGCGCAGAGCAATTTGCAGTGTTTCATGCGTCCTCACTTTGTTGAAATGCCGAAAGATGGCCATATTGGCTGTGCTACATCATAAATGCTGCACCGCAACGGTTCGTGGCCGGTTCTTGTAAGTTGACAAGTATCCCTATAAAGATTTTTTAGGCCTATTTCCAGAGAAAGTCTAGTAAAAATCTAAATAATCTGCGGCTCTTTTTTCCGAAGTCAACGGAGAGAAGGCGCTTATCCGTAACGCGAGTCCGTTACGGCCGTTGGCGCAAGGGGGCTATAAAGGGGGTTTGCGCGTTAAAAAAACCGCGTGCGCCGCTTGACTTCTTTTAGTCAAACCCGTACAAGAGCTCTCTTTCGAGCAGTGATTAAGGAGTCGTCAAGAAATGAAAACATTCACGCCCACGCCCAAAGACATCAACCGCGAATGGTATGTGGTAGATGCGTCCGACAAGGTGCTCGGCCGCCTTGCCACCCAAATTGCCCACCGCCTGCGCGGTAAGCACAAGCCGGAATTCGCGCCGCACATGGACAACGGCGATTTTATCATCGTTGTCAACTGCGAAAAGATCCGCGTGACCGGCAACAAGTTGGCCCAAAAGATGTATTACCGCCACAGCGGATATGTGGGCGGCCTTAAGGAAACCACCCTTAAGACCCTGCTTGCCGAAAAGCCGCACCTTGTGCTTATGCACGCGGTGCGCGGCATGCTGCCCAAAAGCCGCCTCGGGCGCGCCATGCTGAAGAAGCTGCGCGTGTATGCGGGCGACCAGCATCCGCATGAGGCCCAGACCCCTAAGACCCTGTCCCTTCAATAAGTCAGGACGGAGAGAAGTATGTCCACGGAATTCAAGTATGGCACCGGCCGTCGCAAGAACGCCACCGCCCGTACCCGTCTGTACGCCGGTACCGGCCAGATCCTTATTAATGGCCGCGCCTTTGATAATTATTTCCCCCGCAAATCCCTGCAGATGATCATCCGCCAGCCTCTGGTGCTGACCAAGTTGCTGGAAAAGATGGATGTAAAGGTCTCTGTGCAGGGCGGCGGTGTGACGGGGCAGGCTGAAGCCGTGCGGCACGGCATTTCCCGTGCGTTACTTGAAGTGGATGCGGCGCTGCGCGGTCCGCTGAAGAAGGCCGGTTTTCTTACCCGCGACGCCCGCAAAAAGGAACGGAAAAAGTATGGCCTGCGCGCAGCCCGCGCCCGGTACCAGTACTCCAAGCGTTAATTTTTGCCGCTACGGCGGTATTGTTGAGGCAGGCCCCATGTATGTGGGGTCTGCTTTTTTTCGTCGGCAGCCGGGCCTTTCGGATGCGGAAACGGCAGAGGCGTGATGCCGGCTGCCGGAGGAGCTTGACTCGGACAATGAGCTCGGCTAAATGTGAATCTTAAAATATACTTACTCCGGTGTATTGATACATTGGTACCTCTCTCTTTTATTGCAATATTCGCCATTGCGTTGCGGAGTAACTGTGTCTTGCTGCGGGTACGTTTGAGGTCGATGCCGGGCGGTGTATCGCTGGCCGGTATACAGACGTTTGAGCCGCCCGCCTGTTTGTAGGGCAGGCAACGCGGCCTATGGGCGGGGAAATCCGGTTATTCTTCGGGGGGAGTCTGCACGCGTAACGCGTATTTCTGTATTTTCTGTAAAACGGACAACCGACGGGCGGAATCTTCTGCCGCATTTCCGCTTTTCGGACAGGCGGCCATGACTGCCGGTGCCTGTATGCGGCATATGATATAACTAGGTTTTTTATCTGCTTTACAGATAAAAAATATACCGTTAGAAGCACAAGTACCCTATATGCTGCGTTACGTTCCCCCTTTGCTGTCCGTATCCGCCGCAAAACCGTATTTTGCGGTCGGCGGTGGCGCAGTAGGGCAATTTGCAGCGTACGGTATGCTCCTGCGGTTCGCCCGTTTCCTGTTTCGCTTCTTTTTTCCTGAAAAATACAATTCTTGCGAACGGCGGGTTCATGTGAATTCCCACTGCTTTTGACGGTATACAATTACAGTAAGCTATTTTCAGCGGGCACTTTTATGGCTATATCTGCTACTGCACCTTCCGCTATATTCTTTTTTTCCCGTTGTCTGGGGCTGTTGTCTCTGGCTTTTGTTTGCGCGGCCTGCGTGGGCGCCAAACCTGCTTCTCAGGACTCTCCCTTTGCGCCGAACATCACCGGCGTCAGCCGGGTGGTTATTCCCTCCAATGGCGGGCAGACCATCCATATGCCCCGGCTTATGGGCGATGCCACCACCATGTGGAGGCCGCTTGATGATCGTGAGCGGCGCATTGCCCCCGGAAGGCTCAGGATGGAGTCCGCTATCGCGCGGCAGGAGAGCGGTCACTGGCTGCCCTCCACAGAGCATGACACCATGAACCGGTACCTCTACCGCCTGACGCACGAGCGCCGCAGACTGGCCGAGCAGGTGCTTGCCAGGGCGGAAATGCATATGCCCATAGTGCTTGAGGGCGTCAGGAGCCGGGGCCTGCCCCCGGAAATTGCCTGCCTGCCTTTGGTGGAAAGCGCTTTTGAACCCAGGGCGGTATCGCCCGCGGGCGCGGCGGGGCTTTGGCAACTGATGCCCGATACCGCGCGGCGCTATGGCCTGGTGGTCTCGGACTCTGTGGATGAGCGGTTCGACGTATACAAGTCGACACAGGCGGCTACCACCTATCTGGCCTCTTTGTATGATCGTTTCAGAGACTGGCCCCTTGCGATTGCCGCATACAATTGTGGAGAAGGCGCCATGCAGCGGGCGATGAACCAGACGAACTGCAATGATCTGGACAGCCTGACCGCGTACTGCCGCCAAGCCGGCCGGCCTTTGGTCGATGAGACGTTGAGCTTTGTGCCGCAGTTTATGGCGGCGGTCATCATTATGACGAAAACCGACTCCTTCGGGCTTGCGTCACGCCCGGTGCTGACGGAAAGCTCGGGCGAACTGGGGCTGCTGGCTTCCGCCGCGTCTTCCTCCACCCGCTCCTCTCCCTCGGCCTCCTTAACGGCCTCCCCAGTGGCCTCCTCGACAACCGTAGCCGCCTCTTCCGCAGCTTCTTCAGCAAGCGCGGACGACACTTCCTCCTCTCAAGCGTCTTCCTCTTCCGGGAGACCGGTCCCGCGCTCCCGGCAGATAGGGCCGGCTGACGTGCCGAAGCGGGGAGGCAAAAAGGACGGCCTTAATCTTAGCGGCACATACGAACAGACAGAGCGGCCGGCTTCCGACGCTCCTCCTCCAAGCAGACGGATTCAGTGAGGCATACTTGTCCATGGTGCAGGAAAAACAGACGTTTTCCGTAACTGTCGAATCCTGGGGCACAAGCAGCCAGGGCGACGTGCGTACGGAAAACCAGGACTCGTTTTTGAATTGGGCGGATCGCATGCTGTGGGCCGTGGCGGACGGCGTGGGCAGCAGCGAGTACGGCGGAGAAGCCAGTACGGCTATTGCCAAGTTCCTCACGCGCGTCCCCCCGCCTTCATCGCTGGACGATCATGTCAATAACGTGGTGGATGGGCTGAAGCACGCCAATGACGTCTTCCGCGACCAGGCCAAGGCCACGGGTGCCGTAACCGCCAGTACGGCGGTAGCGCTGCTTATCTACGGCGGTTCGGCGGCCTGCCTCTGGGCGGGGGACAGCCGGTGCTATCTTTTCCGTGACGGGGTACTGTACCAATGCACGAAGGATCATACCCTCCGCCAGCATAAGATAGACACGGGAGAGCTTACCGCACCGGAAGCCAACCGCATGATCCGCAGCAATATCATCACCAACGCCATTGGGGTGCACGATGAGTTGCGTCTGGATGAAGTACGCTTTTCCCTGCGGGCCGGAGACAGGTTTCTGCTTTGCTCGGACGGGCTGTTCACCCTGCTTGCTCCGGACGCCCTGTCCTCATACCTGACCAGAGCCTCGGCCCGGGGAGCCATCGAGGGCATCATGGAAGCCCTGGATGATATGCATCAGCCGGATAACATTACCTTTGTAGCGGTATTCCTTTCCGAACTGCACTAACGACGCCTATGAACGAAATGCGGGAAAGCGGCGTCCAGACGCCGGAGCAGATTGCGGGACACGCGTTTGATCCTGCCGGAGTCCCGTGCGAATGCCTGCGGGAGGGCTGTGACGCGCCTGCCGAAGAGGGGCACGTGCCCGCCGAAGTTCAGGAAGTGCACGCCGAAGGGGCGAACGCACCGCCGTGCGTTCCCTCGGGCGAGGAGCGGTTTATCCTGGAAACCCTGCTGGGATCGGGCGGTATGTGCGAAGTTTACTCCGCGCTGGATTTGCGGCGGGTGGAGTGGGGCGACGCCAACCCCAGGGTCGCGATCAAGCGGTTGCAGCCCGAACTGGCGGACAGTGCCCAGGCCAGGCTGGCGCTGGCCCAGGAATTTTGCGTGCTGCGGCACTTGGCCCATCCCGGCGTCGTCCGGGTCTTTGATCTGCATAAGGAGCCTTTCGGGATCTGCTTCAGCATGGAGTTGCTGGAAGGCCTTACCATCCATGAAATACTGGGCAGGTATCCTACCGGGCTGGGGCGTGCGGCAGTTCCGTTCACGCTTGCGCTTCTTGACGCATTGGCCTTCCTGCACAAACATGGGGTGGTCCACGGAGATATAAAGCCGTCGAACGTGTTCCTGGCTCCGGAAGGGCGCATTGCCCTTCTGGATTTCAATGTGGCCACAGCCACGGCCAAAACAGGCGCGGCCTGCTCCCCCATAACGCTTGGGCTGCGCGAGAGCCTGCACCTGCCTTCATACAGCCTGCGCTACGCCTCCCCGGAACGTTTGCAAGGAGGCAGCCCCTCCGTAGAGGATGACGTCTTCGCCGTCTGCTGCACCGTTTACGAAATGGCCTCCGGCGCACATCCTTTCGGGCGGCGTTCTTCACTGGAAGCGATGGAAGAACAGGTTGTTCTTGAGAGGCCCGGCGGTCTGACAAAGCAGCAATGGGCACTGGTGCGCAAGGGGCTGTCCTTTGAGCCGGAGCCGCGTCCCGCGGCCGGGGAACTGTTCGAGTGTTTTTCCCATAAAGGCTTACTGGATGGCCTGACGGACATTTTGCAACGCTTCAAACTTTGATGTCGGGAGGATATATGGCACTGCCCAAAGCGCTGCTCTGTGTTCTTGGCCATGAGACGGCGGCGGAAGCCCCGGAAGAAACCCTGCTGCGCGCCTCCGGGTTTGCCACGGCGACGCTTCCCTGGGCGGAGGTCGCCGCCCAGCAGCGCGGGTGGACACAGCTTTTTCCGATATTGAATGATCCTGCCCTGCAGGCCTGGATTTTTGCGGGACACCCTGCGGATTTTACCGACGAATTGCTCAGCCAGATGAGTATGCTGACCCTGTCCCTGACCCGTCCCGCCCCCCCCATGACGGCCTGCGTGCTGATCGGAAGCGGCGAGGAGCCCGCGTTTCCCGAACTTATGGGGCATGTCCGGATATTTTACGGAAACACGTCCTTTGCCGCAAAACTGGCGGCCGCGCGTGCGAAGCCCCGGCCGGCCCTGCCGCGTCCTTTTCACTTGGTCGCTC
This sequence comes from Desulfovibrio sp., assembly GCA_031556355.1. Taxonomy (GTDB): domain Bacteria; phylum Desulfobacterota; class Desulfovibrionia; order Desulfovibrionales; family Desulfovibrionaceae; genus Frigididesulfovibrio. The sequence goes on along the minus strand of JAVBTB010000018.1, from coordinate 78,526 downwards.
ATGTGGATCCGCTCATCGGCCAGTGGCTTGAAGTTGGCCCGGCGGAAGGGAAAAGCTGGGAAGGATTTATGGCGGGCGTCGTAGATGCGGAAGTGACGGCCTTTGGGGTCGGGCCGCGTGGTCTTTTACCGCAGAAAAGCACGCTGAACTACCCCCAGTGCGGCATTAAAGGTGAGTGGGGCGAGTATGCCTTTTCCGCCTGCGCAGCCAGAAATACCGTTGACGGGGAGTCTGCCTGCTATATGCGGGTGGAAGGGTGCCCGCGAAACGTCTTTATTACCGACTATCCGGAAGACGCACCGGAAAATGCCGAGGAACAACGGCTCTGCCTGCTGGATCTTTTTTGAACGGGCGGACTTCCCTTTTTGATGGGCCGCGAAATTTCGCGCCAGAAATATTATGCAAATTCACTATCATATATGCGAGCCCTCGCAAAAATCTCAATTTTACCCTAAAAATGTCCGCGAAATTTCGCGATCAAAATAGTCTTTTATTTCACATAAATGGATATATAATACTGCAAAAAAACATTTTTGCATCTGAAACACCCGCGAAATCTCGCGGAAATTTTTGTGTCATAGTTTCTATTGCATTGAAATAACATACTTCACATGCACGGCATGCTTTTTGTATATAAAGCATGGGAACTTCATCCCTATAACCATACACTTTTTAGGAGATTCCTATGCCAACCCCAGCGTACATGACCATCATCGGCGAGCGTCAAGGCAACATCACCGCCGGTAACTTCACCGAAGCCTCTGTGGGCAACATCTATCAGGAAGGCCACGAGAACGAGACCCTTATCGAGGCTTTTGAGCATAAAATCCTGCTGCCCCGCGACCCGCAGTCCGGCCAGCCCACCGGCCAGCGCGTGCACCAGCCGCTGAAGATCACCAAGGTTATGGACAAGTGCTCTCCGCTGCTGTACCGCGCTCTGACCTCGGGCGAGCGTCTGCCGAAAGTGGAACTGAAATTCTACCGCACCTCCGCCCAGGGCACCATGGAGCACTACTTCACCATGACCCTGGAAGACGCCATCATCACCGATATCACCGCCTATATGCCCAACTGCCAGGATCCGGGCATGGCGCATTTCACGCACCTGGAAGACGTGCAGTTCACCTACCGCAAGCTGACTAAGACCCACGAAGTGGCCAGCACCTCGGAAAGCGACGACTGGCGCCGTCCTCAGTCCGCCTAAGCGGCATAAGCCTCAGAAGGAGAGTCCCGGAAGGGGCTCTCCTTCTGGTCTGTGCAGGTTTGCCGTCCAAAGGGGGGCTTTTGGCGGCGGGGTATTGTCCCGGAACCTGTGAGGGGAAAGGCCTGGATGCGGGCCATTTGGGCTTGGCTTTTCCTGGGGTGTTTCCACCGCGTTCCGCTATACAGTTTTGCCGGTTGCAAAATTGTTCCCCGGCCCCGCTGTTCGCTTCTGAAATGGTGCGAACTTTTGTGCTTTTTGTTTTCCGGCGGAATGAACAAACGCGGAGGCTCCCATGCGGCTTGATGCCAACACCACTTGGTTCACCTTCACATCTGAGGGCGGGGATTTCTCCGTGTACGCTTTTTCGGGCGAGGAAGAAGTCTGCAAACCCTACGAGTTCCAAATTGAACTGGTAAGCCGATCCGCCAGCGAAGATGTGGCCGGACTGCTCGGCGCGCCCGCCTGCCTGTCCATTGCGGATCGCAGCGGCGAAAAGCGCCTGGTGCACGGGCTGATCCGAGCGATGGAGCAACTGCACACCGCCAACTCCTTCACGCATTACCGCTGTGTCCTGGTACCCCGCCTCTGGTTCCTGGGGCAGATCACTGACCACCGCATTTTTCAGAACCTCTCTGTGGTGGAAATCATCGAACAGCTTCTGAAAGAACAGGGCTTCGACGCCGAAGCCTCCTCCTTCAAGCTCTCCTGCAAGTACGAGCCGCGCGAATACTGCGTCCAGTACGGCGAGACGGATCTGCACTTCATCAGCCGCCTGTGCGAGGAAGAAGGCATCTACTTCTACTTCGAGCACACAGAAGACGCCCATACCCTGTGCTTCTGCGACCGCGAGGGCGGGCCGAAGATTGCGGGAGAGTCCGACCTGCGCTTCTATCCCGGCTCCGGCCACGCGGCGGACACCGCCGTGATCAGCCGCCTGGACCTGCGCCACACCATCAACAGCAACGCAGCCGCCTACCGGGAGTGGAATTTCGAGCAGCCCAAGCTGGATCTCTCGGTCGCCGCCCGAGAGGGGGACCGGGAAAAAGCCCCGGCCCCGCGCGGCATGAGCCTGGAGCAGTACCGCTACCCGCATCTCTACCAGTTGCGCAAGAGCGGCAAGCGCTACGTTGAGCTGCAACTGTCCCGCCAGTTGACCTTCGCCCGCTGGATCGAGTGCGAATCCGACGTGTCGCGCTACCAGCCCAGCTACGTGTTCAGCGTGCACGACCACCCGCGTCGCGACGCCAACGCCGTCTGGTGGATCACCCGCGTGCGCCACGAAGGCGAGCAGCCGGGCGTTCTGGAGCACGAATCACCCGACGATCGCGGCCTGTACTATCGCTCGTTTGTGACGGCCATTCCGGAGATGACCCGCTTCATCCCGGCGCTGGAGCATCCTAAACGCTTGGTACAAGGGGACCAGACGGCTATCGTCACCGGGCCGGAAGGCGAGGAAATCTACACGGACAGGTACGGCCGGGTAAAAGTGCAGTTCTTCTGGGACCGCGAAGGACAGTGGGACGAGAAAACCACCTGCTGGCTGCGCGCCTCCCAGGGCTGGGCCGGAACCCTTTACGGCAGCATGGCGATTCCGCGCATTGGGCACGAGGTGGTCGTGTCCTTCCTGGAAGGCAATCCGGACCGGCCGCTGATCACCGGCCGGGTCTACCACGACCTGAACAAAGTCCCCTACGAACTGCCCGCCAACAAAACGCGCACGGTGTTCAAGTCCATGAGCACGCCGGGCGAAAGCGGCAAAGCGCGCGGCTTCAACGAGCTGCGCATCGAGGACAAGGCGAGCGAGGAAGAAATCTACTTGCACGCCGAAAAAGACGTGAACGTCTACGTCAAGAATGACTGGAAAGAGCACATCCTGCACGACGCGCACCGCACCGTGGACCACTTCACCTACCTGAAGACCGAGGGCGAAAGCCACGAAACCCTGCGCGGCCAGCGTAAAACCGAGCTGTTTGCCAACGAGAACCGGACCGTGCACGCCGACAGCCACACCAAGCTGACCGGGGCCATGCTGGGCAAGGCGGGGATCGAACTGCACCTGGAAAGCGGCATCAAGGTGGTGATGGAGGCAGGCGCGGAACTCACCCTGAAAGCGGGCGGCCAGTGGCTCAAGCTGGACCCGTCCGGCATCAGCAGCAGCGCCCCGGTGCAGTTGAACAGCGGAGGTAGCGGCGGGAGCGGAACTCCGGCCAATCCGTTGTTGCCGGAGGGGACAGTGAACCCCGAGATTCCACCACCGCCGGTGAGGCTGGATTGTTTAAGCGGTGCCGCTTTGCAAGGACAGGCCCTTTGCCCGTTAAGCGGACAGGAATGATGTATGCTGTTCAGTACGGAAGAAACAGGAGCCTGGCTTGCGGAACTTTTTCACGTGGTATCCGCTCCCGGACGTCTCTATGCGGTTGTCGACCCTCTGCTGAGCGACCCCGCCTGGAACGATGCCTGCTGGGACATGATGCATACCTATCCGCTTTTGCTGGACAGGAAAGCCGTCCGCCAGCAGATGATTTACCCGCATCTGGCTCTGATAGAGACATCGGTCATGGCGGCTTTTCTTGGGCAAGGCTACGGCAATGCCAATATGCTGCTTTTCACAAGCACGGATTCTCATGAAGAACTGGCGCTGGCGTTGTCACAAGCGCTGTATGTGCAGACGGACAACGGACCCGCCTGGTTCCGCTGGTATGATCCCAGGGTGTTTCGCTCATTTTTCCCGCTTGCAACAGAGATGCAACTTGCCGCCCTTTACGGCGTGGGAGTTTCCTGTTTCTATGCGGAACATCCTCTGCATGCGGACGCGCCGTTTGTACAGTTTCCGCGCCTGCCGGAGTTTCCCGCCCCAACGCCGGAGCCTCTGTTTCTAAGCGCGGAGCAAGTGCGAATGTTGCGGCAGGAACGCCTTGAACGCATGGCGGAAAGACTCGCCGCGCGTCTGGCGCGAGAGGAAGGATGCCTCAAGCCCGCTGAGGTTCATGCGCGCTATCAATGGGCGCGGGCGCTTTGCCTGCAGCTTGCCGGCCTGGGCTATGACGACGAGGAAGATCTGTTTTTGCTGCTGCGGCCCCTGGCACAGGCGGCATATATCCCTCCCCTGAGGGGAAGCGTGCTGGCCGCCCTGAGCGCAAAGGAACCCTTTGCCGTCACTTTGCGGGAGCTTGAGCGGCTGTGCGGCGGCAATGCGGTTTGAATTGGTCCGCCGATGTATTTTTTTCACTCCCTAACCCTGAGGTGCCCATGAGCCAGGAACAGTCACTGCCCGTTGTGCGCAACGACTCGACGGAAATCCGTTTTCAGGTGTCCCCGCCTCCTTTGGCCCTGCCGTACGGAGTGAAGAGCAATAGTCTCTTCAATAAGCATGAGGTGTTCATACGTACAAGCGGCACTTCTGTCACGCCCAAGCCACATGGCACCCTTTTAACGGCCAATGAACAGTACCTGGAATGGAATGGAGGAGAGAAAGGGGAATTATTGTGGTGCTCGTTGCTTTTTATGTTTTGTGCAATTGTTATATTCATTTTTGAGATGATTATAACAGGAGTTCCTTTTGGAACAGGTATATGTATTATTATTTCTATATCATTGCTTTATGCAGGTATTAAAAAAAATGTGCTCATCTATAATATTTAATCGAGAGAGGGGGGATATATATATAGATAGATAAATATAGGGGTGAAAAGTTTGTTTGTCTATTGAGATATTTATTGTCGAATATATATATTGTAAAGATTAATCCAAATATACGCCCTGCACATCATATTAGCATTGAAATGGAGAAAATATCTGATGAATATTCCAGTTATTTTAATTTTTCAGCGGGCTCAATTGATGACATGGTAGAGAACTGGGAATTTTATCGCCGGTATATGGAAGAAGGCTTGAGCGCATTGCCGCCTTTGCAGCAAGGCGAGCCGTTATATGATTTTTCCGGTCCCCTGTCCCAAAAGTTGCGTGTCATTGTTACGGAGGCCCTTCCCGACATGCTGTGCAAGCCGAGCCGGTTTTTACACCGCAGCAAGCTTCCCGCCCCCTGGCCCAGGGAAATCCTGGCTCTTTGTCAGCCCGGCGCAAAAGACGCCCCTTTGCCGCCCGGCTATGCCTATGAGGTTATCATTCCCCAGGATGCCGCAACGTAGCGTCCGCACATCTCCACCGGGCGGCCTGTTCCGCCCGCCATACAGAGAATCGCCATGGCCGATGATTCTTTCTGCACGTATGTCCCTGTGTTTCCCGTGCGTTACGGCCCTGCGGACGCCCAAAGCGCCGCCTGGAGCGGAGCAGGCGGGCGCGCCAGGGCTCCCCGGTCGTCTCCTCCCGTCCAATGGCCGGGGCACATTAAAGGGGCCCTGCAAAGCGCCGGGGTTTCCACGGACGCTCTTGAGGGCAGCGGCTACGTGCTGCGCCTTCTGCGTCCGGGCGCCGTCTATGCCTATGCGGAACAGCGCCGCTGCCTGTACGAATTTATCGCGCTGCCCGGCGGCGTCCGTTTCAAATTCCAGTCCATCATGCTGCAGCAGGGCGGCCTGGAGGTGACCGGCGGCTGCCCCGGCCTGGGCGGGAGCCATCCGTACATTCTGCTGCCCCCCAAAAGCCGGGGGCATATCATGTTCGTGGAGCGGCCCCTGGGGGAAGCGCGCAAGCGAAAGCTTCTGGAAAACGCCGCCTTGCGGGCGGAATGCATGCAGCCTTTTGACCTGGGCGCGCCGGATAAGGAGCTGTTCTTTACTGCCGCGCAACTCGGGACGGCGGTGGAGGAGTTCCGCCCGGAACCGGCCCGGCTTTCGACCATGGCGCAGTGCATGACGGATCTGTTCGGCGTCATTCCCAAGGGGGAGGAGGAAAAATACGCGGAGAACCCCTCTCTGGTGTACGATGCTTCCACGCTCAAGGCCGTTCCTATGCAGGACAATGCCGGTCCGGAAGGCGGGGGAGAAGGCGAAAAGAGCGCTTTTGTGCCTGTGCCGCGTCCTCCCCTTAACTGGCAGCTCTTTGACGGCACGCCTTTTGCTTTTTACTGGCAAAAAAACGCGCTTCCGGCAGAAAACCTCGTCGCGGACATGACGGCCTATGCGGTCAAAACCAAGGGCTATACGCCGCAGGCGCTGGTGCTGCACGACCCCTTGGGCGTCACCCGCGAGGCGGCGATTCTGCACGCTCATGCCTGTGTGGAGCGGGCGGCGTTTATGGAATGGCTCGCCTATCCCGTTACCATCGGCGGCGCGGCGGAAACCATAGTTACGGCGCTACGGGAGCAAAAGGCCGTTGAAATGGGGCCGACTGACGGCTCCTGGGGTACGCTGGAACCCCACGACCCCGCGGAAAAGATCAACATGCCCGCTCTGGAAGCCTGCAAGAAGTTCGTGCAGCAGTCCGAGGAGAAGTTCAGGAAGTTCACCGGCTCTGTCGTGCGGGAGTGGACGTACTGGTACCTGCACGATCTGACCCGCAAGGCCATGTGGCACTGCCTTACCCCCCTGGACTTGGAAGAGCACAGCGCCGGGCGCACGGCCTTTGCCCATCTGATCGCCGGTATGGGGGCCAGCGAGCCGGGCAGGGAGGCGCTGGAGGCGCACAAATGGCATTTTCTCGAGGCCGCCCTCAAGGCGCCTACCCTGTCTGTCAACCATTGGTGCGCCGGGCTGGAAAAGATGACGCCGCACCTGCTCTCCTGCATGGCGGGTTTTTTGCTCATGACGGTAGTGTCGCCGCCGACGGCGGACTGGCAGAAGATAATTCTCGCCCTTCTGGCCCAGGCCGGTTTCAAGGATGCCTGCGTGGCGGAGCTGACCGCGGAAGAGATGCGTCTGCGCGCGGAAAACGCCATGCAGGTGCATTGCTATCTTTTTCCACCGGAGCAGCGGCCTTCCGGGGAGGAAAACGCCATCCTGAAAAACGGCGTCCCGCTTCTTGATGAAAGATTTTTTGCTTACTGGCAGGACAGAAAGCACTGGTACGACATAGTGAAGGGCAAGCAGGGGGATGTGCCGCGGCAGGAAAAGAGTAAATATTACCAACAGGTTATTCTTACTTCTGTTACATCTGCTGTACTCTTCATAGATTTGAAAAAAGATCCTCCTTTACGTAGCCTACGGTTCGTAGCTTCTGCTCTGACGATATATGATATTTGGCTTGCTACTTCCAAGAGTAGAGAGAATCGCTGCTTTAACGCAGTTATTTGGACCACAAGTCTTGTCGTTATAACATCTGGTGCTTTTGAAGTGGCTGGGAGCCGCCTGAGAAGAAAAGGCTTAGAAAGAATAGCTGGTGTTGTTAACAAAACCTTGGGAGGTATTCTACTTATTATAACAGGTGGAGTTCTTTCCCTGAAGAGTTCCTGGGACAAGTTGTGGGAAGGGGAGTTTGCATTGTCTGCCTTACAGTTAGGCAAGGCGGGGAGTAGCGGCATTGTGGTTTGGGGTATGTGGCAAGAAGCTGCTTTACAGTTTGCGAAGGGCTCTGCTAGAGGGGCGATAAGTGCTGGCACACGTGTTGCCGCCACCAGAGCCTTGAGTCTTATCGCTCGTTTCGGTTCCCGAGTCATCGCAGGTATGTTTGGCGGTCCTGCGGGCTGGGGCCTTACCCTGTATACTTTGTTTGAGTTCGGTGTCTATGTGTTCACGCCCACACCGGCGGAGCGATGGCTGTCCGTATGCTTTTGGGGGCGTGACTCAAACGGGCGTGCATTGCACGATGTGCAGGCCAGCCTTTCGGCCTTCCGTAGCGGGCGGCAAAGGCATGACAAGTTACAGGTTCTGGAGCAGGCGGCTCTTGAAACCGTGTACGAGTACTGCAAGTTAGAGCGCAGAACCGTTTTGGGCTATATTAACCGCGACCAGTTGGCTATAACCGTTCCCGCTTTTGACATCTCGTCCGGACAGATATGGGTCGCAGCCACGTGTGGAGACGTGCCCGGCAATAGCCCCGTGGCTGTTGAAGTCACGGACCGTTCTTTTGATCTGGAAACCAGCACATGCACTGTGCATATCCGTTTCCCATACCTTGAAAGAACGGGAAAGACTGTACGGTTGGGGTTGCTGGCACGTCCGGCCAAGGGTAGAATGTACCCGATCTCCTGGAGTGAGAAGTACCAGAAGGGAGTTTCCGGAAGATACTACCGGGTGGGCGACGACTATGAACCGTGCGAAAGCCCTTTTGATGGCGAATGAATGCTGGGCCTGTACGGATGGAGCTTTTGCTTCGGTAAAGAGGCACTTTTCAGCGTGCATAATATATGGAGACACATATGAACAATGAGCCGGAAATTCCTGTCATACGCAACGAATACGAAGAATTCCGAGTGCAGTTATCCCCCCCCCCTTTAGCCATCCCCTATGGCGTGACCTTCAAGCGTTCTTATCCAACTTGCAGGGCAACGGTGAAGAAAGATGGGCAACCTATCATACCAGATCCCAAAACAACATTTTTAACAGCAAGTGATTGTAGCCTTGAGTGGAACGGGGCTGAAAAAGGAGAACTCTTTTTTGTTGCAGTATTTCTTGTATTTTGTATACCTTTTAGTGCTTTTATAGAATATTTTATAGCAGAAATTCCTCCAATCAGTTCTAGTATTATCTTTGTAGTCTCAATGGCATCATTTTATTTGTGGAGACAAAAAAGAGGATATGGATCTATAATTTTTAACAGGGTGCGAAATGAGATTTATATATATAGAGAATGTGCAAGATTTAAAGACTCAATACGCATTATCGAGTGGGTGGGGGCACAAATATTTATAAGAAATATTAGTCCATTTATACGTCCTGTTTCTTGCCTTAGTATTGGTAATGATACAGATGGCGGCATTTACGATGAATATTTTGATATGCATGTCGGTTCATTTGTTGATATGGCGACAAGATGGGAATTTTACCGTCGATATATGCAGCACGGGCTGCAAGGGCTACCTCCTTTGCAGGACAAAGGGCCTCTGTACGATTTTTCCGGTTCCTTGCTTCAAAAGCTGAAAGTCATTTTCACAAAAATGCTTCCCGATATGCTGTATGACCTCCAAGGGTTTCTCCACCGCAGCCAGCGCCCCGCCCCCTGGCCCAAAGAAATTCTTGCCCTTTGCGAGCCGGGCGCGGAGGACGCCCCCCTGCCTTCGGGCTACGCCTACGACGTTCCGATTCCTGTAAACACCGCGAAATAGCGCGCAGCAGCCCGGCTGCGGCAGGGGCTTCATGGCCCGAGAGATTCCCGGACCTCGGCATTGGCCTTTTCCTTTCGGCGTATCCTTCCTGCGTAGCCATACACAGAGGCGCGAGCGTAAATAGCCCGAATGTACGCCGCCCTGAACACAGAACCCCCGAACCGCGTAAACGGTCCGGGGGCGTATTCATATCCGCTCAGGCGTTGCCGAACAAAAAAGGGGGTTTCCAAAGGGAGTCAGTCCTCGCAGGGGCCGATGCCCCCTTTGGCCGCCGGAGGCAATGCAACTCTTGGGCAACTTCAAAATTATTCTGCCCTAGTCGTACTCCACCGAGCTGATCTTCATCAGCTTGTCCCAGTTGTGGTGGGTTTCCAGGTAGCGCAGGGAGCCGGTCCTGGCCCGGATGACCATGGAGGAGGTCACGGCGCCGTTGCCGGTGTATTTGACGCCCGGCAGGAAGGTGCCGCCGGAAATGCCGGTGGCCGCAAAAAAGGCTTCGTCGGTTTTGATCAGGGTGTCGGTGGTCAGCGTGTCGCGGATGTCGATGCCCGCGTTCTGGATGGCTTCTTTTTCCACATACGACTGCGGGTCGAGCCGGCCCAGAATCTGTCCGCCCATGCCCTTGATGGCGCAGGCCGCGAGCACCCCTTCGGGCGTGCCGCCGGTGCCGATCATCATGTCCACCTCGGAGCGCGGGTCAACCGCCATAAGCGCGCCGCACACGTCGCCGTCGCTGTGCAGCTGAATGCGCGCGCCCACTTCGCGGATGCTTTGAATGAGGCGCTGGTGGCGTGGTTTATCCAGCACAAAGACCACCAGATCGTCCACGTCCTTGCCAAGGGCCTTGGCGACCTTGCGCAGGGTTTCGTCCACCGGGGCGTCGATGTCCACCACGTTCTGCGCGGCGGCGGGAACCACAAGCTTGCGCATGTAGAAGCTGGGGCCGGGGTTGTACATGGTGCCCGCCGGGGCCGCGCCCACAACGCAGATGGCGTTGGGCCGCCCGTAGGCCAGCAGGTTGGTGCCTTCTACTGGATCTACGGCTATGTCCAGGGCTATGCCGGTGCCGGTGCCGACGGTTTCCCCGTTGTAGAGCATGGGGGCTTCGTCTTTTTCCCCTTCGCCGATGATGACGGTGCCCTGGATATTCAAGGAGTTGAAGCTCAGGCGCATGGCATCCACCGCGGCTTTGTCGCCGGCTTCCTTGGCGCCCCGGCCGAGCCATCGGGCCGAAGCGAGGGCCGCGGCCTCGGTAACGCGCACAAGGTCAAGAGCAAGGTTGCTGGTGGGTGCTTCTTTGGTGGGAGCTAGGGTCACGGGTCATACCTCCGGGGGGCGCCGCACTGCCGTACGCGCGCAAAATGTGGCCGTCCGGAAAGAACGGGCGAAGCAATAGTATATGAGGAGGAAAGACTCTTCAAGTACTGATGCGCGTATGGGCATAAAAAAGCGGGAATCCGCCGGAGCCTTCCGGAATTCGCCGGGAAAGCCGCGTGTGCAAAAAGACATTGCCTGTCTGTGTCGGCCATGACGCGGCTCCGGCATCCGGCGCGCCGGGCCGGATTATGTTGACAGCCCGCACTCCTTGAGCGTCTCTTGCAGTTTTTGCATGTTGGGAAGAGAAAGGGGCACCATGGGCAGGCGCAGGTCGTATTCCATTTTACCCATCATGGCGAGCGCCGTCTTGACCGGGGCCGGGTTGGTTTCCAGAAAGCATGCCCGGCACAGGGGCGCAAGTTCAAAGTGCAGCTTTTTCGCGGTGGCGTTGTCGCCCTTAAGGGCGGCGGCGCACATGGCGGCAGTAACGCGCGGGGCGATGTTGGATACAACGGAAATAACGCCTTTGCCCCCGATGGCCAGGGAGGGCAGTATGGTGAAGTCGTCGCCGGAAAGCAGGATGAAATCACTGTCGCAGAATTCCAGAATATCGGAAACCTGCGTCAGGTTGCCCGTGGCCTCCTTGACGCCTATTACATCGGGAATTTCCTTGTACAGGCGGGCCATGGTGCGGGCTTCCACGTTCACCCCGGTGCGTCCCGGCACATTGTACACGATGGTGGGGACGGGCACTTCCTTGGCGATAGCCTTGTAATGGGCAATCAGGCCTTCCTGGGTGGGCTTGTTGTAGTAGGGCGTGATCAGCAGGATGGCGTCGGCGCCCGCGTCCTTGGCGAATTTGGCAAGGCCGACCGCTTCCTTGGTATTGTTGGACCCCGCTCCGGCGATGACCGGAACCCGCCCCTTCACCTGATCGATGCAGATCCGGATTACGTCTTCGTGCTCGCTGTGGGACAATGTAGCGGACTCTCCGGTGGTTCCGCAGGGCACAACCCCGTTGATGCCCTCCTGTATTTGCCACTCAATGAACTCCCTGTAGCGTTCCTCGTCAACGCGGCCGTTTTTGAAGGGAGTAACCAGGGCGGTAAAGGCTCCTGCGAGTTGCATGGGTGTTTCCTCCGGCGTTTGTGCGGCAGAATTGCATCGGCCGTATTCCTGTGAAAAAATAATTCTTTCACCAGACGGCGCGCGCGTCAACCGTCTTGCGTCATAAAAAACGGAAAGCGGCAGCGGGCCGCTTTCCGTTGCGCGTCCAAGGTATGGGCGGAGCTATTTTCCCGGCGCCGCGGGTGCGGCTTCGGCTTCCGCAGGGGCGGCTTCAGGCTCCACGGCAAGAGGGCTGAAGGTCACCGGGGTGCGGTTCATCTCGTCGATGACCTGCTGGGTGATATCGGCCTTGGGATCAATGGAAAGCGCGGCCTCGCTGTTCAGGATGACGTCCACCTTGGAGGTCTTGCGGCTTTTTTCCATGGATTGCTGGTACAGCTCGCTGATTTTGTTCATCACCTGTTGCTGCTCTGCGCTGAAGCGCTGTTGCGCATCGCGCAATTTGAGCTGCAGGGCATCCTGGGCCGCTTTCTTGTTCTTTTCTTTTTCCGCGGAGGATTGCAGGGAGATCAGTTCGTCCTGCAGTTCCTTGCTCAGGTTGTCCAGGTAAGTGATGCCTGCTTTTCCGGCGTTGCTTTCCTGAAAAACCTTGTCAGTGTTCACAACGGCGATTTTACCGTTGCATCCGGCAAGAAGCGCGGTTGCAAGCAACATGAAGGAAAGGCAAAGAGCTTTTACTCGCATGAGGGTCTCCATAGTGGTCGCACACTGGTCGGCGCGGTTGATTTTCGCCTGCATAGCACAACCTGTGAGGGGCCACAAGCCCGCAACAGGCATGTTTTGCGCGGGAAGGCAATTACCGGGTGTAGCTGCGCATATGTCCGAGAACCGTTGCAACGTAGCGGCGAGTCTCAGGGGTGGGCATCCGGGTGGTGAGCGAGTCGTACAGCTCTTCCGGAGAAAGCAGGTTGATGCGGGCCACGGCAACGTCCTGGTCCGGGTCAAAAGCGCGCAGCACGGCGCCGGGCCCGCCGTTGTACGCGGCGATGACGCACATTTCGCGCGAGGCCGGGTTCAGCACATCGCTGAAATAGCGGCGGGCCAGCAGGTGCAGGTAGACGGCCCCGTAGCGGATATTCTGTTCGGGGGTGAGCAGGGTTTCCACCGAGGGTTCCCCCGGCTCGCCCGTGAGATATTTGTGCACCTCGTTACCGGCGGTTTCCGGCACCACCTGCATCAATCCGAGGGCATTGTTGGGACTTACCGCAAAGGGGTTGAAGTTGCTTTCCGCCTGCATGACGGCAAGCAGCAGGGCGGGGGTAAGGTTGTACTGGCGCGCGTATCTGTCCGCCAGAGGGCGGTATTTGTCCGCGCGCACGGCGCTGCTGCCGGACAGCATGGGCAGGCTGATGCTGTGAATAACGCGGCGCACGCCTCCCACAGACACTTCGCGGGCGATGCTGCACTCCCGGACCAGTTTCTGGGCAAGGTCGTCCGTCCGCCAGAGGGCGTCCGCGGCAAGAAGCTCCCCGGCAAGCAGAGAAACGCCGCCGGACTCCAGAGGCGCCGACAAGGCGTTGGCAACCGCTTCCCGCAGGTGCTCCACCGGCAGGCTGCCGTCAATGGTCTCAATGGTGACCTTGCCTTCGGCAAAGTTGATGATGCCCCGGCTGCGGTAATCCTGAGCGTATTTGACGTACGTGTCCCGAGTGGATTCCGCAAAGGCTTCCTCCCCCCATTCCAGGCGTGCCTGCTTGCGGAGTATGGCGCGTTGCTCGTCAAAAGAGAGTTTTTGCGAGACGGATCCCGGCGCGGCCGCGCTTTCCGCCGAAAAGGCGACGGGATTCTCCGGCGAACGGACCGTCATGGTGACGGGCCGGCTGACCACATGCCCGCCGGAAGACAGCATCGTGGGCAGGACGTGGGCCAGAGCGGCCCCGAACAGTATGGAGGCCAGCGCAAGCGCCGGAAGCTGCCATGAAAGCCGCTGCAGGGGCGCCTGCCGCCGGAAAGAGCGAATCCAATCCAGGAAGGCGTCAAGATTTTGGCCGCCCAATTGCAGCAGTGCGGGGAGTATGCCGTACAGACAAGGAAGGGAAATCGTTGCTGAAATATTCATGTATTTCAATCAAGTATGTGCTGTTTACAGGACGCTGTCACGCTGTTGCACACCAAACGGGGGCAGTCGGCAACGGGGGTGTCCTGATATTTGCAACAAGTATGCCGGAAGGAACCGGCGTGGCCTTCGTTCATGCGAACAGATTCAGGTAGTTCGCATACAGCCGCACAGGCACGCGGGTAAAAGCGTCGCTGTCGGCGGCGGGTTCCATGCCCGGGACGAGGGCGCGCACCACCGGAAAGCCGAGATCCCGGCGGGTAAGGTCCACATATACCGGAGAGCGCCCGTTGGCGGCAAGGGTACGTTCCAGCAGGGCCAGATTTTGGGCCGGGGTTGCCAGGGAAGAGTCCGGCAGTTCGCCCAGGGCTTTAACCGGCAGTTTGCGGAGCAGGGGGCCGGAAGGCCCGCCGCCGGGGTAGGGGAACGGGGTTTCCGTCAGCGCGGAAACCAGAGCCCGCCGGGCGGAAAGTCCCGCCCCGTGGCCCCTGGCTATGGCGCCCTTCAGGCCCATGACAAAGCATTTGTATACCGGCAGGCCCATGGGACCGGTAAGATCCTGAAACTGCACGTTGATGCCCTGGGCGGCGTAATCCCGCAGCAGTGCGGCCAAAAGCGCGTCGTCCGCATCATCCACGCGCAGGGTGAAGCAGGAGGCCTTGGCAAAGGGCGTGGTGGCCTCGGCGTCGCGTTCAAACACTTCGGTCAGCGCGGCCACCTTGGCTTCTTCCATGGTCATGCCCGTGGCGATGCCGGTCGAGCCGGGAGAGTCAAACAGAGATATTTCATCCAGGTTGCAGAACAGCGAAGCCATCTGCACCGGCACGTATACCGTGCCGCCTTCCGGCGTATGCCCGGGCATCCAGGCCAGGGAGGCGTCCGTATAGGGGGTTTCCAGGGAAAAGTCGTTGGGGTCGAGGGCCGCGTGCCCGGCCTTCAGCAGTTGCGAGCGGGGGCCGCGCAGGATGGACGTTTCTTCCGCTCTGTTTTCAACGCAGTCGTCGGAAACGGACAGATAGGCAGAAGCGCGCTCGGCCATTTCCATCAGGCAGGAAGCGCGGGCGTCGGCCAGGGCCAGGCCTCTTCCATAGGTGGTCGCCTGCCCCTCAAGAGTATGCCGGTGGCGTCCCTGAGTCACCTGGAGAGCGATGTTCCAAGGCCGCAGCAGCGCTATCGGACTCAACGAAGCGGTATGGCGCATTTCCTTGCCCGCAATAATACCGAGGGCGGTCAGGCGTTCCTCGGCCAGAGCGGCCACCTCTTCCGCCGGAAGGCGAGTATGGGGCTGGGCGGCGCTTCCCTGCGCCAGATCTTTCCGCACCTCGGCTACGGTGCGGACAAAGGGCCGGGTAAAGGCCGGGGAAAGTTCCGGTGCGCCTTCCACAAGGTTCACGGGCACGCCGTCCTGCATCCGGTAGAGAGGCTCAAGGCCGGTTGCTTCGGGAGTCTGCAACGCCCTGTGGCGTTGGATGTTGTCCGCGAATACGGCGCCCCAGGCCCGGTGCAGATCGCGGTCGGGCAGCCTCTGCCAGCGCAGCAGAATGAGCGGGGTGGCGGGCTCGTTTGGAGATTCAGGGGAGATTGTTGTCGAAGCCATCTTGTCTGGATGTGGGCTCTGCCCACACCCGGCAGGGGGGACCGCCCCCCTGCACCCGCGTATTTGGGTGGCGTTGCCGTCGGTCTGTAGAGAGCCCGGAACAAATATTTCCAGCAGCGGGGCAAGGGACGGGTGCAGCAGTATCAGCTCGCGGGCCAGGGCATGCAGGGGGGGAGGCAGGGAAAGCGAGGGGCAGGCGCGCGCAAAAGCGGAGGGTAGTTCCTGAGGCGGCATGGCCTGCATGCGGGTCAGCAGGTGGCGGCGCATGTAGTCGTCCAGCGGGCACTTCGCAAGATGGGCCAGGGCCGCGTCCAGGCTGAGGGGGGGATGCGGCTCGCAGGAAAAATAGCCGGTGGTGGCCTCGGTCTGGGCGTGAGTGTACTTGTAGTGCATCATGGCGGTATGGTAGCCACCTTGGGCGGCAAGGGCAAGGGGCGCGCCGGGGCGTTTCTTCAGTTTCGTTCAAAGGGGGAGGGTTCCGGAAAGTACGCTGTAAGCAAGGCGCGCAGATCCTTGCGCCATTGCGCATCGCCGGTATTGTCTCCCACATCGTTGATACAGAAAAAGAGCGGCGCCGTTCCGGAGGCGAGATTGTTCAGAATTCCCTGATAATACGCCATGCGGTCGACGCGGTCGGTTTGTACATAGTAGAAACGTTCGTCGCAGGGGACAAAACGCTTTTTCTTATAGAGCAGCAGGGGCAGAGCATGGGAGTAGAACGCCACTTCCCGGTCCGTGCGAAAACGGTTGCCCGCGAAGCCTTCTATGACGTCCCGGTAAAAAAAGAAGGCCTCGCGCGCGTTGTCCAGGGTCTGGGCAAAGGGACCGTGCGCGGTCACCGCCCTGCGATCCGTGGAGACGCCGCGGCGCTTCAGAATGCCCAACGTATTGAAGTAGGACATGGCGTGGGGCGTTTTGGTAAAGCGGTAGCCGTCCCGCCGCCGCCACCGCCAGTCCAGAAAGACCAGGGGCAGGCCGTTGGGGGTGAAAAAATCCGTCTTGCGGCACGGGCGGCCCAGAAACAGGTCGTCATTCATGTAGATGTAGTGCGCGGCAAGGCCGGGGATTGTGTGCAGATACGCTTCAATGACATGGGAGTTGAAGGTGGGCAGGTGTTGCCCGGGGATGAACTCTCGATGGTCCACGATGCGCACGCGCGGATGTTCCGTCCGCAGCCAGGAAGGCGTCTGCTCGTCCGTCACCACAAAGATGGTGCGTACCCAGGGTGCGAAATTGTGCAGGGACCGCAGAGAATAGCGCAGTTCCTCGTTGTCCCGGAAGCGCGCCGCATCCAGGCCGTTGTCATGGATGTCCGTCTGCCGGGGCAGGTGCATCGCCCGCTTGGCGGCATGGGCCGGGTCGCTGCCGTTCACCCAGGAGTAGACCACATCCACGGGAAAGTCCGGCTCGGGCGCACGGCAGGCCCGTAGATGCAAAGGAACAACGGCCTTTCGGGAGGGCGGCGCCAGCAGGCATGCGCCGCACCCGCCCGTAGCCGGGTGCAGTTTGGTCATCAGATTCCGAAAGCCCTGCAACAGGCGGCGGTACAGGCTGCCGTGCCCGGCCCCCCGGGGCGGTCTGTTGCTCCGGCGGCCGCCTGGAGGGGCGCAGGAGAAGGCCGCCCTGCCGCTGTCCGCTACGGCGGCCCGGCAAGCCTCGGATTGGCCGTCCGAAAGGCGGCTTTGGCCGCCGCAGGGCTGTTCCGGCGCGGCAGTCATTGGGGCGCCTTCCGGTACTGCATGCCCTCAAGAAGCGATTCTCCGTACATGACCAGATCCCTTCCCCATCCGTAGGGGGTTTCCAGCAAAGGACAGCGGGAAAAGCGGACGAGCCGCAGCAGATCCTGCCCCGAAATTTTTCTGACGGCGATACGGCGCACGGCCAGCGCACCTCCCGGCAGGTTGGTGCCCCGCCGGGCTGTGAAAAAGACGCGGAACCCCGCCCGCCGCGCTTCCTCAAGGGCCGCACCGGAGTACCCGCCCCAGGGCCAGCAAAAGCTGAGGGGCGCGCTGCCGAGGCGCTCCGCGAACAACTCGCGGCATTCGGTAAATTCGGCGAATATGCGGGCACGGTACTCTTCCATGCTTTCCAGGGTGCCGAGGCGGGGCAGTTTCGCAATGGCCGCGTACAGGTCTTTCCGGTTGGCGGGGTCGGCCAGAAACGCCGCTGCCGCGGTTTTTTCCTGGGGAACGGTGGCGGCTACGAGATCAACGAGTTCCGGCGCAAGGGTGTAGCCTCGGCATGCCAGGGAATAGCCCAGAGGAAAACGGGGCAGTCCCCAGAGGACCGGGTGCGGGGGAACGCTAAAAAAGCTGTCCCGGCCTCCGGGCGTATACAGCTCGCTGAAACGCAGTCCGCTTACCACCCGGTCATGGCGCAGGGAGTGCGCGCCGGCGGCAAGGTTGCCGTGTTCCTGCATGTGGCGGATCTCGGACCAGCGGCAAAAGAGGATGTTGGCGACGGGCATTTCCTGCCGGACCAGGGTCGCCGGGCTGTGCAGATTGGGCAGCCCTTGAGGCGGGGAGGCTTCCGAGGTGGGACGCAGGGCGTTTTCCGTATCAAGCAGCCGGGCTACGGGAAAAATCGCCCCGTGCAGGTTGTAGCGCCGCAGAATGGGTTCCGCGTAGACGTAGTTGTCCAGGTAACCGTCGTCAAAGGTGAGGAGCAGGGTCTTGCCGGGCAGGCGGCGTTTGTGGAGGAAGTAGCCTTCCGCCTCCGCCAGGCTGATCCCGCGCCATCCCGCCTGGGAGAGGGTGGCGCAGTGCTCTTCGAACAGTTCCGGCGGGACGCACTGCTTGTTTCGCATCCGGCTGACGGAATGGTACATGAGAACGGGCAACGAGAAAGACATGGAATTCGGGCCTGCAATCAGCATGCGCCGGCGGGAACGGCGCGTTCAAAAGGTGAAGGGGCGGGATACAGGGTTTGCAGCAAGGCGGTCATGGCCTCGCGCCGTCCGGGGGGCCAGGGGGCGTCCCCCACGTCGTTCAGGCAGAAAAAGGGCGGAACAAAGGGCTGCCCCTGCTGGCGGACGAGGGCGTCATAGCGGGGCAGGGCATTGAATGCTTTGGGGTTGATATAGAAGTGCGGCATGTCGCAGGGCACCCCCCGTTTATGCGCATAGGCCCACAGGGAAGCGGCGTGGCAGTTGAAGGCCATTTCCGTGGAAGTGCGGAACTTGTTGCGGCGGGAGTCCGCGATGGCCCGCTCAAAAAAAGCGTACGCGGCGGCGGCGTTGCTAAGGGTCTGGGGGTAGGGGGCGTGAGGCGTTATCAGGTCGGGAACCGGCGTCATCCCCGCTGCCTTGAGCCAGGCGCGGACATTGGCGTGGGAACAGGCGTGCGGGCTGTTTTGCTTGCGGTAGGCATAGCGCCGTGAGGAACGCCAGTCGACGAAAATATGCGGCAGGCTGTTGGGCGTAAAAAAGTGGCCGGGCGTGCAGGGGGCGGCCAGAAAAAAGTCGTCGTTGCAGTACAGATAGCGCTCCGCAAGGCCGGGAATGCGGTGCAGATGGGCTTCGATAACCCGCGAGTTGAAGGTCGGCAGGCAGTCCGCGGGAAGAAAGTCGCGGTGGTCCGCCACGCGGATTCGCGGATGCGCCGTGTCCAGCCAGGCCGGAACCTGCGCATCCGTGGCAATCCATATCTTCCGCACCCAGGGGGCATAGCGGGCCAGAGAACGCAGGGAGTAGCGCAACTCGTCGTTGTCCCTGTACAGAGCCGCGCCCGTGCTGTCGGCGGAGCGTTTGTCCCGTTCGGGCAGATAGGCGTTCCGCTTGGCGGCCAGTTGCGGATCCGCTCCGTCCACCCAAGTGTATACGACGTCGACGGGAAACGGCCGCCCGGTGGTCTCTGCGGATGCCTTTGCGGAGCCCGGTTGGGATGGGGCGTCCGAAACGGTATGGAGTGGAACGGGCATGCGTTCCGCCAGGGGCAAAAAACGGCTCGGGCAGGTTCCGCAGTCGGGAACCGCAAAAAGTGACCGGAGTACGTTGTCGTACAGGCGTTGCAAGGAAGACGGGAAGTTCATGCGGAACCATTCCGGCGGGCGGGGGTACTGCGGGATCTGTCCAGAAGCGCCGCGACTTTTGCGGCGAGCAGTTCTCCCCTGGGGACGGCCCTGGCCGCCGCGTACGTCCAATGCGCAAAAGCGGCGCTGTAGTCCGGGCCGCCGCTTTCGCCGTCGCCGGCTTGCCGGGCGATGGCCCCTACATACAGCGGAAGGAACTCCGCCGCGCTTTCCCTGGTCCGCGCATCCAGCCCCGCTGTGAAGGCGAGGCGCGCATCGGCGGGCAGGCCTTCCCGGCGCAGCGCCTGCAGGAAGCTCTCAAGCCGGGGGGATGGGACGGCCACCGCGCACAGGCTGACCAGGGGAATGCCGTTGGGCGTAAAAAAATCCAGGGGATGCAGGGGCTCCTGCGCCGGTTCGGGGGAAAGCGGCGCGTGCAGTACGAGAAAATGTTCGGACACTTCCGGAATGACATGCAGCAGGGCCTCCACCGGAAGCGCCTCCCCCCTGTTCATGCCGGTCTCAGCCTGTCGGGGCAGGGAGGCCGGAGACAGGATCTCTGTGTCGGCGGGAAGCTCCGCAGGAGCGCCGGAAGGCGCGGCGGCAGGTTCCCGCACAATATACAGGCGGCGGATAAAGGGCAAGGCGTTGCGGACCGCCTTTGCCGAGGCGGTGAGGTCCGCGCCTTCCCAGGCGGAGGAGACGGCAAGGATGACGCAGTCCACGGGAAAGTCCGGAGTAAGGGAGGCGCACAGGCGTCCCTGTACGGGGATTTTGATTTCCCCGCAGGAGGCGCAGCAGGAGAACGCGGGATGCACCGCCGTCAGGAGAACACGCAATGGACGGGATAGGAGACGCAATAGAAACATAGGTTCGTATACTCCAGCGAGAGAGCTTCGGCAACCGGTTTTCGAGCGCGTGCCGGGGGGGGACGCGCGGGGCCGGAGCAGCGGCATCCGAACGCCGCCCGGGCCGCGGGAAAAGCTGCCTGCCGGCGCGCATGGGCGGTCACATTGAACTCGCGATGCAATTGGGATACAGGAGTACTTTCCAGACGCGCAGGAGATCGCATGCCGCCGCAGTTGTCCCTTATCGTGCCCTACCATGACCATCCGGACCGGCTTTCGCGTCTGCTGGGCAGTATAGCCGCGCAGCGCCTCGGGGATATTGAAGTCATCGTCTCGGGCGCGGGTCTCGGGGGAGCCTGCCGTGACGCCGCTGCCGCCTGGACCGACAAGGGGCTGCGCATCCGTCTTGTGGAAGGCCCGGAAGGGCAGGATCCGGTCACGACGCTGCTTGCGGGCGTGGAGGCAACTCTCGCCCCGGCCATAGGGGTCGCCCGTGCCGGGGGCTTCTTTTGCGGTGAAGATGCGTTGGAGCATCCTTTGCAATTGTTGCGGAAAGCGGATGCGGATATCGTGCAGTACAACGTGCTGCGGCCCGCGTCCGGGCAGGCGGGAGGGGGAGCGCCTGTTCCTGACTCCTTCCGCGTTGCAGTGCCGGAAGCGGGTGAAGCCTGGACCTGGGCGCGCCCTTTGGCTGAAGAGCTACTAGGGGAGGCGATTTTTGCGCGATATGTGGCCGAAGATTTCCGGGCACACGGCCTGTGTGCAAAGCTGGTCTCGCGCTCCCTGTGGATGACGTGCCTGGAAGAGGCCCGCCGGTACGGCGCATACAGCGCGGGATTGGCCGGGAACGGCGGGCCTGCGGCAGCGGCGGACCTGCCCTTGACCTCGCTGCTGCTCTTTCATGCCCGGCGCTACAGGGGGAGCGACCGGATCGGCTACGCCGCTGCGGAGGAAGACGCCGCGCTTGCGTCCCCCCCCGGCGAACCGCTGATGCTTTCCGCCATGCTGCACGAATATATGCCCCACATAGTCCACAACGAGTGCTCCCTGGCAACGGCGGAGGCCTGCTCGCGCATCCTGCAACGCAGATTGTTCGCTTCCACAGCCGCGCAGTATGCCGCCTGGTCCGGCGACCCGGCTTCCTTTGATGCGCGGCTTGCGGAGGCGGGGGGCTGCGAAAACGAAAAAATTCTGGTGCGGGCGTTTCTGGAAGGGCATCCGTACATGCGTCTTGCACGGGAGGCACGGGAAAAAAAGATGCGGCGGGTGCGGCTGCTCCGGGCGCTGCATACCCATGCGCAACGGGCGATGTTGATGGTTGCGTGCCCGGCGGGGGGGCGACGGCCTTTTTCCGGCCTTCTGCGCGGCCTGTTTCGTCCGGGGAGGGGGTAGGCCGTGCAGCCGATGCTCTCGCTGGTCATTCCCTTCCACAATCACAAGGAAAGTCTGCCGCGCCTGCTGGACAGCGCTCTGGCGCAGAGTATCGCATCGGATATGGAGGTCGTCCTGGTGGACGACTGTTCGGACGAAAGCAGCGCGGACCTGGTGGAGGCCTACCGCAACAAGGGCCTGCGGCTTACTTTTTTACGCCTGCCGGAACGGCGCTATACCCGCTACGCCCGGCTGGCCGGCGTTGCCGAAGCCGCAGGACAGGCGGTCACCTTTGCGGATGCCGATGACGTGCTGTGGGGTTCGGAGACGCTGGCGTTCCATACCCGGCTGCTTCTGGAAGAGCATGCGGACATCGTACATGCGTCCACCGTGCTGCTGAACGCGGATCTCGCGTTTGTGCGGGAATACCACGAAGCCCGGCCTCTGGCTCCCCGTCTTGCAGGGGCGGACATTTTCCGGCGCTGCGCGGAAGAGGCCGGGCATAAGCCCATTCTTTGCGGCAAGATCTTCGCCCGTCCGCTTATGGAGCAGGCGCTGGACGAAGCGCGCCGAAGCAGCGTGCGCCGGTACAGGGAAGACATGCTTCTGTGCACCTTGCTCTTTTTCCATGCCCGCACCTACGTGGGCAGCACGCGGGTGGGCTACGGCTATCACCGCGTAGACCGGGACGTGACCAAGGCGGGCGGCCGCGCCGTGAGCAGTTGGTATATGTTGCGGGAGCTTGTGCCCTACCTGGAAAGAAACGGCTGCCCGCCGGACGTGCTGGCCGTTTTTGCCGCCAGGATGCGCCGCTTTATGGTGAAAAACCTGCGGATGTTCTGCACTGCCGCCTGTGAGGCCGAGTTTCCGTGCATTTCCGAAAATATGGTGGACGCCCTGCTGGAACATGGGGAGTATGCGGCGGTTATGCGCATGCTGCGGGAGACGGCGGAGAATCTTGCTCCTCCGCGCGCGGCGATGGGTTCGCGCATGGCCGGGAAGATCGGGGAGATGGCCACGCGGTTGCGAAGTGACATATCGTTGCGGCTGAGAAAGTATACGCGTTAGGAGCAGTTTAATTTTGAAATTACTGCTGCAAAGGCAGCCATAATTGCGGGATTCCAAAGGGAATCAGTCCCTTTGGCCGCCGGAGGCAATTCGATCCTTGTCCAATTTCATTATGAATTTGCTCTAAGAGCGTGAGATGTACCGGTTCCTCGCGGGATTGCGGGTAACCGGGAGTGTCTGACAAGGTTCGCTGTTACTGGCGAGCCTTTTTTATGAGGCCGGACGCAGCCCGAGGCGGGAGACGCAGAAGGTCTTTATTTTCCTGAAAAGCAGCGCTGCACGCTGTCCCAGAAGTACCCGTCGCAGCCCCCAGGGCCTGGCAAAGGGGGAGGGCCGGCGGAGAATCTCCCGCAGATGCGTTTCCGTCTCGTCTTCAGGCTGTCCTCCGGACGCCCGCGGGGATTCGAATCCTTGCAGCCGGGTGTTGCCTTTGCAGCGGGCGGTCTCCTGCAACAGGGTTTCCCACCGGTCAAACACCTCCTTGGGGTCGAACCGCGTGCACAGTGCACGGCCCTGTTCCCCCATGCGTTTCCTGAGTTCGGGATCTCCCATCAGTTCGGCAAGCCGCCTTGCCAGGCAGGCCGGGGTTTCCTCTTCCGCCAGCAGACCGTTTTCACCGTGAATGATCAACTCGTTGGTACCGCTGCACGCGGCGAATCCCACGGCGGGCAGGCCGAAGCCGCCCGCCTCCGCGGTCACCAGCCCGAACCCTTCGTAGCGGGAAGGAATGCAGAACAGGTCACTTTCCCGGTACCAGCGAGGCATATCGTCCGCCATACCCGGCAGTTCCACGCGATCCCGGATACCCAGCCGGGCGATCAGTTTTGTATAGCGCCCGGCGTCCCGTCCGCCGCCGCACAGGGTCAGGGTCCAGTCCGGAAAACGCGGGGCAAGCAGGGCGAAGGCCCTGAGCAGCAGCGAAAACCGCTTGTGCTCGTCACGAAAGCGCCCTGCGGCCAGCAGGCGTTTGGGTCTGCCCGGCGCGTATTCCCGCGGCGGAATGGGGGGCTGCCCGGGAACGGCGTTGGGAATAACCGCGATGCGGTCGCGCAAAAAATCCGGATACAGCGGCAGAAAGCTATGCAGCAGTATATGGACCCGATCGGCGGCCGCCAGGCAGGCATGGCGTTCGTAAGCGTTCCAGCGCTCCGTATCAAGGATGTTCGGAGCGTTGTGTTCGGAGATCAGCAGCGGTATCCCCGTGCCCCGCAGCAGAGCGGGAAAGAGCAGCAACGCTTTCCAGGAGAAAAGGGCGGCCAGCACCTCCACATCGCTCGACGCGATAACGGAGCGAGCCTTGGCGAGCTGTTGCCGCAATGCGGGGCGGGGGCGGGCATAGCTTGTAATATCGAGGGGGAGCAGGGAGATCGCGGGATCAAGAGGCGTCAGGGGCGTTGGGGAAGCTCCCGGAAAGCGTCTGTAGAACATGGTGACGGTATGCCCGCGCTCCAGCATGGCATGGGCCAGATCAGCCCCCACCTGCTGCACGCCGCCTCGCGTTCTGCAGAGCGACCAGTTGACGATGCCTATATGCATGGCACCCTCATGCGCTAAAACGGGGGGATAGTCAAACAGGGGGGCAGGATTTGAGAAAGTCGAGTATCTTCGCACAGACCTTGCCGTCACAGGCGGATATGTACTGTTCCCGGAATGCCTGGAGGTCGCGTGACGCCCGAGCGGGATTTTCAAGCGCGTCAAAAAGTTCATCCTGGGTGCGGCAGACGGGGCCGGGGGCGAAGCTCTCGTAGGGGTGGTACAATCCCCGTTCCTGTTCATACCGTCCGGCGTCGTGGGCATAGAACAGGATGGGTCGCTCATACAGCACAAAATCGAATAGTATGGAAGAGTAGTCCGTAATAAGCACATCCGTGCAGGAGAGAAGCTCGTGCAGCGGATAGTCGCCGACGGAGAGAACGGGGCCGTCCGGCGCATAGCGGTTCTTCATGCGGTAATGTGCCCGGAAGGCCAGGACGTAGCGCCCGGAAAACCGTGCGGCAAAGGTCTTCGCCGCAAAAGGGAGCGGTAGCGCAAGCGCCTTGCCCTCCTTGCAGGCGCGGTATTCGTGTTCCCTGAACGTGGGAGCGTACAGAACCACCTGCTTCCCAAAGGCCTGGGGGAAGTGCCGGTAAAATTCCCTGCGCGCCGCATCCGCCGTTTCCCGGACGCGGTAAAACTGATCGGTATTGGCGGCGCCAAGGGCGAGGGCCTGTTCTTCTCCCTTGCCGAAAGCTCCCGCATAGGCCCTGTTCAGGCGCGGGGAACTGGTCAGAAAGTGGGTATAGACAGTATGCTTGCGTATGGCTTCCCGCCTGCCCTGTGTATCGTCGGGCGCATACTGGTCGATGCAGAATTTTTTGAAAAGGCCGGCGGCGTGCCAGGCCTGGATGACGACAGTCCCTTTGCGCGGCGTAACCCCGTAAAGGTTCGGGAAGTCGGAGGCAAGGATGATAAACCGGGACCGGGCCAGTATATACATCAACTTGAAATAGTGCCGGATGCCCGGTCCGGCGACAAGCACGCGCACAGAGAAGTTCCCGTCCCTGTGCGCTTCGGTGATGACAGGCTCCAGAAAGGCGATGTGCAGCTCGGTGGCGGCAAAGGTCAGCCGGTCTTTTTGCAGCGGCAACAGGGCCAGCACGCTGTAGAGGAAGGAAGAGCGGCGGGCCAGCCGTCTAAGAAGCCACTTGCCTTTTCTGAGAAAGAGCGTGGCGGCTGCCCGCAGGGTGGAGAACCGGCGAACGGGCGTCTGCCGGGACGCGCGTGTTCCGGGAGGCGCCGGGGCTTTTGTGGTTGCCGTAAGCGGACCGTTCATGGGAACAGGCGGGGAGAGGTCCGCATCACATGGCCGGACGGCACGTTTCGCGCGTGTCCCGCGCGGCGCCCGCCGCCGGCAGGGGGACTCCGGCTTCCTCGCGCAGCTTTTGGGAGAAGACATCCTCCAGCGT
Organism: Desulfovibrio sp.; assembly: GCA_031556355.1. Classification (GTDB taxonomy): domain Bacteria; phylum Desulfobacterota; class Desulfovibrionia; order Desulfovibrionales; family Desulfovibrionaceae; genus Frigididesulfovibrio. The sequence goes on along the minus strand of JAVBTB010000018.1, from coordinate 52,823 downwards.
CTCGGCCCGTCCCATAAAATAGTGCATGGCCCGCATGCGTCCTTCTGCAAGGGGGTCTTCGCCGGACAGAACCATGCGGAGCTTTTTCGCAAAGTCCTCCTCCGACGCGAACGTATAGGCGAACTCGTCAAAGGGCATGCTGCTTGAAGCTTCTTTTGCCCGGCTGTTCCGCGGCTTGTAGACAAAAACGGGAGCGTTTCCGGCGAGGCACTCGGTGACGGCCCCCGACACATCACAGCAGAATATGTTTGCCTGGTGTATCAACTGGTGCAGCGCGGCCTGCTGCAGAAACACATGGAGATTCGCTTTTTCCTTGCCAAGCGCTTTTTGCAGAGTGTCCCCAAAGTTTTCAAAGGCGGTATTTTTGCTTCCGGTCAGGGGATGCAGTTTTGCGTAAAGCTCGCAGGCTTTTTCACGAAACGCCGCACTCAGGATGCCCTGGGCGCGGGACAGCGAGGAGTAATCCTGCTCGGCATAGAGTCCTTCCCAGGTGGGTAGGTAAAGCAGCCGGGGCGAAGGGAAACGTGCCGCCCAGGGCCGGTTGTCACAGGCAAGCAGCGCCTGCCGCAGGTTGGGACGGCCGATCTTGGCAAAGTGCAAGTGCGCGCTGTCGAACGGAGCGTTGGCAAACCTGTCTATGTGGGCCTGCCCGGCCACCCAGACTTCATCGTATACCCGGAAAAATTTGTGGGCGCTGGCCGATTTTTCACTGTCGCCGTGTCCCAGAAAGACATGCTTGATGTGATTGAAGCGCACGGTGTGGATATTATTCCCCGTATTGGAGAGATAAAAGATTGTCCTGAGTTCCGGGAGCGTTGCCAGAAGCCGTTCGCCGTCACGCGCCTCCTTGAAGTAGGCAAAGGAGAGGTGGCTGTATTTTTCCTTACAGTAGTCAAAAAGCAGCCGGGTGCGCGTTATGATGCAAAAAGCAACGCCGCTTGCTTCAAAGGCGGGAATCCACATGTCGAGATGGTACTTGCCTGGCCTGCCTTCTCCGCTGTGAATGGCGAGTTTGGGGCGCATATTCGTGGCCAGGCAGGACAGATCGATGTTAGGCAGCGACTTTTTTGCGGGAAGGGGTGGACTCCCCCGTTTTTTGAAAATGTTAAGCGGATTGATCATGATGTTCCTCGTGTGGATTCACTGGTCCGGCAAAAGAAAGTGCTTTGGAGCGTCCCCTCAGGTCTTCTATGGCAACGGTATTGCCGCTTTGGCCGATACGCGGGAGCCCGTTCACGCTTTTGCGGCTGCCGTAAGCTGCCTGTAGACAAGTTTTTTCCAGGTGTCTCGTTCGCCATAGTCCTGCGGGACAAGGGTTTTACCGACAATGTCAAGCAATGCGTTGTCCTTGATCGGCATCAGCACTGCCGCATGATCGAGCATATCGAAATAGGAGAGTCTGCCGATTTTCTGCAAGGAGGCAAAAAGGGGCGTCCTGTCCGCTTTTTGCGCCTTCCAGACAACTGTTTGCGGGGTATTCCCCAGCAAGGTGCAGTAAGAATACTCCGGATAGCGGTCATGGATGGCAAAGATGGTTTTAAAGACGTCACCCTGCCATTCTTTTTCCCCGGAGCCCGCCTGTTTACGCATGGCGTGACATTTTTCCCGGTCCGGCAGAGCGCCGTACGGGTCGCAGGGAACGGTTCCGTCGATGAGCCACAAGGTGTTCCGGTGGGCGCGGGCCCGGCTTATTTCAAAATCATGGAAGGACTGTTCAAAGCTGTGCGCCCCGTCGATGAAGATGATGTCAAAGGCGGGCGGCTCTCCGGAGGGTTCGGAAGAGCGTGGGACAGATGCCGCGCCGCCGGCGGGCGATGCGAAAAACTCGTCGGAAGTGCCGGAGAATAACCGTACGGATGCAGGAGGGGTTTCCGGAGGAACGGAGAGCGTACCGGGATGCACCACTACCTTGTGCGGCAAAGCGACGTTGGAAAAAGTCGCCGCGTCACGCGCCCCGATTTCCAGATAGCTCTCCGCCGCAAATGCGGTCGCCAGAGCGTTGATGCGGTCGGAGGCGCGGGTGCGGGAGGGCAGGGGCTTAGGTTGCGCGCTTTTGGGAACAAAGCCGGAGTGCAGCGTCGAGGCGACAATGCGGTTGGTGGGATACTCCCGTGCTTCCAGCAGGCCTTGCCACTCAAGCGGCTTTTGCGCGATCAGCATGGCGTCGCCGATTTTTTCATTATACCAGTTGTGCGCGCCTATCGGGGCAAGGTTCATGGAGATGTGGAGCGGGGTAAGGTTTGCGTAGCATGCCAGAGCAGCCAGGCCGTCTTCGTCAAACCGGTAGCAGTCGATCTGATGGCGGTGTCTGGCCTGCAACCTGGGCACGATCAGGCACAACCTGCCGCCGGGCTTGAGAACGCGCGTCATCTCAGCAAAGGCGAACCAGAAAAATTCCATGTGCCCCAGCGTCTGCCCCGAGATTACAACGTCATAGGCATTATCCGGAATTTCCTGCCATGCATAGGGACGTTGCACAGCAAGATCGACATTGGGGCCTTCCGTTATGTCAAGACCCGTATAGAAAAATTGGGGAGCAGGAAAAATCGGCCTATAGCAGCCGTTAATATCGTAGCTGCCTACATCAAGAACGGTGGTTACGGCATTTGTATTCTTGAGATAGGTATCTGTAAACCACTGCATGCGCAAATACGAACTTGTATGCATTAGTATGTCTTTCCCATAAATGCCGTAAAAGTCATAGTTCAAGCCATTGTTCAATTGCTGTATTCAGATTGCCGATATCTATGGTCCAGGCTCCGTTCACAGTGTTGACAGGCTTGTTTTTATTGGGAACGAATGTGCCCACTACAGAATAAAATGCGCGGCCATACGCTCCTTCTAAGATCGAATATGCTCTTCTGCTGGCAAATTCTTCGGGATATAAAAAGAGTGTTTTGAGGGTCTCTGGGCGCTGGGAATACACGACATTATGCATTGCGGATCCCGAGCAGCCGGCAATACGTGTCGCATGTGCGTAGAACTGAATTTGTTCCTGTACTTGCAGTTTTTCTGGATAAATAACTGTAAATCCGTGTTTTTTGAACGCCTCCTCGCACTGCTCTTCATTAATGAGGGGTCTGTTCTTGATGTTCTTTCTCGATATATAAATATGTTGAGGCGTGTCTGCACAGGGATCTTTACAATAGAACCTTGAAATTTTTTGCCACACATCAATCGCATATTGGCTGACATATTGTATGTGCATATATGCCCTTGTAGGTATGCACAATTTTTTAAAAATAGTGAACTCGTTTTGCAGGACAAAAGAATCCTTTGTCAGACCGAGAGGGGCTACCGTATCAAGAAGGTATGGGGGAACTTCCTTGAAGGCATAGCCTAACACGATTTTATATGTCGGGCGCCTTTGGAATGCCCAGTACTGGCTGACTGTTTCCAGGAGATGATGCCCATAGTGATGCATTGTGTCCGCAAATATGCACGGTTCATCAATATAGAGAGCCTTTGACGTGCCACGCGCTCCATAGCAGTACATATTGTTTCCAATGGGTTGCGGTCGTATGGAGGCAGGCGAGTTCAAGTTTGCGCTGATCTCGCCGTTCGCTCGTATGACTCGTATGCCATCGAAAATGATTTTTCCGTCATCCGTAAAGGGAATATTTCTGTAGCACGCGATATCTTTAAATTCATGCAGATAGAGTTCCGGAATCTTTGCATATGTTGAACGAGTTGTACTTTTCTTTATATCCTTCCCAAGTTCGTATACCGCAATCTTTTTGAGGCTGCGGTCGTATTTTGTAGGAATATGCTCAGAATCAATATAGTTTTTGACGGACGCATACTCTTTTGTATACGTGAAGGGGCGTGCGCAAAGTATATTCAGCAAGGAATGCGTTGTTGCGGGTAACAGACTTTTCATGCCTCTCTCCAACCAGGAAAGCAATATGGCACATACTGTGCGTGAGGCTTTTTTTGTATTCGGGGCAAGGCGCGATGGCTGCAAAGCACAGAGAGCGCATGTGCGCCCGCTATACAGCTTTTTATGTGGGTAATCCTGTCTCGGGGGACAGTCGTTCTGCTGAAGAGGTATTTTTTATATCATCCACCGCAGCAGGCTTTTGAAAGGCACCGCATCGTCCGCCAGAAACGCCTTTTCCAGATCCCGCGCATCGCGGATGGTGGCTTCGTGGACAATCATTTTTTTCAAATGCCCTTGAAAGGCCGGCCTGCTGATGAGATCCACAGCGGCACTGAAGTCGGAATAAACGCTGCGGCTACAGCCATGCAGGAGCAGGCCTTTTTCCAGTATCATGCGGGTGCGTATGGGGGGCGGGCTTTCCGAAACGCCAAGCAGGGTGATGCACCCCATGGGATAAATGCGGTCGATAATATCGTCTATGGCGTGGCTGGAACCGCGTCCTCCCACGCATTCAAAGGCATGTCCCACCCTGCATTTACTTTTGCTGTAGATGTTGATCGTGTCGTCGGCAAAAGAAAAGAAATGCAGTTTGTCGTCATGCTTGCCGAATACGATCAGTTCCACATCCGGCACGGCATGCCGCAACACCAGAACAAGAATATATCCGAACGGGCCATCGCCCCACACGCCTACCTTGCCACGTTTGTTCCCTTGAACGATACGCAGCCAGCGTTGCACGGCATGAATGCAAACGCTTACCAGTTCGGCAAAGGCGTATATATGTTCGTCATTTCCTTCTATCTTGACCAATTGCGAAAGAGGAAGAGATAAAAATTCCTGGGCAAACCCGTCGCATGAACTGGAATAAAAGAGGTTGCCTTCCCGGTAATTCTCGGCCCGTTTTTTTCTGGTCGAGGTGCTGTGTGTGCTCTGGTACACCCCCGAAGGCTCGCGGAGGGTAACGGCGGAGGTGTCCGACGGCACCCCCGGCACCAGCGCCACCTTGGCCCCGCGCGGGTAAGAATCGGTGGGGTCGTAGAGGATTTCTCCCACCGCTTCGTGGATGAGCGCCATAGGAAGCTTGCTGCGGAGCACCTGTTCCGGGCGGGAGCCTTGAAAGTACCGCTGATCGGCCGCGCAGATGGACATCCAGGTCGGGCGGACCAGTGCGGCGTTTTCGGGCCAATCCTCTGTGGAAAACTGCGGGAGAAAGACACCGGGCTGCATCAGTCTGATGACTTGTTTAATCATAATTTCACACCGCTCAGAATATAGTTTGCCAGCCCCAGATCGTAGTCCGTGGTAATTTTTATATTGAACGGTTCGCCACGGACCAAGGCCACAGGCAGGCCCTGTTCGCGTAAAATGCGGGCCGCATCCGTCATCTGCTCAAGGTATGACTGGTCCAGGCGCTCGTAAATTCGAAGAAACGGACGAATGAAAAAGCTCTGTGGCGTCTGTCCCTGAAACATCCGACTGCGCGGAGGAATAGAGTGCAGCCAGACGCCGTCTTCAGAAGTAACAATAGTGTCTGTTGCGGGCATGACGGTATCTGTCGCCCCGTGTTCACGGCAGAGTTCGACATTTTCCTCAAGGATACGCATGGTGACGAAGGGCCGTGCGGCATCGTGGGAGACCGCAATGTCGTTATCGTTCAGGCCGTAGGTCTTTTCTATGTACTTGAGGGCATTGTACAGAGACTCCTGTCTGGACGCGCCTCCCAGGCAGATATCCAACTTCGGATATCCTGCTCCGTTGAGAACGCCCTTGGTGTGTTCCAGCCAGGAACGCGGAGCGGTCACAACCACTTTATCAATGTGCTGGCAGGCAAAAAATTTTTCCACAGTTAAAGACAGGAGGCTTTTGCCGCCAATAGTCAGAAATTGCTTGGGCATAGTGGCGGAGCGCATTCGCGCGCCTGTGCCGCCTGCGAGGATGACCCCATAGTTCATCGCACGACACCTACAATTCGAATTTGTGCAACACGCCAGCAGTCTACGAAAAACAAATAATTATTTACAAACAAATATGTGATATTTAATGATTTATTATATATCACTTTAGGCATTCTATGCAAGATGTATTATGCGGTATACCGCGCGGGCACAAGAGACGAATTTTTTTGCTTCTGCGGTATGGGGAGAGGTTATAGGGGAGATTTTTGCTGTGCGGCTATGCAGATGAACATGCAGGTGCCAGAGCAAATGTGCGTTTGGGAGGGACGCTGCTGGCGGTAGTGTCCTACAGGCGCAAATGAAAATCCCCCGGCATAGCCGGGGGATTTTCATTTGAAACATTATAGACAGGGGGGTAAGTAGCTCATCAAAGGAACTTATCTCAGTAGTGCCTCTATTTCAGCCACACGCTGACTCACTTCTGCCGAATTTCCACTGGTTTCCAGGTTGAGGCGTAAGAGTGCTTCGGTGTTTGAACCCCGCAGGTTAAATCGCCAAGTGGGAAATTCCAGGCTGAGTCCATCGGCGAAGTCCATTTTCAGTGCCGATGCCGCCAGCGTGTTCTTAACTTGGGCGAGAGTTTCAGCAATATTCTCGACCGTATAATTTATTTCTCCACTGCACGGATAGGCCCGCTGTCGTTCGGCTACAAGAGAGGACAGGGAGGCTTTTTTCAGGCTCATAAGTTCGATGATCAAAAGCCAGGGGATCATACCGCTGTCACAATAGGCGAAGTCAGCGAAATAGTGGTGGGCGCTCATCTCTCCGCCGTAGAGGGCTTGCTCCAGCCGCATACGTTCTTTAATGAAGGCATGCCCAGTTTTGCTTTGGATAGCTTGCCCACCGGCTTTTGCCACCAGGTCAATAGTATTCCAGGTGAGACGCGGATCGTGAATGATTTTCGCGCCGGGATGCTTTGCGAGCAAGGTTTCAGCAAGGAGGCCGACCAGATAATAGCCCTCAATGAAATTGCCGTGCTCATCAAAGAAAAAACAACGGTCAAAGTCACCGTCCCAAGCGAGACCAAGGTCCGCTCCATGGGCTTTAACGGCTTCAGCGGTCTGGCTGCGGTTCTCGGGCAATAATGGGTTAGGGATACCGTTAGGAAAGCGCCCATCAGGTTCATGGTTTAAGCGGATGAACTCCAAAGGAGCGCCTTGGGTCGTTAAAGCTTTGGCCAGCAAATCTAATACCGGGCCAGCCACGCCATTGCCGGCATTGACCACAATCTTCAAAGGCCGGAGACGGTCCGCGCTGATATAGCCCAGCAAGTGGCGAACGTACGCATCCCTGAACGAGGCGGCTCGGATGGACCCAGGGAGCGTGTCCTCAGGCCAGTGATTTGCTTCCGCCAACTGCTTTATATCGAAGAGACCACTATCGCCGCTAATAGGGCGAGAACCTTCGCGCACCAGCTTGAGCCCGTTGTCGCTGAGCGGATTATGGCTGCCGGTGACTTCGATGCCGCCATCAAGATTTTGGCTGAAGACTGCGAAATAGATTTCTTCGGTACCAGTCAGCCCGAGATCCAGCACCTCAACGCCAGCTGCCATAAGCCCTTGGGCGAGAGCTGCTTTCAAGTCAGCGGAAGAAGGGCGGATATCCCCGCCCACCGCCACACTTTTGGGGCGTAGGTACTGTCCATACGCTCGCCCGATACGCCAGGCTATATCCTCGTTTAATTCCTCGCCAAGGCGGCCGCGAACGTCGTATGCTTTGAAACAGGAAAGAGCGTGCGTCATATTTTTTAGGCTCTTAATTGGCTAAAATACGTCTACCTGGGGCAGTCAGGCATCAGGAACGTCTTTTTGCTGGCTTTGGTGAGTCTGCTGTTGATGTTCGATTTCTCGTTCCAGCTGCCGTATGCGCTTAGCATAGTGCCTTGCCTCTTGCTTCATCTGCTGTTTTAGTCGGCCAATTTCTTGCTGAATTTGCGTATTTTTTTGTTCAATCGTCAGCTGTCTGTCCAGTAAGTTTGCTTCAAGAGTCTTTATTTGTACATCTTTTTTCTGCATTTTTTGGGGTTCTTCTCGCAGTGAATGTTCAGCATTCCGTATGCGTGAGGCGACCTTTGCTGTACTTTCAAGAGTTGCTTCCATATTAGCAAAATAAAAAAGAATATGGTCAGCTATATTGGGGGGAAGGGTCAAGACAGTCTTGGGCGGCGTCGAGGTAGCAGGTAATTGGTGGTATAATCAATGCCATTTTGATAACCTGAGATTTCTTGTTTGTTCTGGTCAGAGTCGGCCATCGGCAAGTCACTTCCTTTTACGATTTTATTGCGATTACTCCAAAACAAGTTATGGGTATGCCAGTATAATTCAGTTTGAGATGAGGGGCAGAAAATGGAGCCACATTAAGTCCTCTTTTCTGTAAGGTATCCCATCTATGCTTGTTATAAGGGGGTAGATCAATATATCTGTCAAAAACCATATTCCCCCAATCAAAATCTAAGGGACAAAGTGTAGCACCTAAGGTTTTAATTTCTTCAGATAGGCTTTCCATGTGCTCAGCCTTAAAAAAACAGAGAGAAGGAGTCTCAAAGTCCTTTGGAATATTGAGGTAATTGAACTCCAGAGTATGGACGCTGACACCGCCCGGTTTAAGCGCTTTGATCGAATTGAGCAAAAAATCCAGTCCGGCTTTGATGCTACCAAGATGTTCAACAGCGCATACAGACCAGCAGAAATCGAACTGCCCATATATATCGCTTGGCAAGTCGTTCATGTCCACATATTGCAGTTGGACTCTTTTTTCAAATTCACTCTTAGAGAGCAGGCGCTCCCAAAAAAGGCTTTCTAAGGATTCAGTATAAGTACCGATCTGCTGCCAGGATGAGGGTATTTGCTTCTCTGCAGGCTTGTCTCCCGCTACGATATTGCAACCTTGGGCTGCCAGATAAGATGGCAAAGGTTCTTTGCCACACCCCAAGCCCAGGCCAAGACGACCATCTTGAAGCATGCCTGTGAGACTAAGCGCTTGAAGAATAAAAGCGTATTCCCACATCTTACGATTGTATGAGAATGGAAAACCTAGTTCGTGTATCCAGTAGCGCCCCCAGTCTGATTCCAGATCCGCTTGGGTCGCCACCTTGCTTTTTAATGGGCTTAACCCGGGCTGGCTGGGGAGCTCGCGTTCAGACAGCTTTTGGATGGAAATACCGCTGAGACAGGAGGCTAATCCTTTAATGCTGATAGCATCAATAAAGCTTTTGATTTCTGCGGCAAGCTCCTGAGGTTGCGAGGAAGTACAATCTTCCGCATATTGAGCCGAGTGATCAGTATATTCCGCATGCATAAGCAGATCCTTAAAATTTGTATTCTATTCATTTTTGCGAATGTTTCTTGATAATTCTTTTTATGTTCGTTTTCAAGCGATCATGATCAAGCAGAAACAGGGCTAAAGCTTGCTTCCATGTAGAGGAGTTTTTAAAACGGTGCTCCAGGTCTATTCGTTTGACTTCAGGCTTATGAGCAAGGGCAGGTGTCGCGGGCGCGGCCTTCGTTGGAGCCGGCGGCGTCGCTTTAGGTGAAGAATCAGTATAGGGCTTTATCTGATGGTAAAATTTAGACATAGTCAGGTACTTTGGCCAAAACGCGTCGAATGCTTCAATATATTTTTTATTAATATTTTCTCTAGTGAATTTCTGCGCTTGGCTTCGACCGCAGCTAGCAAAATGGGAACGGAGCTCACTAGATTGTATCATGGTGCCGATTGCGTGTTCGATTGCCTCTGGAGAGGTCATGTCTACAAGGAGGGCGGCTGTTTCGGCGATTTCCTTAATGGATGAGCCATTATGGGCGATAACGGGGCAGCCTGATGCCATAGCTTCTAAGACAGGGAACCCAAACCCCTCATATAGGCTAGGATATATTGTGAAAAGTGCTCCATTGTATAGGGATGCTAGCTGTTCTATTTCAGGACTGAGGATGAAGCGAATTTTGGTTAAGTCATCAAAAAAGAATTTTTGGAGTATTGGAGTTAGTTGTACTTGGGTGGATTTATTGCAAACTATTGCAATATCTCCTTCAAACTGCTTTTTCAAAAGTATTTTCCCAAGTAGAGCAAAAATAGTATTCCAGTTTTTTCTATGATTGTTTTGATATAGCAGGGCAATATAATTTCTCTTAGTGAGATTATGAGTGGTAAGTAATGATTCTAGTATCATTTCCGATGGAGAAAAATAACCTTCTGTAAGGGCAAGATAGCATACGAGAACTTGATTCTCATTTATAAAGGGGAAGGTATTTAATAGCGATTCCTTTGTGAATTCAGAGCTGCACAAAATAAAGTCTCTTTTAACATCCAGGCTTTGAATAACATTTCTAAATCCTTCTCTGGCAGCTATAGATGTAGGGTACCCGTTAACATTATATAGAAATATATCATGGACGCATAGTATTCGCATATGATTGGGGGTTGTGGCCGGATTTGGCAAGCCGTCTTGTGGCGAAAAATATATAAATTGTTCCGCTTTTGAATAATTAGGAGTAGGGAGCGGTAACGGTTGCACTTTATAGCCGATTTCTTTCTCAAATTCCTGTAAGCTGCTATAATCATTTCTGTGGTTAAGCTGCGAGCCGGATAACGTGGGGATAATGGTAAACTCTCCCTCTTTACTAAAAGAGTCAAGGAATTGTTTGATAAAAACAGAAATTCCTGTGTGATTGAACGACTTATTTTGAAGTCTTGATACATCAAAATAAATGACTTTCTTTTTGGAGGTAGGGATATCGTAAAGTATATTCCGAATTTTCAGTATGCTCTGTTCAAGTTCTGCTTTGTTTGTATCTCTAAATTTATATTGAGACAGGGAGTTCGTTAACATATATATATTTTTTCTACAAAAATTGGGTTGATTATCGTAATCATAAAAAAAATCAATGTAGGCCCACCCTAAAAATTTTAAGTAGGTATCATAGCTTTGATGTGCTAAAAAAATACTTTCAGGATCCTTAGCTATGTTCCGAGACGCCTCTAGAGCTTGAGAAAAGGCAGGTAGCCAGTCCCCAACGGTATCTACGGTATAAGTAAAGCCAAGATTGGACAAGGCAGAACTAGTAATACTCACAGTTTGCTTCTTATATAGTAAAGCATGGAAGAGAGTTTTGGACAGCATGCCGACTACTACATCAGCGTTATTCAGCATTAATTCAAGATCGAAACTGTCATAGAGGTAATTTGCATACTCAGGAAATGTTTCTCCTATTTTATAAGAAGGATGCGATTTGATGACTAGTTCTCCACCGAGACTTTCAACAGTCTGGATGGTTTTTTCGATAATCGATTTGATATTTAAACCAGGATAGTCTTGAAGTGTTTGGGGGTGATTATTGGCAGTCAGACCAGTGCCGTGAGCGTTATCAAAAGGAAAAAAGAAGATGGGCTTTTGAGCATTGGATAGGAAATCCTCTGTGTGCTGGACTGCATAGTTAATGGAACGAAAGCCTTGCGCATTCCCTTGCTCAGCCTTGGCTACTTGCTTTCCTATGGCGCTATAGTATTCATCGTTGGAGGCATCTCTTTTTTGGAAGCAGTTTGGCAGGGCGGTCTCAGAAAAAAAGCCGTTCTCCTCAACCCAGATATTCATTAAAGGCGATTTTTCGGTAACATATGTTTTTGACCCATAATGCTTGGCCGCAAGATACCCCATCGAGGTAAAGAAATATACTTTATTTTCAAGGAAAGTAATAGCAGGAGATAGTTCCTTGAAAGCTATATCGATTATGTTTGAGCAATATAGCAAACCATTTCTGATGCATGCAGAATATTTGATGCGATCCTCATTTCTAAAAATCAGTTCTTGATCAAGATACGACTCTGCAACATGCTGAGGTAACCAAGCTGGGAATTCATAGAATACGCGTTCTGTATAGCTGCTTAAACGCTGTTTTTCAATTTTAAGTGTATATTTGTCTTCAACTACTTTTCTGTTACACAAAGTAACTGCAAGAAAGCCAATATCATTCAATGTTTTCTTTATGTTATCTGAAAACATAGTCTGTATGGAAGTGTCATAAGAAGGGTTGATAAATAATGCTATTTTTTTGTTAAGATTTTCGTCTTTCATAATTGCCTTAGATTCTGAAGCTGCAAGTTAAAGTTTGACTCCCATCATTGAAGCGAAGTGGCGGTAAAAATGGGCTAGCCTCATTTTTGCTCTGGCTTCCTATATATCGAGATATGCCGCAGGTTGTCGGTGTCTTCTTCATTTCTTGTGTGAGGCAGAAGAAAAGTTCGCAACGATATTATTCTTTTTTGTACAGTAGGATGTGCTGTCTGTCTTGAAATTGGTCACTCTAAAATTTACTAAAAGACCTGGTTTTTACTGAAATTGTTCTGCTTATCATGCAGACTATCTGTTTTCCGAGGTTTTATGCGTTATATTGCCGCAAGTGCCTTATTGAATAATTGATATCGTGAGTGGTGTACGCATACAATATCTGTCTGGATGAGAGAGTATTTAGTTTTGCAGGTCAGGAATTCGTCGTGGAAATCCCGTCCCCAAGGGGTAATCCGTCGACCATACCACACCGAAGTCCCCCCTGACGAAGTTGCCTCACGTATGTATGCAAAATCCTTGGGGAGAGGTTCTGGCGGAGAGCCTGTAAAAACATAGTCTGTCTCAAATACTATAAATCCAAGATCATACAAATAGTTAAGTAATTCAGGCTGATCAGAGAATTCAATCCAAAGGAAGTATGGTTCAAAAATGATTCTTCGCATACCCATCAAAGCATTGAACTCTCCACCTTGCAGATCGAGTTTAACAAAATCAATTTTATGGGACGCGCTAATTTCTGCGTCCGCAGCTACACAATCTATGGGATGCAGTTTCTCTTGAATTAACCGTGTCTTACGGTAGCGTTCTTCCATATTAGGTGCATTAACAATAAAACCTCCAGAGGAATATCCTTCAAATCCTTTTTTCCCCCAATCAGAATCTGCAGTAACTGTTGTATTTACTAAAAGTTCCTTCTTTATATTTTCAAAATATAAGGCTTTTTTGATCACTTTTATTTTACAATTGTCGAGAGAGTCAAGGAAGCGAAAATTCCCAGGGAAAGGTTCAAAAGCAAAGATGAGCCCATTTTCCTGTATATACGGGAGCATTTTTTTCGCTGTCATGCCAGCTCCCGCTCCACCATCAAGGCAATTACAGAATTTAATACCAAGCTTTGCATACCCTCGCATAAGAATATCAAAATCTTTTGCATCTATTTGCATCAGGCATCTATTCATACTTTCCCTCGCATGTGAATATAATTAGTTATTAAATTAGAAATTTTTATTCTTAATCTCATCCTCAATGCGTTTCATATCAGCTCCCACCATCATTTTGCAGAGTTCTTCCAGTCCGGTTTGGGCGGTCCATCCCAAATTTTCTCTGGCCTTACTGGGATCGCCAATCAGCAAATCTACTTCGGCGGGGCGGTAAAATTTAGGATTGACTTTCACGATAACCTGCCCAGTTTCTCGAGAAACGCCTTCTTCCTGCTCTGCTTCACCGTGCCAGTCAATAAGTGTGTCGGTGGCTTTGAATGCCATGGAGACAAAGTCACGTACAGTTTCTGTACGCCCCGTGGCCATAACATAGGTGTCTGGATGCGGCACCTGCAACATGCGCCACATACCTTCAACATATTCTTTGGCATACCCCCAATCACGCTTGGCCGATAAGTTGCCAAGCTCCAGAACATCCTGCATGCCCAGCTTAATACGAGCCGCTGCATCAGTTATTTTACGGGTGACGAACTCTAGGCCGCGTAACGGTGATTCGTGATTGAATAGGATCCCACTGCATCCAAATATTCCGTAGCTCTCACGGTAGTTAATGGTCATCCAATGAGCGTATAGTTTGGCCGTACCATAGGGACTACGAGGATAAAAGGGCGTGTTTTCTGTCTGAGGTACGGTCTGTACCTTACCGAACATTTCGGAAGTAGAGGCTTGGTAGAAGCGAGTATCTTTTTTGTGGGCTCTGATGGCCTCAAGCAAATGTACTGGACCTAGTCCTGTTATTTCCATAGTTGTGATAGGCTGATCAAAAGAAACACCGACGAAACTTTGGGCCGCGAGACTGTAAACTTCGTCTGGTCTGACCTGTTTGACTATTCGCATGGCTGACGATAAATCCGTTAAATCAAACTCGACCAACTCCAAATCAGGATGATTTAAAATTCCAAGATACTCGAGTCGCCAAAAGTTGACAGAACTATTGCGCCTGTATGTACCAAAAACCTTATAGCCCTTTTCCAGTAATAAAGCCGTTAGGTAGGCTCCGTCCTGACCGGTTACTCCAGTCACAATGGCCGTTTTTTGCATATACCTTCTCCTCTTATCCTCTTGGGTTATTCAATTCGCCCATAGATATCGTCAAAGCGAACAATATCATCCTCGCCCAAATAATCTCCACTCTGTACCTCAATCATAACCAGAACGATTATTCCCCGGTTGGCGACCCTATGCCTGTGGCCGGCTTTGATGTAGGTGGATTCGTTCGTGTCCAGGAAAAAGACTTTATCGTCGCAGGTTACTTCAGCCATGCCGCTGACTACAATCCAATGTTCGCTGCGGTGGTGATGCAACTGTAGCGAAATGCTGGCCCCCGGCTTGAGCTCTATGCGTTTTATTTTGAAGCGCGGCCCGGTTTCCAGCAGCGTGAAGGAACCCCATGGGCGATACACGGTACGATGGTGTTTATAGGCCTCGTGGTCTTCATCTTTCAAACGGTTATAAATCAGCTTGACGTCTTGAACATTTTTTTTGTCCGCCACTAAAAGAGCGTCAGGTGTATCCACAATCAGGAGATTCTCCACTCCCAGAGCTGCCACCAGACGTTCCTGCGTCTGAATGTCGCAGTTGGCAACATTGTGAAGCACAGCTCTGTGAGGATCTGAAATGTGGTTACCATCTTGATCCGCCGGATTCAGGGCGCACAAGGTTTCCCAAGAGCCGAGATCGTTCCAGCCGATATCGCAGGGGACCATGGCTACACGTTTGGACTTTTCCATGACTGCGTAGTCTATTGAAATGTTCGGTATTGCCGCAAATGTCTCAGCATCCAGTTCCAGGTTGCCGGTCTCACATTTTTGAGTTCCTGCCCGTCGATAGGAGGCTGCCAAACAGGCTTCCACGCCGGTTAAAAGTTCGGGAGCATAAGTAGCCAGCTCAGACAGGACAGTTGCAGCCTTGACGCAAAAGATACCTGCGTTCCAGAAAAAATTCCCGGTGTCCACATACTCCAGAGCTGTTGCCTGATCGGGCTTTTCAACAAATCGACGCACCTGACTGCCGTCGGCCTCAATGTATCCGTAAGCTGTTTCCGGCCTGATGGGCTTTATGCCAAAAGTGACCAAGAAGTCCTGCCGGGCTAACTGCACCGCCTGCGCCACGGCTGCGTTAAATGCAGGCTGATCGGCGATGAGATGGTCAGCAGGTAGAATGAGCATCACTGTCTCTTCACCATGTCGCCGTTTCGTTTCCAAGGCGGCTCCGGCGATGGCGGGCCCTGTGTTGCGGCCAAAAGGCTCCAGAATATAGTGTAATGCTGATTGCAGTCGGGTGGATTTAAATTCTTCGTCGACCTTAAGGCGTAATTCTTTGTTGGTGACGGTCAATATCTCTTTGACCTCAGGCAGTCCTGCGCCATGGAGAAAGGCTTTTTGTATGAGGCTCTGCCCATCGGCTAACCGTAAAAATGGTTTTGGATGTAATTCCCGAGATACCGGCCATAGCCTGGAGCCGGCTCCACCACATAAAATAACGCTGATCATATCACCACCTTACCGTATTCAAAAAATCTACAGATTTTGGACTAATGGCATCGCTTTGTGTGTATATTAATAAAGCTATTGCGTTATCGTGCTTGGTTATATAGTGCTGTTTTATCTATATATTGCAGTGATCTTCTGTCCTTGGTGTAGTACGTCTACAAATGTGTAGATGACTAAATACTTCGGGGAATGTGCATTTGGGGAATGTATTAATTGCTGATGTTGGATTGGCATTTACTACGGTGCATCCTGCCTTTTCTATGGAATGGCGGACGCTATTCCAGCATTCACTATGGGGAGCTGATGGCATATGAGGTTGATAATGGGGAATGAGGCACTTGTCACCTTTACGTTGGTAGTCGTCGAAAAAATAGTTAGGATTATGTTTGGGAGTTTCTACAATTTCAAGTACGCTTCCATCAATCGTTTTTGTCTCGCTAGGGGGAGTTACATAGTCCGAGTCCACGCCGAGGAGAAAAATGGCCCGGTAGCCAAGCATGGCTGCCCAAGCGCAGCTATGGCTGCCCGTGCAGAATAGTGGAGAACGCAAGAATGGGTTCTTCTTTCGTTGCTGTTCGTCAAAGTTGACCACAAAACTCGCTCGACCTGTATCCCCCAGTTCTTTGATGACGCTTTCCCGCAAAAGAAAAGCGCGGATGCCATATTTTTGTCCATTTCGGATCAATCGGGCGATAGCGTCTAAATGCGAGTGACCCACGACAGGGTCAAGGCAGCTGTAATAGGTGGGATACCAGTTTATAGTATCCCAATACCTATACGCAGCATTCATGCCAAAAGTATCAATACCTGTGAGTTTTGCATGGAGGTCAAAGCCCCGTAATGAAGGGCCATTACCAATAATAGCAGCACATCTTTTAGTATGAGTAGAAGAGAAGTACATAATTCAGTCCAGCCCATTCATGCGAGAGAAATTATAAGGGAGCAGCAAATTGCCAATTTATACTTTCGAATTAGGTAGTCGTTTTGTTTTTATTCGAAAAATAATTTTCTTTCATGAATCTGAGTAACAAGGGGGGATCTTTGCATACCGCAAGCACATTGTTTGTCCCACATCGAACAAGAGCTTTCAGCAGTGTAGTAAAATTTTGTTTCTGAGTCTTTGCGAGGGCCGGCATAGAGAACCGATCCGCATGAGTCAGGAGTCTCCGGTAAAAGCATTCTTTATCCGCTTCAATAATATCCTGAAGTGCCTTAGCGGCGCAATATTCAGGAGTATGTTCCGCAAAAGCATTTGTGTGATATCGCAAATATTCTTTTGCAGCAGCACGAAAATTTTTTCCACTTTGTATCTCTTGCAGCACCTCTCCTATAGCAACGGTAAGCTCTTCTGTCGTGGTTGTTACCCGGAAAGCTCCCATGGGATCGCTTTGAAATTTTGAGAAGCGTTCTTTGTGTGGATTGTGATAAATAACAGGTTTCCCCATTGCAAGAGCTTCTAGGATACACGTAGAGAATCTACTGATCAACAGGGTGCTTGATTTGAGGCAGTCATATACAGAAACAGACTCTGCCTGGTAAGGTGCCAAGTTCCCCGTATCGGCAGGGTGCTGAGTCAGGGAGAAGGGGATTTCCGCTGCAGCACAGGCGCAGATGGCGCTATTAACAAATTCATCCCTGCACTCCTCCAGCACTCTATAGGTAAAGTTGACGTTGATGAGCGCCTTGGGGCGCTCTGGAAACATATATTTTTCCTGCAATAGGCGGTTAATTACCGGCAAACCCGTTACAGAAACATTTTGTTTTTGATAGACATGGCGGTAATATTCCCCGGGAAGTAAAAGATGATCAACGTTCCTATAGGGTAGGGTTTTACGGGCATCGGGCGGTTCTACCAGAAAATCATCGCTGATTCCTTCGTAGATGGCAATGGTGGGGATCCCTCGGAGTTTTGCGTCAACCAATACTGGGCGCAGATGTCCCCAGTCAATGGCAAATACATACGCCCGCGCCTGGGGAAATCTCAGGAAATGTTTTTTAGCATCCACTCTATGCAAGGATGCTATCTGCGTGCGCGAAAGCTGGTCTGCAAGATCACTGAATTCTTCTTCACTAAGATAGCGGTTAAACTTGAAAAATCCTGAATTGCTCACATCACAAATAAGCGTCTTCACGCCCAGTTTGGCCATCTCTAGAGCGATAGAGGCATAGTTGCGGACGTGATAGTCTGTTTCAGGAAACATTACGACGGCATCTTCCGCAGCTTTGCTGATTTGCTGAAGGTTCGCTTTGGAGAATAATGCTCCTTTGTCTTTGATTGTAGGAGTGTTAGCAAGCAGGGGCTGTATTAAGGCATATTTATGTAAAATACTGCTATTCTCTATACGTCTTCGTAATAGGGCAACAGTTTGCTGAGGAGCCACTGAGAACAGTAGCGTCCGTTCATATATAACAGCGAGAAAAGATTTTGCAAGCTGTTCCCAGGATTTCTGATACTTTTTCATCAATTTGAGGCTTTCAATTAACTCTCCTGCTGACTCAACAGCACCAACAGCATCATTTACATGCTTCTCTGAAAGAGAGTTGGTAATAGAGCCACTCCTCCGCATCCAATAATATAATGCATCATTTATAAACCCAATATTGCTTGATAGAAGTATTGATTTTGTTGTAAATAATATGTCTTCAAATATTGTGTTTTCCGGAAATGTTATGCTATTTTTTAATAAAAAATTTTTACTGTACGTAGAAGAAAATACGCCAAATGTGTTTTTTGCTGAAATTGTGTTCTTAATAAAATCCTGCTGTCCAAAACGCTTAATGATTCTATGTTTATCTGGCCCTTCAACAATATGAATATTCGAAAATACAATGTCATACTCTTTTGTTGCAATTTTCTGTCTGAACATCTCAAGTGCGAAACTTGATAAAATGTCATCTGCATCAAGGAAGACTATATATCTACCTGTTGAACTTTCTATTCCTCTGTTGCGAGTGAATCCAGGCCCCATGTTCCGTATGTTCTTGAGTGTTCTTATATTGCTTTTGCTAAAAGCAAATTTTTGCGCTAATTCCCAAGTGGAATCAGTAGAGTTATCGTCAATAATTAATATTTCATAAAATTGATCCGCAATACTTTGCTGAATTGCAGAGTTAACGCTTCTAATCAAAGTAGATTCAGCGTTATATGCGGGTATAATAATTGAAAAAAAAGGCGTTGAAGAAAACATTTACGCTAAACTCTTTTCATTCACTCAATGTATGCCGGTTGATATAACGTTGTGTCCAGCATGAGAGCCGTGCAGTGAAACAGTATGCTCAACTATGAACGGGCAGCAGGTTTTCCATGTCTAGCTGGTGAGGGATGTCTTTTTTTCCATGCTGCTGAGCGTTATTTTTACGAATTGCCAGGATCTCTGCAAGCGCAAAATCTTCTTCAACATCAATGTCCACAGATTCAAGGCTGCTCAAGGGAAACATTGCGGGCCGCTTGCCGATGCGCCGGCCTCCGGCTTCCTGAAAGCTTTTTTGGGAGAACAGGTAGATGCAAGAATTTTCTTCGTACAGAGCGGGAAGATCCTGGGTGCGTAATAATTCCAGCGGATTATGGTTTACGGGAGTTCCGTCCGGCCAATAAAACCGAGTTTGCCATTTGGTAACGCTGAATAGCGAATCATGCGTTTGCAAGCCCGCCGCATACATTTCTATGCATTTTTCAAGCGAGGTAAGCGTCAGCAGGGGATTGGTGGAATGTGTCTGCAGGATATGTTCGGTTTCCGCAAATTGAAGGTCATGGGCTATGATATCGTTCATGGGCACCATATCGCCGCATAAACTTTGAGGCCGGTCGATGATACGGACCTTGGAGAAGCGCCGGCCCATTTCAGCAATGCGCGGGCTGTCGGTATTGAGTAATACCTCCGAGATACAAGGGCAGGAAGTAAGAGTCTCCATGATATGGCAAAAGAGAGGCTTTCCGGCAAAAGGACGGATATTTTTATTAGGAATGCGCTCAGAGTTGCCTTTCATAGGCAGGAGGGCGGTAAGCTGCATTTGCATAACTGTTTCTCGTCGTTTATTTGAGCAAGTAATGTGGATGAAAAAAGAATCGATGGTAGGACGATCTTCTATGTAGAGAATGCAGAAAACGGGTATAGTATGCTAAAAGTCTTCCGGAGGAGTGGGCGGGGATGAGAATTGCTTGGTCGCAGGCGCTACGATGATGCTGTCCGAAAAGCAGGGAGTTATCTCTCTATCTCCTCTGCTTGTTATCCCCAAATAAAAATTGCTGCTATCTGCTAATAATAAAATGGCAGCGCCAAATTTGGAGCGCCAAATCCTTGCGCCCATAGTGCTATAAGTGTCGAGAAAGAGCGGGGTGGAACAGAAAAAAATAACCTATGGCTGCCGAATGTTCCCCAGCATCCCGTGTGGCTACAGCGTGCGCACGTATAACAGTATATATCGGAGTATTGTTAGCCATGTCAAGTTGTTTTTGCTTTTTAGCTCCTTGTCGCCCGAAATTCGTTAGAGGCTCTCGGGCGCCCTTCGTGGAAGCTACTTTGCTCGAATTGAGGAGAACTTTCAGTGAATTCCTCTGATCGTGGGGAGTTCCAGTGAGGCTGATTCCTTTTTGCGGAAGGGGATTCCTACTGGATGCAAAAAGCGGCCGCCGGGGGAATCGAGGCGTTATGGCAAGCGCTCGGGACACAACGGCAGTGAGTACTCACAAAGGGCTTCGTACACCCGCAAGCAGTTGTTCTGATCCTGGAAGGAGAAAAAGGAGTCGGCCCGTTTTCGATATGCCGCTTTCATCCCACAGCCTTTTTTCACGTATTGCTTGATGAGGGAGGAGAGCCTTTCTGGGTTCCCGGCGACCTCGCCGAAGCCATCCTGTTCGTAATCGAAGTAGCCCTGTCCGTAGTTATGAGCATGCGAGAAGAAAGCGGCGCGGTCAAATTGAAAATAGAGCACGGGGCGGCGCAGCAACGCCATTTCCATGGCAATGGAGGAATAATCAGTGATGAGCAGGGCCGTGTCGGCAAGAATATCCTGAAGGCTCCCCCCCGTATCGGGGAGGACGGTCACGCCGTCCAACTGAAAGTCGCCTACCTGCTGGCGTAAATGCGGGTGAGGGAAAAAGCAGACTTCATATCCTTGTTGCCGGGTGGTTGCCCAAAGACTGTTTGATTGCAGCACCTTTTGCCATTGTTGAAAAAAGTCGCTCTGGGAGAAGCCTGCGGCATACGGGTATTGTCCTGCACCCGGCATAAGGGAATCCAGAAGATTTTTGCGCCAGGTGGGCATGATGAGAATGCGCTTTGGCTGCTGCACGGCCGAGGCCTTGCGTAGCAGGGCATCATGGCGCGGAAGGCCGGTCAGCCGTACTTCGCGGGCGCTGTAAATGTAGGGATAGCGCTCATCCTCTGCTATGGACCGGTATTCCCTCCGCACAGTGGTAATGAACAGGTCTGCCAGAAAGCGGTTGGCGTTGGGCAGATAGTCTTTGATGATACCGTGCTGCAGAAAGCAGAATTGGTGATGTGTGATGTCCGCATACCGTATCCTCCATTCCCGCGGCCTGATATGGCCTGTGGCGTTGGAGGAGATAAGCCAGGAGCAGTGGAGCCAGGCAAAAGCGTACGTGAGGCCGGAGCTGTTCAGCAGACGGAACCCTTCTTTTCGCAGGCGCGGCCAGTCGGGGGAGTCTCTGCGTAGCGCAAAGAAGATTTTTTGCTCAGGATGATTGAGCATGATCCAACGATAGAGATGTTCAGCATTATCATCCGCTTTAAAATCGCGATCAATCAGCAGCCAGCAACCGCTGAAATACCTGCGGATCAACGGCAGGCGCGCCAAAAAGGCCACGCAGCGCTGGAGGAGGGAGCGCGCAGGTTTGGGAGGGGCGGCCAGATGTCGGGATTCCAGGCGGGGAAGCAACGCCCCCTGGTACAGCATGGCGAGAGGGATCGCTTCCTGGCGAGCTTCAAAAACAATAAAATCGGTGTCATAGGCAAACCAAAAGATGGTGACGTCGATTCGCCTGCTCGAAGGGCATGTCCAGGTTGAATGGCGTAAAAATACAGGGCGGCAAGGGGTACCGTTGATGCTAAATTGTGGCGTTGGGCTGGGATTTGCAAAGAGGGCCACGCCGATGAGCCTGCGCACCTTATCCACATGCCAGATGCAGGGAGTTTCCGGCGGGTACTGCCTCTGACAATACTGCAACAGCGCACTCCCAAGATGATCGGGTAGTGCATCCAGAGATGCCTGGGCAAGTTGGGAAAGGGGGGCGCTGGGACAATCCATTGTTTTGCTTGTATGCTTGGGGCATATGCTTCATAATGAGGAGGAGGACAGTAAAATAGCTACTATTTTTTTCTGAAAGTGTCACCAGACACAGAGTGTGTATTTTGACATGAATGATGGCGGGGTTCTTGTCTTGTATGGCAATGTATCGCCCGGGAAACCAGAAGTGGAGGCCGTATCTGGAGGCTCTCGTCTTCCAGCAAGGCGGCCGCCAAACCCGTTACGCATAGCGTTTTTCTGAGTGCCTAACGGCGAAAAAATCTTTACATATGCTGCAACAAATACTTGCCCTTGCCCGCGACGCTGTCAATAATCCAAAGGAAGTCATCCCATTTTTAAAGAACAAGGTGACGGATTATCTGCGCACGCACCGGGTATTTCGGAGAACGCGCTACAACGGCTATTCGACATATACAGTAATTTCTGCAGTATATAACGTTGAAAAGTATCTTGATGACTATTTTGAAAGCATTACGGGACAGCTCCTCGATTTTAGAAAACATATCACTTTGATTCTTGTCGATGACGGCTCAACAGATTCATCCGCTTCTGTAATCAAGCAATGGCAGCTTCGCTATCCTGACAATATCATTTATATATATAAGGACAATGCCGGGCAGGGCGTAGCGCGGAATACTGCTATCCCTTTAGTGCAAACCCCTTGGGTTACCTTCATTGATCCTGATGATTTTGTGGATATCACTTATTTTAAGCATGTTGATACATTTTTGGCTACACACCATAAAGAACTTTCTCGTGAAAAAGAAATAAGGCTTCTGTCGTGTAATACTATTTTTTATTATGAAAGCACAAGAAAATATAAGGATCAGCATCCACTGAGAGCGCGTTTTTCTGCTCTGGAAACCCTGGAACCCATAACAGATGATTGCGATCTCATACAACTTAGTGCCAGCAGCGCTTTTTACCCTGTAACAGCGTTGCGCGAGAGCAGGGAACTTTTCCCAGTGCAGCGCTGGCCGTCTTTTGAAGATGCTCATTGGAATCTCAGGTATCTTCTCAGGCAAGCTGCGGGATATATAGCCTTTGCCAGACTGCCCCGGTATTATTATCGGAAAAGAGCCGACGAGACTTCAAGTGTAGATACGGCGAGTACAAAGAAATCCTATTACCTTGAGCAGCTTAGGGAAGGTTATTTGGACATTTTGCAGAAGGCCTTTCACTCGCGGGGCAAAATTCCCGTCTTTGTTCAGAGGGCTATTCTCTATGACATGACTTGGCGTATAAAACGGTTGTATAACAAACCTTCCCCGGCAGTATTGAGTGCGACTGAATTTGAAGAGTTCTTCTCTTTGTGCCGCAGTATTTTTTCCTATATCGATACAGAAACAATTATTGGTTTTTCAGAAAGTATTAACGGACTAGGCATCTCTTATAAAGTGGGTATCTTGTCTGTTTTTAAAAGTGAGACTCTCCCCCATATTGATGTCTTCCTAGAAGATTACGATATGGGGACGGCGAGCCTTTCTCTGGTCTACTTCCAATCCCATCCCGTTGAAGAAACTATTTTTATCGATACCAGGAGAGTGGAGCCTTTCTGCGGCGAGTGCACCCAGTACTTTTGGGGAGGTAAACCATTTGTGCTACGTCGACAGCTGAAGATACATCTTCCCAGTTCTGCGCACTTTCTAAACGTGCATCTGGGGGCGCAGAAGGCAGTTTTGCATCTTGGGCAGCGTGTTTTTCAGGTGGAACTTCCCGTTGTTGAACTACGCGCGCACTTCAGCAACAACCAGGCATTGCCGATACAGCTGGCCTGATGATTACCGGGTAGTCTCGCCGCCATCTCTGCATAGTTGCCGACCGCTACGCTGAAGGCACGGAACCTTGTGTTACATGCAGCCGGGCGCATGATCTCCGTAAACCCATAGTGTCCCACTCTTATGGGGCACTACGGCTGCGTTGCCTGTATGCTTGCCGGGGCCGTGATTCTTCCCGCGCGTCAGGGGGGCAGATAATTCGTTTTCCAGCAGCCCCACCATGGCATCCATATGCCGCAAGTGACACAGGTACATCTGTATTTCTTTGCTGAACAGGCTTCTGTCAATTCCTTGCAGAGTCTTTGCTATCTCTGCTTCCGTCAGACGTCCTTCTAGCCAGGGACCATGGGCTTCCATGGTAATAACAAAGCAGAACACCGGTTTTTCTGAACGGGCCAGTTCCTCCAGTACCCATTCCGCGAGGGCCGCATCACTGGTATAGGGGCCAAACTTGGGCAGATGTGCAAGCTCTTCTATATCCACCAGGCGCTCAAAACCGAGGTTGGGCATAACTTTGTCGCGCCGAAAAAAGTCTTTGGCGTAAGGATGAACGCAGAGCGTGCGGTACCCCAGCTGTAAAAAGTGGCGGGCCAGAGACCACAACGGTTGCCGGGCTGCCAGCAGGTACGGGTTGAAAAAAAACGGCCCAAGCGCGTCAGCTTGCAGCCCTGTAAGCATGGAAAATTCCGTACGCATGGTATAAGCGCCGAATGCATTCGTGGGCGTGGGTAATACCCGCCCTTTGCTCCGTAGAGCATCCCAATTCGGGAGAAAGTTCGCTAACGCGGTCCGTTGCGGTTCCTGAAAAAACTGCCTGATATCGCACAGGGACTCAGCCTGGACGAGCACAACGTGGGGCCGCAACGGCGATATTTTTTCCGGGGAGGGCGACTGTGTTTCCGCCACATCAAGAAAGCGTGCAAAATTTTCCGGCCAAACGCTTTGCAAGGAGCGAGTTTCACAAGATACGAGATAATCCGGACGGCTACGCTTCAACTGCCCTACGGCAACCGGATGCATCAACGCTGCGCTCAGGGGACCGCAACGGGCGGCATCATCCGTTGGGTCTTTATATACCGGATAATGAGTAAGTAGTCCAGACCCCAAGGATGGGAATTTTTCCATCCAGAGCCCCAAAAGAACCAGAGCAGGTAGCAGCGCCACTGCCGCAAGCGCGAGAGCGCCGAACGCAGAACGGGCCGCGGCCAAGGGCGTTTCCCAGACCAGCAGGGCGGTGAGGCACACGGCGATTGCCACTACCGTGGCGACCATCCTTTTCACAGGCAGGAACGGAAAATACAGATGCGGATAGCGAAAGATCTGCGTCAGCAGCCAGGCGTCGGCCAGGACCAGAGGCTCGCGCAGAACCCGTAACTTGGCATGGTTGACCAGCACCAGCAGCGCCAGAACGGCAAGCGTCAGGAGGACGGAACTTGCGGGCCTGGCCGTCAGAAGCAAAAAAAGGCATCCGGCCTGGAGCCCCACAAAGGCGGCCAGGGCGTCCCCCCAGGGAAAGGGGGAGGGGCTGAGGAAGGAGGAAGGTTGCTGCCCGTCTCCCCCGCGCATGGGGGAAATATGCATGGCCAGGCGCTGTGCCACTGTCGTACTTACGGAAGTTCCCACGAGGCAGAGTAGAAGCCGGGCAGTCTCAGTCATCGTTTGTGCTCGCCTTGCCGGTAGTGCTGACTCGGGGCGCTGCCGGGGACTCCGGATCCGGTTCCACGCTGAAGGAGCAGGGCAGGGCGCGCAAGGCGCTCAGGAGACCGGGCAGAAAGTTGAGGGCAAGGGCGCCGAGGGCCAGCAGTTTGGGGAAGACAATGGTGTCGCTTCCGGCCTCAAGACGTTTCCGGATGTAGGTTGCCGCCTTTTCCGCACTCCAGCGCATGGGTTGCGGTCCTTTAAGGCGGCGGCTCATGGGGGTGTCTACATAGCCCGGATAGACGATGCTGATGCGTACCCCGCTGTGCCGCAGAGCAAGGCGCATGGCGCGGGCGTAGATGGCGACGGCCGATTTGGCGGCGCAATAGGCAGGCGAAGAAGGCAGGGGCGCAAGGGAGGCTATGGAGCTTATGAATACAAGATGCCCGCGCTTCCGTTCGGCCATGCGGGAGATCAGCCATGAGGCCGTATTCAGGGTCGCCGTGGCATTGACCTGCAGGATGCGGCAGACGTCCTCCACCGGTTCAAGGCCGCCGCCCGGCAGAGTTCCGGATGATACCCCCGCGTTCAGAAACGCCATATCAATCGGGCTGGCTTCGTCGAGGGCAAGCAGGGCCGTGCGGGTTTCCTCCAACCGGCGAAGATCGTGCCGCATGCAGTTTGTGGCGGCTCCCCTGGCGCGGCACAACTCCTCCGTACGGTGAAGCCGTTCTTCATCTCTGCCCCAGAGAGAAAGACGGACATTCGCATCCGCCATGGCCTGCGCCAAGGCGCAGCCGAGTCCCCCGCTCGCCCCGGTAATGAGAATGTGACGTATTCCGGCGTCCTGCGCGGTGGATGCGGGGAGCATACGCTCAACCCGCGCCCAGGGTTTTGCACAGCAGCGACCCTCCGGAGGCGTGCCCCTCCAGGGGCAGGATCTCCTGCGGGAGGTGCTCCACAATAGCAAAGCCCTGGCGGGCATAAAAGCGTAACGCCCGTTCGTTGTCGTTCCAGCAGAACAGACTGATGCGGTTGAAGCCGAGGCTTCGGCAGCGGCTTTCCGCCTCGATCATAAGGGCGCTTCCTATTCCCGACCTCTGCAGCGACTCTGTGACCCAGATGGTGTTGATATACAGACTGTTCGGAACGGCTTTTTCCAGTATGGGGCGTACCGCGTTAAGTCGTTTGGGAGAGATGAAACTCTCCATGAGGCCGGGCACGCCATGCTCGGAAGCCGGATAGGAAATAAGCAGGCTGATGATGTGGTCATTGCGCTCGGAGAGAATGCCGTTGTCGGTGGTATACGGCCCCTCTCCCTGCATGAACGCCGACGCGAGAATGCGTGTGCCGTCGAGGCCGGGAATCAGATTGTCCAGCAGATGGTGGACTACCCCTTCACTGGTGGCGTAGACGATTTCCGCAATCTGTTCGGCGTCGTCCTGGGTGGCAAGGCGGAAGGTAAACATGGCGTGGTACTCAGGATGCTTTTTTGCGCGCCCGGGGCAGCTCTTCGACCAGCGCGTCAAGGGCGGTGCGGATGTCTTTGGGGTCATGGACGGAGGACAGAAAAAAGCGCAAACGGGCCATGCCTTCCTCCACCACCGGATAGATGATGGGCAGGGCGTTGATGTTACGCTTGAACAAAGCGGAAGAAAGCACACCCGCCACCAGTGAGTTGCCCACAATAACGGGCACAATGCCGAGCCCTTCGGCGCATCCGGTGTTCAAGTCCCGTTTCTTGGCCTCCTGCAGGAAAAAACGGCTGCATTTCTGCAGGGCTGCGACCCGTTCAGGTTCCCTGAGCATGATTTCGACGGCTTTGGCCGAGGCCGCGGCTATGGGCGGGGGCATGCCCACGCTGAAGACAAAGCCCGGCGCGCGGAATTTCAGCAGTTCGATCAGCTCCTTGCAGCCCGCGATGAAACCGCCGCATCCGCACAGGGTTTTGGAGAGCGTGCCCATCCAGATATCCACGTCTGTGGAGGCAATCCTGTGGTGTTCCGCGGAGCCGCGCCCCGTAGCGCCAAGAACGCCGAGGGCGTGCGCTTCGTCCACCATCAGAAAACAGGTGTACGCGCGTTTGAGGGCCACCAGTTCGGGCAATCCGGCTGTACTGCCGTCCATGCTGAACAGCCCTTCCGTGACAATGATTACCCGTTGATGTTTGCCTCTGGTCTGCTTCAGCAGCCGTTCCAGCGCGTCATGATCGTTGTTGGGGTACGAGTACCGGCTGGCCCCGGACAATACCGCTCCGAGCACGATGGAGTTGTGCGCCAGGGCGTCATGGTACACGGCATCCTTGGGGCCGAGCAGCGTCGCCAGGGTGGACACGTTGGTGGCGTGCCCGCTGACGAAAGTGACTGCATCTTCCGTACCGTACAGGCTTGCAAGAGCTTTTTCCAGAGCGGCGTGGGGGGGGCGCTCGCCCGCCACCAGGCGGCTGGCCCCGGCGGAGGTGCCGAAGGCCTCCGTGGCCTCCTGCGCGGCCCTGTTGATTTCCGGGTGACCGTTCAGTCCCAGATAGTCATATGTGGAAAAATTCAAAAACTCCTCGCCCTTGATGCGGGTTCTCCCTTTGGCCATGGTGTCATGGCATGCGAAAAAGGGATTAAGGATGTCCATTTTTTCCGCAACGATATTATGTATCTGCAACTGCTTGTATTCGGGAAGTTCCTTGAAGGAGGCATACCGCGGGTGCACTGTGGGGGTTGTCCGGCGTGCACGAGCGTCGTCCGCCTCCGGCTCGAACTTCTCTGCGGAAAGCTGTTCCAGCAGGCTTTGCTGTTCCCTGAGGTTAAGGCCGAACAGGGAGCCTTTATCAATGCTCATGATGCTCCTTCTGCAAAGTATCCAGGACGCTGTCGCGCTGTTCCTGAGAAAGCTGAACCGCATGCTGCTGCATGACGCGCTCCAGCATTTCCCGTTCCGGCCGCGTATTGCCGTCCGCAGGGGGCGTGCCTGTTTCCGGGCCGCCCGAAACGGCAGGATACAGTACGTCGGCCAAAGAGGCTACTGTTGTATTTTCCGATAGAGGGAAGGTGAAGCCGGTCAGCTCAAGTTTCTGTTCCAGCGCAAGGGAAAGCTCCACCGCCATGAGGGAGTCCATGCCGAGAGAGATAATGGGGGCGTCTATGGCCACCCGTTCCACCGGCAGGCGCAAGGTGGCGGCGACCTCCTCGCGGACAAGTGCGGCCAGCAGCGCGCGTCCCTCTTCGGCGGAGCAGGCCCGTAGCTGTTCCAGGGGCGGCACGCTTGCGCCCTGCGGGGAGCCGCCGCGCGGACGCAGTTTGGAAAAGCGCGGAACGGCCAGAGCGGGCATATCCGCCCGGCTGTCCCAATCCAGACCGAAAAAGTGGCTTGCTCCAATGTTGTGCTGTATGCAGTTTTCCAGCCAGTACAGCGCTTCCGATGAGGAAAGTTCGCTCACGCCCAGGATGGTGTGCAGCATCTTCCGGGCCTTGGGGTTGCGTTGCAGCATGCCGGTGTCGGAAATGGGCCCCCAGCCGATGACCTGGGCGGGCAGCCCCTTGCTTCTCCGCCATGCGGCCAGTGTTTCAAGCATGGCGTTGGCAGCCACATAGCCCGCCTGTCCGGGGTTGCCGAAGGCGGTGGTGGCGGAGGAATAGAGCACGAAAAAGTCCAGGGGGCAGTCCTGGGTGGCCGTGTGGATATTCCAGGCTCCCAGCGACTTTGCCGCCAGGGAGTTGGCGATGCGTTCCGGGGTCAGGCTTGTGATCACGCCGTCGGCAAGCAGGGCCGCGGCATGGATGACCCCCCGCAGGGGAGGCAACTGCTTCAGGCAGCGTTTCAGGGCGGCATGCGTGCCTTTTGCGTCGCGTATATCCACCTTGGCGATAACCACGTTCACGCCCATATCACGCATGGCCTGCACAGCCTGGTGCGCTTCCTTGTCCTTGAGGCCTTTCCGGCTTGCCAGGATGAGATGCCCGGCGCCGCGTTTGGCCAGACGCGCCGCCGTTGCAAGGCCGAACCCGCCGGTGCCGCCCGTGACAAGATAGGAAGCGTTTTTGTCCAGCAGAGATTTGGCCTGGGGAAAGCTCTGTTTGGCGGTATTCTCCGTGGCATTCTTGACGGACACCACGATCTTTCCGATATGGGCGGACTGCTGCATGGTCAGAAAGGCTTCTTCCACCCGCGTTGCGGAAAAACGGGAGTAGGGCAGAGGAGCCAGTTTGCGGGCCGTAAAGAGATCCAGCAGTTCGTGGAACAGCGTTTGCCCGAGCTCCGGGCGGCCTATGAGGAGCTGGTCGACGTCAATGCCGAAGAAGCTGATATTGTTGCTGAAAGGACGCAGGCGGAGCGGGGTGTCGGCGTAAAAGTCCCGTTTGCCGAGTTCCAGAAAACGCCCGAAGGGCCGCAGCACGGAAAGGCCCGCCGCAATGCCTTCGCCGGCCAGCGAGTTCAGCACGGCGTCCACTCCCTCGCCGTTTGTCTGCTCTCGTATTTCAGAGGCAAAGGCCAGAGAGCGCGAGGAAAAAAGCCGCTCTACGCCGAGCTGTCGTAAAAAATCGTGCTTTTCCGGAGAGCCCGCCGTGGCATACACCTCAAGTCCGAGGTGGGAGGCAATCTGTATGGCGGCAAGGCCGACGCCCCCGGCCGCGCCATGGATGAGAATGCGTTCGCCGGGCTGCATGCCGGCCAGGTGTTTGATACCGTACCAGGCGGTCATGAAGGCCACGGGCAGGGTGGCGGCCTCCGCGAAACTGAGCTTTTCGGGTTTTTTCGCCACGGCCCGGGCCGGCGCCACGACATGGGAGCTGAAGCAGGCCGGAGCGAAACAGAGCACTTCATCCCCGATATTCCATTCCCGCACGCCGTTGCCCACGGCATCCACGGTGCCGGAGCACTCGATGCCCATGGTGGGCCCGGAAAAGCCGTTTTCAAGAGCCTCGTCCAGCAAAAGCCCCATGCTCCACATGACGTCGCGGAAGTTCATTCCCACGCTTTTCACGGCAACGCGGACTTCTCCCGGACCGGGATGCGGCAGGGGGGCCGCCTTCCAGTACAGGTTCCGCAGCCGACCGGGCATGTCAAAAGAGAGGGTGACCCCCGTGGCGGAAGCATTGCCGCCAGGCGCTTGCGGCGGCGGAACGAGGTGGCGCAGCCTGGGCGCATACCGCCCTTCCGCGGTAACGATCAGTTCGTGTTCCTCGGAAGGGGCGAGCAACTCCTGCAACACCGGAGCAAGAGCTGGAGATTCTCCGTGCAGATCAAGCAGGCGCACATCCAGAGAGCGCATTTCGTTCATGAGCACCCTGGCAAAGCCCCATAAGGCTCCCTGCGAGGGGACCGGCCGGGTTTTTGCCGCCCGGTCCGCGGCGATACCGCCGCCGGTAATGACCCACACCCGGGCCGGGGAACGGACTGCATCCCATGCTCCGGCAAAGGCGGCAAGCGCCGTAAGGCCACGGTGCTGCACGGCGGCCAGCGTCTCCACCGGCGGTTCCTGAGTGGTGTCGAATCCGGCGAGGCACACCAGTTCCAGGGGGCCGGCGGATTTTTTGCCGGCAAGGTAAGGCGTCCAGAAAGAGGGCTGTTGCAGGGATTCCGGTCCGGCGCAGACAAGAGCGGCGGTCTGCCCGGCGCGCTCAAGCGCATCCTTGAGTGTTGCCGCAAAAGCGGCGCTTTGCGTGCCTTGCGGCCCGGCCGCCAATACCCAGCGGGAAGCGGGAGTTTCCTGGCCCGCCTCTTCCGTCCGGAGGGGGTGGGCGGTGGAAGGGGCGGTATCTTTGTCCAGCGGCTTCCGGGCAAACAGGAGGAACGCGGGAAGATGGCTGTGGTCTGTTTTTTCAGCCTGCGTCACCATGGAAAAGCCGGCTGCCAGCAGTTGCTGCCGCCACTGCCTGGCCGACTGAAACCGGGAGACCGGCAGGCCGGCTTCCGTCGAGGCCTCCCACCACGAGGGGGAAGAACCGAACACGAAGTCGGCGAAGTTGCTCGGGCGGTGTTCCAGCAGGCAGAGAATGCCCCCGGGCG
The DNA here is from genome assembly GCA_031556355.1 of Desulfovibrio sp. Classification (GTDB taxonomy): domain Bacteria; phylum Desulfobacterota; class Desulfovibrionia; order Desulfovibrionales; family Desulfovibrionaceae; genus Frigididesulfovibrio. Next base: position 21,529 of record JAVBTB010000018.1, on the reverse strand, counting down.
CCAGCATGGCATAGCATCCGGCCAGCGCCTGTTCGGGAGCGGGATGCTCGTGCAGGGAAAAGGCCGCGATGACAAGGTGCTGTTTCCCGGCGTATTCGGCGGGGGGGGCTGCGGGGTCAAGCGCGCAAAAATTGACGGCCTGGGTATTATCGAATGCAAGGGCAAGGGCCTGCGCAAGCGAGGCATCCTTTTCCGCCACGGTATACCGGCAGGCGGAACCGGCGATAACCGGCAGCAAAGGCGTCAGTACTGCCCGTGAGTCCCTGGCTATTTGCAGAATATTCAGGGAGTCTTCCGGTGGGCAGGTTTCCAGCAGCGCGTCGATGATGTCCGCCAGGGCGCCGGAGTGAGGCATCAGCGCCAGGGAGTTGCTGAAGTAGTACTCTATAAGCTTTTGCGGCAAAGGGGGTTGTCCGCCGCGGGACAGTGTGCCGGCGAGGATCTCTCTGCCGTGTTGCATAACGCGGGCAAGCAGGGTCACCTCGGGCAGATAGCAGGGGGCATTGCCCGCGACCGTGCGCCAGAGCACCTGAGCGGAAGGGCGGTTGTCCAGAGGGGCTATTTGCCAGAATCCGTCATGGCGGGTTGCCAGTTCCGCCGCTTCCAGGCGCTCCAGCAAATAGTACAGCCAGGGTTCCTGCTCGGATGCCAGAACCCCTGCCGCCAGCAGTTCGGGAATACGGCATACGGCAACGATGCCGGAATGGTCACACAAGGAGAGGATCAGTTCATGCGCGGCGGAAACCGTGGTCAGGTGCAGCAGCATGTAGGGGTGCACAGGCAGCCCGTTTTGCTTCGGCAGCGCGGTATCGGCTTCCGCCAGGGAGGTTTTCGCCACGCTCTGGAGCAGTTCCAGGGCATTATTCCTGAGAGGCGATACCGCGTCCGGGTGCGGCGCTGGAACCAGATCCATGACATACGGACGTGAGTGCGCCCTTTCGTGCTCCAGCCACGCGGCCCGGCGGAAACGGCAGCCTGACAGGCGCAGCAGCACCCGGCCCGTTTCATCCAAAAGGTGAAAGGAGGCAACAATCGAACGGGGGCTTACCCGCTCCAGCCGCGCAAGGGAAAAGGCGGGCCTGCCCGGAGCAAAGAGGGTAATGTGGTCAAAGGCGGCCGGCAGATAGGCTTGAGGGGGGCCGGACTGTTCCCGCGAGCGCAGGAGCAGGAAGAGGCTCTGGAATGCCCCGTCCAGCAGGGGCGGCGGAATAAGCATGCCCTGTGCGCTTTGTTCCTCTGGAAGGGCAAGCCTGGCCAGCACTTCCGGATGGGCGGCGTGGTCGCGTATCCAGGCCTGCTCCACGGTTTGGAACGACCTGCCGTAATGGAGGAAGAACCGCGCGGCTATGGAGTACAGGGTTTCCTTTTCCACGGCCCGTCCGAAGGATGCGGGGGCGTCAAAAATACACGGTGCCGGAGAGGGGCTTTCCGCAACAGGAAGGATGCGTCCCCGCGCGCACAGCCCGAAAGGTTCGTGGCTGAGGTGGTTGCGTGATTCGAGGGTAATGCCGCCGTCTTCCTTGTCGACACTGAGACGCAGCACGCGCGCGTTTTCAGCAGTAAGCTGCACGGGACGGTAAAGCGTCACCCGTTCCAGCTCATGCTGCTTGCCGGGGTACAGTTCCACAGCGGCGGCCAGCATGCTTTCGATGCAGGCGGCGGCCGGATAGGGGGTGCTGCTTCCCGCCACGTGGTCGGCAAGCCAGGGGGCATCGGCCAGGTGGAGGGTGTTTTCAAATGCGGGGAGCTTTCCCGGCACGGGCCAGCCCAAAAGGGGATGGGTCCGATTTGGCTCAATGATATTCAAAGATTCTGGGGATATTTCATGCCAGAGGCGCTCCCGGTTCCAGGGATAGGCCGGCAGCTCCCTTCGGGTATGGGCAAACGGAAAATGCCGGGCTGCGTCCAGTTTCCAGCCGTGCTGCCAGACCGTCTTCCAGGCGAGATCGAGTTCAGCCTGCGTTCCCTTGTCGCGGGACAGCGTCGCGGCCACAAAGCTCTGCACAGGCTCCGTACGCAGCACGTCGCGCAGATAGGATCGCAGAACGGGGTGCGGGCCGATTTCAAGGAACAGGCGCCCCCCTCCGGCAAGAGCGGCGCGCACCCCCGCGGCAAATTGCACCGGCTCCCGAAGGTTACGGCACCAGTATGCGGCATCGGGAATAAAGGCGTGTTTTCCCGGAAGCGCGGTGGAATAGAAGGGAATGCGCGGCTTGCGCGGCCGGATGGGCGCCAGGGCTTTGATAAAATCTTCCTGAAATCCGTCCATCAAGGGAGTATGGAACGGATAGGGAATGGGAAGCAGTTTCGCCGCGATACGGCGTTTTTTACAGAGATCGAGAAAGGCGCGTACCGCTTTGGTTTCTCCGGCAAAGGTCAGGGAGGTGTCCGTATTGATCGCGGCGATGCTGACTTCGCCCGCCAGTTCGGCCAGCAGTTCCCGCGCCCGGCTTTCGGTCACATTGGCGGCGGCCATGCCGCCTTTGTCCCGCATGGTAGCCTGAAATGTGGTCCGGGCATGCACCAGCGTCACCGCATCTTCGAGGGTAAGGGAGCCGCAGGCAAAGGCGGCGGCGACTTCTCCCACGCTGTGTCCGACAACCCCGGCAGGGGAGATGCCCTTGGCTGCCAGCGCCCGTACAAGGCCCACCTGCAACGCGAAGATCATGGGCTGAATTTTTTCGGTGAACTCAAAGGCGCTTTCATGGTCTGCGGGGTGCAGCATGGTCTCCATGAGAGACCATGCGTGGTAGCGGGAAAAAAGGCCGTCCACCTCTTCGATGGCTGCGCGGAACACCGCGTTTTCACGTATCAGAGCCATCCCCATGCCGCTCCAATGCCCGCCGTTACCGGAAAAAGCGAATATACCCGCAGGGGTGCCCGGCAGCGTCTCCTGCATCACAGCTCCCCGGCCGTCATCAGCGGCCAGCTTTGCAAGCTGCGCGTGCAGTTCCGGCAGGTCGGCACCGGAGACCACGGCCCGGCATTTCAGATGATCCCGGTCAAGCGCCAGCGTCGCGGCGATGTCATAGCACTGGGGACGATCGGCGTCTTTCAGGCGGGCAGCATAGGCTCCTGCCAGAGCCCGGAGGCTGGCGGGGCTTTTGGCCGTCAGGAACAGCGGCGGCAGCATGTCCCCCCGGTTGAGGGGCGGCTTTTTCTCCCGCGGCGGAGCCGCCCGCCGCAGCACGGCGTGGGCGTTGGTGCCGCCGAAGCCGAAGGAATTGACGCTCACCAGTTCGTCTCCACCCGCTTTGGGCAAAGGCGTTACGGAGGTCGGGACGGTGATGTTCAGCGCTGTAAAATCAATGGCGGGGTTGGGCGTACGCAGGTGCAGGGTGGGGGGGATACTGTCGTTTTGCAGCACCAGCAGGGCCTTGAGAATACCGGCCATGCCGGAAGCCGGCTCCAGATGCCCGATGTTGCTTTTGACGGAGCCCACAGGCAGCGTACGCAAGCCGCGCAGGGGTTTGCCGAGCGCCTTACCTATGGCCGCGGCCTCAAGCGGATCGCCGGCGGCGGTGCCTGTGCCGTGCGCTTCCACGTAGACCAGTTTTTGGGCGTCCAGATGAAAGTCGGCGTACACCTGTTGCAGCAGTCGGGCCTGGGCTTCCATGTTCGGCAGGGCAATACCGGTGGTCTGTCCGTCAGAGTTGACGCCGGTACCGGCAATGACCGCCAGGACGGCATCCCTGTCTTTACGGGCCTGCCGGAGGGGTTTGAGTATGAGAACACCGGCTCCCTCACTGCGCACATATCCGTTGCCCGAAGCGTCGAATACCTTGCAGCGCCCGTCCGGAGAGAGCATGCGCGCTCTGGAAAAACCGATGAAAGGGTAGGGGGCGAGCAGTACGTTGACTCCCCCTACAATAGCCAGGGGGGCGCCGCCGGCGCGGAGCATTTCGCAGGCCTGATGCAGGGCCACCATAGCTGAGGAACAGGCCGTGTCAACGGTCATGCTCGGTCCATGCAGATCAAGAAAATAAGAAACCCTGTTGGCAATGATGCTGAGGGAGTTGCCCGTCACCGTGTAGGGAGAGGTGTCTGCCGTGTCTTCCGTCCGGCTCAGGCTGAGATCCATGCTGGAAGCGCCCATGAATACGGCTGTGGACGAGCCGCGTATGGCCGAAGGGCGAATGTGGGCCTGCTCCAGAGCTTCCCAGGTAATCTCCAGCACAAGGCGCTGCTGGGGATCCATATCCTGCGCTTCCTTGCGGGAGATGCCGAAAAACTCGGGATCAAAGTCCTTGATCCGGTCCAGCACACCGGCTGCCGTGGTATACGTATGGCCGGGGAAGTCCCTGTTTTTACTGGCATAGCGATCTTTGGAAAACCGATCCGCAGGCAGGCTGGTGACAGCGTCCGTTCCGGAGCGCAACAGTTCCCAGAATTCGGCAAGATTGGTCACATGCCCGGGGAAGCGGCAAGCCGCGCCGATGATCGCTATATCCTTGTCAGAAACAGGTATTTTCATGAAATATACCGGGTTGCGCCTCTAAAAAATTTTGCGGGGGATGCGTGGGTGAGGCATTGCAGCTGCATGGGGACTATGTACAACGGAATTAAGATATATATAGGCAAACATATAAAAAGAGAAGCCCTGTAATGCCGATATGTTTACCCGGCAAAAAAGTGCGAGGCCGGAACCCAAACGGGCGGATTCTGTGACGAAGGCTGCGGCCGAGCGCGGCTACAGCGACACAACAACCTTTGTCGCAATGGCCACTTGGTAGAGGATCTGCATCAGATCCTTGAATATCTGGAACCCCTTCGAATCGTAGCGCGGCATGACCAGCAGCAGATCGCCGGGCTGTACTCCCGATCTGGAGGCCTTTTGTATTTCGCCGTTGGGGTGAACGGCCAGGATATTCCCGCTGTCAGCCCGGTCAGTGAAGCCGCCGGAATTGGCGATGTAGTCCTTCAGCTTCAGATCCGGGGAGTACACGACGGCTTTGGGGATCATGACCTCGCCGCTGATCTGGACCACATCCGACCGCTGGGGAACGACTATTTCATCGCCCTCTTCCAAAATAATATCGGACGTGGCGCCGTTCCGCGTCACGACCACCACCCCGTCCGGTTCAAGGGCGCCGACGCGCTCCACAAAATTCTGCACCAACTGCGCTTCGGAGACTCTGATCTGGGCCTCTTCCGCCGTGGCGGACGAGGCGGTGAGCACAGAGTTTTCCAGCCGGTACAGGGAGTCGGCAATAGCTTTACGTTGCTGTTCTACCACGCTTTTGCGTTTGAGGTAAATGCCGGACAGGTTGGCCAGTTGCGCATCAACGGGCACGTGGGCCAGAAGGCCGCGCAGCGTGGTGTTGCGTTTGATCGGATAGCGGGTGGCCCCCTGTATCGCCCCGGTAACGGAAACCATAATGGTTTCCCCGGGCTTGTCGGCAAGAAACTCGACCCGGTCGTGCGCCTTCATGGAAAATGAGGCAAATTCCTGTAAGGAGAGATAGACGTGAAACGGGTTTGCACCGCGGGTGCCGGAAACGCTCACGTGCGAAGCTGCGGGCAGGGGGGCGGCAAAGTGAATGAGTTCGGCTCCGGAAAAGTTCTTCCCCTTGCTTTCATAGCTGGCCTGCTGGGGGATGAGCCCCCCGGCGGCCACGTAGTCGCCTCTGGGGCCGACCACGATGACGTCGCCCTCGCGTAGCGGGGTATTGGCAAGCTTGCCGTCTAAAATAAAGGAGTAGAGATCCGCGCGCCCGACTGTTTTACCTCCCCGTTGCACAAGAATATCCCGGTAAGAGCCGCGTTCGGGAATGATGCCCCCGGCCCGGTCAAGGTAGTAGAGCACGGAGTCGCTCGTGCCGCCGGCATAGCGTCCCGGCCTCGTCACAAAACCGGTGACGTATACGGCGACGGGCTGCGAGGTAAGCAGGTTGACGTATACTTGCATGTTTGTCTTGAACACGGAGGAGAGGAAGGAACGTACACTGTTTTCCAGTTCGCCGTGGCGCATGCCCGCGACGGTTACCGGTCCCACCTCGGGCAGAAAAATGTTGCCCTGCTGGTCAACCATCAGGGTATCCGTATACGTCTGCGCTCCCCATATATGGACCAGGATGCGGTCACCGGGCATGATAACGTAGTCTTTGTTCATGCCTTCGTAGTAGGTGCCGGCGAAATAGCCCTGAAACAGGTTGGCCCCGAAGGGAGGAAAGTAGTCCGGCGCCAGGGGATACCCTTGCTGCGCCCAGGCGGGGGAACCGGTGAAGGGGCGACCGTTGTTCAGATGTTTGCCGGGCACATACAGGGGTGCGGTCAAGGGGGCCTGTCCTTCCAGCATACGGCCGGGCATGCCCATGGGGTGCGTTCCCTGCCCCGAGGGCTGACGGGAGGCTGCCGCCGTTTTCGAGGAAATGCGGGAGGGCTGCCTGCCGTCCTCCAACTGCGCGGGGTCTCCGGAAGAGGACGGCCTGTCCATTTGCGCGGCAAAAGATTGCGGTATAATGAGCAGGAGGCAAAGCAGAACAAAGTGCAAAAGGCAGGACTGGCGCATTTAAACCCCCATGTGATCCCGGATGGCTGCGACAATAAGGGAACAGATCCCGAGGATAAGCAAAAACGCGACAAACCCGAAGGCCGTGAAGAGGAAAGGCCTGGGGTAGAGAGATTCCTGGGGCAGGGTCGGCCGCTGGAAAGGAACGATATAGCGCGATTGGGCTATGGCCTTGATCCGTGCGGTCTCATATGACGCCATGGCCTTGATGTGCATTTCTTCGGCAAATTTTTCTTCGGCCAGCAGGTTGGCATAATCGCCTACCAGAGAACTCAAGCTGCCGTTACTCCCGCTTATTCCCGCTAATCGGGCTTTTTCCCTGGAAATTTGCTCCTGCAGTGCTCGCAGTTTGGTTTCAATAACCTGCACTCGGGGGCTGTTTTTATGCATGGTCTGCAGGGTGGCGGTAAGTTCCGCCTGTGTCGCGGCCGCTTCCCCCTCCAGACGGGTGAGGACTTCCCCCAGGCTGGCCGCGGTGGCCTTGGGATCGAGCACTGACTTGTCGTCTCTGAAAATCTGCAGGGCAGCCCGAGCTCGGATCAATCTCTGTTCCGCTATAATGGTTTCTTCTTTGGTCAGGCGCAAGGTGTCCTGGTGTGCCCTGTCGTTCATCCTGTTAACCAGGGCTTCGCTGCATTCCAGAATGACATCGTTGATGGCCTTGGCCGTTTCAGGGGTATAGGCCTTCACCTGGACCGTGATGATTCCTTTGTCCTGCTCAAAGGTGACTGAAGTAACCCACCGCCAGTATTCGAGCATTTCTTCCCGGGAGGGGGTCTTCCAGAGGCGCGAGTAGATGTCTCGGGAGCGGTCGGCATAGTGGGCGCGTATATCTATGCGTTTTTCGATCTCCTCCAGCATGTCCATGGAGAGAATGTATTCCTGCACAACATATGAATCCAGAAACGTACTGGAGACAGCCTGGAACAGCAGGGAAGGGCCCGAGGGCATATCCATGCCGCCGTCATTGCTGCGTAAGGCAAAGTGGGACTCCGAGATGTACATGCTCGAAAAAAAACAGGTCAAGTACACGAACAGCAGAACTGTGGGCAGGTAGACAAACAGCCGCATGAAGCGCGCATTGCGGCCTTTTTTGCGTACAAGGGCTTTGGCAAGGTCGCGGGCCAGCTGCACCTGGCGGTTGAGCATGATTTTTTCACGCGTAATCATTTCGGCCGCCCGCAGCAGACTTCCACATAAAATTTTTCCGCCTCAGCACTGGAGTCAAAATCCAGCAGTTTACCCTCATGCAGGACCAACATATGGTCGCACAGCTCCTTGATGGTGCCCATGCTGTGGGAGACAACCAGCAAGGTGGCTTCCGCGCGCCGTTTGTCAAAATAGGCCTTGCTCTTTTGCTTGAAAACGGAATCGCCCACCGCCGTAACCTCATCAATGAGGTAGTAGTCGAAGTTAAAGGCCATGCTTACGCCAAAGGCCAGCTTCGCCTGCATACCCGAAGAATAGGTATTTACCGGCATGTCCATATAGTCTCCCAGTTCCGCGAAATCTTCCACAAAGGCATTCACCCGGGCATAGCTTTCATCGTACAGGCGGCACATGAAACGCAGATTTTCCCGTCCTGAAATAGCCCTGTTGAACCCGCCGGAAAATCCGATGGGCCAGGACACCCTGCCCTTGCGTTCCACTCTGCCCGCGTCGGGAATCTCGCTGCCGCCTATGATGCTGAGCAGGGTGGACTTTCCCACTCCGTTGCGGCCCAGAATACCTGTATTTTTGCCCGGAGGAAAGACGTGGGAAATGTTATCCAGCACAGTCCGCGGCCCTTTTTTTGTACGGAAGACTTTTGAAATATTGTGTATCGCGATCATAGCAAGCTCAGCCGCGAGCGCGTGTACCGCTCTAGCAGAAGGCCGAAGGCCATCAGGCTGACAGTAAGGCACGCGATAAAGAGTATTTTGATATCGCTTGAAGGGGTATGGTACAGAAATGTCCCGCGTGCAAGTTCAATGAAGTTCAGCACCGGGTTCCACATCAGGATATTGCCGAAGCCGGGAGCCATCTGGCTGGGAGAAAAAAACACTCCCGAAGCAAAAAAAAGGATCCGCAATACCATGGGAACCAGCTTTTCGATCACCCGCAGGTAACTGTTGAGGGAGGCCAGCACCAACCCACAGCCCAGGCCGAAAAAACCCACGCCCAGGAGCTCCGCCAGCAGGGTGACCGGGTCTATGCATTGAAAGTGATAGCCCATGGCCTGGAAAAGCCCCAGAAAAATGCCCATGATGACCACTTCCGTTACCCAGGAGACAATGGCACTGGCCAGGATAAGATCAAGCGGAAATATCTGTGGAAAGGTCAGCAGCGCCCGGTTGGAACTGACAGCTACCATGGTTTTGGAGATAATTTCGGAAAAGATATACCAGGAGGTAAACCCCATGAGCAGAAAGACCGGCATGGGCAGACCGCTTGGAGTCTGCGCCCGGGCAAGCGCCCGTATGGCCCAGAAAACCGCCAGGCCGAAGCCGGTCTTGATTATTTCCCACAGATAGCCCAGCTTGGTCTTGCCATGCTTGCCGTGAATTTCCCGCAGGCACAGCGCCCAGAGTACCCGCCTTTGGGTGTCTATGGCTTGTGGAAAGGTCTCGTTCATTGCAGGGTGAGCTTCTATTCCGCTGTGGGCGCGTTCATATAGACAGAAGGAAGCAGGCGCCAGGCCCCCATTTGTTCGCAGAGCGCCTGATTTTGGCTGGAAGAACCGGCAAGAGCAGTGATCTCATAGCAGTTTTCCCCCAAGGCCGAAATGTACGGACGGCCAAGGCGCATGCCATCGGGAAGGGCCGCTGTCGCCGTAAAGGCATTTATGCCCGTCGTGTGCAAGCTCTCGGCATTTGAGGTGTATTGGTGGGAAGCGCAGCCGGAAGAGAGACAGGCGGCAAACACAATTGCCGGGAAAAAGCGGGATATATTCATAGATGATTCCCAGAAAGGAGTCATGCCCCTGCGCGCCGGATGCCCGGCGGCTCCACATAGGTAAGGATCTAATTGCGCGAATGACAGCAGAGTTCTTACTTCAGATCAGCCGGGAAGGCAAGGCGTTATTTTATACCGCTACGCAAGAAGGAGTAGGAGTGACAGCCGAAGCTCCGGAGGAAACGCCGGGGAGCCCCACCTCCTTTACGCTGAAACATGGGAAGCGCAGAGCGCCTCCTTCCGGATTGTTCCCGCCAGTTATCCCAATAGTGTGTCCTTTTTGAAATATAATGGCTCCCGCATTGCAAAATAGCGTTTTCTCACGTACTGAGTAGGCATTGATATCTCCTGATATCTTACATATATTGCGTTACCGTTGATCCTGAGTCCGCCGTGTTTGCCCCTGTATGTCACTTGCGGCAGGCGTCTTTCCATATGGCAGGAGGCTGTCTTTTTCATGTTTTTTAAGAATAACAAGTGCATTTGAGAAGCGTATGCGTGGCCTGCGACGTGAGATAGTAACCCCCTTTTTGCTGGGCTCGCTGGTATTAACCGCTTTTCTGGCCTACTATACCCACAGTTCCGCCCAGAAGGCGGTTGAAGAATCCGTGTTGCTGATTTCGAAGGCGCAAACGAATAACGTGCACAATTCCATGTCGCTTCTGTTTCGCGCTATGGGTACGGCAGTCGAAAAGATGACGACGGATCCGCACGTGACCAATCTTTTCGTATCCGGGGTGAGCCAGAGCAGCGTGACCCCTGAAGAGACGGAAAGCTGGTTTGAAATCCTTATCCAGGGAAATGAATATTATCGCAATATCCTGATCGTGGATAGACAGGGGAATTGCCTGGCCTCCAGCAGCCGGATGCAACTGGGTATTTCTTATGCCGACAGAGCGTATGTGAAAAATGCCCTTCGAGGCGAATTCTCCCTCAGCGATACCGGGGTGGGGTCTCTTACAAAGAGCCTCAGCGCCACTGCCGCCGCCCCCGTCTATATTGACGGAGAGATAGTCGGCGCGGTGATCATGGTCAACGATTTTCCCAAAATTGTGCAGTACGACCAGGAGGGGCGGGACGGGATGCAGTCCATTTTCACCGCGCTTCTTGCCCCGAACGGGGAATTCGTGTCACACAAGGAAAAGGCGGTGATGGACGCGGGCTCCCGGTACAAGGATCTGTATACGCAATTGGCGGGCATGCGTCACGGCGGTAATGTGGAATATGTCCTGAACGGCAATACCTATGTCGGATATGCGGTGCTGGAACCCACAACAGGCTGGGTAGTGGTCAGCAGCGGCGTTGATTCCCAGGTGTTCCGGTTTGCCCGGGACATGAGCATCACCGTCTTTCTGGTCAGCTTTATCGCCCTGTGCCTTATTTCCTTCGTTGTGGTCAGGGTGGTGAACGGCGTGCTTACCGCCCTTTTGTCGCTCATCGACTATGCCAGGCGGGTTTCCGAGGGGGATCTTACACTGCAACTGGAGAACTCCAGCCGCGTGGATGAACTGGGCGTGCTGCAAAAAGCCTTGCAAACGCTTGTCAGCTCCATGCGGGCCATGGTCGTCGAGTCGCAGCAGGCAAGCAAGATGAAGAGCGAATTCCTGGCCAATATGAGTCATGAAATCCGCACGCCGCTGAACGCGGTCATAGGCATGGCCCACCTGTATCTGGCCGATAACGTCTTTACCGAAAAAAAGCGCGACTATATTGTGAAGATCCAGGTGGCGGCCAAGTCATTGCTGGGCATCATCAATAACATCCTTGATATTTCAAAGATCGAAGCGGGCATGTTTGAACTGGACAACATCCCGTTTAACCTGCGTGAAACGATGGCGCAGGTGCTTGTCATCCATCACGAGCAGGCTCTGGCCAAGCGGCTGAATTTTTCCATGAGCTACGCCAAGGATCTGCAGGAGACCTTCACCGGCGATCCGGTGCGGGTGGGGCAGGTGCTGAACAACCTGACGGGCAATGCGTTGAAGTTTACGGATCGGGGGGCTGTGGCGCTGCATTGTTCCCTTGCCGAGCCGGTCAATGACGAGGGCAAGGTCCGTGTACGCGTCTCTGTGGAAGATACAGGCCTCGGCATTCCGCCGGAGAAGCTTGATACGCTGTTCAAGCCTTTTTCCCAGGCCGACGCCTCCATCAGCAGGCGTTTTGGGGGCACAGGGCTCGGGCTTGCCATCAGTTCCCGCATCGTGGCCATGATGGGCGGAGAGTTTTCGGTACACAGCCGGCAGGGGGACGGCACGACCTTCAGCTTCACCATGCTGCTTGAGCCGGTCTCCGGTGAACTGGCGGGCGAGCCGGACCAGGAACTGACGGAGTCCTTCCGGCAATTACAGTTGCAGGGCAAGCGTATTCTGGTTGCCGAGGACAATGACATCAATCAGCTTCTCATGAAAGAACTGCTGTACCCCACGGGCGCGGAGGTCGTTGTCGCCGCCAACGGTATGCAGGCTGTCTCCGCCGTCAGGGAGGGTCTTTTCGACCTTATCTTCATGGACATGCAGATGCCGGTCATGGACGGTTTGCAGGCGACCCGCGAAATCAGGGCGTTTGCCGGATACGGCGTGCTGCCCATAGTCGCCGTGACCGCCAACGCCATGAAGGCGGACAAGGAACAGGGTTTTGCCGCCGGGCTCAATGATTATATTACAAAACCCATAGAGCCGCACCAACTGATCCTGGCGCTGAAGCGCTGGATACAGTAGCCTCTGCCGGCCTTCCCCCCGCTTCTTCCCGCCGCCTGCAACCGTAGCTTTGAGCGGACGGGGTATCGGCTGCATTCAGTAAATGCTGTCGGGGTAGTAGTAGGTAGAAGCGTTTTTTCTGGTGACCAGTTCGGAAGGAATGACGATTTCCTTGGGAAAGCGCGTCTGTTTCGTCAGGTGCTCCACGGTGAGTTCGACGCTTTCGTATACCATTTTGGGCGGATAGGTGACCGTGGCCCGTACCAGGGGATCTCCGTCAAGAATCCGCTTGATAATCCGCTTTGAGCCGCCGCCCCCCAGAAACAGCTTGATGTCCGTGCGTCCGGCCTCTTCGTAGGCCTTGAGCGCTCCTTCCAGCACATCGTCATCGCCGCACCAGATGGCATCAATCTGCGGGAACTGCCGCAGGTAACGCTGCATCAATTCGTAGCCCTTCGGCGGGCTCCAGTAGGCGGGCTGGCTGTCCATGACCACAATGCCGGGACTCTGCCGGATACTCTCCTTAAATCCGTTGATGCGCAAGGTATTGCCCTCACAGGGGATGCCCTCCATAATCACTATTTTCCCCGTGCCGCCAAGCTCCTTTGCCAGATACGCACCGCTTTCGCGTCCGAATCCGTAGTTGTCGCCCGCCAGGTACACGTCTTTGGGAACTTTGGGGATGGAGCGATCCACGACCACAATGAATACGCCCGCATTGTGCGCCTTGTTCAGGACGGTGCTCAGGGGGGCCGGCTTGTGCGGCAGGATGATTAGCGCCTGTATTTTCTTTTCCAGAAAAGCCTCAACGTCGGCCGCCTGTTCTTTGTCGGAATCCGAAGTCTTGTAAATAAACGTTATGTTTGGATATTTTTGACCGAACGTTTTCACGGCCTGTTCAGCCCACCATACGACGCCGCCCGTCCAGCCGTGGTCATCGGTGGGGGTGGACAGTCCCACTACAAATCTGCCCTCGGCATGAGCGGGCGAAACCAGGCACAGGAGTGCGGCGGCAAGACACAGCAGCAGGGCCGGCTTTCTCATGTCGAAACCTCGTTGCAAAAAAGGTTGGCGTGTACAGCAAGGCCGTTTGCAGGGTAAAGCATTCTTGCCGTATCTTCAAGCCCGGAGCATAGCGACAAGGCCCTGCGAAACATTTTCACAGGGCCTTGCGTATAGGGAGCCGCGTACACGTTGACGGGCTCGAATCAGGAATTATCCCGATGCATGGCGTCGATCACATTTTTCAGGCGGCTGGCCTGCAGTGAGAGCTGTTCCACAGCCGTGGCGGAGTGGCGCATGCCTTCGTTGGTTCCGGCGGAGATCTGGTTTATTTGCGCGATAGTCTGGCTCACCTGCTCCGACGTCCGGGACTGTTCCCGGCTGGAAACCGCGATGCTGTGCACCTGGCCGGAAACGGAGCTGGAAAGATTCACAATTTTCTGCAGCGCTTCTCCAGCTCTTCTGGCCTTGTCGGTGATATCGCGTATTTCATCCACCGTCCTTGTGACAAGCGAGGCGCTTTGCCTGGTGCCGTGCTGTATGCCCTTGATGGATTCTCCCACCTCTTTTGTGGCGAGCATGGTTTTTTCCGCCAGTTTCCGCACCTCGTCGGCCACCACGGCAAAGCCTCTGCCGGCATCCCCGGCGCGGGCCGCTTCAATGGCGGCGTTAAGGGCCAGCAGGTTGGTCTGGTCCGCAATGTCCGAAATCACGCCCATCACCCGGCCGATCTCTTCGGCCCGCTTGTTCAGTGCCCCCATGTCCTTTTCCAGGCTGTCGGCAATATCGGAAACGTTGTGAATGGCGGTCACCATGGAATCAATGACCTGTGCGCCCTCTTCGGCGTTGGTGCGCGACGTTTCCGAGGTCTCGGAGGCGACGTTCGCCTTGTCCGTAGACTCGGCAATGGTTGCATAGAGCGCCTGCATGGCGGCGGCGGTGCCGTTGCTCAACTGGTCCTGCCGCTCGGTATCGTGCAGGGATTCCTTGATCTGCGCTGAAAGCTGATCTGCGGCGGCGGAGAGGTTTTCCACCACGGCCTGCAGTTCTCCGGCGGCATGGAGTATGCCCGCCTTGCGGGCGGAATCCGCTTCGGTCCGGGCTTTTTGCGCCGCCTGCATGGCCTCCTGAGCTTTCCGGGTTTCCGTGGCGGCAAGTTCCGTGTTGCGTTCCGCCTCAAAGATTTTTTCTTTCAGGGTTCTGACCATGGAGCGCAGGCTGGAAGCCAGTTCTCCGGTTTCATCGTGGCTTCTGACCTCGAGTTGTTCGTCAAGGTTGCCCATGGCGACAGCGGATGCGAAGCGGGTTGTCCGGACTATGGGAGAGACCAGGGCGCGCGCCGCAAACCAGGAAACCAGAAGCAGGAGGGGCAGCAGCACGCCGGTGACGACAAGTATGGAGAGGAATACGTTTTTTTCGGCGGCCTCAAGGATGGAGACGGGCTTGCCGATGAACCACATGCCGACGATCTTGTCGGCCATATTTTTGATGGGCCAGTAGTATGACTGATAGGTGGACCCGAGTATGGTGTTGACGGCGTTGTATCCTTTCCCCTGCCGCAGCACTTCCTCGATAACACCGGGATTCTGTATGGTGGTGCCGAGGGCCCGCTTGCCGTCCTTGGTAATGATGGTGGTCATGATGCGGGTATCGTTGTTGAATATGGTTACTTCAAGCCCTGTGCGCTCTTTGATGTCGTCGACCATGCTTTCCCGGGCAAGGGACGCGCCGATGGCAACACTGCCCACGAGCTGTCCCTGCCAGTATACCGGTGCACCCGCGCGCAGACTGAAGGGCACGACGGTTCCGGTGACGATGCCTACAGAGCTTTGACCCTTGAGCGCCCTGCGCACCGTTTCCTGATCCAGGCCGGAATCGCCGAACTTTGTGGAATGCCCCCGGGCGATGATAACGCCGTTTATATCGGTGATGGTCATAAGATCCGCGTGCAGTTCCGCGATGAGTCGCGCGCCCGCCTTTTGCAGAACGGGGGTGTTTCCTTCCGCAACGCCCTTGGCGAGTTCCTCAAGACCGGCGGCAAGTTTCGCCTGCTTGAGAAATTCATCCTGCAAATCGTTCACCTGGGCCGCTACGACTCTCTGGAAAGCGCTGACGGTGTGGCGTGATTCCTCATCGAACCCTTGCACCATATAGTGATAGGCAGCGGCGAAAACAGACAATGACGCCGCCAGCACCAACACGCCGACCAGTACCATAAGTTTCGTAATAATCTTGATTTTCATAGATTAGAGCACTCGCACTACGGGTTGCGCAGGCGAACGGCGCCCGCATCGGAACAAAAAGCCCGCTCGACAGGGAGACGGGTACTTGCCTTAGCCTTTACAAATTATAAACAAAAAAATTTGTACAAGCAACAGGTATACTTACTGAGAGAACGGATAGACGTATTGATAGAGGGTGGCCTCTATAGAGCGTGCACTGAGGAGGACGGCAGGAGCTTCACGGGGGCTCGGGCTGTGCGGTGGCTGTTGCGGTGGGCTGAGGTGATTCCGGCATTCCGGAGGACGGTCTTCGCGCGAAATAAAACCGGGTTGCCTGCGACCGCGACGCGCGCGGGAGGCAACCCGGCAGGGATGCGGGCTCCCCCTTGCCCGCAATTTCTTGAGGCAACGGGTTCTGCCCGTGGCCTCAAAAGAGGGATGGCCGACAGTTTTTCGCAAGCGGCTTCGGAGCGCGATCTCCGCCGCCGCCGTCCGCGCGATCCCCGGCCCTTTGCATCAAGAACACAAAGGGCCGGGGATAAAGGGTTATCAACTGATGCCGTCCTTGATCATCTGTTGCAGGATGGTGTGTGCCACATCCTGATCCAGGTTGCTCAAGCTGTCGAGGAAGGTTGTGCCTGTTGCCGCGTTTACTTCGATGGTCTGCACCACGTTTCCGTCGTCCTTGATGGTTACCAGCAACTGGCCCGTGGAGGCGAACTGCGCCTCAAAGGACATGTTGTGGCTGTCCGTGAAGCGGACGGTCCGGGTAACGCTGTCAAAGGCGCTGCTCCCCAGAAGGTCGCGCAGATTCTGACTGTCGTCGCCGAAGACTGAGGCAAAGCACAACTGGTCGCTGACAGCCGAAGCCTGATTGTTGCCCTGGGAGAACTGGAAACCGTGCACCGTGTCGTGTACGCCGCCGTCGGCCCCGTCGAAGCTGTCCTTATCCCATACGAACCAGTCGCGGGCATTATCTACAGCGCCTGTGGCGTCGCTAGCGTACATTACATCGTTGCCCTTGCCGCCGATAAGGGTGTCGCTGCCGGCGCCGCCGTATAAAGCGTTGTTTTCTCCGTAAGCGGCGATGAGATCATTGCCGTTACCTCCATACAGCAAGTTATTGTTTCCGTGAGCGACGATGGTATCATTGCCGGCGCCGCCGTATATCGTGTCATTGCCGTCGTGGCTGAAGATCCCATCGTTGCCGCCGCCGCCGTATATTGCGTTGTAGCCGTTGTGGCTATGGATTTGATCGTCGCCGCCGGAGCCGCTGATGACGGAATGGCCGTAGCTCGGGCCGTCGACGACGCCCGACCCATGCGTGATGTACTCGGAACTGCGGATGTACAGGTGCGCGCTGCTCGTATCGCCATCCCTGTCTTGCAGGGTGTAGGTGAAATCAACATCCGTGAAGGACGTGTTCGTATTGTAGAACCGATAATCCCCATGGTTGTTTATGGTGAGATGCCCTTGGCTCGTGTGGATGGTGTACTCTTTGTGCGTGGAGTCAAAAACATACTCCGTTCCGTTATAGTTGATGCTCTTGAGGAAGGCGCCGTCGGCAATGACATCCACCGTGCCGTCGGGGCCCGGACTTGTGATGACGTTGCCTGCATACCCCCTTTCCATGTATTCGTAAGCAATGGCGTCCACGGAAAGGGAGCAGCTTATTTCATTCGTGTCGCTGTTGGGGCCGCGTCGGTTGCCCACGCCGAACAACAGCGTGTAGGTGCCTGCGGCGGCAACGTCAACGTGGCTCAGGCCTGTACTCCAGTTTGGGGTTGTGGCGGAGCCTGAGCCCAGCACGCCCGAAGCGACGATGTTGCCGTTGGAGTCCTTCAGTATATAGAAGGAAAAATCCAGATCATACATGCCTGAAGCATTGTGCCCGTTGTTAAAAACCCAGTTGAAGGAAATGGTTCCCGGGGAGGTCAGGTTCAGGCTTTTGCTCATCAGGGAGCCGTCGCCGGAGGTGTAAGCATTCCCGGAAGCGTCCGTTCCAAATATGGTGGTCAGATTCTTGCCCACCAGAGAGGTTACGGTCGTGTTCAGATTGATGCCGGTCCCAGCTTGATAGGAGGGGTACTCCTCGACATCGTAGCCCGAGCTTTTCAGCACAGCGAACTTATTACTGGAGTTGCCGGACAGCCCGATATACTGATTGTCTATGTTCCGGAAGCTCCCGGGAGGCGCATAGGACGCTGTCGGGATGCCCCTGCCGAAGGAGACTATCCCCAAAGCATTCCATCCGGAACTCGCGGACGTACTGAAGTCGTCCACTATGTATTTGGCGCCGGGTACCCACTGGTATTTGGCCACGTTGTCGTGAGCCTCGGGGCGGGCATCGTGCAGGATGAGATCGATCTTGCCGGTGGCCCTGTCCCCGTCGGCATCCTGAAGGGTGTATTCCATTTTCTTGCTGATATCCTGCGTGATGTTGCCAGCGAAGGTCATGGTATATTTCCCGTCCGCGCCGATGGAGAGCGTTATTCCGTCCGCCCAGGTGATGGTGGCAATACCGCTGGCGGGCACAGTGATTGTGCTTTCGAGCACGCCGTCTCCATCCGCGTCATACCTGATTTCCACCAGGCGGGTTTTGTCCGCCGAGAGGGCGTCGTTGTCAAAGGCGGAGCCGGTGACATTGAGGGTAATGGTGTTAAGCAGGGCGGCGGCCATATCGTTGGTATTGCCGTCTATGACGTTGATGACGACATCGCCGGCGTTGCCCACCGTGGCAAGAGCCCCCATAGCGCCCGGAAGATCCGCCACGTTGATGCCCACAGGGATAACGTCAATGCCGTTGCTGTCCACAAAGTTCCGCCATGTGCCCGGCGTCTCGTAACCCGCGTTGGGTTGGCCGTCGGAGATGAAGTACAGCTTTTGCTCCCAGTCGGCATAATCGGAACCGGCTGCCAGATCCTTCTTCAGAGCCCGTTCCGTCTCCGTCAAGGCGTCAAGGTAACTGGTGCCGCCGGTGGTGCTCGGCGACCATTTGGAGTGATTGTTCAGATATTCCAAGGCTTCTTCTGCCGTAGCGTGGCTGAGTGCCAGTCCTTTGTTCCCGCTGTATGCGAGGCTGGAGAACTCGATAATGGAGAAGCTCACCAGGCCGCCCGTGTCCGCATAGGCCTGCACCAGGCTCTTCAGGGCTTCGATGGCGTATTCCATATAGCAATGTTCCGGATATGCCGCGTAGGTGCTGCCGTTCAACTTGAAGTACATGCTGCCGGAGTTGTCGAGCACCAGGTACAAGTTGAGCGGCGCGGGCACGGGTTCCGAAACAATCTGTATTTCGTTGCCCGCGAAGGGGGTATCGTCTTTAATGCTGAGGCGGATGGCGGTATCCACGCTGCCCTGGATTGTGTTGGCGGTAAGTTCGAGGGGCAGGTGCTGTGCATTGGCCCCTTCGCCGCTGGCGTGCTTGACGGGAGCGGAGAGGGTGGCCGTAAAGGTGCTGTCCGGGCCGTTCAGGGTTGTGGCCTCCACGGTCAGCACGGTGGCAGTTCCTACCTTGGCGTACAGGGTATTGCCGCTTTGGCTCCAGGTCACCTGAGTGTATACTCCGTCGCCGTCGGGGTCGGCATACAACTGCGGCATGGTGCCGAGCTTCCAGCTAATGCTCGTGGTGTCCTGGGCCAGCGTCACATCAAAGGATTGCGTTGCGCCCCGCCAGCCGTCATGGTGGCTGCCGTTCGCAAGGCCCGCTTCATCCACCAGCCCCAGACCCGCAGGAACGGTGTGATCCAGCGTAAGGGTCAGATTCGCGCTTTGCGTATCGCCGTCGCGGTCAGTGACGGTGAAGCGGATGGTTTCGTAATCGTTCTTTGTTCCATGCCTCGCCTCAAACACATATTCAATGCCGTTGTCGGTTTTGGTCAGGTACAACTTGCCGAGGTTGGTCTTCACCGTGGCGGTGCCGTCCACAAAATTGACCACAGTATCAATGGGGTTCTGCCCCGGCATGGTGATATGGATATGCAGGCTTTCGGCCGTTCCGTCCCCCGTGTCTCCCATGGCAAGATCCGCACCGTAATGCCTGTCGAGCACACCTTGCAGCGTAAAGCTGTCGTCGATGTGGCTGTCCATGGACGACGAGGTCGTTCCGGTATCGAGGTTCTTAAGGGCAATGTAGGGGATATCGTCCACCACATCCACCACAACCTGGAAGGAACTAGGTTCGTTAGCGGCGTTCTTTACTGTCAAGGAGAACTTTTCCAGCCCGTAGTAAGTTCCCAATGCGTTGTCGCCGTAAGACGGATCATTCGATCCGGGCTGGTAAGCCGTGGTGAGTTCGTAACGGTACGTGGGATTGTTGGGATCGCTGATGTTGATCACCAGCTTTCCATACTGGCCCAGGTACGTGACATAGGGGCCGGTCATGCCGGTGGTGTCCAGCTTGGCGCCATGGGCCAGGTCGTCTGCCGTGAAGAGCGCGGTCCAGCCTGTGTGGGAATTGGTGGAGTATTCCAGGTTCGAGGCACCCTGGCTGCCGTATTCGTCCAGACCCGCCTCGTACACGACGGCATGCGCGTCGGTGGCGCTGCCGGTGACGGCGAGGGTGAGGGTGGTGGTCTTCCAGTCTCCGTCCGCATCCTTAATGGTGTAAGTGAACACGTCGTTCACCTTTGTGCCGAATGCGATGTTCTGGGTAAGTGTGTAGTCGTAGCTGCCGTCGGCCCGTAAGGTAAGCTTGCCGTATGTGCCCTGCACTTCGACACCCACGTTGGTCTTGAGCTCCACGGTCGTGTTGGAACCGGCCGCGACACCCTTTACCTCTTTGACGCCACCGTCGGCGCCGAGAGAATCGTTACCCAGAACCCCCCCCGTAGCGCTCACGCTGACGGAAGCCTCTTTTGTGGCCATGGCGTGTACATCCGCCACAGCCGTGGGACCGTCGTCGGCCACAGTCACAGTCATGCTGGCGGTGGCCGTACTGCCGCCCGTGTCGGTGGCCTGGACCCTGACGCCGCTGATGCTGATGGAATCAGAATCGCTCGCATGCATCAGGGGATCCAGAAGATCGGCGGTGACGCTCACGGTACCGTCCGCAGCTATGCTGTTGATGGTAAGGGTTATCTTGCCTACGCCACCCACGGAGCCGGTCAGGGTCTTGCCGTCGCCGGACAGTGCCCAGGTAAGGGTCGCGGACGCATCGATGCCGTTTACGGTGATACCGGTGGTTCCGGCGAACTTGGCGCTGGTGAAGCTTTCCGGTCCGTCGAACAGATCCGCGCTGGCGGTAACGGCGTCATGCGCCGAGCCTGCCGCGTTCTTGTCGCTCAGTTCCACTGTGAGCTTGGTCCCGTTGCCGTCGTTGGCCGTGGGGTCAACGCTTGTCAGGCTTATGGTCAGGGTGGCGGTGGCGGTGTCGCCGTCCTTGTCGGTGACCATATAGGTGAAGGTATCCGTAGCGCCGATGTGGGGTACCCCTGTGCTGTTCCGGGTATACGTGTAGGTGCCGTCGGCATTCAGGCTCAGTGTGCCGTAGGTACCGGACGCGGTGCTTGTCAGGCTTACCGGATTGGCGGCCCAGCCGTCCGCGCCGGAGGTGTCGTTGGCCAGCACGTTGCCAGTGACGGAGACAGCGGTTTCCGAGACAGAGTTAGTGTCGTTGGCGGCCGCAGGGCCGTCGTCGGCGACGGTCACAGTAATTTTCGCGGAGGCGGAACTGCCGCCCGCGTCCGTAGCGACCACGGTGATGCCGGTGATATCGATGGAATCGGAACCGCTTGCGTGCAGCAGCGGATCAAGCAATTCTGCGTTGATGCTCACTGTGCCGTCAGAGGCTATGCCGGTGACGGTTACCGAGAGCTTGTCCGCGCCGCCCACAGAGCCTGTCCAGGTCTTGCCGTCGTTGGACAGAGTCCAGGTGATCTGTCCGGTCGTGCTGATGCCGGAGACGACAGGTTGGGCGTTCGCGTCGAACTCGGCGTTTACAAAGCCTTGCGGTCCGTCGAACAGGTCGGCCGAGGCGCTATGGACATCGGTACTGCTGCCGGCCGCATCAGCGTCGTGCAGGTTCACAGTGAGCTTGGTCCCGTTGCCGTCGTTGGCCGTGGGGTCAACGCTTGTCAGGCTTATGGTCAGGGTGGCGGTGGCGGTGTCGCCGTCCTTGTCCGCGACGCTGTAAGTAAAGGTATCCGTCGCTCCGGCGTTGGGCA
>JAVBTB010000050.1:0-93310 GCA_031556355.1 Desulfovibrio sp. | reverse complement strand
TTTTTTTTCTCTTGTGGGTTTTTTGTTTTATTCTGTATGTATCGGCTTTAGCAAGTTTATTTTGATTTTATCCGCCCAATTCTAAAAACGAGTTGGGTTACGATGCCCCATTTTGGGTATTCAAATGGTACTGGGTCCTTTTGGCCGCCGGAGGCAATGCGAACTCTTGGACAACTTCAAAAAGAATTCGCTCTAATACAGAAGAAGCATACAGCATTTGCTGTATGGGCGAAAGCGGAAAAAAGTGAACAAAAGCGCGCGGCCCTTTGTGGGGCCGCGCGCGTATATGGAGAAGTGCCTGTTATTCTTTAGTGATGGCTATTTTGGTGCGGGTCGCCTCTTCAAGGGCCTTGCGCGGCACGGTGATGGTCAGCACGCCGCTCTTGTGCGAGGCCTTGATGCCTGCCGTATCGGCATCCTTGGGCAGAGCCAGCGTGCGTTCAAAGGAGCCGTAGCTGCGTTCCATGCGGTAGTAACCCTTTTCCTTGTCTTCCTGTTTTTCCTCCTGCTTCTTTTCACCTCGGATGCTCAGGGTGCCGTTATGCAGTTCCAGGGTGACATCCTTTTCATCCACGCCGGGCAGCTCCACGGCGATGGTATACTCTTTTTCGGTCCCGGAAACGTCGAGCCGCGGTCGGAGCGACGGCTCCAGCATGGCGCCGGGTTCGGCAAACCTGAGCCGGTCGAACCCCGGCCGGAAGGGGAACCCGCGAAAGACGCTGTCAAAGAGCCTGTCGATTTCGGAGTGAAACTGATCCATCGGCGAGAGCGGCAGACCGCTGCGCACGCCGGGTACATGAGGAGTTCTGGCGTGTTCTTCTTCTCCCTTGAACCAGTTCCAGGGATTAAGTTTCGAAGTATCCATAGCAACCTCCTTTCATATATAACACTTTGAAGTAAAAGAGTATTTTGTTGTTATGAGACCTCTTTGATAAAAAAATAATGCAGTGCCCGCCGGAGTCAAGAGGGTGCGCAGAAGGGGGGAAGGCGTCAGAACAACGCACCGCCTGCCTTCGACAGGCAGCGTCGAAGGCAGGCGGTGCGTCTGTTACGAAATCGGGTGCGCTCAGGCCGCGGTCCCGTCGCGGGTGATTTCTCCGCTGCAGGGCAGGGTGACGGTAAACTCCGCTCCGCCATCCTCATGGTTGCGCACAGTGATGGTGCCGCCCAGCCCCTCAATGATGGAGTAGCAGATGGAAAGGCCGAGGCCCGTGCCTTCGCCCGGCTTTTTGGTGGTGAAGAAGGGGTCGAAGATCTGCGCGAGCTGTTCCTGGGGAATGCCGGGGCCGTCGTCGCGGATGCGGATGTACGCCGAACCTTCCAGGACGCCGGTGCTCACCGTGACCTGGCCGTCTTGCTCAATGGCATCGATGGCGTTGTCGATGATGTTCAGCACCACCTGCTGCAACTGGCCCACATCGGTGGAAACGCGCGGCTCCAGGGGGGAGAAGCGGCGTTCAATGGTAATGCGCCGGAAGCCCGCCTCGTTCTGCAGAAAGGCGATGGCCTGATCCACTATGGGGTTCAGAGGCAGGCTTTCAGAAGACGGATCGACCCGCCTGGCGAACCCGAGCAGGCGGTGGGTGATGTCCTTTGCCCGGTCCACGTTCTGTTCCACTTTGATGGCTGCGCGTTGGATGTCTTCGTAGTTTTTGACTTTTTTCTTATCCTCATCCTCAAGCAGATCACGGATCCAGCCCGCATGTTCCCGAATGAGCATCAGGGGGTTGTTGATCTCGTGGGCGATGCCCGCGGCCATCTTGCCGAGGGAAGCCATTTTGCTGGACTGTAACAGCGAGGAGTCGTAGGCGGCCTTTTCCTTGTCGGACTGCATCAGGCGGTTGATGATAAAGCGGGTGGTCATCCAGGTGCCGAAGCTGAGCGCGGCAACACCCATCACAATGACGGCTATGGCCATGGCCCGGGTTCTGAAGAGCAGCGAGAGGTGCTCGCTGGGGTCTTCGGCCACCACCAGCAGCCAGGGGGCCTGGGTGAGGGGAACTTTGGCCAGGAGCGTGTCCTTGCCCATGAAGGATTCCTCCACGGTGGAAGCGCCCTGGCGGGGCCAGGAGATATTTACTTTGCTCATGACGGCGCCGGCCAGGTGCGAATCGGTCTGCAGCGCGCCATCACGGTTGACGACAAAGGCATCGCCCTCCGGACTCAACCGGCTGGCCTGCACGATGGAGGTGAATACGGCGGAATCGATGGTGGCGCGGATAATCCAGGAGCGGTGCCCTTCTTCGCGCATGACGGCGATGATGATATGCGGGAACTGGCGAAAGCCCAGAAACACGTCGCTGACAAACACGCCCTTGCGCCGCACTTCCGCAAACCAGGCCTCCTTGGCGTAGTTGGCGTCGCGCACGTCGTACGAACCGGCGTAGGCCACGTGGTTGCCTTCCATATCAATGATGCCGAGGTCAACGTAGGACTGGGAGTTGGCCTTGAGAATGCGCATGACTTCCGCGAGTTTGGCCGGAGCGATCAGGTCTTCGTAGGAGAACATGCCGGCAATGGTCTTGAGCTGGCCGATGCGTTCCTCAAAAAACACATCGATGGTGCGCCCTTTGCTGCGGGCGACGTTTTCAACTTCGCGGATTGTTTTTTCGTGATACAGCCCGGTGAACTGCACGGGGATAAGCACTCCCACCACAAGCATGGGCAGCAGGGCAAAGCAGAGGGTGGTCGCCAGAATGGTATTACGGAGTCTGGTGTAGTGCGGCTGACCTGCCATGATCTTCTCCCGGAGTTTGTTGTTGCAGCCTTTGCCTGTTGTGCCACCTGGATTTAGGGCTTATCCATAAATAAGCGTTTCGCGGCCAAATACTTTGTCAAAGCCTTTTTTTGCTCCTGTCGAGTACTGTAAGAGTACACTCCTTCCGCAAAAAACGGCTTTTCCTCGTCTTTGCCTCGCGCTCCACTTGTTTATGGATAAGCCCTTAGGAGTTGTGCGCGGTGCCGGGCTTGAGCGCGAGAAGCCAGCCATACTGCGGTGCCGTGCCTGTGAAGGGAAAACGGGCAAACCCTTTGAGCGGGGTTTTTTCGGCAATGACGCCGGAGGCCCGTTCCTGCCAGCGCATGTCGTATAAAAGCACTTCGTCGCCGGCGGCGAAATTGCCGTTGTTTGCATAGGCAAAAGCGGCGTGCAGGCCGTCTTCCTTCCTTTTTATGCCGTGGATGAAATAGACGCCGTGCCGGGCAAGGAGGGCTTCGGCCCTGGAAAAGAGAATGCTGTTGCATACGCCGCACAGAAGGGCCAGCCCGGCGGCGATGCCTGCCGCCAGAAAAGGCGGCTGTCCTGTAAGGCGGTGGATGTAGGAAGGATCGGCCGCATCGCGGGCGGCTACGGAAGGCCAGACCACAACGGAATATACCAGCGCGGGGTTCTGCCCCATCATGGGAGGCCCGGCATCTGCTTCCTTGCCGGGGGCTTCTGGAGAACTGCCGGACGGCGGCCCGCCTTCCACGGGCGCGGCAGGCGGTTCGGCAGGCTTTGCGGCAACGCCCCGGGGGCTGTCTTCATCGCGCACCGTGCTCCGGCCCACCTTTTTCAGGGGCACCATGTCCACCACGGTCAGCGTGCCCTTGCCCGGCGCGGCCTTGGCGTCCGCCTTCAGATTGGCACGCCACATGTTGCCGCCCATCCAGAATCCCTTGAAGGCTTCCGTCGGCTCAAAGGAGATGCCGGCGAGGCCTTCCATTTCCACCGCCAGTTCACTGTGGCTGGTGGCGTTTTGGGGCATCATGCCGGTGATGGCGAGGGTTTCTCCGGGAACTATCGATATCTCGTTGAATTCATGCCGGATGAGCGTTTGCAGTCCGTCCACTACCGCGAGGGCGGCGACAAGAAAGATGCAGGCGCTGATTTTGCCCGCAATGCGGGAGGAGGACAGGTATTTTCGCCCGGACTCCAGTCCACTGCCTGCGGGCGGCGGACAACAGCCGCGCGCGGGCTGCGCGCCGGAGTTCATCGTTTTCCTCTGCGGGCAAGAATGCGTTTGGCGACAAAGGCCAGCACCAGGGTGGGCAGCAGAAGGGTGAACAACACCTTGAAGAAGATGGGGGTTATTTCGTCAGGGTTTTGGGCTGCGAAATACATGGCGATGAACACTTCCGCCAGCACCAGCAGGTTGACGGTAATCGTAAGGACAAGGCGGGGCAGCCCGGAAGCGAGGTGCACGGTCTGGGCTTCGCCCATGGGGCCTTCGGCTGGAGTGGCTTCGGACGGATGTTCCTCGGAAAGAACCCGGGCGGAGCCGGGCGCGCCGCTCTGGAAGGCGTTGTATTCAGGGGCGCTTTGCTGCATGGACGATATCTCCTGATTCGCTTGTACTACGCGGCAGTATAGCGGGTTGCCGCCTTGAGCACCAGTGAAAAATTTCGCAAAAGAGGGGCGGCAACGTGTCCGCTGCCGCCCGGAATCTGTGCCGTTACAGCTAAGGCGTTATCGTCTGGTGATGTCGGTCTTGCTGACGTTCATGAAGCGCAGGGCCTTGCCCGGATCTCTGTAGTAGATGCGCACGTCGTCGCCGGCAGCCCAGTCGCCTTCCTTGTACTTGGCGAAGTCGGCGTCGGAGAGCTTGATAACCGTATACAGTTGCTGACGTCCGGAATAGATGGTCACCGTCTTCTTGTCGGCGTCGACCACCGGGAACTTGCGGGCCTTCTTGGTTGCCGCGTCGTACACCAGGGGGTGCTGCTTGCGCACGCTGACGTTTTCTTCCTTCTGGATCATCTCGAACGGCAGCTTGTCGAATTGCTGGGTAGCGGGGTTGTACATCGTAATGATGTTGTTCGTGGCGTCCAGGTTTACCCGCAGGCCCACACTGGGGTCGGCCCCGCGTTCGGCCGGATCCGCGGGCATCTGGAAGACGTGGGCGGGCAGCACCGTGTACTGGGGATTCCTGTCATCAATACCGTTGTCCTTGATGATGGTCACCAAACCTTTTTCTTTGTCAAAGGCTACCGTGCGACCCTGCTCAACTTGGCCGTAGTCTCCGCA
The DNA here is from genome assembly GCA_031556355.1 of Desulfovibrio sp. Classification (GTDB taxonomy): domain Bacteria; phylum Desulfobacterota; class Desulfovibrionia; order Desulfovibrionales; family Desulfovibrionaceae; genus Frigididesulfovibrio. The sequence continues at coordinate 88,305 of JAVBTB010000050.1, read as the reverse complement.
GGCTGCGAGAGAAAGGCTCACCAGAGCGAGGAACGGGAGCAGTATTTTACGCACCATAAGTAATACTCCTTTGGTTTCGCCTATTGGGCGGCCTTCTTGGCAGCAAGTTCTTCCTTAACGCCTGCAAGCATCCTTACAAAGATGTAGATGGACATGCAGGTAATCAGGCCCAGAACCAGCACGGTGGCGCCGTTGTCCAGGAAGGTGGTCAGGCTGGGCACCCAGGGCTGGACCAGCTTCATGAGGATGGACACGCCGCAGCCGATAACGCAGATGCCGAAGGCAATGCGGATGCCGTAACCCTTGATGTACTTGGTGGCCACAGCGCCGATCTGCGCGCCGATGGCGGCGCCGATAAGCATGACCATGGCGGCCACGAGTTCGGTGCGGCCCTTGTAGGTGTAAGTGGCGGCGCCGTACAGGCCGGAGATCATCACTTCAAAGAGGTCGGTACCCACGGCCACGTGGGTCGGGCAGCCGACGATGTAGATAAGGGCGGGCATGCGGATAAGACCGCCGCCGATGCCCAGAATGCCGGCCAGCCAGCCGGTGAGGAAGCTCACGAAAATGGGCAGCCACGCGGAGCAGTAAATGCCGGAGGCCGTCAGGTTAACCATGGGGGGAATGTGGATCTTGTGCAGTGCCTGCGCCCAGTTCACGCCGGTGGCCAGGGCGTCCATTTCCTCGCCCCTTTCCTTGGCGCGCTTTTCTTTCTGGATGCGCTTATGCAGGTCGTAGAAGACCATCCAGGCGATGAAGCTCAACAGGGCGACGTAGATCCAGCGTACCACGGCGTTGATGTTTCCTATGCGCTCAAGCCACATGACCATCTGAGCGCCCACCTCAAAGCCGACCACGGTGCCGACCAGCATGATGACGCCCAGCTTATAGTCCACGTTGCCGAATTTGCCGTGGCGCAGTGTGGAGATCAGCGATTTACCGGCCATATGCGCAATGTCCGTCCCGATGGCGAAGGCCATGGGGAAGCCGAGCATGTTCAGGCCGGGGGTAACCATCCAGGCGCCGCCCATGCCGAAGAAGCCGCCGATGATGCCGACGCCCACGCCAAGAATAATCAGGCCGGGCCAGAAAATTTTCATACCCGCGATGGGCATCATGATATAGAGCCAATCCATATGCGTTCCTCCTTATCCTGGCCTGATTAGTGTTCCGCGAGCTTGCGCGATTTCAGGTCGATGCCGATGTGATTCATGACCACGTCCGCGAGGACGCCGAAGATGCAGCCAACCACGGGAATCAGAACGATGGTCAGGATGGTGAACTGCATGTGGCTTTCATTGTAAAGGCTGGCCCACCAGTGCATAAGGCCGGTCAGCTTGCGCGTATCAGCAACAATAACAATGGGCGCGCCGCCGCCGCCCGCAGCCGATGCGTACAGGGCTGGCAGCATCCACATGCACGTTGCCACAGCCATGAACAGCAACCTTTTGATGCGTTTCATGTAGTCCTCCGGTTTCGTCAGAACGTTTCGTACCACCAAGCAGCGCACCGCGCGCCGCATTTGTCGTGTAATCGTTAGCAAAGCTCGTGCCACCCCTGTTTGCGCGATATCCAAATCTGTTTTATCTTGTGATTTTTTTTACAATGTGGCATTGTGCATACGCGACTCAGGTGTATCTGCGAGATTGTACGGATTGTTTGCGCGATGGAGGAAGGATGCGTTTCGCGATACCCATCCCCCCCAGGCGGAGCCTGATTTTCTCGGGCAGACTCAGTGACTGGCCTCTGTCCCTGCGTCTGGCCGCTTTTGTGCTGCCTGCGGGAATGTGCCTTGCCCTTATTGCTGTCTGGCTCGGCTATAACGCCGCTACAACAAGTCTTGAAGAGTCTCTTGAGGCGGTACCCCTCATCGAGGCCAAAGCACAGGCGGAGAGGATGGGAAACATTCTCACGCACTTGCGGCACAGCCTTGTGCGTATCGCGCAATCGGGACGGATAAACGCGCAAGACGTGCAGAGGCAGGCCGGGCTGTATTTTCAGGATAGCACCCCTCTGGTGTATGAGATTGGCTTGAAGGAAAAGAACGGCAACAGCTTTCTGCTGTTGCGCGATGAAGAGGGATTTCGCGAAATCAATTTGGGCGATGCATCACAAGGGGCGTATTCTCCTTTTCAACAGTTGAACATCCAGTCCCTTACAGCGGGCAAGGGGGCACTGTTTCCGGTGGTGTTCGCCCATCATGCTTCCCGCGAAGGCAAAGAGAGCACGCAGCGCACCCCGGTGCTGCGCATGGCCTTGCCCCTGGCTGATTCCGGCGGAACCCTGATTCTGGGCATTGACCTGCGGGCGCTGCAGAAGCGTCTGGCCGTCTACGCCCGTTCCGATTCCCCCCTCCGTTCGCCGCTGCAGGAAGGCGCGCTGCAACTCTCCTATTTTTTCGATTCCGGCGGCTGGATTCTTTTTGAAATGGGCAGCGGACCCGAGGTAAACCTGTTCCCGGACCTTGCCCGGCGGGGCTATACGGGGGATCTCGGCCGACCCGGGTACGACGTGGCCTTCCGTCCCCTGGGCACGCACGAAGATTACTGGCGGATGGTGGTCGAGGTGCAGCAGAACAAGAGCGGCAGCGCGCCCACGTCCGCGGCTCACTACTCCTCGGTATACGCCCAGAGCCGGGCGTTTCTCTGTTTCGCCCCGGTGCATTTTTATCCCACGGATGACGCTGCCCCTCAGCTTGTGGGCGGCATCGCCTTTTTCGAAACTTCCAGCCTGCCTCTGGCCGCCTTTTTGCGGGTGGCGAACGCATCGGTCATCATCAGTCTGATAACGCTGTGCGCGTTTACCGTGCTGATCGTCATCGTCGGGCGTATCCTGGGCAGGCCCTTGCGCGGTTTTGCCCGGCAGTTCAAGGCCATGAACGAGTCCGGGGAACTGCACGCCCTGGAGGGGGCGCCTGCCTGCGCCGAGCATCAGAACCTGCAGGCGGCGGCCAATACGTTTATTTCCCGCGCCATGGTCATGCAGACGGATATGGAGCGGGTCAAGCGGGAGGTGCAGTACACCCGCTCCCGCTCCCCGGCGGACCTTACCCAGGCGCTCTCCAAGCCCCTTTTGCCGGCGGAGTTCGGCCTGGTGGGGTCAAGCCCGTTGATGCAGGAGGTGCGCGAACAGGTGCACAAAGCCGCCCGGGCCGGCACCGACGTCCTGATCTGGGGGGAAACCGGCACCGGCAAGGAACTGGTGGCGGAAGCCATACACAAGGCGAGCAGCCGCAAGAATGGGCCGTTTATTTCCATCAACTGCGGGGCGCTGGATGAAAATCTGCTGCTCGACGTCCTGTTCGGCCATGTGAAGGGGGCATTCACAGAGGCGCGCACCGATCGCAAAGGGGCCTTTCTTGCCGCGGACGGCGGCACGCTACATCTGGACGAGGTAGGCAACGCTTCCGCAAAAGTGCAGCAGTCGTTGCTGCGGGCGCTCTCCGTCAGGCGCATCCGTCCCCTGGGCACGGATGCCGAACTGCCGTTCAATACGCGCGTGGTGGCGGCCACCAATGTGGATCTGCGTGAATGCGTGCGTGACGGCTCCTTCCGGGAAGATCTCTATTACCGTCTGGCCATCATAAGTATTGAAACGCCGCCTCTGCGGCACCGCAAGGAAGATCTGCCCGAACTCGCCGCGCATTGTATCCACGAGGCGGCGGCCAGCATGGGCAGGCCCGAAGTGCGCCTTTCGCGCGGGGCTCTCGATATTATGGCGGCGCACGACTGGCCGGGGAACGTGCGGGAATTCAAAAACTGCATCACCAGGGCCATGGCCTTTGTGGAAGGGGATCTGATTCTTCCCCAACATATCACCCTTGAGGTGGACGCCTTCCGCACCTATGCGCAGCCGCGCGTTCCGCGCACGCAGCAGCGCGATACGGGCGGCGATGCCGCCGCGCCCCAGCAGGGCCGGACAGGAGCGCCGGAGCAGGGCCGGAGTGAAACGCCAAGGCGCAGGGCAGGAGAGGAAAGCCACGCCGCGGAATACTTGTGGCCTGCCCCCCCTCGTGAAGCCTTTACCCCCGCGCTGTCCGAGCGGGACAAAAACGGCGAGGAAGCCGGGCGCCAGCAGGAGACCTACTTGCCAGGGCCCGGTTGGCATACGCCTGCGCCTGTCCTTCCCGTTCCCTCGTTTGTCGATTCCGCGTCATGGGGGGCTGCGCACTCCGCGTTCCCCGCTGCCGAACGGCAGCCCTCGGACGGTTTCGCCCGGCAGCAGGAGGGCCTTGCCGCTCCCGGCCGGCAGCCGGATGCACAGGCGGACGATGCGCGGGTTGTGGAGCAAGCGTTTGCCTGGTTGCCGGCAACGGTCATAGAAAAGCTCAACGAGCGCCAGGTGCGCGCTCTTCGGTATATACGCCGTACGGGCGGGCTTACCCGGACCGAGTACGAAGCCGTAGTGGGACAAGAAGTTTCTGCCCGGACGGCGCAGAATGATTTGCGTGATCTGGTGACTCTGGGTATTCTGGAACGCGTCGGCGCAGGTCCCGGAACCCACTATACCCTACGGCAACAGGCGGAATAAGTATGAGTGTGCTGTCCATCGCCAAGCGACTTTTCGGGAAGACGGAAGACCCCCGGTTACAGGCCGACAAGGCTGTGGCAAAGGGCTTTCGCAAACGGTACGCGCGTTTCCGCAAGCTTCTTGATGCCAACGCGGCCCTGGCCGACGTGCTCACGGAACTGGAAATGAAGCTGACCGGCAAGTCGCTGTTCGGACTTTTGTACGTGCGGCACATGGCGGAAAAAGCGGTGGCTCTCACCCGGCGCATGGCCCGGAACCTGGAAGCCATGCACCCGGGACGCTATCAGGCGCTGGAGTCTGTTATCGGTCGCCTGGAAGAACAGTTGCAGGCCATTGTGGGCACCATGACGGAATGCGGCACCCAATGCCAGCAACTTACCTTGCAGCTTGCGGAAACCGACCTGTCCATGGTGGACTGGGTGGGAGGCAAGTGCGCCAATTTGGGCGAAATGCAGAGCATGGCCCAAGTGCCCGTGCCGCGCGGTTTTGCCATCACCATCTCCGCCTTTCACCACTTTTTCGAAACCACGGGACTGCAGGAAGAAATCGGCAAAAAGCTGGCCATCATCAATACGGAAGACCGGGAAGCGCTTTCCGCGCAGTTGGAAGAAATACGGACCCGCATCGAAAATACCCCGCTGCCCGAAGCTTTGCTCTCCGCCCTCACCGAAGCGCTGCGCCAGAGCTTCGGTGACGATCCGGTGCGCCTTGCCGTGCGCAGCAGCGCGCAGTCGGAAGACGGCGACAAGAGCTTTGCCGGGCAGTTTCTTTCGGAGCTCAATGTTTCCAGGGAGGATATGCCGGGAAGCTACAAGCGGGTGGTGGCCAGCCTGTTCACGCCGTCCGCCACCCTGTACCGCATGCACCAGGGGGTTCCTCTTTCGGCCAGTCCCATGGCCGTGGCCTGCATCGAGATGGTGCAGGCCGTCGCCAGCGGGGTGGCCTACTCGCACGATCCGGTCAACCTGCTGGCCGATACCCAGATCCTCAACGGGATATGGGGCCTTGGCCCTTATCTGGTGGACGGCCTGGTGCCGCCTGATCTGTGGGTGTTCACGCGGGAGGAAAACCCTGTGCTGGTTCGCCGCCGGCCGGCCAACAAGGAGCGCAAGCTCACCATCCAAGAAAATGGCGGAGTGCTCGAACTGCCCGTCCCGCCCGAGGAACAGCGGGCGTTTTGCCTTTCGGAAGAGGAAGCCGCGGAACTGGCCCGCATGGTCATGCAGCTTGAAAAGCACTATGGCGGCTACCAGGATGTGGAATGGGCCAAGGACGCCTCGGGCAAGCTCATTTTTTTGCAATCCCGGCCGTTGGATACCCACGGCGGCGGCGGCAAGGTGCCCAAACCGCCCCTGCTGACCAACTATCAGTTGCTGCTGGAAGGAGGGGACATTGCCTACCCCGGCGTGGGGTTCGGGCCGGTGGTGATGCCCCGTACCCCGGAAGACCTGATGCAGGTTCCGGAAGGGAGCGTGCTGGTGGGCAGGCATTCCAGCGCCGAATACGCCGCGGTTCTGGACCGTGTGCAGGCGGTCATTACGGAGACCGGCGGGGTCACCGGGCATATGGCCACCATCTGCCGGGAATTTCGGGTTCCCACCGTGCTGAACATGCCCGGGACCATGCAGACCCTGCAGCCGGGCATGGAAGTGACGGTGGACGCCTTTTCCGGCCGGGTCTACCTTGGCAAGGCCGAGGAACTGCTGCCCATGCGCATGGCGCTCGATCCGGTACGCCTGCAGGATACGCCGGTATATACCCTGCTGCGGGACGCCACCCGGCTCATCCTGCCCCTGACCCTTACCGACCCCGCTTCGGCCAAGTTCGCGCCTTCGGGGTGCGAAACCCTGCATGACGTCATGCGTTACGCCCACGAACTGTCCTACCAGGAAATGTTTGCCATCAGCGACTCTGCCGTGGATGCCGGGGGGGTGGCCCTCAAGCTGAAGGCGCCTTTGCCGATCGATCTGCATATTATTGATCTGGACGGGGGCATGCGGGTAGAGCCCGGAGCCCGCAACGTGACGCCGGAACAGATAACCAGCGCGCCCCTGCGCGCCCTGCTCGGCGGGATGCTCCGCCCGGAGGTGATGTTCCGCAAGCCCCGGCCCATCAATATGGGCGGATTCATGTCCGTCATGGGCCAGCAGATGATCAACCCGCAGGGCGGCGACGGCCGTTTCGGCGATAAAAGCTACGCCATCGTTTCCGACAGGTACATGAACTTCAGCTCCCGCGTCGGCTATCACTACAGTGTGCTGGATTCCTATTGTGGCAACACCCTGAGCAAGAACTACATCTCCTTCAACTTCCAGGGCGGCGCAGCCGGGGAAGAACGGCGCGTCCGCCGCTGCCGGGCCATTGCCCTGGTGCTCGAGGAACTGGGCTTTACGGTCACCCAGCAGGGCGATGCAGTGAAATCGCGCTTCCAGAAGTACGAGAAGGAACAGATTGCGGCTCGCCTTGACCAGTTGGGCCGCCTGCTGCAGGTGACCCGGCAGATGGATATGCTTATGGTCAGCGAAGCTGCGGTCGCGCAGTTCCGGGAGGACTTCATGAGCGGCGTTTACCGGTAACTTTTCGCATTGACGGCAAATGCCGCGCCGCGCGCGAGGCTTTTCTGCGGCCCTTGCGGTTCTCCGCTACCTTCCCCATTTCTTCCCCCTCTGCATGCCGCTCTCCAGGCGGCACTTCTTCGGCGTAGGCCTCAATTGAGGGCGCGCTCAACATTTTTATACACAACGAAATTGTTTTTATACTGTTGTCGTGGTATGGGATTCGGGGTACAGGCTCACTTGGAGGATTGTGAGGCAATGCATATTTATTAAATCAAAAACGTTTTATCATTTCGGTTTTTTCTTCGTTTACGGCGGCAGCCATCTCTTTTTTCAGTGCAATGCCCGGGGCTATTCGGCGTGATCTGTCGGCTTTGTGCTTCCTTCCTGTGCGAAGGAGGGACATAGGTTTTCCTCGGTTGTAAATGTTTACAGAAGCTGGTACTAAGGAAACGCATTCCGGAGTGGCGGCTCTTTGCTCTCATTTTTCCCGGTAATGCCAATAGACTCCGGCATCATCAGGTATCCCTTTGCTGTCGCCCGTGACCGGGCCGCAGCCGGGTATGCCCGCACAGCCGGCATACCCTCAGGCACAGGCCTGCTGAGATAAAGGAAGCGTTACATGACCTGGCTGACCCAGCTTTTTACCGGCCACAGCATTGCCCAATCCATAGTAGCTCTCAGTGTGGCTGTGGTGCTGGGGTTGGCCCTCGGGCTCGTTTCCGTGCGGGGCATCCGGCTCGGCGTGGGCGGGGTGCTGTTCAGCGGTCTTGCCCTGGCCCACGCGGGTATGCGGGTTGAGCCGGAAATTCTGGAGTTTACCAGGGAGTTCGGGCTCATTCTCTTTGTCTTCAGCGTAGGTATGCAGGTGGGACCGGGCTTTGTCGACTCCCTGCGCCGCCGGGGGCTGTATCTGAATCTTGCCGCGGCCCTGGTTGCCTTGCTCGGAGTCGTCTGTACCGTGGCCTTTTTTTTCGTCCTCAAGCTGCCCATTCCTGTTGCCGTCGGTCTTCTGAGCGGTGCGGTGACCAATACGCCTTCACTGGCCGCAGCCTCGCAGGTGTTTTCTGAAATTTACCCCTCCGGCGCGGCCGAGGCGGTGACCGCGTCCGGTATGGCCTACGCGGTGGCCTACCCCTGCGGCATCCTCGGCATCATCGTTGCCATGCTGCTGCTGCGCTTCCTGTTCCGCATCAAGCCCGAAGCGGAACTGCAATCCCTGGAAGCCCTGGAAGCGGCTCAGCATCCTCCCCTGCAAAACAGAACGTTTGTGGTCGCCAACCCCAATGCCGCGGGCATGCTCCTGACCGCCTTTCTGGATCTGTATCCGACCAAAGTCGTTATTTCCCGGGTGAAAGAGCCGGGGCCGGATGCACTCATCCACTCCCCTGCGCCGGAAACCAGGCTGGTGGAAGATATGCTGGTGCACGCCGTGGGCGACCCCGCAGACCTGGAAAAGCTGCGCGTCCTCATCGGCCCGGAAAGCGCCACCAACCTGCGCACGGAACCCGGCCCCCTCAGCATCCGCCACCTTCTGGTCACCAAGAGCAAGGTTGCCGGAAAAAGTGTACGCAGCCTCGGCCTGACCCCGGAGTCGGGCGTTACCGTCACCCGCATCATCCGGGCCGGAGTCGAGTTCACCGCCGGGCCGGGCGTCAACCTGCATTACGGCGACAAGCTGTACTGTGTGGGAGAGGACAAGGATCTGGACCGGGCCGCCGATATCGTGGGCAATTCCGCCAAGGCCTTGGAACATCCGCACATCCTGCCCATCTTTCTCGGCATTCTCGGCGGGGTCGTTCTCGGCAGCATCCCCATAGCTCTTCCGGGCCTGCCCTCGGGCGTCAAGCTGGGCCTTGCGGGCGGGCCGCTGCTTATGGCCATCCTGCTCAGTCGCGTCAACCACTTCGCAGGCATGGTCTGGTATCTGCCTACAGGCGCCAACCTCGTCCTGCGAGAAATAGGCATCGCCCTGTTCCTGGCCTGCGTCGGCCTGAACGCGGGCTCGCATTTTGTGGATACCCTGCTCAGGGGCGGCGGCCTGCTCTGGATGGCTGCGGGAGCCTGCATCACTTTTCTCCCCCTCATGCTCACCGCCATCCTGGTGCGCATGTTCCTGCGCTATGACTACGCCTCCATCTGCGGCCTCCTCGCGGGCAGCATGACCGATCCCCCGGCCCTGGCCTTCTCCGTGCAAATGCTCGGCTCGGACGCCCCTTCCTCCGTCTATGCCACCGTCTACCCCCTCACCATGATCCTGCGTATCCTCTTCGCCCAAATCCTGGCGCTGGGGTTGTACTATGTTATGTGAGAGGGGAGAAGAAAGGCATGCCTCCGGCGGCCAAAGGGGGTGACCCCCTTTGGAATCCCCAACAGGTATGTATTATTGGTTGGAGCAACTGCGTAGGTGTCCTCTGGCAGGGCTCTCGATGGTGTGCTCTGGCGCGCGTTGGGGCGGGCATGGTGCGGGATCCCGTTATGCAGGCTTCGCCCCTGACCGTGGAGGAATGACTACCCCGCTGATATGGAAGGATGGTGGGGGCTGTCGCCCGGCAGAGAGGCTTTTTCGCCAGGCTCTGCGAGATAGACGTAGAAGGCTCCCTTGCCGTAACAGCGGGGGAGCCTTTCTCGTTACCGATACAAGATCCGCCGCCGGCTCCTGAGCTTTTTAAACTTTGCGGCACTATATCCTGCTCTGCACCGGGAGCAACGCCCACGCACAACAAGACAATCCGCCCCAGCGCCCCACGAAGACCTTATGGGGGTCAAGGGGCCTCAGGCCCCATGCAGGTGCAGGACAGCGTCCTGCCCGCCGGAGGCATTATACTCGCTACAAAAATTCTTCCAGCAGACGGCACAACTCCTCGCCGGTGTAGGCCGTATGGTGGGCGAGGGCGGCGAGGGCGGGGGCGGGGGAGTGCACGCCGGCGTAGGCTATGCCTGTGTCCGCTTCGCGAAACATGGGGATGTCGTTGTGGCTTTCGCCTATGCAGACAATACGGCGTCCGTTGCGGCGCAGGGAGCGGGTCGCTTCTGCCTTATCGAGGATGCGGCCAAGGACAGGTTCGCCCGCGTACAGGGTGGAGGTGGAGCAGAAAAAGGGGCAGCCGAGTTGTTCGGCCAGGGGGGCGATCCAGGCGTCCAGATTGCCGGTGATCACGCAGCAGCGGGCGGAATGCCGTTTGATGAAGCCCGTCATGTCCGGATCGAGGGGGACGGCGCTGACGATTTCCCGCACCCGGGTCAGGGGGATGCTGCGCAGAAGCTGGAAGCGCAGGCGGAAAGAGGCGGCAAAATCCAGGGTGCCGTCCAGCGTGAGGCGGGTAAGCAGGCCCATTTCTTCTTCCAGGCCGAGTTCACAGGCCAGGGTGGGAAGAATCTCGCGGGTGGTGATGGTGCCGTCAAGGTCAAAGGCAAACCAGGTTCCGGGCATACATACCTTGCAGGGCAGGTGGGTGGAAAGGGGGCCAACGCTGTTGCTGTGGGCGGCCCGCATTGTAGGGATTGCCATACCTCAGGCTGACCGCCAAGTCGAGTAGAGAAAATCGAGAAAAAGTCTTGAAGCATCTTCAATCCTATACGCATTGTATAGAAAGAGTGCAGAGCCCCTGTTCCAGGCTCGTGTGGAGCCAGGAACAGGGGCTGTATGCAGGGGCTGTGGCGCCGGTACGGCGCGTGAACCGGAACAGGAGTCTTCAGACCTTCACATGCTGAAGTTTTCTGTTCGTGAAGAGATCGAAAGCTTTCCGAAAAACTACTGTGTTCCCTCAATGCACTTGCGCAGGGAGGAAACCCCGGACGAGTGCACCATATGCAGGGGGATCTTGTTCACTTTCGCATGCTTGACCACTTCCTGACGGGCCGCATGCGATACCTTGCCTGTGAACAGGATCATCATATCAAGCTCGCCGAGCTGGTTTTTGATGCTGCGTTCCTGGCCGGTGAATACCTTGAGGTCCACCCCCATTTCCCGCGCTGTTTCAATATATTCGCTCCGAAGCCGATCCATACCGCCAACAAGTGCTGCGCACATAGCTACCTCCAAAATATATGATCAAGAATATTCACGGGCACTGTTGATCTGACCTTAAATGAAAACGACTTTCAAAGTCAAGTTAAAAGAAAATATATATTAAAAAATGCCGTCACCCTCGTCTGCGCCTAGCAGGGGAAGGGTGACGACTTAAAGTAAGTGAGTCTATTTATAAGGAAAGGCAGAGGACTTCTCCTGCCAAGCCACTACTGGCGGGCAGGGTCTGAGAATTGGCAACATCTGCACCAAGGGAGCTCGTTCATACTGGCACAGCCAGCACAGCGGGCACCACACACCGGGAGCCTCAGCAGGAGGCACCCCTAGGCAGTTCCTCCCCGTAAAATACAGACCTGTTGGGGATTCCAAAGGGACTTTGTCCCTTTGGCCGCCGGGGGCATGCCTTTATTCTTCGCCTCTGTTATCGTCTTCGCCTTCCGCGCGCCGGTACCCGCACTTCTTTTCAGGGCAGGCGATGACGGTTTTGCCGCGCACCGTCTTGGCGCTCAGGATGGGGGAGCCGCACTTGGGGCAGGTGCCTTTGACCGGGGGATCCCACATGGCAAAGTCACATTTGGGGTACTGGTCGCAGGAATAGAAGATCTTGCCGCGCTTGGAGCTTTTTTCGACCAGCATGCCGTTTGCGCACCTGGGGCAGGGTACGCCGGTGGGGAGGGGCTCGGCATGTTTGCAGGCCGGGTACCCGGTACAGGCGATAAAGCGGCTGCCGGTGCGGGTCTTCTTGATGACCAGATCCGCGCCGCAGTCCGGACAGACGCCCACTTTTTCCATGACCAGGGCTTCGCGTTCCGCGATGCGCACGTTGCCCTGCTCGTCACGGGTAAAGTTACTGGTAAACCGGCAGTCGGGGTAGCCGGAGCAGGCCAGAAATTGCCCGGCCTTGCCGAACTTGATCATGGTGGGCTTGCCGCATTCCGGGCAATCCAGGCCCGAGGGCATGCCGCCTTTGACGGAGTTCATGGCGGCCGCGGCTTTCTCCAGGGTGGGGTTAAAGTCCCCGGCAAAGCGGGTGAGCAGGGCCACCCAGTCTTCTTCACCCTCGGCAACCTTGTCGAGTGCTTCTTCCATCTGTGCGGTAAAGCCCACGTCCATCAACTCGCGGAAGTATTCAGTCAGGAGGTCGCAGACCACGATGCCAAGGTCCGTGACGGCAAAGTGCTTGTCTTCCAGGCGGGCGTATTCGCGATCCAGAAGGGTGGCGATGATGCTGGCGTAGGTCGAGGGCCGCCCGATGCCTTTTTCTTCCAGCTCGCGCACAAGAGAGGCTTCGGTATACCGGGCCGGGGGCTGGGTGAATTTTTGTTCCTTTTCCAGCTTGGACAGGGTGAGGCTTTGTCCCTTGGTCAGGGCGGGCAGTTCGACCACTTCTTCGTTCTTTTGCGGGGAGAGGGCGTAAAAACCGGGGAAAAGAATACGTTCGCCCTTGGCGCGGAACTGCACGCCCTCGCAGAGAGCGGTCACAATAGTGTCCTGTACCTTGGCCCCCGCCATCTGCGAGGCCAGAAAGCGGGTCCAGATCAGCCGGTAGAGCTGATACTGCTCCGGCGCGACCAGGGGCTTGATCTGATCGGGGGTAATGGCGACATCTACCGGGCGCACGGCTTCATGGGCATCCTGGGCGCCGCCTTTGGATTTGAATACGCGGGCCTTGGCCGGGTAATAGTCCTTGCCCCAGGTCGTTTCAATGTAGGTTTTCGCGGCGTCCCTGGCCTCGTCGGAGATCCGCACGGAGTCGGTACGCATATAGGTAATGAGGGCGGTTGTCCCAGCCTCGCCGAGTTCCACGCCTTCGTAGAGCCGCTGGGCCACATTCATGGTGCGTTTGGCCGTGAAGCCGAGGCGCTGGTTGGCGGCCTGCTGCAGGGTGGAGGTGATGAACGGCGGCGGCGGGGTACGCTCGCGGTCCTTCACTTCAACGCCGTCCACCGTAAAGGGCTTGCCGGAGATGCGCTTTTCAAGGGCCAGAGCGGTAGCCTCGTCGGGAACGACCGGCTTTTTGCCGTCTATCTTATGGAGATCGGCGCGGAAGACGGGCGGCTCAGCCGCGGCGAGAAAGGCGCGGAACAGCCAGTATTCCTCGGGAACAAAGGCCCGGCGTTCCTTGTCGCGATCCGCCAGAAGACGCAGGGCGACGGACTGGACCCGTCCGGCGGAAATGCCGCGCTTGACCTTTTTCCAGAGCAGCGGGGAAATTTTATAGCCCACCAGCCTGTCCAGCACCCGGCGGGCCTGCTGGGCGTCAAACAGATCCGCGTTCAGGGGGCGGGGGTTGGCCAGGGCTTCACGCACGGCCCGCGCGGTAATTTCGTTGAACTGGATGCGGTAGATATTTTTGTTGCCGCCTTCAATCAGGGCGGCCACATGCCAGGCAATGGCCTCGCCTTCGCGGTCGGGGTCGGGGGCAAGATAGACGTTGTCGGCTTTGGCGGCGGCGTCGCAAAGGGCGGCCACCACCTTTTCCTTGCCTTCAATGACCTGGTACTGGGGTGTAAACCCGTGTTCCTCGTCCACCCCCAGGGTTTTGGAAGGCAGGTCGCGCACGTGGCCGACACTGGCCTGCACGGCGTACTTGTTGCCGAGAAACTTGCGGATGGTCTTCACCTTGGCCGGTGATTCCACGATGATAAGATCTTTGCCCATAACAATCCTTATGCGCAGGCGAGGTCTGCGAATCGTCCGTCCATGCAGCCGGGAAATGTCAAGACCCGAGGAGCCCCCTTGGAAGCGGCGAGTCCCAGAGAAGATACGGCATTGTTCGTTTGCGTCAAGTGCGAAGGGCGCTCGACGGGAAAGAAAAAGGCGGGCCGTCAAAAAAACGCCTGTTTTTGGTGGGAGATATGCCGCTTTTTATCCATAAGGCATGGTATGCCAGTGATATATATTGAAAAGTGTTAATGGCATATCCTTTGCTTATGTAGGGCAGCCTCTGCCTCATCCTTTGGCGAGACAAGGGCCGATACATCAAAAACACGCACAAAGAGCCCGGATACGGCGCTTGCGTGGCAAGGAATGCAGGAGACAGGCGCATGGTTAACGGAAAACCGACACTCACTTTTGGTGACGGGCAGCTTCCCTCCGCAGCGCAGACGCGCCGGGCGGGCGGGCGGCGTTCCCTTTCCGGGGCGGCGGCCCTGAATCAGCCTGGGGGCTTCGCTTCCTTTCTGCCTGCGGCGGAAAAGGCGGGCCCGCAGCAGGCGGGCGCGCACAAGGCTCCCGCAGCGGGAGATTTTTCCTCCTTTCAGTTCAGCGGGCATAGCCTGGCCGGTCTTGGCGGTCGGGAAGGCGCCGTGTCAGGCGAAGGGCTTGCGGCGGCGCCTCGCTCCTCCGGCACAAAGACTGATGATGGGTCTTCCGGCGGTGCGGGCGCTCTTTCCGGAAGCAGAGCGGCGGCGGCACGCGGGTATGCCCTGCCTGGGGGCAAAAAGTCCCGTACCGCGGCCCGGGCGGATGCTCAGGCCATGGCCGAGGCCTTGCCCGCAAAGGGAGCCGCCCGCAAAGCGGCAGGAGGCCCCAAGGCGCGTATTTCCGACCGCCCTGTGACCGGCCGAGGCGGAATAGGCATGGAAGACACCCGCCTGACGCGCGGGCGCAGCACGCTGGCACCCAGAAGCGAGACGGCGAATATTGCCGCCAATGCCCTGACGGTGCGAGGCGGCATGGGCGGACAGAATTTTTCCGGGCGTCCGGTTTCGTACGCCATGCATGGCAATGAATTCGCGCAGGGCCAACTGGGCGGCATGGATCTTTCCGGAGCACGCAACGCGGCCACCCTGGCCAAGGTTCTGGAAGCCGGTTCCACTCCCTTGAAGACCTTGCAGCCTTTGCCTGCGGGGACGACCTTCGGCAGCGTCCGGGATGTGCGTTTTCCGGGTATGCAGGAGGGCGCGGAAACCGCGGCGCGGGCCGCGGGGCACAGGCGGCAGGGCGGGGCCGCCCCCCTGCTGGAGTCCCCGCTGCTTTCAAGCGGGGCCACAAAAGATCTCATTCATACGTTCAGGAAGCTCGCAGGAGCGGGCGAGCGGCCCATAGGCGCCCTGGCGGCAAAGTTTGAGTCCGGGGCGGAGGGTATTTCCGCCATCGGCTATGACCGGCATGGGGGCACTTCGTACGGAAAGTATCAGATCTCCTCACGCGCGGGGACCATGAAGAACTTTATCGCCTACCTGCAGGATAAGGCGCCGGATCTTGCCGGGCGTCTGGAGTCTGCGGGGCCTGCCAACACCGGGAGCCGGCGGGGGAGAATGCCTGCGGAATGGAAAAAAATCGCGGAGGAACAGCCGAAACGGTTTGAAACGCTGCAAGGGGACTTTATCCGCAGCAGCCATTTCGAGCCGGCCATGCAGGCCATTGAAGAATCGACCGGCGTGGCCTTTAAGAGCATGCCGCCGGCCTTGCAGGAGGTTCTGTTCAGCACGGCGGTGCAGCACGGACCCGCGGGCGCGGCGCGGATCATCAGCCGCGCGGTGAGTGAAGTGGGCGCCGGAAAACTGCAACTGCATGACGGCAAGACGCCGGAAACCTTCAAGCGGACCGGCAGAGCGCTCATCAAACAGATTTACGCTATCCGCGCGGGGCAGTTTGTGTCGTCATCCGCCAGGGTGCAGGCTTCCGTGCAGAACAGGCTGACCCAGGAAATGCACGAAGCCCTCAGCATGCTGGCCTAGAGGCTGTTTCCAGGCTCAGCCCTCATTACTTCGCCGTCCGCGGGTAATGCCGGCTGGCCCTCAACTGTCGGGCTATTGCCGCCGATTATTTTCGGACTGTTCCGGCGGGCGCTTGGCGCCGTTCCCACCCCCTGGCTGTCAGGTCAGGGGGTGCAGTGCGTGGTGCAGGAATTGGAGCGGTTGTTCCCGGCAGTTGCAGTATAAGGTTTTCTAATAAGAGTGCCGTGGCGCATATATTACAGTCCATAAACAAATAATTTGTCAACAAATAGATTACAAAATGCCTCTAATAAAGACTGAGATGATTGCGGAACGGATAGTCGAAAAAAAATATATAAATATTTCAGCATATTTTTCAATTATATATATTGGCATGTAATTTGTATAATTATTCGCACAATCAGGCTCCATCTCTGGAGGGAGCGGTGTGTTGTGAACCAGTAGTTGCCAGGTGTACGTGCGGTCTCCTTCTGTGGGGACGGAGGGAGGCCGCAGCCGGGGGACCGGCGTGTGGAACATATTAAACTTCCGGGAGGATCCTATGTCGGAAGAACTCACCAAGATCATCCATTCGACTGTTTTGGAAAGCCGTATTCCGGCCAAGAATGTTGCCAAGGAAGTAGGCAAGCCTTACTCCACCCTGCTTCGCGAGATTAACCCCTATGATCCGGGCGCGAAACTGGGCATTGAGACCTTTTTCCAGATCATCAAGATCACCGGAGATATCTCTCCTCTGGAGTATATGGCCGACGCGCTTGGAATGCAGTTGACGCCCAAAAGGGGCATGAAGACCGGGTGATGCCGTTGAAAGGCCGTGTCCTTTCCCGAACGGGTGCTATTGAAAAATCGCTGTATCTTATGTGGCAGCTTTTCTGAAAGAACGGCTATATTTGTTTTTTTCAGTTAGTCCCACATGCCGATATCGCGATTTTTCTTGTGCCCTCAAGATAGGATGTACTATTATAAAGGTTGGATAAAATCAGTAAAACCGTTGACAAAAATGTGTATGCGTGAATAATAAGCGCACACATGTATTTGGTTGCTTTTGAATACTACTATACAGAACAGTGCTAAGGAGAGCGCCATGACCAAAGCAGAATTTATTGTCAGTCTCAAGCAGAGCCTTCCCGATGTATTTGCCACCAAAGCGGCTGCGGAAAAAGCCTATGCAGCTTTTTGCTGCATTCTTGCCGACGCGGCGGTGACGGAAGCCGGGATTCGCCTGCCACAGGTGGGGTCTTTTTCCATCACTCACCGCGCGGCTCGCACCGGCCGCAACCCGCGTACGGGCAAAGCCATTAGAATTCCGGCCCGGAAAGCGGTAAAATTTACTCCTTCCAAAGCTCTTGCTGAAAAAGTGCAGAAAAAATAGCAGGCAGAGCCTGGAATAATACATCAAGTACAAATTGTAACTGCACTCTCATTGCGGTGTAAGGCCCCCTTGTTTTATGGCCACGGTTCACTGCGTACGCAAACATAGAGACGCGCAGCCACGTTACAGATAGGCACTTCAGCAGCCGGAGGCGGGAGTTTCCGGCTGTTTTTGTTTCTTGGCGCATGGGTGACGCCCGTACCTGACAGACGGGCGCCATATGCCGGCGAAGTTTCGGCCAGGATGTCCCATGCGGCGCGCCCCTCCGGCCTGAGGCGTTCGGCATCCTAAATTTGCCTTGCTTTCGCTGGGGGCATTTGCTAGAAGTCTCACTTCATGCGGAGAGGTGTCCGAGCGGCCGAAGGAGCACGACTGGAAATCGTGTGTACGGCAACGTACCGAAGGTTCAAATCCTTTCCTCTCCGCCAGAATTTAGTTTCACTTCGCAAAAGAAAGTCCGGAAATCATTGATAGGAAATGATTTCCGGACTTTCTTTTGTCTTGTGCGGGATAGTGCGGACGAATAAAAACGCGCTCTTGTCTGGAGCAGGGAGAATCACGCGGAAGGCCCTTCAAGGCATGGCCGTTCTTCTGGGGTTGCTGGTTTGCGGCATCTTTGCCCTCTACCTCTCGTGGGGCCTGCCGTCTGTGGCCGCCCTCGGGCCGGACAGGCTACTGAGCCTATCCGCCCAGATACGCGCGCTTGACTTCCGGATCGTCCAGCATATTGGCGGAAGGCCCCTGGGCGACGATTTCACCGGTATCCAGCACATAGGCGCGGTCGGCCACCTGCAGGGCGAGGCGGGCGTTCTGCTCCACAACCACGATGGTCATGCCTTCCTGGTTCAGCTTTTTCAGGGTGCGGAACAGATCATACATGAGCAGGGGGGCAAGCCCCATGGACGGTTCGTCCAGCAGCAGCAGGCGGCAGCCGGTCATGAGCGCGCGCCCCACGGCGAGCATCTGCTGTTCGCCGCCGGAAAGGGTGTCGCTACGCTGACCGCGCCGCTCCGCCAGACGGGGGAAGAGATCGAACACGCGCTCCATGTCCCTGGGCACATCCGGATCGCCCCTGCGCGACCAGGTGGGCAGGACGAGGTTTTCCATCACGCTCAGGTTGCCGAAGATGTGGCGCCCCTCCGGCACAAGGGCGATGCGCAGCTTGCCGACAATGTCGTGCGCCTTCACCGGCAGCAGGGACTGCCCCTGGAACAGGATGTCCCCCGAGGTGAGGGTCGGCGCCTCGGGCGGGGGAAGGCGCATGATCGTCTTGAGGGTGGTGGACTTGCCCGCGCCGTTGGCGCCGATAAGCGTGACAATTTCCCCTTCGTTCACGTGGAAAGAGATGCCGTGCACCGCCTCCACCTTGCCATAGGCGGCCACAATGTTTTCCACGCGCAGCATCAGATATCCCCGTTCCCCAGATATGCCCCGATAACCGTGGGGTCCGCCTGGATTTCCTCCGGCGTGCCCTGGGCGATGACCCTGCCGAAATCCAGTACCAGGACGCGTTCACACAGGGCCGTCACCACCTGCATCTGGTGCTCGATCATCCAGATGCTGATGTCGAATTCGCTGTATATCCAGTCCACAAGGCGGATAAGCCCGTCCACATCCGCGGAGTTCAGACCTGCGGCGGGTTCATCCAGAAGCAGAAGCCTAGGCTTGGTCGCCAGGGCTCTGGCCAGTTCCACCCTGCGCTGCAAGCCGTAGGGAAGATTTTTGGGCAACTCGTGGGCGTAGGGTTTCAGTTCCATGACCTCGAGTATTTCCCAACTCAGCGTATCCACGCGGCGTTCGGCCTCGCGGTAGCGCCGGGTCCGCGCCAGGGCGTCCCACAGCGAATAGCCCAGCCGGTGATGCTGGGCCAGTCGGATATTGTCGAGCACGCTCAGCGCGTTCCACAGGCGGATATTCTGAAAGGTGCGCGCGAGGCCGAGGGCCGTGACGCTATGCGGCTTAAGCCCTCGGGTGGGAACGCCGTTGAAGCGTATCTCGCCTTCCGTGGGGGAATAAAAGCCCGACACCAGGTTGAACACCGTGGTTTTGCCCGCGCCGTTGGGACCGATAAGCCCCACGAATTCCCGCTCTTCCAGGCGAATGTTGAAATCCGCCAGGGCTTGCAGGCCGCCGAAGCGTTGGCTGAGGTTCGTTACTTCCAGAAGTGCCATGCGGGTTGTTCTTTAGCTGAAGGTGTACCAACGCTTAAGGCGCGGAAAGATATCCGAAAGCTCCCGGTTGCCCATAAGGCCCTCGGGCCTGAACTGCATGAGCAGGATCAGCAGCAGGGGAATAAGCACCCATTTCCAGACCTGGCTTAACGTAAAGTCGTCGGGCAACAGGTGCAGGGAGTGCAGCAGGCCGTCCAGTTCGGGAATGGCGAAGCGCAACGCCTCCACCAGCAGCGTAAAGACAATGGCCGCCGTTACGGAGCCGGAAAGGGAGGCCATGCCGCCGAGGTAGACCATGACCAGCCCTTCGGTGGACTTCAGGATATTGAAGGCCTGCGCGTTCACATAGCCGAACACATGGGCGTAGAGCGCGCCCGCGATGCCGGCCAGGGCCGAGGACGTCATAAAGGCCACTATCTTCACCCGGTCGGTATGCACACCCATGATTTCGGCTGCCACTTCGTTCTGGCAGACGGCGGGAATGCCCTTGCCGTAAGTGGAACTGACCAGCCGTCGCAGAACCATGAGCGAGAACAGTGTACCCAGGATGACCCAGATGAGCATCCAGGGAATGTCGAGCGTGTCACGCATGGCGTTCATGGTGCGTTTCATGCCCGAAAGCCCGCGCGGACCGCCGATGATATCCACGTTCTCGATCAGGGAGATAATAATGTAGTTCGCCGCAATGGTGATAATGGCCAGGTAATCTCCCCGGGTACGCAGGGACGGCAGGGCCACCAGCAGCCCGAACAGCGCGGCGGCCAGGGCCGAAAGCAAAAGGATGATGGGAAAACACCAGGGCGCAAGCTCGGGCGGCAGCAACGCGGTCCCGACTATTTTGTTGGAGCTGAAACAGATGACCGAAAGCACCGAGCCCACATACGCGCCCACGCACATGAACCCTCCGTGCCCGCAGGAGAATTCTCCCATGTAGCCGTTGACCAGGTTCAGGCTGGAGGCAAAAATGATGTTGATGCCCATAAGCATGAGCACCGTAAGCACGTAGCTGTCCAGGAAGTTGAGCTGGGTGGCCAGCACAAGGGCCAGACAGGCCAGCCCCAGAAGAATGTTCAGTGTATAGCGCTGCACAGGCCGGAAATTCCTTTAGAGCAAACTAATTTTGAGATGGTTCATGTGAGTCTGCTTTACAAAATGGGGCAGCCGGAGGCAATACGACTCTTGGGTAACTTCAAAATTGATTTGCTTTCGTCATATTTTGGTTGTCTGGGCGATGCCGAAAATGCCTGTGGGCCGCTGCCACATGATAAACAGCAGAATACTGAAAGCGAACAGATCCCGGAACGTGGAGGGCAGAAACGCCGCCACCATAATTTCCACAAAGGCCAGCAGAAAGCCGCCGACAAAGGCCCCGCGTATGTCCCCTATGCCCCCGACCACGGCCGCGATAAAGGCCTTCCAGCCCACCATGGCGCCCATGTAGGGGTCAAGCACCGGGTAGGACATGGCAAAGAGCGTGCCCCCCAGCCCGGCAATGCCGGAGCCGAGCATAAAGGTGAACACGATGACCCGGTCCAGGGGAATGCCCATGAGGGGCAGGGCGAACTTGTCCCAGGAAACCGCCCGCATGGCCATGCCCATGCGCGTACGGGTGACGATGTACTGCAGAACGAAAAAGACCAGCAGCGCCGTAAAGATAACCCCGAGCTTCACGTTGGTCACAGTGATGCCGCCAACCGAATAGACCACCTTGTCCAGCATTTCCGGCAGGGTGCGGCGGCTTGCGCCGAGCAGGGCCAGGTTGCCGTTTTCCAGAATAAGGCCGCACATGAGCGCGGTGATGACCACGTACAGGCGGTGCGCTCCCTTGCGGCGCAGAGGCCTGTAAGCAATGCGTTCCAGCGTGACCCCCACGCAGGAGGTCAGCAGCATGGTCAGGGGAATGGTCAGGATCAGGGCCTGGGTGTTGGTGAGAGCAAGGCCGTCGGCGGCCAGAAGCGTGGTGGAGACAAAAAAGGCGATATACGCCCCCACCATAAAGATATCGCCGTGGGCAAAGTTGATGAGCAGCAGAACCCCATACACCAGGGTATAGCCCAGCGCGATGAGGGCGTAAAAACTCCCCCACTGCAACGCATTCACAAGGTTCTGCAGGAACATTTCCATAAAAGTGCCCGTATGCGCGCAAAGGTGTATGGGAAGGGGGAGGAAGTTTTCGGGCTCCCTCCCCGGCAAACGGTTGTAAGCGACAAGACTACGGGCAGACAGACTCGGAGAAAGTGAATTCGCCCTTGTCGTCGATCTTGACAATTACGGCGCACTTGATGGGGTCGTTATTCTCGTCAAAGCGCATTTTTCCGGTAATGCCGTCAAAGGACTTGATGCCCGCCATGTTGTCACGAATGAGCTTGCGCATCTTGCGCACGTTGGGATCCACCTTGCCGCCGTCCTTGATGGCCTCAAGAACGATGCCCAGGGCGTCCCAGGTAAGGGCGGCCACGTCGTCCGGCACGTAGCCGTACTTGGCCTGGTACTTGTCGATAAAGTCCTTGGTAGCGCCCTTGGCGCCGGCGGCGGCGTAGTGCGTGCTGAAGTACTGGCCCTTGCAGTCGTCGCCGCACAGCTGCATCAGTTCCGCGGAACCCCAGGCGTCCGAGCCCATGAAGGGGCCTTTGTAGCCGAGATCGCGGGCCTGCTTCACAATCAGCGCCACAAAGCTGTAGTTCTGCGGCAGAAAGATGAAGTCGGGCTTTGCGGCGATAATTTTGGTGATCTGGGCGGAAAAGTCCTGATCCTTGGGACCATGCGACTCAAACGCCACGACCGAGCCCGGACCGTGCTGCTTTTCCCAGGCGTCCTTAAAATTGTCCGCCAGACCCTTGGAGTAGTCGTTGGAAATTTCAAAAAGCACCGCCGCCTTCTTGGCGTTGAAGGTCTTTGAGGCAAAGGTGGCGGCTACCGGGGCCTGGAAGGGATCGAGAAAGGCGGCGCGGAACACCCAGGGGCGGCCCTTGGTGGTGTCCGGGTTGGTGGACCAGGGGGAAATCATGGGGGTCTCATGCTCGTCGGCCACGCCGCCGGCGGGTACGGCCTGGCGGGAGGACTGCGGTCCCACAAGGGCAAGAACCTGGTCGCGTTCTATCAGCTTCAGGGTGACCGTGACCGCGAGTTCCGGCTTGGATTCGTTGTCCTCGTAAATGAACTCAAGCGGGTATTTTTTGCCGCCGACTTCCAGACCACCTTTGGCGTTGATTTCATCCTTCATCAGCTCCGCGGCATAGCGCGTTCCCTCGCCCACCTTGGGAATTTCTCCGGTCAGGGGGATGGGAAAGCCTATTTTGATGGTCTCAGCCGCCTGGGCGACCGTGCCCATCAGAAAGAGCAAAATCAAAGTTCCCAAAATTTTTGCGGGCATATCGCCTCCTTGTGCTGGGTATCCCGTTCCCTTCGGGGCCTCTTGGGGCCGCCGAAAACTGTCTTGCCTCCGTCCGCTGTGAAAAATTTACATAAATAACATGTAGAATTAGAACGCGAAGAACGTGGCTGTCAAGTTCCACGGCAAGGGAAATCCGCGTGGCGTTCCTGATCGGGCAGAAAAAAAGCACTGCGTGTTCGGCGGACAACGCGGGCCGGCAGGCACGTTCGCGCGCAACAGGATGCAGGCCCCGGCCGGGCGCGCGCCGTGGCGACGGCGCCCGGTCAGGATCGCATGCCGCGCAACAGGTTCTCAAAGTAAGCGATGGTCGCTTTCAGGCCCTCCTGCAAGGGCGTGGTTGGTTCCCAGGTCAGTGTCTGCCGGGCCAGGGAAATATCCGGGCGGCGGCGGGCAGGGTCGTCGTCGGGCAGCGGCTTGAAGTCGATGGCCGACGACGAGCCGGTCATCTCAATTACCAGTTTCGCCAGTTCCAGAACAGTGAATTCCGTGGGGTTGCCCAGGTTAACCGGTCCGGTGAAGCTGTCGGGCGTGTCGTCCATCAGGGCGACCAGGGCCGTGACCATATCGTCCACATAGCAGAAGGAGCGGGTCTGGGAGCCGTCGCCGTATACGGTAAGGGGCTTGTTCCGCAACGCCTGCATGATGAAGTTGGAGACCACCCGCCCGTCGTTGGGGTGCATGTTCGGCCCGTAGGTATTGAACAGGCGGGCGATTTTGATACGCAGCCCGTGCTGGCGGTGGTAGTCGAAAAAGAGGCTTTCCGCGGCGCGCTTGCCTTCGTCGTAGCAGGAGCGGATGCCTATGGGGTTGACGTGTCCCCAGTAGCTTTCACGCTGGGGGTGCTCCTGCGGGTCGCCGTAGACTTCGGAAGTGGAGGTCTGCAAAATTTTCGCCTTGCGCCGCTTGGCCAGGCCCAGAGCGTTGATGGCTCCGTGCACGGAGGTCTTCAGGGTCTGCACCGGATCCACCTGGTAGTGGATGGGCGAGGCCGGGCAGGCCAGGTTGTATATTTCATCCACCTCCACAAAGAGGGGAAAGGTCACGTCGTGGCGCAGCAACTCAAAGTGCGGGTTGCTCAGCAGGGGCAGAATGTTGTCCTTGGTGCTGCAATAAAAATTGTCCGCGCACAGGACGTCTGCCCCTTTTTCCAGCAGCCGTGTGCACAGGTGCGAGCCCAGAAAACCCGAGCCTCCGGTAACCAGAATGCGCTTTGCCGTGAACATGCGCCCTCCACGGGGTTGGCGTTGCAGATGTACTTTTGTGATGCCAGAGGTGGCTCAACGGTGCCGTTGTTAAAAGTGCTTGAATTATCTTGAAATGTCAACAAACCCGCCGTTCCCTGCGGCCGCAATCCGCGCAGTGTCCTGTCGCTACGGCAGCACGCACAGAGCAGAAAACCCGGAAGGACGCGCGTTCCTTCCGGGTTTTCTGTGCAGGCATTGTCTGTTGCCGGACTGGAGCATTTCACACTTGAAATGCTCCGCGAGGATTTGCTTCAAATCCTCGCGGCCAAATGATTGTAGGGCGGCTTTGCCGACCGTTAAGCAATCATTTGAAGCGTAAACTGCTCTAGAAGGTGCCGGCTTCCTTTTTCACATCCAGGGCTATCTTCCAGAGCAGGGAGATAACCAGCGCGCCCACGGAGTAGATGCCGAGGCCGATGGCCAGTTCCGCGATGCTCGGGGCATACGAGGTAATCTGGTCAAAGGAGTTGGGGGTGAAGCCGCCGATAAGCAGCCCCAGCCCCTTGTCTATCCAGGTGGCCGCGACCAGGATGATCAGGGTGAAGGGCAGGATGTTCTCGTTATCGCGGGTGGACGGGAAGGCCATGAGCAGCAGGGACACAATGCCCATGACCGCGGCGGCCCACATCCAGGAGTTCACCCACAGCGAATGCCCGCCGTGCCCGGCGAACAGGGCGACCAGCGGGTGCTGGTGGCCGGGAATGCCGCTGTAAAAGGCGGTGAACACTTCGAGCACGAAAAAGAACACGTTGATGCCCATGGCGTAGGCGATGATCTTGCTTAAGGTCTGCACGGCTTCCTTGCCGGGATCAAAGCCGGCAACGCGCTTCAGGACAAAGCTGAGCAGCAGCAGGATGGCGGGACCGGAACAGAAGGCCGAGGCAAGAAAGCGGGCGGCCATGATGGCGGTCAGCCAGTAGTGCTTGCCGGGAACACCCGCGTACAGGAAGGCTGTTACCGTGTGGATGGAAAAGGCCCAGAACACGGACAGGTAGATGACCGGCTTTATCCACTTGGGCGGGTCAACCTGGTGGCGCTCGGCCTCAAGGGTCACCCAGCCGATGATGATGTTCAGGATGAGGTAGCCTGTGAGCACCATCATGTCCCAGAACATGATGGAGTTGGGGGTGGGGTGCAGCATGACGTTGAGCACCCGCTGGGGCTGCCCCATGTCCACCACGATGAAGAGCATACACATGATCACCGAGCCGATAGCCATGAACTCGCCCAGAATGATCATTTTCTTAAATTTTTTGTAATGGTGGAAGTAGGCGGGCAGCACCAGCATGACGGCGGAGGCCGCCACCCCCACAAGATAGGTGAATTGCGCGATGTAAAAGCCCCAGGACACGTCGCGGGACAGGTCCGTGACCTTAAGGCCCACAAAGAGCTGCAACAGGTACACCAGGGCGCCCAGGGTGATCAGGCCGCCCAGGAAGGCGAGCCATACGTAGAAAGACACGCCGCCTTTCAAGACTTTTTCTATCATGGCCTTCCTCCCTACGAGATGATGTAGTGCACGCTGGGTTCGGTGCCCAGGGTGGGTTTACGCCGGATGGTGAAGTTTTCCATCAGGAGCTTGTGGACCTCGGACTTGGGGTCGTCCAGGTCGCCAAAAACGATGGCCCCGTCCGAGGCTTCCACGCAGAGCG
The DNA here is from genome assembly GCA_031556355.1 of Desulfovibrio sp. GTDB lineage: Bacteria > Desulfobacterota > Desulfovibrionia > Desulfovibrionales > Desulfovibrionaceae > Frigididesulfovibrio. The sequence continues at coordinate 62,672 of JAVBTB010000050.1, read as the reverse complement.
GCATTTTGCCTTCGGCCAGCCGTTCGGAACAGAAGGTGCATTTTTCCACCACCCCGCGCATGCGTGTGGGGAAGGAGGCGTTGACGCTGTCAATGTGCGGGCGCGGGTCCATGAAGTTGAAGCTGCGCGCGCCGAAGGGGCAGCCGGCCATGCAGTAACGGCAGCCGATGCAACGGTGGTAGTCCATGACCACGATGCCGTCGCTACGCTTGAAGGTGGCCTTGGTGGGGCACACCCGCACGCAGGCCGGGTTTTTACAGTGGTTGCACAGCATCAGGTACTTGCGCTCAAGCACCGCCTGGGCGGGGTATTCGTCGGCCTGATCCGTGAAGGTTTCGCGGTAGCCGTCGGTCCAGATCCACTTGATGTTCTGCTTGGACTTGATTGTGGGCACGTTGTGGTATTCGTGGCAGGCGGAGATGACCGCCTCGAATTTTTCCGGCGAATCGAACTGGCGTGTGTCGATGACCATGCCCCAACGCTTGGCGTGCAGGGTATTTTTGGCCACTTTGTATTCCGAGGGCTTCACCGCGTCGCCGGCCGCCTTGGCAAGGGAGGGCAAAAGATTGCTCCCCGCAAGTCCGAGGAAGGAAAGACTCGCTACTTTCAAAAACTGGCGTCTTGAGTTTTTCATGCTTACTTCCCCTTCGGCGCAACGTGGCAGTCCCAGCAATAGGGGTCCACACTGTTGGAATTGTGGCACGTGTCGCAGAACTCGGCCTTGTTGGCGTGGCAGCTCATGCAGGTGTTCTGCAGGCTGATGGTCCACACCTTTTTCACATTGCCCTTGGCGTCATAGGTGACGTATTCGCGTTTTTCCTCACGCAGGGCCATGTCGCGCCACTGGTTCAGAATCTGCATGTGCTGCGCGGCCATAACCTCGCGCGGTTCGATACATTCCTTTTCCGCCAGCGGCAGGGCCAGTTTCGGCCGGTCGTATTTCGGGGCGCCGAGGTTCAGCCAGAAAGGCAGGGTGAACAGCGCGAGAAAGACAACTATCCCCGCCCAGATATATTTGGCGTTATACATGGTTATTCATCCTCCTCAACACCGGGAAGGTCTTCCTGGCGCATATCCAAGGTGCGCTTAATCTCGCCCTTCATCACCAGCGCGTTGGCCACCAGTTCGTGAGTGCCGCTCACGCTGACGCCGGGCGCCCAGTAGTTGGCCAGCGGCGGCAGGGTGGCGCGGTCAATGGCGCAGATGCAGGCCATGTGGTTCACGCCGTGCCGTTCCTGCACGTAGCGCAGGGCGTTGCCCCGGGGCAGCCCGCCGCGCATGCGCAGTTCCATTATTTCTTCGGTGTTCAGGCCGCTGCCGCCGCCGCAGCAGAAGGTCTGCTCGCGGATGGTGTTCTCGGGCATTTCCACAAAGTTGTTGCACGCCGCTTTCAGCACGTAGCGCGGCTCTTCCAGCAGTCCCATGCCCCGGGCCGGGTTGCATGAGTCGTGGAAGGTGACCGTTAAGTGGTCGTTGCGCGAGGGGTCGAGGGTAATCTTGTTGTGCTTGATGATGTCGGCCGTAAACTCGGTGATGTGCACCATCTTGGTAGACGCGGCGTTGTGGAACACCGTGCCGGTGATGGGGTTCTTCGGCGTTTCCATGCAGGCCGGGGTGGGGCCGTTCATGGTTTCCATGTACTGGTGCACCACGCGCCACATGTGCCCGCACTCGCCGCCGAGAATCCACTTGGATCCGAGGCGTTCGGCTTCGGCGTACATCTTGGCGTTCAGTTTCTTCATCATGTTGGCCGAGGTGAAGGAACCGAAGTTTCCGCCTTCCGAAGCGTAGGTGGACAGGGTGTAGTCCAGCCCGAGCTCGTGGAAGAGCATCAGATACCCCATGAAGGTATAGATGCCGGGGTCGGCGAACACGTCGCCCGAGGGGGTGATGAAGAGGATTTCATGCCCTTTTTCGTTGAAGGGCGGCCGGATTTTAATGCCGGTGATGGTTTCGATGTCGTCGCACAAAAACTCGACGATTTCCTTGAAGGCGTGGGGCTGGATGCCGAGGTGGTTGCCGGTGCGGTTACAGTTGGACACCGGGTCCATGATCCAGTGGATGCCAAGGCCAAGCTCGTGCAGCAACTCGCGGGCGATCATGGTGATTTCCGCGGTGTCGATCCCGTAGGGACAGAAGAGGGAGCAGCGGCGGCATTCCGTGCACTGGTAGAAGTAGTAGAACCACTCCTTGATCACGTTTTTGTCGAGTTTGCGCGCCCCGGCCACCTTGCCGAGCAGTTTGCCCGCAGTGGTAAAGTCCTTGCGGTAGACCGAGCGGAGCAGCTCCGCCCGGAGCACCGGCATGTTCTTGGGATCCCCGGTGCCGAGGAAGAAGTGACATTTGTCGGCGCAGGCGCCGCACCGTACGCAGATGTCCATGAACACCTTGAGGGAGCGGTATTTTTCCAGCCTGTCCTTAAGGGCGTTGTAGATGATCTCTTCCCAGTTCTCGGGCAGGTGCCAGTCTTCTTCCGCCGGGTTCCAGGTATGGGGGTTCGGCATGCCGAGCCCGGCCATGGTGTCTTCCTTTGCCGGGTAGCAGAAGGAGCCGGGATTGAAGACCGGTTTGGTGTCCATCCACGAAGCCGTGGGAAAGACATAGTCTATGCTTTTAGCCAGGGTGTTTGCATTGGGCAACTTGGACATGGCTACTCCTTGGCGGCGGCAGCGGCTTGTTCAGGGGTGATCTCAAGGGGCAGGCCCGCCTCGTCCATCAGGTCGCGGAAGTCATCCTCGTATTCGGCATAGGTGTGGTACTTCTTGGGCGGATTCCAGGGGTTGATGTGGCGGACGGCCCGCGAGTTGTTGGGCAGGTTCCGCGTGGGGGACAGGAACACCCCGCCCATGTGCATCAGCTTGCTGAAGGGGAAGTAGATCAGCAGGGTGGACAGGAAGCACAGGTGCATGAAGAACAGGACCGGCAGGCCGCCTTCGGGAATGGTGGGATGGAAGGTGACCAGACCCATGGTGAAGACCTTGACCGAGGCGATGTCGGCCTTGCCAAGGTAGCGCATACAGATGCCGGTGCCCACCAGGCCGAGCAGCAGGAGCAGGGGCAGGTAGTCGGCAGGCAGGGAAATGTAGCGCAGCTTTTTGTCAAACAGCCTTCTGCAGAGCAGGAAGAGCAGGGCGGCCACGATCAGGGCGTCGGTGATATAGAAGCGGGGCACGCCTATCTGCATCAGCCCGTCCAGGGTTTCCACGAGGGTGATGCCGAAGGGCACCGGCTCAAGGAAGAGGCGGAAGTGCCTGATGAAGATCACCAGAAAACAGTAGTGGAAAAGCAGGGCGAAAAGCCACAGCCACTTGGAGGACCAGTACACCAGGCGGGGCCCGTCTTTCAACTCGGCTTTGGTGTTGCGGAACAGGGAGCGGAAGGTCAGCACCTCGAGAATCATGCGCCCCACGGTACCGGTTGTGGTATAGGGGGAATCAAGGCGTGCCGGTTTGATCCAGTCCAGGGATCGCTGTTGCCCGCCCGTGGTGGGAATTCGGAACGGAACAGGGGATTTCGCCCAGCCCATAATCCGCCAGACAAAGCCGGCCAGGAACACCACCGCCGCCGCCATGGGCAGCGCGACGCCGAACAGGTACGGCGCTTGCGGCGCAACCAGCCAGGCTATGCCACCGAGTACGATGACCGCCAAAAGTGAAACGAACATTCCTCTACCTCGCTGCTTGGCTATCAGTTTTTGGTATCTGCCTCATCCAAATTTGCGGCGCGCTTTTCCGCCAGACGCATAATTTGCGAGTGGCTGCGCTTGAACTCGTCCACCTTCATCTGGTGCAGGGTCTCACGGCAACGCGCGTAGGTGCCGAAGGCCATGAGGGCCACGGCGTCCACGCGCGATTCCATCACCAGAAGGGCGGGCAGGCATTCCGCCGCCTGGCCCGAGGCGAAAACCACCTCGCGCACCACTTCTTTGATGGCAAAAATGACCCCCACCGCCGTTTCCGGCGAAAAGTCCTGCACGGCCCGCACCCGGATGATCTCATCCACGGCGCGGCCGAGGACTTCTTCGTCCGGACGTTCCGTAAACACCACATCCATCAGGGCGGCGGCCGCCTCTTCGGTGCGATAGCCTACGGGGTTGGCGAAACGGTCTTTACGCGTCCGTAAAAAGCCAATAGTATCAAAGGGATATGTTCCGTGGACGATTTCCGTCCAGCGTTTGATGATAGAGTCTTTGTGAGGCCACAGGACTGCATGCAGCGCGGTACCCGAGCGAACGTCATTTGCAATGTTCCGATGTGCACTCATGGGCGTTCCGGTGCGATCCTTCTCTCGGTTAAGGAGGGGTGTATCGTTGAGGCGCCAACAGGCGGCTCGTATTTCAGTATTCTGAAAAGACGCAAAGGTCAAGGCAGGGATGCCGCTCTGGGACAGGCTTTCCCTGAGGTTGTGATAAAAAGCACGTATCAGGCGCGCGTTAGATGTTGTCTCCAAAGGCCTTCCGGGTGATAGATATTTTTAGGGAGCGGCGGCCCCTTGGGAAGGCACTGTGTCTGCACCGGCAGGGCGCGGTATTCCCGACTGGGCCTAGCGTCTGGTCTGCCCCGGCTCGTCGCAGGGAACCTGCGTTCCCTGGCCGCACTGGTTCATATTGTTGAGATCCCAGTTCCAGGGGAGCGGTTCCGTGGGCTGGTTCGGCATGGCCCGGCGCGTCTGCGTGCGCTGTGCGTTGCGGGGTTGGGTGGTCTGGCCGGCGGCGTTTCTGTCCGCCTCCCCGTCAGGGAGGACTCCGGTCGTGGGGTTTTGCGGGGCGGGTGCGGAAGATGCCGGGGCAGGCAGGGGGGCTGCTTCCGGCAAAGGAGCGGATACCGCCGGTTGCGCGGGCGCTGCGGCATCCGGCATTTCCTCGTGTTCCTCATGCATCGCCGGCGGCGGGGTCGCGGACTCGGCCGGGGGGTGCGCCCCGGCGGGCATGCCGTTGACCTGAATGAGCGGCAGGGCCTTGAATCCCTGACGCAGCACAGCTGCTTTGTTGCGCAGCAGAAGGACGGAATAGACGATCCGCTCCGTTTCGGAAATGGGCGGCAGGGGCTCCGCCGTGTCAAGGCTGCGGGTAAGGGCCGTGCGCATGGGAACGCCCGTCTTCAGCAGGTGCTCAAGGCGTATAACGGCTTCAAGGTCGCCGGGTTTTTCTTCCACGGGGTACAGCGCCGCAATGTTGCCGTATGTGACGAGCGCGTCGCGGCAGGCCGGGCAGGAAGGGGCGAAGTAGATGCGCGTCTCGGTGTTCTGCTCGTTGCGTATGGCCCACTGTGGCACATATTCGTTCAGCGCCAGCGCCGCATTGCCGAGAAAAAGGCCGAACCAGATGGGCAGCAGGAGGGAAGGCGACGGAGTTTCCGCGTTCCAGTTGTCTCCACCTTTCGGGCGCAAGGAAAAGAAGGTCAGCGCAAAAAACACCGCAACGACCAGGCAGTCCACGCAGGGCGAGGTAAGAAACATGACCAGCAGCAGCAGGCAGTCCAGAAACAGGGCAATGCGGGCAAAAATTCTGGCGGTGCCGCGCAGGCCGCGCAGGCAGATAATTGTCAGCAGAAAAAAGTAGGCGCCGCCTATCCACCACAGGGAGATGCCGGCGACCCTGCTGTCGCGGAACAGGGCGCAGCCGGACGTGAGGCACGGGGCGGGAGAGCCGGTGGGAAAAGCGATGTACCCGCACCAGGCAAGGCCCATCAAGGAAAAGAAGACTGCCCCCCAAGGAAAGGCCGCAGTACGTTGCTTCATGAAGAGTTCTTCCTTTTTCGCGTTTTTCCGCGCCGTATTCCTGTTGTCTCTGCCTGCCTGCCGTCGGGCGGCCTTTTCCGCGGAGAGGCTGCCGGGCAACGCCCGGCCTTATGGCATTGTGATAGAGGCCTGCTTGACTGTTTTCCCGCGTGCCGCGTGTGGGAAAAATGCGACAACGGGCTCCACGGGATCGTACGGGCGGGAATCTACGGACGCCGGCTCCCGGGAAATCCGCATGCGGGGCAACCCGCAAACGAAGCGCCCCTTACCGGCGCATGAGAAAATACGTATGGCGGAGAACGGTATTCACCGCGGTCCGGAGCCTGAACCGCCGCTGTTTCCTCTTCCTTTTATGGCAGATGCGGCGTAAGGTAAAGGGCGACTGATAAGGAATATGTGAAACTGATGTCTTCTTCCCCCCTTCCCCTGCCGGAATATACCGTCCGCACAAGTGCGCGGGCCAGACGCATAGGCCTGCGGGTTCTCCCGGGACGCGGCCTTGAGGTGGTGCTGCCCTTGCGGGCGGACCCGGGCTGCGTGCCCGAAGTGCTCCGCCGTCACCGGGGCTGGATTGACAAAGCCCTTGCGCGCATGGGCGGCCGGGCTCCTCGGGAGTCCGGCCGCGGGGAAGTGCCCGCGGAATTTTATATCAAGGGCGGACGTGAGCGTATTGTGCTTGCGGGATGCGGCCGGGAGGCTGCCCCTGCCGGGGAAGGCGGTTCCGCTCCGCTGCCGAAACAGGCGAAAGGCGCGTCAGGAGAATTTTGTGCCTCCGGCAGCGGATTTTCCGGCGATGTTGCCGCCACGGACGGAAAGCAGGGAGGTTTCCGCGCGAGCGGGCTGACGGAGCCTCCTCCCTCGGTCCGGGTGCTGGCGTTGCCGGATCGTCTTTACCAGCCGGCCGGCGTTGCCGGGCTGGGGGGCGGGGATGCCTTCATCTGGCTGCGGGAGTGGGTACGCAAGGAAGCCCGCGCCTATCTCGGCCCCCGGCTGGACGCCCTGGCCGCGTTGCACGGCCTTGCGCACGCCGGGTGCAGCGTGCGCTTCCAGCGCACCCGCTGGGGCAGTTGTTCCGCGCGCGGCAGCATCAGTCTGAACGGGTGCCTGCTGTTCCTGCCAGAAAATTTGACAAGGTATATCCTTTTGCACGAGCTTTGCCATACCCGGGAGCTGAACCACTCGGCGGCGTACTGGAGGCTGCTTTTTGCCCTGGAGCCCGACGCCCTCGCCCTGGACAGGCGCATGCGGTCGGCCTGGAAATACGTGCCCCCGTGGGCGCTTTCGTAATACAGTCGCCGTCTTTCCGGCTTTACGGGAAAACCCGGTTGACTGTCTCTGCTTTCTTGTTTTACTACCAATCCTTGTATAAAGACTGCATGTTTTTCGGTACCCTTTCCCGCCCTACCAAAGGCCTTCCCGAGACGAGGAACCACAATGAAGAGAGTCTCCCTTTCCTTTGCCCTTGCCGTGCTGCTCGCTACTGTTCTTTCCGGCTGCACCTCCATTCCGGGGTTTGTGCAGGACGATCGCACTCTTGCCACCCAATATGACGATGCGGGCATCAAAACAAAGATCGCGGCGGCAATGCTGAAGCAGGATGCCACCAAGGCCAACAGCGTCAACGTGCATTGCTTTCGGGGGCACGTTTTTCTGGTAGGTGAGGCGGATCAGGATTTTCGCCGTTTCTCGCTTGAAACGGCGCAGAATACCGAAGGCACCGTACACGTGACCACACACTGGTTCCCCGACGGCACGTCGTCCACGTTGAGTGACACGGGCATTGAGACTGAGATAGATGGCAAGTTGCTGTTTACAAAAGATCTTTCTTCCACTCAGGTGACAGTGGACGTCTGGGGCGGACACGTGGTGCTGACGGGCATTGTGGATACCCAACAGAACATTGACCGGGCGATTGCCGCGGCAAAGGGCGCGTCCGGGGTCAAGAGCGTCACCAGCTACCTGGTGACCAACTGACGGAGCGGCGAACCGGAGCCGGTGCACTAAAAGGTTCCGTGGCGGAGGGCGTTACCCCGCAACAATGCCGAGCGTCCGTAGCGGGCTGATGCCCGAGCCTTCCGCGGGGATGCAGCGGACGATGACGGGGCTGCCCGCTTCGGAAAGGTCACGGTGCGCGTCGCGCATGGGCCGTCCGCAGGCATCGATGGTCAGGGTCACCACGGGTTTTGCCGGGTTCTGGAAGTTGCTGGCCGCGACAACCCCCTTGCAGCCGTCTTCCAGTTCCACCACGCTGCCCACGGGGTAGACGCCCAGCATGCGGATGAAGTGGGCCAGAAAGTCGGCGTGAAAATCCCGGTCCCGCCCCTGGTACATGATGCCGAGGGCCTTGTGGGGGAACATGGCCCCCTTGTAGGAGCGTTGGCTTGTCAGGGCGTCGTAGACGTCGGAAATGCCCACGATGCGCCCGATGATGCTGATGGCCTCGCCCGAGAGTTTTTTGGGGTAGCCCGTGCCGTCGTGTTTTTCGTGGTGCTCCAGCGCGCCGCGCAGCACGTCGGGCAGCATGCCGGGCACCGACGCGAGCTGTTCGTAGCCCAGCATGGGGTGGCGCCGCATGATGGCGAATTCTTCCGGGCTGAGCCTGCGCGGGGCGTTCAGAATTTTCTGGGGCACCAGCGCCTTGCCGAGGTCATGGAAGAGCCCGGCGACGCCGGCGGCATATATTTTGTCCTTTTCTTCCCCGAGATAGCGGGCAAACACCGTGGACAGCACGCATACGTTGACGCAATGGGTATAGGTGTATGTGTCGGTGCGGTGCAGGCGGGAGAGGCTGAGCAGGGCGTCGGCGTTCCGCTCGACGCTCTCCATGATATGTTCCATCACGGTGGAAGCCGAAGACAGGTTTACCTTGCCGGACTGGATGTCCGCCATGAACCTGCGGGCATAGGCCAGACCTTCGTCATGAACCTTCGCGGCCTGGGGCATTTCCTCATACAGCGAGACTTTGGGCAGCAGGGGACGGACTGTGAACAGCCTGCCCCCGTCGATAATCACCCCGTCCAGCGATACGGGTTTGCCGCCGTCCGGCAGCGCGGAAGTGAACGCCCCGGAATCGGAGCGGTCAAGATCTATGATGACTTCCAGATAGCCGTCATCGACAATGCGTTTGATCTGCTCTTCGGATTCAAGCTTCACTTCCTCGGAATAGAGGAACGGCCGGGACTTCCAGTCGATGCCGGGATTGATGGTTTGCATCCCCGGACGCAGATCGGAAACATGGATCTGCTTAAGCATTGTATTCCCCCCAAAAAGGCGTGTTCCCCAAGCGCAGGGTTCATTAAACTGCCGTTCGCGAAAATCCGGAATTTTTTTGCGATGCCGCAAAGCCGGAAAAAAAGCGGCTTGCGGCAGGCGGTGTAACGAGCCCTAAGCCCGGATGCCGACCCCCCCAGCAAACATACCTTATATATACTACATGGAAAAATAAAAGCAAATATATTTTGAAAATTGCAACGGGTCCGCGTTGCAGGTCTGAAAAGCGGCGCTACGAACCATCCTGCAAAGCCGGGGTTGCCCCGTTGCGACAGAAGTGGTTATATGCGCTGTGCCGCTACAGTGGCGGCAGCCTTCTGCATATTTCCTGCCCGGCGCCGCAATGGGCGCCGCATGCGGGGACGGCACGGAACACCGCTGCCGCGTGCTCCATGCCGTTCACTCCCAAACGCGGCCCCGTTCTTGCCGCGGGAGCGGCCCCCGCACGCGTTCCCGCAATCCCCCTGAAGGGACGGGAACCGTATCCCGTTGGATAGTAGGCTACCGCGCTCCTTTCTTTTTTTCTTTGCCGGAAAAATGGCGGGCCAGTTCGCAAAAGACCCGTACCCCGACGCCGGTGCCTCCGGGAACCGGGTGCAGGGGCGAACCCTTGGCCACATAGCCGGGCCCGGCAATATCCAGGTGCGCCCAGCGGGTGCCTTTTTCCACAAAGCGGCGCAGAAACAGGGCCGCGTTAATGGAGCCGCCCTCGCGCGGACCTATATTGGCCATATCGGCAACATCGCTTTTAAGATTAGAGTCATATTCATCCCACAGGGGCAGGGGCCAGAACAGATCGCCGGTCTTTTCCGCCGCATCCATCAGGGTGGCGCGCAGTTCCTTGTCCCCGGTAAAAAGCCCCGTCCCGTAATCGCCAAGGGCGATGACGCAGGCCCCGGTAAGGGTGGCGATATCCACCACGGCGAGGGGCGCATATTCCTTTTGGGCGTAGCTGATGGCGTCGCACAGAATGAGCCTGCCCTCGGCGTCGGTATTCAGGATTTCCACGGTCTTGCCCGAATGGGTGACCACCACGTCGCCGGGGCGGGTGGCATTGCCGCCGGGCATATTCTCCGTGGTGGGGATAAGACCCACCACGCGGGGCAGTTCGTCGGCGCCCGGCATCTGCCCCAGGGCGGCGAAAAAGCCGAGTACGGCGGCGGCTCCGCCCATGTCGCCCTTCATTTCGTGCATTTTTGCCGGGGGCTTCAGCGAGATGCCCCCGGTGTCAAAGGTGATGCCCTTGCCTATCAGCACAAGGGGGGCGTCCTTTTCCTTGCCCTTGGGGCAGTGTTCGAGCACGATGAAGCGCGGCTCTTCCCTGGCCCCGCGCGCCACGGCCCAAAAGGCCCCCATGCCGCGTTTCCGGATTTCTTCCGGCCCGAATACGGTGCAGGAGAAACCGTGGCTGGACGCCAGCTTTTTCGCCCGCTGGGCGAGCACGTCCGGGGTGATGTAGTTGGCCGGGCCGTTGCTGAGATCCTGGGCCAGCATGATGCCGGCCGCTTCGGCCTCCGCCTCGCGGGCGGCCCGGTGGGCGGCGTCGGGAGTGGTTTTTTCCGTAAACAGCAGGGCCAGCCAGCGCGGATCCGGGGGAGTGCCGTCTTCGTCATTCCCGGCGGCGTTTTCTACGGTTCCCTTGGTGGAACCGGCCTTTTGGGCGGCCGCGCTTTTTCCGGCGGCTTTGCCGCCCGGGGTCGGGCCGTTCTTTTGCGAGCGGTAGGCGTCGCAGCGGTACAGGCTGAGCAGGGCGGCGGCAACGGTTTCCTTGACTAACTCTTCCCGGGAACTTCCCAGAGTCTCGGCAAGGCCGTCCAGCACTTCCACCGGAATGCCGAGGGTTTCATAAGAGCGGGCGCGGCAGGCCGTAACGGCTTTGGCAACAGCGTCGCGCAGGGTTTGCATGTTCAGGGACGCGGCCTTGCCCAGTCCCGAGGACAGGACTCTGGGCAGAGGCAGGTCCGGGTGTCCGTACAGCACGACCTGTTCGTTTTTTTTGCCGGTGATGTCGCGCAGGGCGGGGGTTATTTCCAGCCAGGGCGCTGCCTTGCACAGGGCCGGGGCGACTTCCTGGATGCGCTGCCCCTCTGTGGTGAAGATCAGGGTGCAGTCCGCCCTCCAGTCACCGGCGGAAGCGTTGTGAAAGCGTATATCCATGATGCTCTCCTGTCGTCTGTCGTAAGGATATCGGTAGGATACAGGTTATTGTGATGAACCACGGGAAATGGTAAGGCAGAATCAGTGTGGAAGCAAGAGGGTTAGCCGAAAAGGAGCCTTTCTTGCGCGCGGGCTTTGCGCGGCGGGTTGCTGAAAAAGCTGTTGCGGCGCGTTTTTCAAATAGGTACTGTACATTTCCGGACGCATACAGGGAGGCCGTATGGACAGCAAAGGGAAGCTCACCGGACTGGTGGGCCGTCTGCGGGATGACTTGGCCGGGCGCATGCAGCGGAAGGACAAAATAGCCGCCGGGGTTGTTTTCGGCGTTCTGGCGCTGTTTGTTGCCATTCCCGGCGCGCTGGACGGATTTATCGCGGCCACCGCAAGAAACCCCTACTGGATGAGCTTCGCCAAGTTTGCCGTGCTCTCCACCTTCGGGGAATGCATCGGCCTGCGCATTACCGCCGGGGTCTACAACCGTCCGGGTTTCGGTATTCTGCCGCGAGCCCTGGTCTGGGGCTTTCTGGGCATGGGCATCAAGCTGGCCTTTACCATTTTTGCCTCGGGCGCGCCCAACGTGCTTGTTGATCTCGGTATTGCCGAGAACGCGTCCGTGGTCCGGGCCGGCGGGTTCGGATGGAAGCTGCTGGGCGCGCTTACCTTCAGTGTGACCATCAACTTTATTTTCGCCCCGGTGTTTATGACCCTGCACAAGGTTACGGATGCGCATATTGCGGAGACGGGCGGCACCCTGCGTGGCTTTTTTACTCCCATCGACGTGACCCGCCACCTGCAAAATACCAACTGGGCCGCCCTGTGGGGCTTCGTGTTCAAGAAGACCCTGCCCTTTTTCTGGGTGCCCGCCCACACGATCACCTTTCTGCTGCCGCCGCATTTCCAGGTGCTGTTCGCCGCTCTTCTCGGCGTCGCGTTGGGCGTGATCCTGGCCTTTTCCAGCCTGCGCAGCCGGAAGGAAGCGCCCCGCCCCGCCGGGGAAGGAGCCTGACCTTCGGCCGCGCGGGTGAGCGGCCCCTCCGTGCTGCCTTACGGCGCAATCCGGCATTGGAAGGAGGTGGACTCCATGCAGCGCATCATCAAAGACCCGGTCAGCGCCCTGACCCATCTGGCCGGCGCGGTTCTGGCCATACCGTGCACCGTCCTGCTCGTTCTTGAGGCGCACCGCCACGCCTCCGGACTGCTTGTGTTCGCGTTTGCGGTCTTTGGCGGGGCGTTGTTCCTGCTTTATACGGCAAGCACCCTGTACCATACGCTGCACGTTTCGGAAAAACGGCGCATGTCGCTGCGGCGCATCGATCACATGATGATCTTCATCCTTATCGCCGGCACCTATACCCCGGTCTGCCTCGGCCCTTTGCGCGGAGCCTGGGGCTGGACGCTGCTGGCCCTGGTGTGGGGGTTCGCCGTTTTCGGGATAACGCTGAAAGCGTTGTGGATGAACGCTCCGCGCCTGCTTTCCACGGGTATTTACGTGATTATGGGCTGGCTGGTGCTCATCGCCTTCTATCCTCTGACCAAGGCTGTTTCCACCACGGCCCTGTGGCTGCTCGCCTGCGGCGGCCTCACCTATACCCTGGGCGCGGTCATTTATGCCGCCAAGTGGCCGCCGTTGCTGCCGCGCTGGTTCGGCTTCCATGACCTGTTCCACATATTTGTTCTGGGCGGCAGCGCTCTGCACGTGCTGTTCATGTTCCGGATTATCCCCGCCTGAAGAGTGCCGGCACTGGGCGGCGGTTGCTGGAAAAAGCGCATGCGCGCCCACGGGCGGGGCATTGCCGGTACTTCCGTAAAAAACGCACAACGGCGGAAGCCTTTTTGAGGGCTTCCGCCGTTGTGCGTGGGGGAGCTGGGTCGGGCTGTTTACCCGGCTTTTTTGAGCGCGTGCTTGCGGGTGTCCACATCCACAGCCTTTTTCACGGCTTCGATATACGCATGGCGCGCGGTGTACGTGCCGCTGTCCGCAATGGCTTTGGGCCAGGCGCTGAGCATGACGATGACCAGGTTGCGGCGGGGGTCTATGTGGAGCATCTGCCCAAAGATGCCGCTGGCCTGGTAAGCGCCCTTGTCGCGCACCCACCACTGGAAGCCGTACGGGCTCCCCTGTGCCCTGGACGGAGCGCTTGCGGCGGTTGCGGCCGTGATCCAGCCTTCGGGCAGCCTTTGGGCGTCCCCGGCCTTGCCCCCCCGCAGCATGAACTCCCCGAGGCGTCCGTAGTCGCGCAGGGTAGCGCTGAAGCAGCATCCGCTCACTTCACTGCCGGCTTTGTCGGTAATCCAGAGGGCGTCCTGTTCCATGCCCATGGGCGCCCAGATATTTTCCGACAGCAGGGCGGCCAGGGTTTTGCCCGTGGCCCTGCGCACCAGGTGCCCGATGAGATTGGCCTCGCCGGTGCTGTAGTTGAAGACCGTGCCCGGCTTTGCCCGGCGGGGCAGTTTCGCCATATACGCCAGAAAGACCGGCTCCGTGTTGTCGGCGAGGTTGGCCAGCTTGGCCACATCCGACTCGGGGTCCGCATAGTTTTCGTTCCAGGCGGCTCCGGAGGTCATGGTCAGAAGCTGGCGCACGGTCACGCCGTCGTAGGCGCTTTTGGCCAGTTCCGGCAGGTAGCGGACGACCGGATCATCCAGGCTCTTGATGCTGCCGTTTTTCACCGCTGTGCCGACGAGAATGGAGGTGATGGACTTGGCCATGGAAAAGGAGGTCCAGGTGTCGGCTTCCGTAAACCCACCCCGGTATGCCTCCTGCACGATGGCCCCGTCCTTGAGGATCAGCAGGCCGAGAACCCCGTTGCTCTTCATGAACCGTTCCGCATCCGGCAGTCCGGGAAGCGCGCCCTTGGGCAGGGGGAAAACGGCGCTGCCTCGCGGCACCGGGTTGGAAGGCCACAGCTTGCCCATGTTCCGGTAGCCGCAGCGTTGCTCCTCCGGCGACCAGAAGAGAATGTTCAGGGGCTCCGGCCTGGTTTCGTCCAGGCAGGAAGCGGGCGCGGGGAGCGGGCGCAGCGTGAAAAGGGCTGCCGCGCAAAGAACGGCGAAGAATGCGGTACGGAACATGGGCGTGTCTCCAGTGCAACGGCCTTGTGGGCCTGAGAAGGTTCTAGAGCATTTCACACTTGAAATGCTCCGCGAGGATTTGCTTCAAATCCTCGCTGCCAAATGATTGTAGGGCGGCTTTGCCGACCGTTAAGCAATCATTTGAAGCGTAAACTGCTCTACCGGGGCGGAAGCGGCCGCCGGCACATGATGGTATGCACGTATCAGAAAATTTTCCACAAAAAAACGCTGCCGGTGAGGGCAGCGTTCGCGTATGTAACAGCCGGGAGGTTCCGTATTACGCCGTCAGGCCTTTGGGATTGGGGCCATACTTGTTGGCGCCCGGAGTCCCGTCGATGACCATGAGGTACAGCTTTCCCAAGTTATTGCTTCAGGAGATCCACGCCGCTCTGCACATCGTCGTCGCCGCGCTGCAGTGCTTCGCCCGTTACCAACTGCGGGGTGGTGCCCGTCATAAACGGCAGGTTGTAGGCGTCTCCGCCGCCCGCTCCGGCGATGTACCCCGTAAGGGCGTCAATGCGGGCAAAGGAGATGCCGTCCGGCGCGCGGAAGTCCGTCGGCGGAAAGAGCGGATCCACAAGCTGCCGGTATTTGATGAAAATGGGCAGGGAGGCGCGGCCACCCGTTTCCATGCGGCCCATGGGCGTATTGTTGTCATAGCCCACGTAGACGCTGGTCACCAGATAGGGAGAAAAACCTATGAACCAGGCATCGCGCTCGTCGTTGGAGGTGCCGGTCTTGCCCGCTACCGGGCGTCGCAGGACTGTGGCCCTGGTGGCCGTGCCCGCGTTGACCACTTCCTTGAGCAGATAGGACATGATGTAGGCGTTCTGCGGGGAAATGGCCTGCCGTCTGTCCGGCTCGAAGTTGACCAGGGGCTCGCCCCAGGAGTTCTGGATGGAGGTGATGATGCGCGGTTTGATGTATTCCCCGCCGTTGGCGAAGGCGGTATAGGCTTCGGCCATGACCTGGGGGGTGGCTTCATAACTGCCCAGACTCACGGCCAGCACCGGCGGGATGTCGCCGGGAATGCCGAGGTCGTGGGCGCGCTGCACGATATTCGCCATGCCGACCTGTTGGGCTACGCGCACGGTGCATACGTTGCGCGATTTGGCCAGGGCGGTGCGCAGCAGAATCGGACCGAGGAACTTGCCGTCAAAGTTGCCGGGCTTCCACATTTTGCCGCCGCCGCCGGCGGGCAGCACAAAGGGGGAATCCAGCAGGATGGACCCGGCGGTAAATCCGTTGTCCAGCGCCGTGGAATAGACGATGGGCTTGAAGGAGGAGCCGGGCTGGCGCTTGGCCTGGGTGGCCCGGTTGAACTGGCTTTCGGGCGAAAACTCGTACCCGCCGGCAATGGCGACCAGATCGCCCTTTTCCACGTCAATGGAGGCCACGGCACCCTGCAGATCGGGCACCTGTTCCAGGGCCAGAGGGATGGCTTTCTCCGGGGTCACATCAGCGGCGGCATACTGGGGTACGTCGGCGCGTCTGCCGCCCACCTGGGCGGGATAGCTCACCGGGTTGGTCACGCCGAAAGCGCCGATGGCGGAAACCCATACCACGTCGCCGGGGGCGAGTATTTTGGAAGGGTCGCGGGCCTGGCCCGCGGCTTCGGGTGAAATATTGGTGTTGGGCTTGCGGGCCCAGCCCATGGTGCTCATGGCGATAAAGCCCTTGTACGCGCCCAGGCGCACCTCGGCCCCGTCTTTACCTACCTTGGTGACCAGCGCCTTTACCCAGCCGGCGTTCTCCAGATCCGCCGGGCTGAAGGGATGCTGTTTCAGAAACTCCTCATGCTGATCGGCGGGCAGATGTTCAAGGGGGCCGCGCCAGCCGCGGCGTTTACAGGCCTCGTGCAGGCCGTCGCGCAGGGCTATTTCCGCGGATTTCTGGTGGATGGGATCCATGGCGGTGTGAATATGCAGGCCGCCCTCGTAGATGGCTTCTTCCCCATACATGCCGAACGGAATGTTCAGTTGTTCCAGGTTCTCCTTGTTGAAAAAGGCGATGCTCTGGCGGCGCACTTCTTCCAGATACCAGGAACCCACCGACCAGGAAGGATCGGGCATACGCTTGTATTCCAGAGGCTGCTGCGCGGCCTCGTCATGCTCGGCCTGGGTGATGGCGCCTACCTCAAGCATGCGGCCCAGCACCAGAAGCTGGCGTTTGCGCGTATTTTCCGGCTGGGAATACGGGTTGTTTTCCGAAGGGGCCTGGGGCAGGCCGCCCAGCACGGCGCATTCCGCCAGGGTAAGATCCTTGGCGTGCTTGCCGAAGTAGGTGCGCGCGGCGGCTTCCACGCCGTAGGCGCTGTTGCCGAGGTAAATTTCGTTCAGGTACAGGTAGAGGATTTCGTTTTTGGTCAGGTGCTTTTCCAGGCGGTAGGCGAGGATGGCTTCCTTGGCTTTACGGGTGTATTTTTTCGAGCTGTCCTTGAGAAGCATGCGCTTGATGAGCTGCTGGGTGATGGTGCTGCCGCCCTGGCCGGTCCTGCCGGTACGCAGGTTGGCCACAAAGGCGCGGACTATGGCCACGGGATCCACGCCCTGATGCTCGTAAAAGCGGGCGTCTTCCATGGCCAGAAAGGCCATGTGCAGTTTGGGGGCCATGTTGTCCAGGTTGACCAGAAAGCGCCGCTCTTTGGAGAAATAACCGATAATGCTGTTGTCGCGGGCGTAGACGATGCTGGTCTGGGGCAGGTGGACGTCGCTTATGGCCGCGACGTTCGGCAGATCTTTGGAAACCCACACATAGAGGCCGAACACGGTCGCCGCGCCGGCGATGCCCAGAGTGGTCAGACCCAGGAGTATGTAAAAAAATATGCGTTTCATAAAAGAAGGGGTGGGATAATGGTTGCGGGACGCTCTGCCGGAAAGACTCGGATGTTGGATGCGCCTTGGCGGTCACGGCGGCGCAGCCGTGGGGTGTGGGATCAGCCGTCAAGCCCCCAGTCGGTACGCAGGGCGGCGTACAAAAGCCGCACCTGCTCCGGGGCGATTTGCAGGAGAGCAAGGCCGTGCGCCGGACCACGGGCGTTTTCCGCCACCAGGCAGTTTTCCGACGTGAACAGCGTGAGTGATTCCCCGTGTACCCATGCAGGAAACAAAAGACAATACCATGGACGGGCCGCTCTTGGCAAACGGCAACCGGCGCTTCCCCAAAAAACGCATGCTCCGTCGCCGCGCGTGCGCACCCGGAAATGTCTGCCTCCGGGAGGGAAGATCCGGGCCACGCGCTTTTTTTCCGCGCCGAAAAGCCGCTCCATGGCGGCAATAAATCCGGGGCCGTTTTCTTCAGAAGCGCAGACGGCGTCCCCCGTGTCCGGGGGCGTTCCTTCCGCCGCAGGGCCGAAAGGGCCGGGGAAGAGGCGCGCCTCTTCAGCGGCAAAAGCCTCGTGATCCGTAAACACGGTTTGCGTGGCAAGGGGGGTATAGGGCGCCATGCGTCGCCATTCGGCTATGGAAAGCGGAAAACACAGATGCGCCACATCCGGGTCTGTGCCGCAGCAGCAGTTGCCCCCTTCCGCGCACAGGCGGCAGAGCTCTTCGCCGGTGTGGGGCAGGACAGGGGAGGGTGGGGTGGTAAAATTATGCGGAGCAGTCATAGCGGTGTATCCGGAGAGTACGCTTGTTGCGGGAAAGTGCAACCGCGCACTTGTGCATTCAATATTTGTTCCAACGGGGCTTGGGCCATTCCCCGGTAAAGCCGTACAGGGGAACGTAGCCGAACTCCCGTCCCCGCTGCCCCTGGTGGACCGACTGAAAAGTGACGGGAGGCGCGGAAGCGTCGCGGAACATGGCGAAGAGCTGCGCCGGCGGGCGGCCCATGGGTTTGCGGGTGACGAAAATCGCATCCGGGCCGCCCGGCAGCCCGAGGCCGAAGGGGGCGTTGTGACGGGCGAACCACAGGGGATCGTCCCCCTCGGCGCGGTTTGCGGCGGCTTGCTGCGCGAAAAGGGCGCTGTTCCGGTCCGTCAGCCCGCCGTCGCGGGCGGGGAAGGCGCCAAAGGCGGGAGCGTCCCCGTTGGGGTCGGGCCAGAGGTCGTACTGGCTGGCCCGCCTGCCGAAGTCGGCGCAGTAGGCGACGGGATTGCCGGGAACGTAAAAGGCCAGGGCGGCGGTCACGTCATACGAGTTGGAAAAGAAAAAGACCGCCTCGGGGTTGGGCATGGAGCGGCGCACTTCGTCCAGCTTTTTGCCGAGTTCGGACCAGCCCTTGAGCCGCACTGTGGGATTGATGGCGTCGGGCAGGGGAATGAGGCTGGTCAGAATATGTTGCCCGTGGATGCCGAGGCAGACAGCCAGACTGAGGGCGGCGCATACCCGCAGGGCTTTTGCGCCGTTTGCGGGGCCTTGTGCGACCGTACCCCCGGCAGCGGGGGAGGAAGACCCGGCCGCGCGAGGTGTGCTCTTTCCAAAGGCGTTGCCGGCTCGTTCTTCGTATTTCCGCCTGGTTGCCAGCCAGACCCGCTCCACTCCCAGGGCGGCAATGACCATGCCTGCGGCGTAGCTCATGGCCGACCAGTTGGGATAGATGCGGGTGTGGAAGCTCCAGAGAAGAAAAAAGAGCCACAGCGGCCAGAAGCCCAGGCAGAGCAGCAGATGCAAGCGGTATCCGGCCGCGCTTGCATCAGGAGGGTGCACAGGCTCGCGTTCCGGCAGGGCGGGGGCGTGCGTGCCTCCGGCGTGCAGAATCCAGCCCCCGGCAGGGGATGTGCCGCGTGTCCGAGGGGGTTTGGCCGCGGCATTTTGCAGCCCTCCGGGAAAGTCCATGCAGGCGACAATGAGCTTCCAGCCCTGCCAGAGCATGAAGGCCAGCCACCAGGGCAGCAGCAGCCCGGCCTGGGAGGCCAAATATTCCGGAAAATACTTCCAGGTAACCGCGGCCGCGGACTGGGAGGAAAGCCCCGCCAGCCCGGCCACATGGCGGAAGGAGACGAAATCGTTCTGGAGGTTCCAGGCCAGAATGGGCGCGCAGCCCAGCGCCGTTCCCAGGCCGAGGGCCAGGAGCAGGTTCCGCCCTTGCCCCGGCGGCAGCATGCGCCTGCGGTGCAGCCTCCAGGCATACAGCAGGGCGACGCCGCCAAAGGCCAGCATGGTGTACTTGGCCAGTATGCCGAAGCCCATGGCCGCCGCAAGCCCCAAAAAAGGCCAGAAAACGCGGGGCCGCTCGGTCAGGGCGGTAAGGCAGACCAGCCCGCCCGTCCAGCAGAGGAGCAGGGGGTTGTCGGTGGTCATGAGCACGCCGCTGACGATAAACAGGGGCGTGGTGTTGGCAAGACAAAGGGTGATGAGGCCGAGGCGCGGGCGGCGCAGCAGCGCGGCCAGCCAGAAATACAGCAGCCCCTGCACGCCCAGGTTGCCGAGCAGCGCGCCGAAGCGCACTCCCAGTTCCGAATTGCCGAACACGGCCGTCCAGGCGGCGATGATCCAGGCGATGAGCGGCCCTTTGGAGTAATAGGAAAGTTGCAGGCGGCGCGACCAGTCCCAGTACTGGGCTTCGTCCTGGGCGAGGTCAATCTGCCCGGAAGCGGCGATCCACAGCCGCACCAGGGCAAAGGAGAGCATGATCGCAAGGGCGGCGCGGTGCGGGTGTTCTTCCACGGCGGCGAGCATTCCGGAGCAAAGACCCCCGGGGGCGGACCGCAGTCCGGAGTTTCGTCCTTGTTGAGGACGTTGCGCGGGAGGCACGCGCTGTCCTCCGGGGCCGGAGGGTGGGGGAAAGGCCTTGGGCATGCGCGTTACTTGCCTCTGATGCGGGAACGGTACAACTGCACGGCCTTGTTGTGGTCGGACAGGTTCTTGCTGAACGTATGCCCGCGATCTTCGCCGGTAGCGACAAAAAAGAGATAGTCGTGCACTTCCGGGGTAAAGGCGGCCTGAATGGCCTCGCTGCCGGGAGAACATATGGGGCCGGGCGGCAGCCCCGCGTGCTGGTACGTGTTGTAGAGATTTTTAGCGTCGTCGATCTGGGAGCGGCGGATGGTGCCGTTGAACGTCTCCCCCACCCCGTAGATGATGGTCGGATCGCACTGCAGCAGCATGCCGCGCCGCAGCCGGTTGGCGTACACCCCGGCCACGCGGCCACGCTCCTCCGGAAGGCCGGTTTCCTTCTCTACCAGCGACGCCAGAATGATAAGTTGCCGCAAGGCTTCCGGGTCGATGTCCGCGGGAGTGCGCGGTCCGTCCGGTCTTGCCGGTGCGGAAGCATCCGGAGCAGAAGCGGTTGTCCCTGTGGGGGCGGCCTCGGCAACGGGAGAGGCTGTGGCATTGGCGGAAGCCGCAGGAACGGCGGCCGGGGACGCTGTCGGGGCTGTCGCGTTGGCGTCCGTGGCGTTGACGGCAGCGGTAGCATTGGCCTCTTTGTCCTTACCAACGCCGGCGGCAGGCGCGGCCTCTCCGGCCGCGGGCGCAGCCGCTCCGGGAGGACCGGCGGTGCCGTTCGCAGTCGCATTCCCCTGTGCAGCCGTGGTGCCGCCGGAAGCGTTGCCCGAAGCGGCGTTTTCCGCGTTCGTGGCGGCTATTCGGCATATGCGTTCCAGAATGCCGCCTTCGCCTTTTTTCGGCAGTTGCGTCCAGATGGGTTCCGTCTGTTTCCAGAACTGGCGCACCATGATTTCCGCCACTTCCCTGGCCTGCTTTTTATCCAGCGGGCCGGGTTTTTTCATCAGATAGGTTTCCGGGAACAGGAATCCTTCGGCGTTGCTGAATGGAATATTATTGGCGCGCAGAAATTCCGGGTCGTGGATCACTTCCTTGAAGTCCTCGTACCGGGCGAACCCCTGCTCTTCAATGGCCCGCGCGGTTTCCCACCAGGGGAGGCCTTCGCGGACGGACAGCCTGTACAGGATGGCTTTGCCTTCGGTTATCTGCAACAGCACCTGTTCCGGCGTCCAGCCGGTGCTGACCATGTATTCCCCGGCCTTGATCTTGCCGAGAGCGTCGTGAAAGCGGGCCAGCAGGCGGAAGCGGGGCACGTCGGTAATGGCCCCGGCCTTTTTCAGATCCCAGGCCACCCGGTCAAAGGTCGCCCCCGGGGCGATGGATATGGTGATCTCCTGCGGCGTATCCGAGGGAGCGGTGGACAAAAAGCGGTAGGCATCCCAGGCCAGAAGGCCGCAGCCGATCAGGAGCAGCCAGACGAGCCCCGTCAGGATACGCCCCATCAGGCGGCGTTTCGATCTGGGTGTATTTTCGGGAGTGGGGGATTCGGTCGTCATGCGATAGAGATCTCCGGGGCGGCGGGCAGCTCTGCGCCGTATTACTCGGGCATACGCCGGATAGGGGCCCGCGCTCCTGTCCGGCGCGGGCGGCCGGTCAGGCCGGGGTCCGTCCCTGTTCCGGCAGGGCCAGAAACGATTCCAGGATAGCCACGGCAGCGGCCTGATCGAGTTTCTTCATAATGCCTTTGCCGGATTTTCCCGTTGCCCGCAAGTGCGTTTCCGCCTCGTAGGAACTGAGTGTTTCTTCCATCAGGTACACCGGCAGTGCGGTGCGCTCTTTCAGAAGGGCCACCATGTTACGCACCTGACGGGTGGTTTCGCTGTCCGTACCGTCTCCCCGGACGGGAAGGCCGATCACCAGTGCCTCCGCCCCTTCGGCCTCCGCCAGGGCGAGCAACTCGTTCACAAACGCCTCCCGGCCGCGCATGGCAAGGGTGGCGCGCGGAAAAGCCATACGCCCGCCCGCGTCGGTGACGGCAATGCCGGTGCGCTTCTGCCCGTAATCAACAGCCAGAAATTTCATGCACGCTCCGGAGAACAGGAGAAGGCGTTGTGGGGGAAGGGGAAAACCCCTTTTGAAAAAGGGAGTTTTCCCCTTCCCCCACACCCCCATCCTCTTTTCCCCAAAACTTTTGAGTTTGGGTGAAAAAGGGATTCTCTAAAATGTGCGAACCGGATGAGCAAGGGGAGAACAATCGCTGTGCACTGCTCTTGGCTGCTTCAATTCCGGCAAGACCATTACACTTCATGGTGATCGTCGCCTGCTTCATGCGCGTTGGCTTCGGCCTCGGTGAGCTGGATGGAGGCCAGTTCGGCCATGTTCACCAGGCGTATGCCCTGTTCCGCGCTGCCCGCGCGCAGCAGCTTCTTGCATTTGCGGCTCCATGCGCGCCCGGCAAGCTGCTCGGCCAGAAATTCCAGCAGATGCAGCACCCGGCGGCCCTTGTCCTTTTGCATAAGGATGCGGGTCAGGCCCATTTTGCAGGAAGGGCAGCCCACCAGCACCGGGGCGTTTTCCGGCATGCCCGCAAGGTCGAGGCCGAGCTGGTCGGCCTTTTTCTGCCGCAGCTTGTTGTAAATGGCGGGAGAGGTCATGGCGCCCATGCCCGATTCGCCGCAGCAGCCGGGGCTGATTTTGACCTGAAGCCCCGTATGGGAGGCAATGTTTTTGGCGTAGATGCTCCCGGCCTTGGCTTTGTGCACGCCGGGCACCTCGGCATGGCAGGGCGAGTGGTACAGCACCTGCCTGATGCCTTCAACTTCCAGCGGAGGCAGGTTTTCGAACAGAAAGTGGGCCACGTCGGAGAGCTGCACCGCTTTTCCGCCCGCCTTGGGGAACACTTCGGGCAGGAAGTGGCGCTCCATGCCGTCGCGGCACGAGCCGCAGGCCGTGAGCACGTGGGTAATCGGGTAGCCGAGGTCCGCCACCTTTTTCGCCAGGGTGCGCAGGTGGGTGATGTTGTGGTCCTGGTTCACGGCAAAGGCGTCATGCTCGCCCGCCGCCAGCAGGGGATAGCCGCAGCAGAGGTGCTCTTCGGGCAGCACCACGGCATAGCCCGCGCTCAACGCCAGGGACAGCCCGGCCAGGCCGATATTGCGGTAAAAGATGCCGCCCCCGCAGCCGGGGAAATAGAGCACGGTGCCGCGCACCGGGTACGGGGCGGAAGGCGCGGTTCCGGTTGTGGCGGCCGATGCCGCAGTGGAAGCGCCGGGTACCGCATCCTGCCGCGTCTCGCTTGCGGCCTCCTGGCTTTTACCGGAGCCGCCCGGCAGCATGGGCACGAAAAAGGTGCCCCGGTCCAGGTGCAGGGTTTCCATCAGGTTGGCGTAGCCTGGGCGCGGGCCGGGCGCTGCAAAGAGCGGGTTCACGAAACGGCTGCGCCAGCTTGCCGGAACAGCCCGCAGCACTTTGTTCTGCACGCTCTGACCAAGGGAGGCCAGCTTGGCCACGCGCGGGATGCGGGCAGCCGGTTTTTCCGCGATGTAGCGCAGAACCCGCGACTTGATGGGGTGCCCGCCCGCGCCTTCTTCTTCCAGAAAGCCACGCAGGGTAAGGGCCACGTCGGCCGAGGCGATTTTTACCGGGCAGACGGCCATGCATTTGCCGCAGCCGGTGCAGTGTTCCACCAGGTTCTGCAACTCCGTGAGCAGAAAGGGATCGGGACGGCCGTTGTTCACCTGGGAGTAATAAATAGCCTCAATGAGCGCCCCGAGCACCAGGTTCTTGTTGCGCGGATGGTAGAGCAGGGACTGCTCGGGAAAGTGCATGGGACAGTGCTGTTTGCATTTGCCGCAGCGGGTGCACACCTGCACGTTGGTCAAAAGGGAGATGAGCCGTTCCTTGTCCGCAAGGCCGCTCTGGCTGATGTCCTGGATAAGCCGGTTGAAGGAAAAGGTGAAGGGCGACACCGGCAGCTCACGCTGGGTGAGCTTGGCCGGGTTGAAGATGTTGCGCGGGTCCACAAGCTGCTTGAATTCCTGGAAGGCGGCCATCTTTTCCGGGGTGAGGAAGGCGATTTTGGTGATGCCCACCCCGTGTTCTCCGGTTACTTCGCCGCCCAGTTCCTGGGCCTTGGCCATAACCAGGGCGGCGACCTTTTCGGCGTTCTTGAGCATGACCGGGTCATTGGAGTTGACCGGGATGTTCACGTGCCAGTTGCCGTCGCCCGCATGCATGTGGCTGGCGACGCAGATGCAGGTATTTACAAAAGAGGTTTCGATTTCCGCAATTTTCTGGGCGAGGGCGGGATACGTTTCCGCCATGGAACGCAGGAAGAGCAGCGCATGCAGTTGCAGTTCCTGGTCCGAAAGGTCGATGGAGGGAATCTCGCCCTTGACGATGCGCCCGGCGTAGGCCAGCTCTTCGGTGATGCGGCCGTCCTCTTCGGGCAGGCCGGGCAGGTTGCCCGCCTGTTTTAGCGCCGTGCGGTAGGCGCGGGCCATGTATTCCAGATTCAGGGCTTCCAGGTAGCGGGCGTATTCCGGGATGGCTTCCAGAGGAATGACCACGTCCTCGTTAATCTTGAAGCCCGAGGTGCGCTTGGCGATGGCCGAGAGGCGGTGCCGATCCTCCCAGAACACCTCGGCCTCCTTGGCGTCCCTGGCCACAAAGCCGTCCACGCCGTCGTAGGAGTCGCAAATCTGCATGATGTGGCGCACCGCTTCGTCGAGAGCTGCCTCGTTGTCGCTGTCCACCTGCAGAATGAGCACGGAAATGGGGTCGCCCTCGTAGCAGGAGGACTTTTTCTTGTACCCGATGGCCTGCACATATTTGACCCCGAATTCCTCCAGGGCGGTGATTTTGACCAGATCGCCCCGGCTGCGGATGTCGTTGCGCATGGCCACCACGTCGTTGATGACCAGCATGCAGTTTTCCATGGAGCGGCCGAAAAATTCCAGCACCATCACCCGGTTGTGGGCAAGCTGCGGGTGCAGGATGAAGGTGGCGTCGATGGTCACCCCGTCGGTGCCTTCCTTCTGCAGGCCGGGCAGGCCCGAAAGGGCCTTGTTGGTCACGTCCTTGCCGAGGCCGGGCTTGCGCAGTTCCGTCCCCTTCAGTTTGACCACGCTACGCAGGCCGCCGGACAGGTCGCGCACCTCGAACACCACGGTGTCGTCGGGCAGAATCTGCCTGCGCGGGTGGTTCTGGCGGATGATCTGGATGATTTCGCCGGTCGGGGTGACCATGCGGTACGAGAGCACGTTGTCGATGGTGGTGCCGTACTCGAAGCAGAGCGGCCCGCCCGCGTTCTCCGCGATGTTGCCGCCGATGCTGGACGCGGTTTTGGAAGCCGGGTCCACGCTGAAAAGATAGCCCTGATCGGCGGCCGCATTGATGGCGTTGATGGTGATCACCCCGGCTTCGACGCCCATGGTCATGGTCTCGCCGTCAATGGGGCCGATGCGGGTCAGCTTGGTCAGGGAGAGCACCACGGACCGCTTGCGCGCGGGAATGGCCCCCCCGGTCAGGCCCGAGCCGCCGCCGCGCGGGACCAGGGCAAAGTGCATTTCATTGGCAAGGCGCACCACGGCGCTCACCTGCTCGGCATTCTGCGGGGTGACCACCAGCAGGGGCAGCTCCAGGCGCAGGTCGGTGGCGTCGGTGGCGTTTTCCACCAGGGAATGGCGGCGGGTGTCGATATTTTCGGGCGGCAGCACAGAGGACAGGCGGGCGATGAGTTCCTTGCGGAAGCTCATGTCGCTCTCGTGCGCGCTCCAGAACATGGTGATGCCTTCGCCGATGGAGGTGGCGAAGTGATGGGCAAGACCCCGGCGGGCCTGCTCAAAGCGCTCGTGCACGCTTTTCTTGACGGTTTCCGCCGTGATAAAGGGGTTGTAGCGCACCAGAAAGAGTTCTTCGGCAATGTCCATGGTCAGACGGCGCACCGCCTCCGGCCATTCCGAAAACTCCGTTTCGCTGATACGCAGAATGCGCGGCACCAGTGATGCGGATTCTATGGATATATGGGGGCCTTTGGAGAGCATGGAGGAGTCCTGTTCGGGTGGGCAATTGCAAAGTATAAGGCGTGCGACTCCGGTTGACAAGGGAGGGCGAAGCGCCAGGCCTGAAGCGCCAGGGGGGAGCGGGTTGAGCGCCGGATGCCCCCCTTCCGGCAGGAGAAAAGGCGCGGGTCTGCGAAAGGTCCAGGCCGCACTGTGTTTTGTTTCCGCAGCTTTCCTTTGCGTTCTGCATCTATACAAACACAACAGTATCGGGTAAGCGAAGAGACATGCCCTCACTGTATCTGCTTTGGGATGAATCCCACCTCTGGGGCCTGCTTGCCGTACGCGCGGTCAAGGCCATGAACCTGCCCCACCGCCTGGTGCGCGGCCGGGAAATCGCCGCCGGGCTTCTGGAGCAGGAGCCTTGCGCCATGCTGCTCGTTCCGGGCGGCAACGCCCGGCACAAGGCCGAGGCCCTCGGCCCCGAAGGCATTGCCGCCGTGCGCGCCTATGTGGCGGGCGGCGGACAGTATCTGGGGTTCTGCGGCGGGGCGGGCCTGGCGCTGACCTGGTCCGGCAAGGTGGAAGGCCTCGGGCTGTGCCCCTGGAAGCGGGCCGGGTTTGACGAGCGCATGCAGCATTTTATGAGCGGGCACCTGCACATGGCCCTGCCTGCCGCGCCCTCTCCCCTGGTGCCGGAAAATTTCGGTCCCGCACCCCTGCTCCCCGTATGGTGGCCGGGCCGTTTTGAGTCTTTTCCGCACGCGGACATCACCGTGCTTGCCACGTACGAAAAGCCGGGGGAAGACTTCTGGCTGGCCGATCTGCCCATTGCGGATCTGCCCGAGGGCACGTTCAGCGCCTGGCAGGATCTGTACGGATTTTCCCCCACCCCTACCTTTCTGACGCATCAGCCCTGCCTGGTTCACGGCAGGTACGGGAAGGGGGCGTATACCTTAAGCTATTCCCACCTGGAAACCCCGGCTTCGCCCGAGGCCAACGCCTGGCTGGCTCATATCCTTCGCGTTCAGGCAGGGCTGGCTCCCGCCTGCGACCGCCTGCCCGCCTGGAATCTGGAGAACGGCAGCGCGGCCTGGGATGATGCCGCGCTGGCCGAGGTGCACGGATGGCTGGAAGACGTGCTGCGGACAGGTACCGCGCACGGGTTGCTCTTTTGCCGCAACGACTGGCTCATGGGCTGGCGCACCGGCATTCCCGGCGCGGGCCTGAACAACCTGCGCTCCGCCCTGTATGCTGTCCGCGCGCAGCAACCGTCGCCCAGGGCGGAGGCCTTCCTGCGCCGGCACAGGGAAAAGCTGCTGCGGGCCGCGGATCTGTTCCATACGGGGTGCGTGCAGTACCTTCTGGCGGAGCGTCTGGCCGTGACCCTTGCCAAATCTTTGCCCGACGCCGTGCCCCCGGCCATCCTGAAAGGCCAGCGCGAAGCCCTGTTCGGCCCGCCCATGCAGGCGGGCGGGGCCTACCGCGAACTCATGGAGCCCCTGGACGAACTGGCGTTTCTGCAGATGGCGGACTGAAGGCCTGGAGCAAATTCTTGCTGAAGTTGGCTAAGAGATCGCACTGCCTCCGGCGGCCAAAGGGGCAGCGGCCCCCGCGTGGGGGGTGCCCCCCTTTGGGAGCCCCATTTTTTTGACCCTGTTTGAAAGAACCCACCAGCTTCGACAAACGATGAGAGCTTTGCAGTCACAAATTGGGGTTTCCAAAGGGACTCTGTCCCTTTGGCCGCCGGAGGCAATGTAGCATATCAGGCAACTTCAAAATTGCTTTGCTCTGGCCCGGGCTACTGGCGCTGCAGCGCGACCTGCAACCCCAGCAGGATGAAGATTGTTCCCGCTATCTTGCCCTGCCGGCGGCCGAGCCAGGACAGGCGGCTGCAAAGGCACCCCAGCGGGCGGACCGCCAGCACAAGCAGGGTGGTATACAGCGCGCTCATCACGACAAAAATCAGGCCGAGCAGCATGAGCTGCGCCATGGGCGGCCCCTGTACCGGCTGTACGAACTGCGGCAGAAACGCGAGGAAAAACAGCGCGGTTTTGGGGTTGAGCACTTCGACGAGGACGGCCTGGAAAAATGATTTGGCGGGTGCCGTTGCCGCGACTTCCGGCAGCGCCGTTGCCCGCGGCTTTTCAAGAAAGGCGCGGATGCCGAGATAGATGAGATACCCCGCGCCCGCGTACTTCACGGCGCTGAAGGCAAGGGCCGAGGTATGCAGCAGCGCGGACAGGCCCACGGCCGCGGCAAGGGTATGCACGAAATCGCCGGTTGCGATGCCGAGTCCGGTCAGGATGCCGGTTTTACGGCCCCCCTGTACGGTGCGCGCGAACACGAGCAGCACCGCCGGTCCTGGGATCAGGAACAGTCCCAAAACAACCGCGATGAATGTGCCGAGCGTGGAGAGTTCGGGCATGGAGCCTCCGTGCGGCAGCGGAAACAGCGCCGCCGATGATGTCGCTGCACACGGTATCTGACTCCGCAGCCATTGAAAAGAAGTTTTGCCGCCCGCGCGCGCCGAAGGCGCGGGCCTTCGCCCCGGAGGGGCGGGTTCCGGTTTGCCCGGGCATGGGGGAGTGCCCGAGAGATCCTGAGCCCGCTCCCGCACATGAAACGCCGGAGGAGCCATGACGGAAAAAGAGAAGATGCTTGCAGGCGAACCCTACGACTGCGGCGATCCTGAATTGCTTGGCCTGTGGTACGCGGGCAAGAACCTGATGCGCGAATACAACCAGCTTGACTACACCGACAGCAAGGCACGGCTGCGCATTCTTGACAACCTGCTGGGCGCCAGAGGCGAGAACACGCAGATTACCGCTCCGTTCTATGTGGATTACGGCAAATTCATCTCTCTTGGGAACAATTGCGAAATCAACATGAACTGCGTTTTTCTCGATTGCAACAAAATTACCATAGGGGACAACGCGCTGATTGCCCCCGGCGTGCACATCTATACGGTGTTTCACCCCCTCAGGCCCGAGGCGCGGCTTGCGCGCAGCGAGAGTGGCGAGTTTCCGTTCGCCCCGTGCCGGACCGCTCCAGTCACCATCGGTAATAACGCCTGGATTGGGGGCGGGACGATCATCATGCCGGGCGTGGTCATCGGCGACAATGTGACCGTCGGCGCAGGCAGTCTGGTAACCAAATCCCTGCCGGACAACGTGCTGGCGCACGGGTCTCCCTGTAAGGTAGTGCGGGAAATTTAGAGCGAATTCTTTTCGATAAAATTGTCTTTATCTTCTCCACGCGCACCAAAAACAAACCCCCCCGGAAAGAGCTTTCCAGGGGGATTTTCTCTGCAAGCAGGCCGCTTGCGGAGAATCGGGCCGCGTAAGTATGCGGCGCCTGCGGGTTAGCTGTTCAGTATGTCCCTCGCCCTGTCATCCTGTACGTCGGTGATGAAGGGGATGCCTGTCTCGCGTTCCACCGCCCGGTTACACGAAGCGATGTCTTCCCGGCGGATGGCGTCCAGGCGGAAGCGGCGCGCCCCGGCCATGAACTGCTGCAGACCGGCGCCCAGCTTGTCCAGCAGGGTCCACATGGCTATGGCCCCAAAGGGGATACCGGCCATGGCGTCCTTGCCCACCTTTTCCTGCAACCCGTGGTAGCCCGCGAAGATCGATTCGGGCGTGTCGCCGAAGTCGGACACGGTCTTGGGCAGAGAGTCCCAGTTGCCGTGCACCTTGGCGCGGTTTTCGGGCTTCAGCACGCCTTCGATGTTGGAGCCGAGAAATCCCGGTATCATCATGGCCCGGCCCATGCAGATAAGCTTGGTGTACGGAGCGCCGAGGGCCAGCCCCTTGAAGAGAGAGCTGGACTGGGCGAACCCGCCCGCAAGGGCCAGATCCGGCACGGCAAGGCCGCGCTTCGCCAGGATATCGGCATATTCACGGGCCTTGGCATGCAGCAGCAGGGACGGCACGCCCCATTGCTCCATCATGTCCCAGGGGCTCATGCCGGTGCCGCCGCCCGCGCCGTCGATATTCACCAGGTCCAGGCCGGCGTCCGCGCCGAGCCGCAGGGCCATGGCCAGGGCTTCCATGCCGTAGGCTCCGGTTTTCAGAGTAATCCCCTTGAACCCGAGGGAACGCAGCTTGGCCACGCTGTCCATAAAGTCCTTGCGGACCTCGTCGGCGCTTTGCAGGTTGGTGTACCCCAGGCGGCTGTGGCGGGCGAAATGCCGCACCGCGCCTTTGGCAAAGGCTTCGCGCACTTCCGGAAGGCTCGGGTCGGGATCAAGCAGGTAGCCGCGTTGCTGCAGGAACAGGGCATAGTCGATATCGGTGACGGAAATTTCTCCGCCGATGTCCTTGGCCCCCTGTCCCCACTTCAGTTCAAGGATAACATCGTCGCCGTAGGTGTCGATCACGTATTCCGCGACGCCGTTGCGGGTGTCTTCCACGTTTATCTGGACCAGGATTGCTCCGTATCCGTCATGATGGCGAAGATAGGAAGCAATGCGGCGGTCAAGCTCCGGCGCTTTGGTAACCCGCCCGTTGGAAAATTCCGCAGCCGGGTCGATACCCACCACATTCTCCCCCACAACCATGGGGATGCCGCACAGGGCGCAACCCACGGCGAAAGAATCCCAATACTGCGCAGCAACGGCTGTAGAGCCGAGTGCGCCTGTAATGAAAGGGTAGCGGCACTTGACCTCCTTGCCTTTGCCGAAGGTTGTTTCCAGAGAGACGTCGGTAAAGAGCACGTCTCCGGTTGCAGCGCTTTGGGGCGCGCTTGCAGCCCCGTAGTTGTAGCCCTGGATGCGCAGAGCGCTGTAGCTGACGCCCTGGGGGTCGATGTTGCCGCTGCCCGCGGAAATTTTACCAAAATCCCTGGGGTAGAGCGTGTCGCGTCCCTTAAGGGAGGCGAGCCATGTTTCGCATTTGCCGGTGCAGTCGGCACGGCACAGGGTACAGAGTCCCGACTCCGTGATGTTGCCCCGGTTGGTTGTCGCCAGCACGTCATTGGATTTTGGGATGTTCAGCATAGAGTCTCCTTCTACTGAAGAGGAACAGAGAGATATCTGTATGATATTAGTAATACATATTTAGTCTAAATTGGGCAATATATTTAAAAAGCATATGCTATATTAAAAAAACATGCTGAAAATACAAAGTGTTTTCATTTACATCACACGATGTAAGCGTTTATATTATAAGATATACAGCAAAAGTTTTTTTTCACACGATCATAGTGAGAAGATATCTCGAAGTATGCGGAAGCATGCCGTGTGTCTTTTGCTGTGCTGTGGGCGATGGATGCGCACACGCCACGGACAACAGCATGAACTACGACGAGACTGTGCCGGAAGGAGATGCGGTTGACGGGGGGGGAAGAAAAGGTGGGGAAGGGCGCTCCGGCCGGGGGGGCCCCGGCCGGAGTATGGGTGTCAGGCTGAGCCTAGAGCAGTTTAATTTTGAAATTACTTTTGCAAAGGCAGCCATAATTGCTGGATTCCAAAGAAACTCAGTCCCTTTGGCCGCCGGAGGCAATTCGATCCTTGTCCAATTTCATTATGAATTTGCTCTAGCGTGCGCCCATATAAGCCTGCATTTGCGGCAGATCCTTGTCGCCCCGTCCGGAGAGGCAGACCAGAATATACTGATCCTTTCGCAGGGAGGGGGCCAGCCGCAGGGCATGGGCCAGGGCGTGGGAGGATTCCAGCGCCGGAATGATGCCTTCCGCCCTGCTGAGGGTAAAAAAGGCCTGCACGGCTTCTTCGTCCGTGACGGTCACGTACTCCGCCCTGCCCATATCTTTGAGCTGGGCGTGTTCCGGCCCGACGCCGGGGTAGTCCAGTCCGGCGGAAATGGAATAGACAGAGGCGGCCTCCCCCTTGTCGTCTTGGAGCAGGTAGCTGGAAAAGCCGTGCAGCACACCGGGCGTGCCGTAGGTCATGGTGGCGGCATGCTCGCCGGGAGCGCTGCCGCGTCCGCCGGGTTCCACGCCGATCAGGCGTGTGCCGGTATCATTAATAAAGGGGTGGAACAGGCCAATGGCATTGGAACCGCCGCCCACGCAGGCGATGCAGGCGTCGGGCAGCCTGCCTTCGGCTTCGATGCACTGCGCGCGGGCTTCTTTGCCGATGACGGACTGAAAATCGCGCACCATCAGGGGATAGGGGTGCGGCCCCACTGCGGAACCCAGCAGGTAGAAGCTCTCCGGGTCGGCAATCCAGGCTTCCAGGGCGGCGTCCACGGCTTCCTTCAGGGTGCGCTGTCCGGCGGTGACCGCCACCACTTCCGCGCCCATCATGCGCATGCGCATGACATTGGGGGCCTGGCGCAGGGTGTCTTCTTCACCCATGTACACGGTGCACCCCATACCCATGAGGGCGGCGGTGGCAGCGGCGGCCACGCCATGCTGCCCGGCTCCGGTCTCGGCGATGATCCGCTTTTTGCCCATGCGCTTGGCGAGCAGAATTTGCCCCAGGGTATTGTTGACCTTGTGCGCGCCAAGATGGTTTAGATCTTCACGCTTCAGGTAGATGGTCGCGCCGCCCAGGCTGCGGGTCAGGTTGTCGCAACGGAAGATGGGGGTTTCTCGCCCGGAATATGCGCGCAGATAGTAGGCGAATTCCCGCAGAAATTCCGGGTCGCGGCGAAAGCGCATGTACGCTTCTTCCAGCTCCTGCATGGCCGGGACGAGGGACGAGGGGATAAAGCGGCCGCCGTGCGCGCCGAAAAAGCCGCGGGCGTCCGGCTCATCCCCGGGACGCGCCGATGCGGCGGTCTTGGCGGGTTGGGTATTGCTGTCGTTTCCAAAGCGGGAAACAGGCAGGATCGGGGAACCGGATGCGTGTGCGCGGGAAGGAAGAGATGACATGGGAAGGCTCCTTATGCCGTTTTTTTGTGTGCATTCTGTCAAAGCGCCCGTTCAGGGGCCCGGCAGTGAAAACGCACAAAAAAACGCGGTCAGTTTTCACTGCCGCGACTGCATGTGCCTGCCCGGAAAGTTCCGGATATATGGACGCACAACCTCACGGCCCCTTTTTAGAAGGGGCGCCACCACTGAAAGGATATGGAGGTGTGTGTCGTTTGCATGGGGTGGACCCTACAGGGAACCGGCGCGGGTGTCAAGCTGCCGTGGCGGGAAAACGCACGTGCGGGAAAAGGCTGGCGAAACCGGGGAGGCCGCCGCATGCGTGCGGACCCTCCCCGGCTGTATCAGGTTGTGTTATTTGAATGTGCCGCAAGCGATGCGCGCTCCGCCGCCGCCAAGGGGGGCGGGGGTGTCGGAGTAGTTATCGCCGCCGGCGTGGATCATGACGGAACGGTTTTTCAGTTCCGCCGCCGTCAGGTTCTTGACCGTCATGGTCGCCTTGGCGGTGCCGTCAGCGCCCACAGTGAGGATGGGCAGGTCGCCCCTGTGTCCGCCGCCGTCAGGGCCGAGGTGCTTGCCGGTTTTGGTGGGGTCGTAATGCCCGCCGGCAGCCATGGCGTGGCCCATTTTGCCGTCCTTTTCCACAGGCGAGCAGTCGCCTTTTTCATGGATATGAAACCCGTGCTGGCCGGGGGGCAGGCCCTTCAGATCCGTAGCAATGCTGACGGAGGGCTCGGCGCCCGCGACATCGGTAATCGTGACGGTACCAACCTTTTCGCCGTCACCTTTATCCGTGGCCAAATACACTGTGGCGGTTGTGCTCTCCGCATGGGCAAAGGAGCCGAGGCACAGAAGAAGCCCTACAAAAAGCAAAGCAGAGAAAATTGATTTCAAGCGTGGCATGTCAACCTCCTTAACTGGGTTACCGATGTTATGATAATATAATTCATTACGAATCTGGTGGCAACCAGCTTTTTATCTCATAGCACATATTTGTTCATCGCGGCAAGGGAAGGAAAGAGCTGCTGCATAGCCTGTTCCGCTTTACGTAAACGCGGAGCTTGCCACACAATATCAGGAAAGGCGGCGTGAGATTTCCGGCATGTCCCGCACCGCCGGCGCCGAAGGATTCGCCATGCGGGGAGGAACGGAAGGCGTCACGCAGGGGCGGCGGGCAACAGCCGTTCCAGACGCGCAAGGGCCAGGACGATGGCTGTGGTGGCGAGCATGTTCCCTATAAAGGATATCAGGATGAAGAGCGCGGGAGAGATCTGGGAATGCGCCGCAAGCAGGCAGCCTGTCTTCATGAGAGCAATATGCGTGGGGCGCATGCCTTGGTAACCCCCTGCTCAGAGAAG
The DNA here is from genome assembly GCA_031556355.1 of Desulfovibrio sp. Lineage (GTDB taxonomy): Bacteria > Desulfobacterota > Desulfovibrionia > Desulfovibrionales > Desulfovibrionaceae > Frigididesulfovibrio. The sequence goes on along the minus strand of JAVBTB010000050.1, from coordinate 28,574 downwards.
TGCCATCTTGCCGTCCTGCCACAGAATCAATGCGCGGAGGCCGTCTGTTCCCGCCAGCCCCCTGCGGGAGGCGGGGCAACGCGGATCCAGCCGGCGGAGCCTGTCGGCGCCGCCCGGCATATGCACCGGGCGGCGCTGTAAAGGAATATATCTGCCGCTCTCTGCCGGGAGCTACTCCGCAAGGGCGCAGGTACAGGCCGCACCGTCGCCGGGGGCCGCGTCGTCGGGCAGGTTCCGGTAGGGCGATATTTCGCGCAGCCGGGTAATGATTTTGGGCAGGGAGTCAGCCACAAAGTCCACTTCCTCCATGGTGTTGTACCGGCAGAGGGAGAGGCGCAGGGAACCGTGGGCGTAAGTAAAGGGCACGCCCATGGCGCGCAGCACGTGCGAAGGCTCAAGGCTGCCCGAGGTGCAGGCCGAGCCAGAGCTCGCGCAGATGCCGTACTGGTCGAGCAGCAGCAGAATGGCTTCTCCTTCCACATACTTGAAGGAAATGTTCACGGTGTTGGGCAGGCCGTTTTGCGGGTCGCCGTTGATGATCGCTTCGGGGATGGACGTGATCAGGCGCTCCTGCAACCGGTCGCGCATGGCCCGGACCTTGGTGTTTTCTTCGCCGATATGCTGCGTCGCCAGTTCGCAGGCCTTGCCGAGAGCCACAATGGAGGGAACCGCCTCAGTGCCCGCGCGGCGGCCGCGTTCCTGGTGCCCCCCGCGCAGGAAGGGACGGAAGGGCGCGCCCCGGCGCACGTACAGCGCGCCCACGCCTTTGGGCGCGTGCAGCTTGTGGCCGGAAAGCGCCAGATAATCCACAGGGAGCGTTGCCAGATCGATGGGAATTTTACCCACCGCCTGCACGGCGTCGGTGTGGAACAGCACGCCGCGTTCCCGGCAGAGCCTGCCGATTTCCTCCACCGGATAGATATTGCCGGTCTCGTTGTTGGCGAACATGACCGAAACCAGGGCCGTGTCCTTGGTAAATGCGGCGGTCAACTCGTCAAGACTGATGTTTCCCTTGCCGTCAACGCCGAGAAAGGTGACCTTGTAGCCCTTTTTTTCCAGGTGCTGCCCAAGGGCCAGCACCGCCGGGTGTTCCACGCGGGTGGTGATGAAGTGTTTTTTTTCCGGCTGGGCGTTCAGGGCGGAATAGATGGCGGTGGAGTCGCTTTCCGTGCCGCAGGAGGTAAAGACGATTTCCTCGGGCTTTGCCCCGAGCAGGGCGGCCACCTGGGCGCGGGCCCTGACCACGGCCTCGCCCACCTGGCCGCCGAACGTGTGCATGCTGGAAGGGTTGCCGTACATATCCTTCAGGTACGGCAGCATGGCGTCAAGCACCTCCGGGGCGACCCCGGTGGTGGCGTTGTTATCCATATAAATTACCGGGCGGCTCATGCTGCCACCTCCTTCACGGTAAGGTCGGGTTCCACTTGCTCCTGCAAAGTTTGCTGCACAAAGCCCTCAATGGTCAGGCGGCTGGAGGGACAGCTTGTGCACATGCCGCGCAGGGCGACGGACACGGTTTTGCCCTCTATATCCACCAGTTCTATGTCGCCGCCGTCCTGCTGGAGGCGCGGGCGGATGATTTCTTCAAGCACGGTCATGACCCGCTGCATGCGCTGCACGTTGGAAAGAGGCGCGGCAGGGGACTGGGGCTTGGGCGCGCGCAAATCCGGAAGGACAGGCTTTTTCTCGCGGCCCATGCCGGGCGGGTTGCCGGCCAGGGTGGCGGTCAGAATTTCCTTGATGTCCTCAAGGCAGTCGCCGCAGCCGCCGCCGGCCTTGGTATAGTTGGTCACCTCGTCCGTGGTGGTGAGGCCGTTTTCCAGAATGGCCTTGACGATCTGGTCTTCCGTAACGCCAAAGCACTTGCAGACCAGGCGGCCTTCGTGGGTATGCGGCACGGGCGGTTCCCCCCGGTAGCTGCGCACGGCGGCTTCCAGGGCTTCCTGCCCCATGACGGAACAGTGCATCTTTTCTTTGGGCAGGCCGCCGAGAAAGGCCGCAATGTCTTTATTGGTAACGGCAAGAGCCTCTTCCACGGTCTTGCCCTTGATCATTTCCGTGAGGGCGGAACTGGAGGCGATGGCGCTGGCGCAGCCGAAGGTCTGGAAGCTGGCGTCCTTGATGCGGTTGTCTTCAATCTTTAAAAAGAGTTTCAGCGCGTCGCCGCAGGCAAGGCTGCCCACTTCTCCGACGGCGTTGGCGTCTTTAAGTTCACCCACGTTGCGCGGGTTAAGGAAATGCTCACGGACTTTGTCGGTGTAATCCCACATGAAGACCTCCGTATGGCACCCCGGGAGTTTCCGGGGGGAAGTGACAGGTACTGCGTGTTACGTGCCACAGGGTGTTATGAATGTCCACTCCTAGGGCGGAAAGCCGTGCCGGGTGTGCTCCAGCGGTTTCCGCGATCATATCCTTCACAGGAAACAGTAAGCCGCTTTGCGCAATTGAAAAGAGGGCAGGGCGAAAGTTGTCCGCAACCGGGACGAAGGATAATGGGGGAGAAGAACTTTTTTGTGCGGCAACGGCAATGCGGAAAAAGGCGGTGCAGCGCATAAAAAACGGCGGGCGCTGTGCCCGCCGCGTAGCAGAGCAAATCAATTTTGAAGTTGCCCAAGAGTCGAATTGCCTCCGGCGGCCAAAGGGAGTGACTCCCTTTGGAAACCCCATTTTGTAAGGCAGACTCAAGGAACTATCAAGGTAATCTGCCATAGCGCCGCAAAATCCGCGCAAGGCGCATGCCGGCATCCGGACTACAGGCTTTCCAGTCCTTGCACCAGTCCTTCCAGAAAGGCGCGGTCTTCCAGATGCACCGTGCGTCCCTCCACCCGGATGGCTCCTTGCTCCACCATACGGGCCAGAGTGCGCGAAAGGGTCTCTCTGGCGGTGCCGAGCATTCCCGCCAGCAGCACCTTGCTCACGTCCAGGAGCAGGGTGTCGGTTCCTCCCTGCTCCTCGCTGGTCAGCAGCAGATACGCGGCAAGGCGTTGCGGGGTTTCCATGAGGGTAAGGGTTTCCACTTTGGCCACAAAGGCGCGCAGGCGGCGGGACAGAGAGGCCAGCATGTTGAGGGCCAGGGCCGGATCGCAGGTGATGCGCTCGATCAGGGCCGTCCGGGGCAGAAAAAGGCTTTTGCCTGCTTCCACGCACATGGCCGTTGCCGGAAATTTGCCCCCCTGAAACACCGCGACCTCGCCAAAAGGCTCTCCGGGGCCGAATACATGCAGTACCGCTTCGCGCCCGTCCGGAGCGCTGCGGTATATTTTCACCTTGCCTTCCAGCATGATGTATACGCCCCCCGCTTCTTCCCCTTCGACAAAAAAGATCTGACCCTTGGCGCAGCGCGCCGTTACGCAGACGGAAGCCAGTTCCTGCCGTTGGCCCGGAGTAAGGCTGGAAAAGAGGGGAATACCTTCAAGATAGGGGAGTGTGGACATGATGAGTGAGCGCTATCCCTGAGTGGTTTTGGCGTGGACTTTCAGAATCTCCGTTTGTATAGTTCCCATGTACCCTGCCGCGGCAAAGCCCGCAACCGTAACTTGTTGGAAGCATATGGGCCTGCGCCGGTAAGCGCTGCCGGGTAACCCCAACCTGCACAGAACAGACATGCGTGGAAAAACCAAGAAAGCCGGGATGAAAGGAAAGATGACTGCGGTTCTGCTGGTCCCCATGCTGGCGGCCGCTGGCAGCGCATTTTGGGGGGTATGGGAGCCTACGGCCCTCCTGCACCGCATGGGTGTGGGCGGCGGGCGGTCCATCGGTGCGCAGATCGATTCCCTGGACGGGATCGCCGTCTATTACAACGGCCCGGTGGGGAACGTCAGCGGCAGGAATCTCGCTCCGGACGGCTACAACCTCGGGCAGAAATACCAGTGCGTAGAATTCGTCAAACGCTACTATTACGAAGCGCTTGACCATAAAATGCCGGACTCGTACGGCCACGCCAAGGATTTTTTCGATTCCGGAGTGGCAGACGGAGGCATGAACCAAAAACGCGCCCTGCTGCAATATACAAACGGCGGCAGCGCCATCCCGCAGCCGGGCGATCTGCTGGTTTTTGGTCCTACCTTAAGCAACCGGCACGGGCATGTAGCCATTGTGGCCGGCGTAACCGCCGAGGACATCGAGTATATCCAGCAAAATCCCGGACCTTCGGCCCCCTCGCGTGAAAAGATGCGTCTGTTCCCTGCGGGAGAAGGACAGGGACGCGCCGTGGATTCCGGCCGTCTGCTGGGCTGGCTGCGCAAACCCGTATCGCCCGCCGCTGAAGGGCAGACCGCTGCGGGGACGGAAGCCGCTTCTTCCGGCGCGTCGTCCGCTCTGCCTACAGGCACGGAACACACTGACAAATAAGGAAATAAACGGCCCGGTCCGCCGTGGGTAGGCCCCGTATACGTTATGAAAACAGCACCCCCAAAACCCGATCTTGCTATCATGCGCCGCGTGGAAGAACTGCTCCGCGAGGAACTCGCCGCCCTTGGCGTGGACATCACGGTGCTGCCTCCGCACGAAATCAGCCGGAACATGCACTGCGCCGTGCATGCCAGCGGCGCGCTTTCATACTCATGGAGAGGACAGCCTCTGCTGGACGTGGAACCCGAAGCCCAGGCCGACGGCGGCATACGCTGGCGCTTTTTTACGCGCGAAACGCCGTTGCAGTGAGCGCGCTCTGCAAGACAGCCGCCCGCCGTCCGAATTCCGGTTCTCTTGGAGCAAATTCTTTTTGAAGTTGTCCAAGAGATCGCATTGCCTCCGGCGGCCAAAGGGGGCACCGGCCCCTGCGAGGACTGAATCCCTTTGGAAACCCCATTTCTTGTCCTATCTCAGTGGAAAATTTCAAGGTGACTTTGCTTTGGGGCTTGTCCCTCAATAAGTGGAGCGCGAGGCAAAGACGAGGAAAAGCCGTTTTTTGCGGAGGGAGTGTACTTTTCGGTACTCGACCGGAGCAAAAAACGGCTTTGACAAAGTATTTGACCGCGAAACGCTTGTTGAGGGGCAAGCCCCCTGCCCTTACTTGATTCCCAGTTCCACCCGGCTGTAGGGAGCCGCGCCTTCTCCGGCCTCGCGGATTTTGGGGGTGGAGGAAACGCTCACCCGGCCCTTCAGCTCCGGCGCAAGGCGCAGCACCTCGGCCTGTACCGCTTCGGCCCGGCGCTGTGCAAGGTCGTCCAGGGCGGGGTCCGTGGCGGGCACGTGCTCGCTGATCATCTTCTCCATCACGTCCACCGGCTGCTTTTTGGTGATGCCCAAAGTCTTGGGCTTTTCAAAGGGCTGGTCGGCGTAGAAGTCAAAGAGCAGATCCGCATACTCCTCGGCATTTACCGAGGGGCCCACCGGCACGTCGGCGGGCAGGGTGGCGGCCTGTTCCTTCTTGCTCAAATCATCCCATTTCAGGGCTTGCACACCCTTGCGGATAAAGGCGGGGCCAAGGGCCTTCTTTTCTCCGTCGTCGGCAATGCCTTGGAGGATAAGCGTTATTTTCTGCTTTTTCTTGAGCAGATCCACAACGGCCTGGATGGAAGCGGCGGACTTGGCGGAAATGCGGTCATCCCCCGCCTCAAACGGTATGTACTGCAGGGAGGGACCGTCCCCGCCGCCCAGTATGGAACCAACCAGGCTGAAGGGAGAGGCTACTATTTTGAACAGTACGTTGGCAATGGCCTGCATGACAATGCCGCCGGTGCGCATGGCCGGATCGTCCACACGGCCGGAGATGGGCAGGGTGAGGCTGACCACGCCGTTGCCGTCCTCCAGCAGGGACAGGCCCAGTTTGACGGGCAGGTTGGGTGCGCCGGGAGAGGATATCTTGTCCCCCAGCGTCAGGCGTCCGAGAACAATTTTATTGTCCGCCTTGATAAGCCCGTTCTCGCTACGCACGTTGATGCCGAGAGAGAGCGCGCCGCCTTCGATGGGGTAGGCGATGTACTTTTGCGCGTAAGGCGAGAGGGGGATCAGGTCCATATTGTCCAGGGAAAAGGTCATTTGCCCTTCCACCGGCGCATACAGGGGGTTAAGTTTGGCGTCCATGGCCAGGGGGGCTCCCTCGACTTTGCCGGTAAAGGACAGGGAAGCCACGGAGTTTTGCGCGGTGGAGATACCTTCCGCCTTGACGGCCAGGTCGGTCAGGCTGATGGTGGCGCGTTTCGGCAGCCGCTCGTCGCGGATGCGCGCCCGGCCGTTTTCCATGGTGAAGCGTCCCAGGGTAAAGCGGTCAATGCCTTCCAGAACCAGGGTGCGACCTTTCGAGGTGCCGGCGGGCGTTGAGGCCGTCTTGTCCGGCGCCTCCTTGCCGCCCTTGGCATCGGCCTGGGCTCCGCCATCGGCTTCAGCCGCCTTTTCCTGTTCCTGCACGGCCTTTTCCAGGGCGGACGGCCCGCCCTTTTTACGCATGGCGATTTTCGCCTTGCGGGCTTCCTCGCCGGTGGTATCCAGGGCGCGCGATACGGAATTCATGCCGTCGTTGAAGAGGGAAAACGCCATACGGGGCGAGGAAAGCGAGATGGCGGCAATATCATAGGTGCGGGCGGCGGTGTTCAGGCGCAACCCGTTCACCTGCAGCCGCTTGAAGCCGAGAATTTCATCACTCTGCTCGCGCAGGGAAAGGTCGTCCACGGACACGCGCCCTGCAACGGCGATGCCGATGCCGTCCGAGGAGGACACGGCCTGCTGCTCGGGCAGAACGGAGCGGCGGGGTTCTTCCGCCCCTTGGGCGCGGGCCGCTTGCCTCCCGGCGGGGCGGGCCGTGCGCGCTGCTTTGACGGCGATTCCGGCATCGGCCACGTTGACGGTGAGATCTCCGGACACGGAACCGCCGGCCACCTGCAGCACGGACACCTGGCGCAGCCACGGAGCGACGGACTGCAGGGGCAGGGCCGCCAGCGTCGGGGCCAGTTCAAGATTCAAAGGGGTGAGGGTGCCCTTGCCGCTGAGGGAAAGCTTGCCGGTTTTGCTCCAGACGGTGGATGCGGTCAGGCTCATGGACTGTCCGGCCAGGGTGGATATGTCCGCCGCGTTCAGGGTGAGGCCGGAAAGGACGAGCGGGGAGGCTTTTTCCGTTGCGGCCACCGAGATCTGCCCCTGCTGGATCTGCACTTTTTTGAGGGAGACGACCGGTGCGCCGCCCGCTGTTTTCGCGGCGGAAGGCTTTGCCGCGGAGGCGGGCGTGCCGCCGTCCGGAGCGGTTCCGGCGGCTGTGGCTTGTGTGTCCGCTTTTCCTCCGCCCGTGCCGGAGGCGGAAGATGCCCCGGCCAGGGCAAGCTGAACATCGGGGGCGGCAATGCTCAGGCTGCCCACGGTGATGGTGTTTCTGGAGAGATCGACAACGGTATCGCCGACGGTGAGCCCGCCGACGCGCGCCGTGCAGCTGCCCCCGGCCAGAGGGAGGGAGCCGGAGACGTTCTTCAGGGAAATTGTGCCCGTGTGCAGGGCCAGGAAAGGCGGCGACTTTTCTTCCATGCGGACGGTCAGGCGGGCGTCGGCCTCCAGAAGGGCACTTTTCAGCGCAACTCCCGCGCTTTGCAGGTAGGGAGCGGAGTGCATCAGGGACAACGCGTCGGACTTCACTTCCAGCTCTACCGCGAGAGGTTGCAGGCGCAGACTGCCGCGCACGGCGAAGTTGCCGGTGGGGGAGGGTTTGGGAGCCTTTTTGACGGGTGCGGGGACGGCGGGCGGTGTGCCGGGCGCGGCTGCCGTGGCTGCCGTGGCATTGCCTGAAGGAGCCGACGTGGCGTTGCCCGTTGGGGGAACAGAGCCCGAAGCCGTTGCGTTCGCCGGGAGCATGTCCGTGGCGTTGGCCGGGGCGGTGGTTGCATTGGCACTGGCTGCGGCTGTCGCGTTGGCCGAGGCGGTCTTTGCAGCGGCGGGCGTTCCCTTGGTCGCAGCAGCCTTTCCAGAAGCGGCGCTTTTGGCCGGAGCGGCCTTTCCGGGTGCGGTTCTGGTGGCGGTCTTAGCGGCTCCCTTGGCGGAAGCCGCTGTCTTGGGAGCGCTTGAGGCCGCGCTTTTTGCCGGTTCCGGCGCCATGGCGCCAACAGCCGCCGCGGAGTTTGCGGAAGGCGAGCCGTCCGCCGCGGCAGTGGCGGCCTCCGGTTGCGGTGTTGTTGCGTTTGCAGTTGCTGTAACGGGGGGAGGCGCCTGCTTGGGAGCCTCCCCGACGGCAGGGGCGACTGTCCCTCCCGCATTGCCGACATCGCTTGCGGTGCCGTTCAGCCTGCCCGGAGTAAGCCCGGCGGCAGGCGTTCCGGAAACGGAAGCATTGGCCGGGGGAACAGAGGACGCGTTGCGGGAACCCGGCATGGCTGTGCCGTCCGGGGCGGCAACGGTTCCGTTCCCTGCCGGTCCTTCCGGCTGTGTCTGGGGGGCGGCCTTTGCGTCGTCGGCTTTCTGCCGGGCCTGGAAGAACGCTTCGGTCAGGGACTCGGCGGCGACCGACTCCTCTCCCACGGTGAAGGCAAACAGGCCCCGGCCCGCGCCCTCGGTGCTGAAGTCGCGTATTTCGACGCCGAGAGGGGTGAAGTCCTGGCGCGCGCTCCCCTTGATGGCGGCGTCCTGCCAGATCACATGCCCGCCCACGATGGAAAGCTTTTTGATGGCAAAAAAGGCTTCCGCTTCGGCCGAAGCGGGGGGCGTTGCGCCAGGCGGCGATGTGGCGTTTTGCGCGGCTGCTGCGGCTGCGGTGGCATTGCGCGTGGAGGTTCCTGCCGTGGCATTCTGTGCCTGTGCCTGCGCTGCGGTGGCGTTTTGCGTGGCTGCCCCTGTGGCCGTGGCGTTTCGGGGGGCTGCCTTCGCTGTTGTGGCGTTCTGTACCGGCAACCGGGTCGCGGCAGCATTTTGCGCGGCGCTGGCGCCTACCGTGGCGTTGGCGGTAGTGCGCGTGGCGGTCTGCGGTGTTGCCGTGGCGTTCCTGGAGGGCGCGTTTCCTGCCGCTGTGGCGTTTTGCGCGGCTGCTCCGGAGGGGGCGGCATTGCTCGCGGTTGCCCCGGCAATGGCATTCTGCGCAGGCGGCTGCGCTGCTGTGGCGTTCTGGGCCGTCCCGTTCCGGGCCGTGCCCCGTGCGGAAGACGCGCCACCGGCTTGCGGCGTTGCCGTACCCGTTCCCTTTGCAGTTTTGGGCGGCGCTTTTGTCTTGGGAGGGAGCAGATACCGCTGCCAGTTGAAGTTGCCGCCCTTTTCCCTGGCGACTATGACGGTGGGATTGTGCAATTGCATCTCCGCAAGGGAGATGCGCCCTATGTTCACCAGCAGGTGTTCCATTTCCAGGGTGGCATAATCCAGGCTGAAGACCGTGCCTTCGCCCGGAGCGGACAAGGCCAGATCGCTGATGTACAGCGCCCCGGAAAGGCCTATGTCAATGGGGCGGCCGGTCCTTTTTCTGAAATGCAGCACCGTTTCCGCGGTCAGGTTCCCCCGCTCCAGGGTCAGGTTGGTATACGTGGACAGATAGGGCGAAAAGAGCTCCAGAGGCAGTTCGCCGAAGCGCATACGAAATTCCGTGCGCAGGCTTTCCGCAAAAGGCGTGGTCCTGCCCTCCAGGGTAAAGAACCGCCCATCCACAGTGGCGTTCAGAGTGGGGCGCATCGCCGTTTCCCGGTCGCTTTGCAAAGAGGAGGTAAAGGGAACGCTGATGGAGAGATCGCGCACGGTATGGGTGGCGTTATGCATGCGATCGTAAAAATCCACCTTGCCGCCGGTCACTTCCATGTCGCTGACGATAAAGGGGAAAATCTCCCCGGCTCCCTCCGCCGCCGCCGGCTGTTCCGGCTCCTCGCTTGGGGGGACGAACTGCATGAGCGAGACGCTGCCGTCCTCATTCAGGGTAATATGGAGCGAAGGGTTCACGACGGACAGGTGCCCCAATGCGGGTGCCAGGCGCAGCACGGTGGAAAATCCGGGTGAAAGCTCGATGTGATCCAGAGTGAGGAAGACGTCTTTCCCGTCGGGATAGGGGATGACGATGCCGTGCGCTCCGGCTGTCAGGGTAAAGGGATTGAAGGACAACCGTTCGATTGTGCAATCGGCGCGCAGGGCCTTGGACATCTGCTCTTCCACAATTCCTTTCAGGAAGTAAGGCAGCGCAAGGCCGGTCAGCAGGCAGAAAGCGGCATACAGGCCGACGCACCAGTATATCCACTTGCGGGGGCGTTTGAGGGGAGTGATGAACCAGCCAGCTACCTGCCTCCGGAGCGGGCCGGAAGAAGACACGGCACCGATGCCTGCGGGGGCTCCCGCAGGCATCTTTTTTTTGCCCGAGGAGCGGGCGTGCCGGGAGAAGAAAGGAAACATAGCCATGACAGCCACCAAAAACAACAAAAGTAGGGCAGGCGCTGGTTCAGCATGCGCCTGCTGCCCCACACTAGCAAATGCCGGGACGTATGTGAATTGGAAATCAATACCCAGTAATAGCCTACTCTCTCAATGAAAAGTAGATATGTCTTATTTTCCTGTAATTTACAATGCAAAATAATGGACAAAAAAATTGTGCCCCATATATAGTTCAGTCCAATGTACATTGTATTGCACTTATAATGTCGCTCTCAACAGCAGCCTCTCCGCTGCGTAAAGGCCGCTGCCTGCTTGTAGGTGGGGAGGGCACATTCAAAAAAGTGACGTTCAGGGGCTGGCGGTGTCTGTAAGATTATAGATATCAGTGAGATATGAGCCATAAGTAGTTGTGGAATGCATATTGCATATTGCATATATCATATGCAATACGACAATTCTAAGGAGAGCTTAATATGCAATGGTGGAACAACATGAGTGTCAAGATGAAATCACTGATGGGGCTCTGTGTTGTGCTCATCGTGATGCTCCTGAGTGGGGGCGTTGTCTCATATACCTTGAACAGAATTGACGCCACAGTGGGGCGGCTCAATGAAGCCAACAAGGTGAATGCCGTCATCCTTGAACGTGAGGTTGCCCATTTTATGTGGGTGCGCAGCCTGACGGATTTTCTCCTGTCTTTGGCAGAGGGCAAATTGACGGCCAACACCGATCCCACGGCCTGCTCCCTCGGAAAATGGTTGAACAGCGACGAGCGCAAACAGGTCGACGCACATTTTCCCAAGCTTAAGGGCATGATTGGCGCCATTGACGAACCCCATGCGCGTTTGCACGCCTCCGCGGCGGAAATCGCCAGGCAGGCCGACAAGGCTGCCGCGCTGGAGGTCTTCCGGAAGCAAACGCTGCCTGCCCTTGCGGATGTACGGGCCAAATTCCAGGCGATACGCGCGGCCGTGCAGGAAGAATGCGCTACCGAAAGCGCGCAGTACGATGCCACCATACGAGACGGAAAAACCATCAGCCTCATTCTTGCCGCCGTGGGCATTCTCGCCCTCGTCGGGCTTGGGCTGGTGCTGCTGCGCAGCGTTCTGGCTCCTATTCAGACCATTACCGAGTACTCTAAAAAGGTTGCGGCCGGGCAGGGCGAACAGGCCGGCAAGCTCTCGCTGAACAGAGGTGACGAACTCGGCGTGCTGGCCGAGAACCTGGGCAATATGGTGGAAAACCTCGGCGAGCAGCTCGCCTTTTCAGAAGGTATTCTGCGCGGCATGGCTGTGCCCTGCTCGGTATTTTCCTCCGAGGATAAAACCATTTTCACCAACCAGAAGATGATCGATCTGCTGGAACGCGGCGGCAAGCCGGAAGAGTATCAGGGCATGACCTCGGGCGAGTATATCTGGGGCGATCCGAAGAAAGAGACGCTTTCCACCAGAGCTTTGCGCGAGAACAAGGTGCTGGAAGTGCAGCGGGAAATTACCACCCACAAGGGAAATATCCGCCATGTGAGCATCGCTTCGGCGCCGTTCCACAACAAAAACGGGCGCATCCTGGGAACGCTCTCCATCTGGATGGACATGACAAAGATAGTGGAGAGCCAGCACATCATAGAAGAAAACGGGCAGCGCATCACCAAGGTGGCCGCTTCGGCCCAGGATATCGCGGGCAGCGTTTCTTCCGCCAGCACGGAAATTTCCGTCCAGGTGGAGCAGGCCAGCAAGGGCGCGGAAACCCAGTTCCACCGGGTGGCGGAGACCGCCTCCGCCATGACCCAGATGAATGCCGCCGTCATGGAGGTGGCCCGGAGCGCCGGGCATGCTTCTGAAACCACCGGCCAGGCCAAAGCCCGGGCCCAGAAGGGTTCCAACGTGGTAGCGGAAGTGGTGAACAGCATCACCACCGTGGCGGAGCACGCGCGTTCGCTCAAGGAAGGCATGGACGGGCTGGGCAAACAGGCGGACGGCATTGGGCAGATTATCAACGTTATTAATGACATAGCTGACCAGACCAACCTGCTGGCCCTGAACGCGGCCATTGAGGCGGCCCGGGCGGGCGAAGCCGGGCGCGGCTTTGCCGTGGTGGCTGACGAAGTGCGCAAACTGGCGGAAAAGACCATGCAGGCTACCCGCGAGGTGGGGGATGTGATCTCCGGTATCCAGAAAGGCACCTACGCGAACATCCAGAGCGTGGAGCGCGCCACCCAGGCCATTGTCGAGGTCAACAATCTGGCCTCCTCCGCAGGGGAGAGCCTGTCCGAGATTGTGGCGCTGGTGGATTCCGCGGCCGAAGAGGTGCACTCCATCGCAACAGCGGCGGAAGAACAGTCCGCCACCAGCGAAGAGATCAACAACGCCCTGGAGTCGGTGAACAGGATCAGTTCCGAAACCGCAACAGCCATGAGAGAGGCGTCCCAGGAAGTGGAAAACCTTTCCCGCCAGGCCGACATGCTGCGCGATCTTATTCAGCAATTGCAGTAACGGATACCCGCGACATACAAGAACCGGGGAAGGCGAATGCCTTTCCCGGTTCTTGTGTTATCCGGCAGAGCCCGCAGGGCGCGGTTCCGGCGGGCCTTACTGCACAGTCAGGCGCAGAAACCGCTTCTTGCCGAGCTTGATCACGTATTCCCCCTTGGCGAGGGGCGTTGCGCCGTCCGTGCACAAGGTGTCGTCAATGCTGAGGGCGTTTTGGGCTATGAGCCTGCGCGCCTCTCCGCGTGAGGCGGTCAGGCCGCTGTCGGTGAGAAAGACCGCGGGAGCGGAGGCGTCGCCCACAGCGCAGGTGTGGGTGGGCGCATCGTCCGGCACTCCGCCGCCGGCAAAAACGGCGTTAAATCCCATTTTTGCTTCTTCCGCAGCGGCGGTGCTGTGGTAACGGGCGGTCATCTCAAAGGCCAGCTCTTCCTTGGCGGCCTTGGGGTGGGTTTTCCCTTCCTCCACAGAGCGGCGCAGGGCGGCGACCTCGTCCAGAGTCTTGATGGAAAGCAGTTCGTAATAGCGCCACATAAGCTCATCGGAAATGGACATGAGTTTGCCGAAAATTTCCGAAGGCGGCTCGTCGATGCCCACGTAGTTGCCGAGGGACTTGGACATTTTTTTGACGCCGTCGAGGCCTTCCAGCAGCGGCATGGTCAGCACGCACTGGCCTTCCTGGCCATACTGCCCCTGCAGGTGGCGGCCTACCAGCAGGTTGAATTTCTGGTCCGTGCCGCCGAGTTCGATATCAGCCTTGAGGGCGATGGAGTCGTATCCCTGCATCAGGGGGTAGAGGAACTCGTGGACGGAGATGGGCACATTGTTGTTGTAGCGCTTTTCAAAGTCGTCGCGTTCCAGCATGCGGGCCACGGTATAGCGGGAGCACAGGTGGATGATGTCGGCGAACGACAGTGCCCCGAGCCAGTACGAGTTGAACTCCACAATGGTCTTTTGCGGGTCGAGGATCTTGAAGACCTGTTTCTTGTAGGTTTCCGCATTGGCGTTGATCTGCGCCTGGGTCAGGGGCGGGCGGGTGTCGGAGCGGCCCGAAGGGTCGCCGATGAGGCCGGTGAAATCGCCGATGAGAAAAATGACGTCGTGTCCCAGTTCCTGAAAGTGGCGCATCTTGTGCAGCGCCACGGTGTGGCCGAGGTGCAGGTCCGGCGCGGTGGGGTCAAACCCCATCTTGACGCGTAGCGGTTTGCCGCGCGCGATTTTTTTGCGCAGTTCCCCTTCCTCGATAAGTTCCGCGCAGCCCCGCTTGATCTGGGCCAGCTGTCTGTCGAGCTCCTGAGGCGTGAGTGTGCTCTGTGTCATGAAGTGCTCCCTGTACTGTGGCGTGACCCACACACCTTGCAAAGATTGCGTGGGAAGTCAAGGGAGGGGGGTGCGTGGGGTGCCGGGAAGAGCGGAAAAGAGGCTGGAGAGAAAGACATTGCGATGCGGGCCGGGTAGCGCGGGGCGGCTCAGACCTTCCGCTTTTTTCGCCCTTGCCGGCCCGCACAAGGGCTCTCGTAGAGAAATTCAGGAACGCGTCGCGTGTTAACAGCCGGACTGCGGGCGGAAAAAAGCGGAAGGCATCGCCGCCTTGAGACACGTGTTGTCTGCTCGCTACGGAAGCCTTGTAATCTCCCAGCGTCGTTGGGTGTGAGGTCCATCCAAAGTGAGAATTTTTTGCAGGTAACATGAGAGTTCAGAAAAACTTTTTTAGGGGGCTCAAACGCGTACGCGTAAGGAAGAGAAGGAGGACGTCCGCATGTTCATGCAAGACAGACGTTGCAGGGTGAGCATTGACAGCATCACAGCAGCCATCTACATACTTGTTACGCAATAATTTGTAAATAAAAAGAGATGTTCTTCATGCTGTAAAAAGAACTGCTCCCTACTGTGCGCGCACATATGGGGAAGGTGTGTACAACACAATGCTGTGGACTCCGGTCTTTTCGGGGCAAGGCGGGCCACTGAAATTTTTGCCTATGGCACAGCAATTAAGTTTATTGACCAAACACAGACTACCGGCGGTGGCCCCAAGCGCCTGAGCGCTATGAGAAGGCAAGGATGTGCGGGCGAGGGGAAGGTCGGCGCGGAGAACCGTTGGAAAAACTCAGCAGGAGGAAGAAATGGGGTTTGTCGATTATCTTGTTGGCGAAGAATTGACCCGTGCCCATGCTAATCTCGCGGAGCTTTTGAATTCGGACGTGGTTCTTTATCACGGCCCGATGATTTTCGATACCCCACAAATGTTTGTAGAGTCCATTCAACGTTTTACTAAAAAACGAAGAACACTGTCTGTAATGTTGACGACAGGCGGTGGGATGGTCGAGCCGGTAGAGAAGGCTGTAGAAATTATTAGAACGAACTACCGATATGTAAATTTTATCATTCCTGACTATGCGATGTCGGCTGGGACGGTTTTTTGCATGTCCGGCGACAAAATTTTTATGGATCACGCGTCTTCTTTGGGGCCAATTGATCCCCAGGTTCAAAGAAGCGATGGAACTCTGGTTCCTGCTATGGGGTATCTGGAACAACTTGAAAAATTGATACAAAAATCTATCGATAAAACGATATCACCCGCCGAGATAGATCTGCTCAGAAAATTTGATCTCGGCGATATCAATAAATATGAGCAAGCCAGAAACCTGACGATTACCTTGCTTAAAAAATGGCTTGTCGCATTTAAGTTTAAGAACTGGAACGTCCATAGAACCACTCCAGGCTTACAAGGGCAGCCGGTAACAGAGGCAACAAAAATATGCCGAGCAGAGGAGATAGCCAAGAAACTTGGAGATATTTCCATTTGGCATTCTCATGGTCGGCATATAGGGCTTAGAGCCCTGAAGGAAGAATTGCGTCTGAAAATAGAAAATTATGCGAATAAGGAAAAATTGGCTACGGCGATTATGATCTACCACGAACTTGCGGTTGATTATATTCGCAAGAACAACTATGTTCTTTATGTGCATGCCGGAAAGCCGGTACACGCAATCACAGGAGGAACCCCATGAACGAATGCTTAGGCAAGCAGTGGGAGGCGGTTGTCTCTGAATCCGCTCAGAGGATGGAAGAGGCTTTCCGTGCCTACCGGGACATGGCGGAGTTTCTTGATGACAATTTCGCGACAGTAACGTCTCGTCCACAGACGGCCCCTTCCCCTCTACCCGGATTTGGAGGCGGCAAAGAAGTAATCTCCCGCTATGGCAGCAGCCCATTGACATGCCGCCGCGGTTAATCTGAACGCGCTTTCTACACATATGCCCCGGTTCGCCGTACAGCAAACCGGGGCGTTACATATCACAGTCTGACTCTCTACAACGTCCCCACCAAATCCCCCCACCACCAAACGCCGCCAACGCGCAACGGCGCATAGCAGTACGCGCCCGGTGCCCTTAAAAACACTCGCGTCCATGCCACATGCCTCCTCGAAAAAGCTGCTGCTAAGGAGACGTTGCGGTAGCGAAGAGTGAGATTGCGGTGGGCAGCCGTCATTCGGGCGCTTTTGGGCAGCATTCGGTATCGTGAGAAGGCGATGCCCCGGTATTTTTTTGCGCCGCCGATCTGCGTCGGCTGCTGGTCAGCACGCGCGGCGTGAAGGCGGAGAGTGTCAATCCGGCTTGTCGTGCGAGTGTCCGGACCGAATAGCGGACGCGGCGCAAAAAATACCGGGGTCTGAGACTCCCCGCTGGCCCTTCGCTGCCGGTGCCTTTGCTTTGTATTTCGGGGCGTAGCCTGTCCCCCGTGTCTTCACCTGGGTATTGTGCCATTCCAAACACAACTGGGGGAAGCAACCGTGCGGTTGCTTCCCCCAGTTTCGTTTAAGCGCCACTCCCCAAAAGGCAGAATGGGGATCTGTATACTCCGAGGAGGCTATTCCTCGCCGTCCTCGTCCTCTTCTTTGGGCTTGAGGTGCTCCGGCACAATAGCCATGCTGATCAGCAGGGGCTTTAAGAAGCTCCAGCGGATGCCGATTTCGTATTCTTCCTCAAGGTCGCGGATGGCGTCCCAGCAGTTGTGGCAGGGAGCGATGACCAGTTTTGCGCCCGTGGCGATGATCTGGTCGCGTTTGGTCTTCAGGGCGACGTTCCGCTGCTTGCGGTACTTGCCCACGCCGTTGAAGCCGCCGCCGCCGCCGCAACAGTAGTTACATTCGCGGTTGGGGGCCATTTCCACAAAATAGCCCGGCTCCACGATGTAGCTCATGATTTCGCGCGTGAACTTGGCAAGGCCGTGGTTACGCACATAGTTGCAGGAATCCTGCAGCGTGACTTTTTCCTTGATCCGTTTGGCCGGATCGATTTTCAGCTTGCCGGTGCGCAGGGCCTCGGCCACCCATTCCACGTAGTGGATATACTCTGCCGGGGGCTTGCCGTCGGCGCGTCCCACCCAGTAAGGCCCTTCAATGACCGTGGCCCGGTGGGCGTGGCCGCACTCCGTGCCGATGACCCGTTTGGGCTTTAAGCGCTCAATGGCGGCGTAGACTTCTTCAACGTTACCCTTGCAGGCTTCCCAGTCGCCGGCGAACATGGACAGAGAGGTCTGCTCCCATCCGGCGCTCGGCACCGTCCAGTTCTCCCCGGCAAGGTGAAAGAGAATGGCTGCTTCGGCCACGTCTTCCGGATAGTGCTTGGGCTCGCGGGCGTTCAGGGTGTACATGATGTCCGCGTTTTCTTTGTCCACGGGAATTTCCAGGCCGGGCCATTCTTCCTGGTTTTCCTCGGCCATCCATTCGCAGGTTTCCACCCAGTCCTCGTTGGTCACGTCCATCTGGGCCTTGTAGATCCGGTGCATGCCGGAGCCGATTTTCAGCTCCCACGGCACGAATCCCTGGGAATACAGCAGGCCGCGCAGATAGCTGAACATGACGCCCATGTCGATGCCGTGCGGACAGAACTGGCCGCAACGGTTGCAGCAGGTACAGCGCGACCAGGCGTAGTCCATGGCGCGGCGCATGAAGGCGTTGTCCACCTTGCCCTTGCGGCGCACTATTTCGCCGAGGGTCGATTGAATTTTGTACGCGGGCACTTGTTCCGGGTCGCTGTCATTGCAGCGGTACAGGAAGCAGCTTTCCGCGCACATGCCGCAGTGGGCGCAGATTTCCAGCCAGGTGAGGGTCCGCGACTGGCAGGTTTTCTGGATGCTGGCCCACAGTTTGTCCGTGTCCACGTCCAGTTCGAGCATTTCCTGGTAATATTGCTTGCCGCCCTTGTCCCCGAGCAAAGCCTTGAGGGCTTCCTCGGTAGCGACAGGGGTTCTGTTACAGAACTGGCCTTCAGGCATGATAGGCTCCTTTTGCTGGTTCTAGGTCTTCTTCAAATCCCACAGGGCTCCTGTGCGGAGTTGAACTTACCAGGGGAAACAAGGGCCACGCCTGTGACCGCCGCGCTTGATGCTGTAGTCGGCCCCGATTTGCCAGCGCGAACCGAAGTACAACACGATATGCGACAGCTTGGTAAAGGGGGCCAGAATAAGCATGAGTTCCCCGCTGATGATGTGGCACAACAGCCAGAAATCATAACTGCCCACATGCATGCGGGCGATGAACCCGGTGACAAAGGGCACCGTGGCCAGCGCCAGAATGAAATAGTCGTACCGGGTGGTGAGAATACGCACTTCCGGCAGGGCTATACGGCGCAGGGTTATGAAAACGGCTCCAATAATAGTAGCCACGGCCAGCACATCCGCAAGGCCCTGGGGCATGGTCGGGAAGCTGAACCCGAAGCGCTCCTGCAGGATAACGTTGTGCCCGAGGAGGAAAATGGGGACGAGCACCGCCCCGAAATGGAACAGAAAAAAGCAGATGGTGAAAAAGGGCTGCGCCCGCCAGCCGAAGGTGCCGAAAGGCACCAGCCACTTGTAAATGGAGTGCAGGCCGCCCTTCATCCCTTGTTCCATGTAGGGCTTGTAGGCCACGCGTTCCAGTTTCCAGTCCAGACCTCTGAAGTACCAGACCAGCCGGTAGATGAGCCCGCCGAAAAAGACCAGCAGCGAGATGGCAAGGCCCGGTCCGGTCAGAAAGTTATACAATGATGCCATATGTGTTCTCCTTGGCGCGCATGCGGTATGCGGCTAAAACTTCCTGATTTTTTCGTCCCTTCCGGTAAGGAAGATCCAGTAGCCGAGCAGGCCCACAACGCCAAGCCCCATCAGAATATAGGTCATGGACTTGGTGCAGAGCATAAAGTCTTGCAGGGAGTAAAATATCGCTTCCATATGTTCCCCCTCTTAGTGGGCGTCTTTAAAATCAGGATGTTCGCGGAGCACGGGCATCTTGGTGCAGATAAACCGGTACGCCGTGACGATCAGCGTGACGATGAAGACCGAAATGATGATTTCCGTCAGGGCCGGGAAGTAGCTTTGCTCCGGCGGAAGGTTGTAGTTGAAGGCCACCAGGCTCACGTTGAAGCGGTTGAGCACCACGCCGAGCACAGTGATGACCGCGGCGAGCTTGATAAGACCGATGCGCTTCTCCCGCGCGCCGAGGGCGTACAGGAAGGAGGGCAGCAGCACGAAGCCGATGAGTTCGATCAGGAACCAGGTGCCGTAC
Organism: Desulfovibrio sp.; assembly: GCA_031556355.1. Taxonomy (GTDB): domain Bacteria; phylum Desulfobacterota; class Desulfovibrionia; order Desulfovibrionales; family Desulfovibrionaceae; genus Frigididesulfovibrio. The sequence continues at coordinate 9,287 of JAVBTB010000050.1, read as the reverse complement.
CCGGTGCCGAGGAGGGACCAGGTGTTGTCCATGGCCACCCCGAACATGCGGATGCAGAAGTAGCCCATCATCACGATGGAGCAGGCTTTTCCGAACCCGAGCACCACCTTGTCGGCGTCCTTGGTGTGGCTTTCGTCCATCTGGTCGTGCAGGCCCTTGTGGGCAAGCGTGCCTTCAAAAATGACCATGCTCATGCCGGCGAACATACTGGAGATGAAGAAGAACACCGGGATGAAGCTGGAGTACCACAGGGGGTGCATCTTGGACGGCGCGATAAGGTACAGCGCGCCCAGGGAGGACTGGTGCATGGTGGACAAAATGACGCCGAACACCGTCAGGGGAATGGTCGCCTTGACGATGAGGTCGCGGATGGTCCGCCAGCCCATCCATTCAAAGGCCGACACCGACCACTCGATGGCCAGCACGGTCACGTACAGAAACACGCACAGACCCACTTCAAAGAGCACCGAGGTTGTGCCGGGCGAGACGAAGATGGGGTACGGCAGCCGCCAGGGCTGGCCCACATCGTAGTGCAGGGCAACCACCACAAAGGCATAGCCCAGGAAGGCCGAGGTGATGGCCGGACGCACGGCCCCGTGGAAGGGCTTGAGTCCGAACAGATAATAGGCCGAGGTGGTGGCGTACCCGCCGGCGGCGAGAACCACGCCGCAGAGCAGGTCAAAGCTGATCCAGATGCCCCAGGGATTGTTGTCGTCCAGGTTGGTGACGCCGCCAAGGCCGGTGGTAAAGCGCAAAATGGTGACTATCAGGCCCGCTGCAAGAATGATCGCGGTGATGATGTTCCCCGGCGTGCGCGGAATGGAGGCGAATTCTTTTTTGATGCGATCGAGGTTCATTATGCGTCCTCCTCTGAGCCGGGCTTAGACTCGTCAGTCTTGCCGGATTCGGCGGCCAGTTTTTCTTCCAGCTCCTTGGCGGCTTCTTCCTTGGCCTTTTTCACCTCGCGGGCGATGCTGGACTCCTTGTCCTTTTCCGCCTTGGCAAGGGCGGCCTTCAGCTTGGCATCGGCATTGGCCTGGTTTTCTTCCACCGCGGCCTCAACCGCATCGTGCTGCTCTTCCGCCGCGATCTTGCTGCGCCGCTTGCTGATAACGTAAGCGCCGCCCAGAATCACCGGCCAGATGCCGGCCACCATGGCCACCGACCCGAGGGCTCCCGAGGTCAGCTCGGGCGCCGAAGTCTTGCCGAGTTCCGGCTGGCCCAGTTCCTGGTGAGGCACCGGGGACAGATACAGCCAGTTGGTGCCGCCCATCTCGTGCTCGCCGTAGATGTGCGCGTCGTAGAGATCCGGATGGCGGACGATGCGGGCGCGGGCTTCCTTGATCAGGTCGGTGCGCTTGCCGAAGGTCAGCGCGTCCTTGGGACAGGCTTCCACGCAGCCGGGAAGCAGGCCTTCCTTGAGGCGCGGGGCGCACATGGTGCACTTGTACACCAGGGGGTTCCACACGTTGTCGTAATCGTAGGTGGGCACATAGAAGGGGCAGGCCACCATACAGTAGCGGCAGCCCACGCACACGCTGGGGTCGTAGACCACCGGGCCTTCGGGAGTTTTCTTGAAGGCCTTGACGAAGCAGGCCGAGGCGCAGGCCGGTTCCTGGCAGTGGTTGCACTGCTGCTTGCGGAAGGTGGGCACCACCGCGTCCTTGGGCCAGTACCGGTTGACCACCGTGTACTTCTGGAAGTCGGTGCGGCGGGACTTTTCCAGCACGCTCAAGTCATCGAAGGGCTTGCGGTCTTCAGGATTTTTGTACTTGGCGGGAGGCGGCAAAACGTCCTCGTTCACCTTCTGGCAGCCGGCCTCGCACTTGCGGCAGCCGATGCAGCGCACGGAATCGTGCAGTACGCCCACGGCATCGGGATGGCCCGAAAAGGAGGCAGTCGATGCCGCATTCCCCACAGTTGGGGCGAGTGCGCCGGCGATGCCGGCCGCGCTCATCAGACTCAGGAATTTTCTGCGTTGCATATCGAAGACTCCTTATTGGTTCCCGCTGGTCTTGTGGCAGTCGGCACACTCGGAAGATGCGGGCTTTTGTTGCATTTGGGCATGACAGGTCATGCACTGCAGGTGATACGCGGCTTTCAGCGCCGGGCGACCGTCGGGGGACGCCTTGAGTTCAACGCCGTGGCAGCTCACACACTTGGGAGGAGTCTTGGAAGGCGGGCTGTTGTGGTGACAGCCCTGGCACAGGGTGGCTTTTTCCGTATGGAACACCCCGGCGAGCTTGTTCTGGGACTGCTTGTCCAGCAGGGTTTTCACGATCTTCCGGTGAGGCATTTTGCTCGGCTCATAGTCTTTGGAGAGAAGGCCGATGGTCACCGTTTCGGGAATGTCCGCGTCGGCAAAGGTGCTGACGCGCGCATGTTCGCGGGCGGTCACGGTGCGGGCGGCCAGGGCGGCTTTTTCTTCCTTGCTGGCCTTGATAAGCCCGCCGGTTTCCGCCTGTTCGGCGGTGGCGCCCAGGGGGATGCTGTGGCAGGTGGCGCAGGAGTCCTTGGTCAGGCCTTTTTCCATGGTGCTATGGCAGCCGGCGCAGGAGGGCTTGGCTGTTTCCACCGCATGGCATCCCACGCAGGAGCGCGAGGACTGCGCGTCGTGCATGGCCACGGCGACGGGAGGAATAGCGGTGGTGCCGTCCATCTTGCCTTCCAGGGTGTGGCAGTCGCCGCAGGCGGCAATCTTTTTGTGGTGGCAGGTGCGGCAATCCATGGCGGCCGCTTCGTGCAGCTTGTGGTTAAAGCTCACCGGCCGCATGGTGCCTTTCAGCTCCTCGGGCTTGGCGGCGACGGGCAGCAGCAGGACGGCATCGGGCTGTCCGCGCTCAAGGCGGGGGATGCTGGTGGCGACCAGCACGTTGGCCATTTCCGTCTTGCGGGCGGCCTGGGCTTCCACGCCGTGGCAGCCGGCGCAGTCCGCCGGGCCGGACTTGACTTCGTTGGACTGCCTCTTGGCGGTCACGGCCAGGTGACAGTTGATGCATTCCTGGTGCCCGGCATCGGGCAGCGTCAGGCGCTTGCCGATCTCGCCGTTGGCGTCGACCGCCTGGGGATTCTTGGCCAGAATCTTGGCCTTTTCCTGGGGGAGCATGTGGCAGGAACGGCAGGAATCTTCCTTGTCCTTGCCCCAGACCAGCTTTTGCGTGGCGGCGTCATACACGTGGTGGCAGGCCGCACAGTTTTTCTTGGGATCGTCCTGGGCGGGAATGGCGGCGGACGCCGTGTGCTTGAAGTGCAGGATCTTGTCAAAACCGATGTCCTTGCGGGCGTCGGTCACCGCGGGTCGCGGATTGTGACAGCTGCGGCACTCCGCCTCGAGGGGGCCGGTCTTTTTTCCCTGGCCGGCCAGGGTGGTATGACATTTGATACAGTTCTCGTGGTACAGAGCCTTGACGGCGTCGCCCTTGAGCTTGTCGTCTCTGCCCATGTACGTGAAGGCATAACTGCCGTCGGGGCTGTCTTTGAGGGGTTTGTGGCAACTGCTGCAATCCTGTTGCAGAACGGCTAGCGCCTTGGTGTGCTGGTCGTGCAGGAACGTGACCGGGGGCAGTTCCAGTTTCCCGTCCTTAGCCATGGCGTCGATAGTGACCACATCGGCACGGCCCGGAGCCTTGTCCTTTTTCGCCTCTGCCGCAGCCCCGGCCGGATGACCGAAGGAGACAAAGACGACGAGGACAAAAGCGCACAGGCTTGCCCATCGCAGCAATGACGTCTGGTTCTTCATAGTGGCAGTCCTTTGATAAAGTGAAACAACCAACATACACGCTTGTGCAAACGCCCCCCGAACGGGGGCTTTGCGGGATGTCGACAGGACGCCGCCGGATTTGGCCCTTCACTGGCGCAAAACTGGCGCGGGACACGCCCCTGGTGCGGCATGCAAGCCGCGGGTTACAGACATGGGGAACAGCAACGTTGCAATTGTCGCGCAACAGTAACAGAAAAAAACCGCGCCACCTCCCGCCTGCGGCTCTTTATAAGGTCGCCCGTACTTTTGCTGCAAGAAAGCCTACAACAAGGTCTGCGAAAAGATACGGTAAATTTTCTTGGAGGTAGCTCGGTTGGCAACTCCGAGTCAAGAAAAATATCTCCCATTGTGAAAACAAGCACAGATGTATTCCCCCCTCTTATGCAGGGCTGCCGCGCTGTTTCGTGCTTCGCGGTCCTTCCTGGGGAGGGCCGCTGTATTGCCTGTGAAAAAGAACTTGCAAAACGGCCTGCGGCGGAGTATATAACCACTCCTGCGATTCAGGAGCGCTCCGGAGCGCTGTGTTGCGAAAATGCCCGCGCCTTTCCCGCCTGTAAAATAGGGCTTGACGGAGAGGGGGGCTTCTCGTAAAGAAAACGGCTCCGGGTGGTTAGCTCAGCTGGTAGAGCATCGGCCTTACAAGCCGAGGGTCGCAGGTTCGATCCCTGCACCACCCACCATTGCCGCGCGGCGGGCCTGACAAGCCCATGAGGCCAACCGGCAAAGGCAGTGCGGTTTTACGGAGCGGTAGTTAAGACGGTTATAACGCCGGCCTGTCACGCCGGAGGCCGAGGGTTCAAGTCCCTTCCGCTCCGCCAGAAATTTCGGGCGAACGCCCACGGTATAGAGAAAGCCCCAGCATGCGGGGCGGAATTTGTCCGAAGTGGCGTATGCCGCTTTGGACGCGAATTGGAGCGGTAGTTAAGACGGTTATAACGCCGGCCTGTCACGCCGGAGGCCGAGGGTTCAAGTCCCTTCCGCTCCGCCACTTAAAAATCAACGGGTTACGTAAAAGTAGCCCGTTGATTTTTTACAGTTGTTGACGTTATGATTCGATAGTCAGCCGCAATACGCCATCCGTCACTTTACCTCCCCTCTTCTACCTCGCATCTTCCACCATGTTGGCAATATCCTGATCTGTTGCCCGTTCAAGGCGAAAGCCTTCCTGCGCATTTTTCAGGGCAAGCAGGGCGGAACTTTCGATAATAATCCGCCCGTTCAGCTCAAAAACCGCCACTTTGTCTCCCGCTTTGACTCCCAGCTTTTTTCGGATTGCAAGCGGGATGGTGATTTGCCCGCGTGTGGTTATTTTGGCAAGTTCCATGCGGACTCCTTTGGGCGCGTTGAACGTAGTAATTTTCTTGCTTCCAAAGTATATTCTATGAATTATAAAGGCAAATATGTTTTTCGCCTTGGTGCCCTGAACTTTTGCCCAAGCTCACTCGGAAAATCTCTGTTTTCTACTTAAACGCAGTGTGGCGGCCGCTCTCTGACGGGAAGCCGCACGCGGAGAGTTCCGCTTGCTTGCCGGAGCGTCTCGCACAGGCCGTTCGGCATGGCCGGGTACAGGGCATGAAGGGGCTGCCTTACGCGCCGCGCAGCCGGGCGAAATCGATATGGTAATGCCCGTCATGCGGGAACCAGGCCCGGTTTTCCATAAACCGTATGCCGCTGATGCTCTTGAAATCCGGGTCGGCGCGCAGCAGCCGCAGCAGCGGCGGTTCCAGGATCACGCGCTCTATCCGCACGCCATACTCCGTGCCGCTTCGTTCCAGAGCGGCAAGATGGGCGATCATGGCCGAGGTATCAAAACGATACTCCTCGAATCGGCCCGCGTCGTCCAACCTGACGGCATACCCCCACAAGTTCAGGATATTGCAGGAAAGCATGCCGGGCACGCGGTTGCCGGCGGCATCCGCCGTATACACGGGCGTGATGAAGTCGGCGGACATGCCCTTCTGGTGCGTACGGTGCGGCCTGAAGCGCCCGCCGCCGTTCCAGCCCATCTCAGCGTAAGTGAACCGCAGCCCGGGGCGCGTGCGTTCCAGTGCGGCATACGCGCCGAGCACCGTTGCGGCTGCGCGGCCTTGCAGGTAATAGCGGCCGACGCCGTATCCGATCAGGGAATTGCAGCGGAAATTCCCCCCGTACAGGGGCAGGGCGAGGAAGCGCTCCGCATCGGCCCGCCCGTTGTACGCGGCAAGCTCGACGCGTTGCGCAAGAATCCCGCGCAGGGTCAGAAAGCCGGTTCCCGCCGCAAGGACGGCAAGGCACAGGAGCAACAGGCGCGTGCGGCGTTTCATGGGCGTAATAGTATACGTTCTCCAGGGGGTTGCATAGTTCTCTCAATCAAGAGAACTCGCGGTCCTGTTGGTTCACCCTCCCATGCCTTCTCATAAACCGGGACCGGACCGCAGAGAAACGGGGTTTCCAGTATAGTGCCGTTGCGAGCTTCCTGATACACTCGGCTGGTGTGATGGTTCGGGAGGTTCCCATGAAGAGATGCTTATGGCTTTGAGGAAAGTCTCGAACTGGGCTACCCCATGCAGGACTGGCCTGCGGCGGATTCGGGTATGGTCCGGATCCCGCCGCGTGAGCACACGGTACCCCCTCCTTGAGGGCCTTGGGCCAGCGGTGTTTGCCGGAGGCCCTCGGCGTGCGGAGCCGTGCAAGGGAACGGTATTGCGAGATCTACGTGGAGAGGCGGCCTCAAACTACCCCTGGCTCGCTCGGGATGTCTCAATGGAACCCGCGGAAACGTATGCACTGGGATACAACGGAGACCTCTTGCCATGAAAATAGAACGGCTGGAACACCCCGCCCCGGCGGAGCGCGAGGCGTTGCTGGAGGTCTGGGAAAGCTCGGTGCGGGCGACCCACGCCTTTTTGAGCGAGGACGACATCGTGGCCTTGCGCCCGCAAGTATGGGACGCTTTTGAGGCCGTGTCCCTGATGATCGCCCACGACGAGGCGGGGCGGCTTGCCGGATTTGCGGGCATCTGCGGCGACATGCTGGAGATGCTTTTCATCCGGGCGGAAGCGCGGGGGCTTGGTATCGGGGGCGCTCTGCTGGCGCGCGCCCTGGAAGAGGGCGTGCTGCGGGTGGACGTTAACGAGCAGAACCCGCAGGCTCTGGGGTTTTATCAACACCTGGGCTTTGAAGTTACGGGCCGCTCCCCGCTCGACGGGCAGGGCAGGCCCTTTCCCCTGCTGCATCTGCGGCTGCAAGACGGCCTCAAGCCGATGCCCCGGGGCTATTCCATACGAGCCGCCGCCCCGGGTGATATCCCTTGCCTGAATGCCATTGAACTGGCGGCAGCCACTCTCTTCCCTCCCGGCGTTATCCCGCAGCACGTCCTTTCTGACCGGGTGCCGGAGGTCATGCTTGCCGAAGCCATGCGCGACGGCAGACTCTGGGTGGCCTTTGAGCCGGGCGGGACGCCCGTGGGCTACGCCCTGCTGCGCTTTCTGAAGGAGCCGGGAGAACCGGCGCAGACCTCGCGGGCGGATCCGGGGAAGGGCCGGAAAAAGTCGGCTCCCGGCCTTGCCCTTCTGGCGCAGATGGATGTGCATCCGGCCCATACCCGTAAGCGCCTCGGCACGGGGTTTGTCCGGCTGGCGGCGGCTGCCGCGCGTATGCGCCGCGCAGAGGCGCTGTACCTGACCACTTTTGCCGACATACCGTGGAACGCGCCTTTTTATGCACGCCAAGGCTTTGCAGATCTGTCGGAGTCGGAGCAGCCCCGGGTCATACGGGATATCCTCGCCGAAGAGCGGGCCAGAGGGCTGAAAAACCGCACGGCCATGCGGCTGCCGCTGTCGCCGCCCGTCCCGTAAGGACCGGATGGCGGCACGTCCCGCAGGGACTACGTTGTGGATGCGGAAGTCGCGCCGTCCCTGCCGGGCAAAGCGCGGCCGCTGTCACAGCGTTCCCAGCCAGACGGCAAGCGCGGCTGCGGAGAAGCATAACATCCCGGCGCCGCAGAGGCGCACGGGAGAACGAAACGGAGGGATGACCGGCGGCCCGAACTTCCTTTCCGCCAGCCGCAGCAGGAATATGCCCGCGCAGACGCCAATCAGGATAAACAGCGGACCGGCCACCAGAAAGGCAATGGAACTCAGTGCGGTGACGGCCATATCCACCGTGTCGCCGGAGGGAGAGGAAAGTCCCTCCCAGAGCAGTCCGAGGAGCAGGGGAATGGCTACAGCAAGCAGGGGGGCCAGCATGAGCCCGCCGGTCAGGCACACCGCATGGCGCAGCCCCCGCCAGGCCAGGATTGCGAAGAAGAATATGCTGCCCGGTATTATGAAGGCGATAAAGAACTCGTACACGTCTCTTCTCCCGCGGGTATGCCGCCGTAAAAACAGCCGACCGCTCACGCCGCCGATACGCCCTGCGTATGCTCATCCCCGCAGGGCAAGCAACACTTCCATAATATTTTCGGGAAGCTGTAAATGCCTTCCAGCCAGGCCCGCCAGAGAAAACCCCGGCAGCATCTCTTGTGGCGCGGCAGGGCGCGCTTCCGGCAGGCATCCGGCCAGCAGCCCCAAATACCCGGTCACAGCCAGGGGAGAAACGCCCGCATCCCGCAGGGCGGCCAGTTCCAGTCCGTGGTGCCGCTTGGCAAGCCGTTCTCCCGCCGCGTCATGCAGCAGGGGGATATGTCCGTAAGCCGGGGCAGGCGCTTCCAGCAAATGGAACAGGAACAACTGGCGGGGGGTGGAGGCCAGCAGATCGTCTCCCCGCACCACCTCGGTGATGCCCATGGCCGCATCGTCGGCCACTACCGCAAGCTGGTACGCTACCACTCCGTCCGAGCGGCGCAGGGCAAAATCGCCTCCCACATCACGCAGGGTACAGGACTGTTCTCCCTTCACCAAATCAATAAAGCTACCGGTAAGTTCTTTTTCTGCCCTCTCGGTGTTCAGGCGCAAAGACGCCTTCCTGCCGTTGTTGCGGTGCGCGGCGCGTTCTTCTTCGGTGAGATTCCGGCAGGTGCCGGGATAGGGCGCGCCCTCGTCGCCGACATGCGGGGCCGACGCCAGCATCCGCAGCTCCTTGCGGGTGCAGAAGCAGGGGTAGACCAGCCCCAGTTCCCGCAAATGTCCCAGCACCGCTGCATACACGGACAGTCGTTCGCTCTGCGTATACGGCCCGCACGGCCCTCCCTTGTCCGGGCCTTCGTCCCAGTCCAGCCCCAGCCAGGCCAGATCGTCCAGAATCCCCTGCGCAAACTCCGGCCGGGACCGGTCCGGGTCGATGTCCTCCACCCGCAGCACCAACGTTCCTCCCCGGCTCCGCACACTCAGCCAGGCCATGAGAAACGCAAACGCATTCCCCAGATGCAGACGTCCTGTGGGGCTAGGGGCCAAGCGCCCCCTGGGGAGAGATGGGGGGGGGGGGGGGGGGGGGGGGGGGGGGGGGGGGGGGGGGGGGGGGGGGGGGGGGGGGGGGGGGGGGGGGGGGGGGGGGGGGGGGGGGGGGGGGGGGGGGGGGGGGGGGGGGGGGGGGGGGGGGGGGGGGGGGG
>JAVBTB010000021.1:0-112975 GCA_031556355.1 Desulfovibrio sp. | reverse complement strand
CTGCGGGGTGGATACCTGTTTCACCAACCCCGGCACCAGCGAAATGCATTTTGTGGCCGCCCTCGATCAGGTGCCCGGCATACGCTGCGTGTTGGCGCTGTTTGAAGGAGTGGCTTCCGGCGCGGCGGACGGCTATGCCCGCATGAGCGAACGCCCGGCCGCGACGCTTTTCCACTGCGGCCCCGGCCTCGGCAACGCCCTGGCCAACCTGCACAACGCACGGCGGGCGTGCGTCCCGCTGGTGAACATCGTGGGCGATCAGGCCGTGCGTCAGCGCCCGCTCGATCCCCCTCTGACGGCGGATACCGAAGGTTTCGCCCGGCCCGTCTCCTGTTGGGTAAAAACCTGTGAAGACACGGCCGCCCTGGGCGCCGAAGCCGCCCTGGCCGTGCGGGCCGCGCTGACCGCGCCGGGGGGGGTGGCCACCCTCATCCTGCCGGCGGACACAAGCTGGAACCCCGGCGGTGTTGTTGCCGCCCCGCTGCCCGCGCCCGCGCATCCGCCCCTTGATCCCCACTCCCTTGAGCAGGCCGCCGCCATGCTGCGCAACGGCAAACGCACCCTGCTGCTCCTGGCCGGGCGCGCCCTGCTCGAACGGGGACTGCGCACGGCGGCCGGCATCGCCGCCCGCACCGGCGCGCAGATCATGGCCGAAACCTTCAACACCCGCATGCAGCGCGGGCAGGGCAGGCCGACCATCCCCTGCGTGCCCTACGTGGTGCCGACAGCCGTTGAAACCCTCGCGGCCTTTGAACAGATCATCCTGGTGGGGGCCAAAGATCCGGTGGGCTTTTTCGCCTACCCGGATCAGCCTGGGCGCGTCGCCCCGCCCGCGGCCCGCATACACATCCTGGCCCGGCCGGAGCACGATCCTGAAGCCGCGCTCGCCGCTCTGGCCGAGGATCTGGGCGCGCAGCCCCAGGCAGGCGAAAAACGGGAAACGCCCCCCCTGCCTGCCAAAGACGCGCCGTTCACCCCGGCGAACATCGGCCAAACCCTGGCCGCGCTGTTGCCGGAAGGCGCGATCATCGTCGACGAAAGCATTTCAAGCCGCGACCCGCTGGTCAAAGCCCTGGCCGGCGCCGCGCCCCATGATCATTTGTGCATGATGGGCGGCGCCATCGGCGAGGGGCTGCCCCTGGCGACGGGAGCGGCCGTGGGCGCGCCGGGCCGGAAGGTCTACGGGCTCCAGGCCGACGGTTCCGCGCTCTATACAGTGCAGGCCCTCTGGACCCAGGCCCGTGAAAAGCTGGATTGTGTCACGCTCGTTCTTTCCAACCGCAAGTACGCGATTCTGCAATATGAATTGAAAAAAGTCGGAGCAAAGGCCGGGCAAACGGCCCTGGACATGCTGAGCCTCGACCGCCCGGACATGGACTGGATACGGCTGGCAGAAGGCTTCGGCGTGGAAGCGGCGCGAACGGACAATACAGCCCGCCTTGCCGATCTGCTGCGGGAAGCGGCGAAACGCCCCGGCCCGTTTTTGATTGAATTGTGTCTGTGAGGGAAAAGTGATGGGGCAGCGCCCCCTCACTTCTTCTCCGCAGCCTTCACTTCGTTCCAAAGTTCGTCTTTGTCGTCCAGAGAAAGAGCGGCGAAATCCAGGCCGCGTTCGCGGGCCAGGCGCTCCATGCCGGCAAAGCGGGTGAGAAAACGCCCCACGCAGGCGTCGAGCGCGGCGTCGGCCTTGATGCCCTTGCGCCGGCCCATTTCCACGAGGCTGAAGATCAAATCCCCCAGTTCGCGGCCTTGGGCCTCCCTGCCTTCTTCGCCCTCCAACTGCGCGGCGTCGAGGAATTCGAGCCATTCGGCCTCGACCTGCTGCTCCACGTCCGTGTCCTCGGGCCAGGTGAAGCCCACGCGCGCGGCCTTGGAATGGACGCGATAGGCCTTGAGCAGCGAGGGCAGCGCGGCGGGCAGGTCGGCAAAGATGCCGGCCGGTTCCTCATCCTTGGGCGCATCCTCGTGTTTTTCGCTGCGCTTGATGCGCTCCCACTCGCGCAGTTGTTCCTCGCGGTCGGCGAATTGCGTGCCGGAAAAGACGTGCGGGTGGCGGCGAATCATCTTGGCGGCGCTGCTTTTCAGGGCGTCTTCAAGGGTGAACGCGCCCTTGTCGGCATACAGCCGGGCCACAAAGAGCAGGAGAAAGAGCAGGTCGCCGCATTCGTCGCGCGCGTCGTGGACTTTGCCGGCGCGGATCGCGGCGGCGAGCTCGCAGCTTTCTTCAATGAAATAGCCGGCCAGGGATTCGGGCGTCTGCTCCTTGTCCCAGGGGCAGCCGTCCGGGCCGAGCAGGCGGTCAACCACCCCGCTCAAAGCGTCAAGGGCGTCGTGGGCGTCATGGTTGTTCACGTGAGGCCTCAACTCAAACCGGCGGGCAGATAGAGCCGGGCAAAGTTCACAAAGGGTTGAAAGTGCGGCGTGACGACGGATTCGCGGAAGAATTCCACATCCGGCAGAAAACGGCGCAGGATCACCAGGGAGACGGAGCAGATCACCATGCCCCGCACCAGCCCGAGCAGCGCGCCCAGGCTTTTGTCCAGCGGCGGGAGGATGGTGAGGGAGAGCGCCTTGGACAAAAAGTGCACCAGCAGCCCGGCCGCGATGATCACGGACAGGAAGACCAGGCCGTAGGCCGCCAGTTCGCGCCAGGTCGGGGAGTGGATGAGGCCGAGATAGGGCATGACGTCGCGGTAGGCGTAGTGCGCGTACCACAGTCCGCCGAGCAGGCCGAGCAGGCCGGAAAATTCGCTCAAAAAGCCGTTCATCACTCCCCGCAGGAGGAAGAGCACCAGGATGACCAGCAGCACCACATCGAAATAATTCAAGCTCATAGCGTTCCTTTGCGTTGCGCTCCGCGTTGTTGCGCGGGGCAAGGGTACCTTGTTAGCAGAAAGGCTTTTCCCGCACAAGCTCGCGGGCATTCTTGCTTTTGAGGGGCGGACGGTATAGCGTCATATACGGATCTTGCACCATCATTTCCAGAATATTTTCTGTATTATCAGTATATTCCAGCCACAGGCCGCCGGCCGGGGAGCCTCCATGTCCCTCCGTATGTCCCGCATCATGCTGTGCCTTGTGTTCGCGGCGCTCTGCGCCGCGCAGCCGGCTTCAGCCGCGCGTTCCTTCCTGGCCGTGGACGTCATCGCGCCCGATCGGGGCAACGCCCCTCTCGTGCTGCGCTTTTTCGCCGACGAGCAGGCCTGCCGCAAAGCCTACGGCGCAAGCTGGCAGCAGGGCTGCCCGGCCCTGCCGGGCGAAGCGGGCACGCCCGCGGAAGGCGTGCGCCTTACGCCCGCCCCGGCCGGGGAATGGACCTGGAGCTCGGAATCCGAGTTGAGCTTCACCCCCGCCAAACCCTGGACGCCCGGCACGGAAATCAAGATAGACAACGTTCGGTCCGTGCTGCCCGCCGGCGCATCGCTGCGCGCGGGCGCGCTCAAGATGCGCACCCCGCCCAAGGCCGTGCGCGTGGCCTCGTATACGGTTTTTGTCGATCCCGGCCCGGCGGCGGGGCATGTGCTGACCCACAGCCTGCATTTTCTCTATCCGACCGACAAAGACGTCACGCGCGGCATCACCGTGCGCCCGGCCGATCCGGCTTCCGGCCTGCGTCTGGCCGAACCCGAATTCGTCTGGAACCACGACGACACGGAACTGACCGTCAACACCCGCATTCTCGAACTCAGCGCCAAGCCGGCGCAGGTGCGCCTTGCTGTGCCCGGCCTGCCGCCTTACGCGGTGGAGGAAGAGCGCAACAGGGTCACAGCGGGCAAAGAAGCCGGCGGCCTCTTCGTGGTGGGCGGCAAGGAAGGCTTGTTGCGCATCGAAAATCCGGCGGTCGAGCGCGCACTCAACGAGCGCATGCAGCAGGAATTCCGCCTGAACATGACGAGCGGGCTGCGCATCGATCCCGAACAGTTGCGCAAACAACTGCGCGTCGTTCAACTGCCGCGCGCGCGGACGCCGGAAGCGACCAGGCCCTTTGCCTGGGACAGGGCTCCGGTGGTGGATGAGGAGGATGTGGCCAAGGGCCGCGTGCTTACGCTCGCCTACGCCGGCGAGAAAAAAGGCGTAAAGAACAGCCTCAGCTTCACTCTGCCCGCCGAACCCGGCAGTTATGTGCATGTGACCCTTCCGGCGGGCATCGTTTCCCTCTCCGGCCTGCGCCTGGGCAAAGAGCAGCGCGCCGTGCTGGCCGTGCCCAAACTCAAGGCCGATCTGCGCTTTCTCCAGCCCGGCAACGTGCTGCCCCTGAACGGAGAGCAGAAGCTCAGCCTCTACGCTTCCGAGGTGGAGAGCCTCAAATGGGAGATCGCCCAGGTCAACCCCGCCGTATTGGCGCTGATGCTGGAGCAGTCCTCCTCCTTCGACGACACGTGGATGTCGTTCGACACAGTCGGCCCGGTCGCGCGGGGCGCGATTCCCCTGCCCGCGCGGGAGCCCGGCGCGCCGCTGTTCAGCGTGCTCGATCTGGCCCCGCTGCTGCAACACGACGCCGAAACGCCCCGACGCGGCCTGTTGCGCATCCAAATCAGCGGCATGGGCAAGGACAGGCAGGGCAAAGAAGAGCAGAAGGTCACGGTCTCGCGTCTCGTGCTGGCGACCGATCTCGCCCTGGTGGTCAAAAAGGGCGCGGCCGGCGAACGCGAGGTTTTTGTCTGCTCTCTCTCCAAAGGCGCGCCGGTAGCCGGAGCCGTGATCGAAGTGCTCGGCCGCAACGGCCTGCCCCTGGTCAACGTGACGAGCGACGCGGCGGGCCGCGCCCGCCTGCCCTCCCTCAAGGGGCTTGAACGCGAAAAGGAGCCCACGGTCGTGCTGGCCCGCCTGGGCAATGACCTGGCCTACCTGCCGCTCAACGACAGTTCCCGCATCGTCGAATACGGCAGCCTGCCCACGGCCGGCAGGCGTTCCTCGGCCGAGGGCATGATCGCCTACGTTTTCAGCCGGGGGGGCATCTTCCGGCCGGGCGAAACCCTGCGCTTCGGCTGCGTGGCCCGCACGCCGGACTGGAGCCCCTGGCCGCGCGGGCTGCCGCTGACCTTCGTGCTCTGGAGCCCGGCGGGCCGCAAGATCGCCGAGCGGATCATCACCCCGGACGAGGCCGGGCTGGCGGAATTCGCCGAACAAACCGCCGAAAGCGCCCAGGCCGGCCGCTACCGCCTGGACGTGCGTCTGGGCGGAGAAGACGGCCTTGTGCTTGGTTCCGCCGCCGTGCGCGTGGAGGAATTCCAACCCGATACCCTGCACCTCGCGGCCACATTCCTGAGCAACGACGCGCCCCCCCCGGCCCAGGGCTGGGTTTCGCCCGATAAACTGAACGCGGAACTGGAGTTGCGCAATCTCTACGGCCTGCCGGCCGCCGGTCACCGCCTGCGCGCGGAGTACGAAATCGCCCCGGCCCTGCTGCGTTTTCCCGGCTATGAAGACTATGTGTTTTACGACGCCGCGCCCTTCACGGGCGAAGCGCGGAGCTTTTCCCTGCCGGAAGTGAAGAGCGACGCGGAAGGCAGGGCCCGCCTGAACCTGCCCCTGGATCAGGTGACGGCCGGAACCTACCGCCTTATTCTGCACGCCGAGGGCTTTGAACCCGGCGGAGGCCGCGCTGTGGGCGCGCGCTCGAGCCTGCTCGTGTCCACGCTGCACTACGCCCTGGGCTTTCGCACCAAGCAGCAGCTCGGCTACATTCCGCAGCACCGCGAAGCCACGCTGGACTTCATTGCCCTGGCCCCCGATCTGCGCCGACACGATCCGGGCTCCCTCAACTTCGTCGTATCCAAGCGCCGCTTTGTGGCCGGGCTGATACGCGACAAAAGCGGCCGCTATCGTTACGACGCCACCCCGGTGGACACGGAATTGAGCCGGCAGAGCCTGCGCCTGCCCGCGCGGCAGGACGACCCGCCCTTGAGCTTCCGCCTGCCCACGGATCAGCCGGGCGATTTTGTGCTTTCCGTTTCCGACGCCGAAGGCCGGCAGCTTGCCGCCACAGGCTTTACCGTGGCCGGCAACGCCCTGCGCCTTGACGGCTCCCTCTCCCCCGGCAAGCTCACTCTGCGGACGAGCAGGCAGGAATACGCGCCCGGCGAACGCGTGGAGCTGTTCATCAGCACGCCGTACGCCGGGGCCGGGCTGCTCACCCTGGAGCGCGAGGGCGTGGTTTCCCACGCCTGGTTCAGGGCCGAGAGCGGCGACAGCGTCCAACACATCGATATTCCGAAAAATTTCGAAGGCAAGGGCTATATCAACCTCTCTTTCGCCCGCTCCATGCATTCCGACGAAATCTATATGGAGCCGCACCTTACGGCCATTGCCGCCATCGGCGTGGGCGTGCGGCAGCGCGATCTCGGCCTTGCGCTCAAGGCTCCCGAAAGCGTGCGGCCCGGAGAAGAAGTGCGGGTAAGCTTCAGCGCCGAAGCCCCCGGCAGAATGATCCTCTTTGCCGTGGATGAAGGTGTGCTCCAACTCACCCGTTTCCCCAACCCCGCGCCCCTGGACTATTTTCTGCTGGATCGGGCGCTGGAGGTGCAGACTCTCCAGGCGCTCGATCTGATCATGCCCGATTACGCGCGCCTGCAAAAACGTCTCAGCGCCTTCGGCGGGGACGCCGCCGGCCCCGGCGGCCGCTTCCAGAATCCTTTCCGCCGCAAGAACGAGCCGCCGCCGCATTACTGGTCGGGCGTCGTCGATGTGGGGCCGGAGGAGCGGGCGCTCTCCTTCAGGGTGCCGGACTATTACAACGGCACACTGCGCATCATGGCCGTGGCGGCCGACGCGGGCAGGGTTTCCGCCGCCCACGGCGCGACCATCGTGCGCGCTCCGCTGGTCATCACCCCCCAACTGCCGGTGCTGGCCGCGCCGGGCGACGTGTTCGAGGCTTCCGCCGCCTTTGCCAATACCGAGGGCAGGGAGCTGGATCTCAGCCTGCGCATGCAGACGGCCGAAAACCTGATTGTGGAAAAGAGCCTGCCCGCGACGGCGCGCCTCAAGCCCGGCGAAGAACTCGTGCTGCCGCTGCGCTTCAAGGCGGCGGACAGTCTGGGCGAGGCTTCCGTGCTCATAGAAGCCCGTACGGCGGACGCCGCCGCTCCAATCATGCGCCGTACACACCTTTCCATCCGCCCGGCCTCGCCCCTGCTGAGCGACATGCAGAGCGGCCGGTTCGACGCCTCCACGGTCTCCACGGCCGTTGACGTCGCGCGCACGCTCTATCCCTATCAGGCCGTCAACACGGCCTCAATCTCCGTGCTGCCTCTGCCGGCCGTGCAGGGCCTGGTGCGCCGGCTCAACGCCTATCCCTACGGCTGCACGGAGCAACGCATCAGCCGCGCCCTGCCCTGGGCCGTGCTGCTCTCCCGCCCCGAATTCCTGGGCGGCAGCCCCAAAAAACCCGAAGAACTCCGCAAGGAAGCCCGGGCGGTCATCGACTCGGCCATCGCCTCGATCCGGGGCCGGCTCGGCTATGCGGGCGTCAGTTCCTGGCAGGATGGGGAAGCGGATCCGCTGCTCACCGCCTACGCCCTCGACTTTCTCATGGCCGCGCGCGAAGCCGGCCTGGCCGCCGGGGGAGGATTGGAAGAGCAGATCCAGGGCTGCCTGGAACGGGCCGCGGGCACGATGCCCGACACGCCGGCCCGGGCCCGCGCCCAGGCCTACGCTGTCTGGCTGCTGACCCGCGGCGGCAGGATCACCACGCCGCAGCTCGGCATTCTCGAAGAGTACATGAAAAACGCCCCGGAAAGCCGCAAGGACGTCACCGCCGCGCTCGCGGCCGGGGCCTACCGCATGCTCAAGCTGGAGGACAAGGCGCGCACGCTGCTGCGCGGCCTGACACCCCCGCCGACAAGCCTGATCGCCGGCCCGCCCGACCAATACCCCTGGGACATGCAGGCCGCTCACGCCCTCTATATCACGGTGCTGGCCAAAAACTTCCCGGAACGGCTGCGCAAAAGCGCGGGCGCCGACCCGGCCGCCGAACTCATCGGCAATGCCCTGCTCGGCCTAAGGCGGTATTTCTCCACCTACGCCGCCGCCCAGAGCGTGCGCGCCCTGGCCGCGCTGATTCCGCCGGGGCAGGCCGACATGAGCGGAGCCGCCCTGACCTGCGCGCAGGGGGCGGAAGGCGAAAAAAACGAACTCGCCGCCTTCATGGAACTCAGCGCGCCCGGCTGCACGCGCTATTCGTTCACCCCGCCTCCGGGGCAGCCTCTGTACTGGCAGGTCTTCACCCAGGGCTTTGACCGCATCCCTCCCGCCAAGGCCGAGGCCAAGGGCCTTGAAATAACGCGCGCGTATATCAATGAAGACGGGAAGGAAACGACGCAGGCCGCCCTGGGTGAAATCCTCACCGTGCACATCGACGCCCGCAGCCGGGAAAGAAGCGTGAGCGACGTGGTGCTGCTCGACCTGCTGCCCGGCGGCTTTGAAATGGTGCTGCCCACCGTGAACGCCGAGGGCGGGGAGGAACCGTTCCCCGACGCGGGCGCGGGCTCCGTCCCGGCCCTGAAGCCCGACAACACGGACAGGCGCGAGGATCGCATGATCGTTTTCGCAACCCTGACCACGGAAATGAAACGCTTCACCTACAAGATACGCGCCGTGAACAGGGGAAGTTTCAGCCTGCCGCCCGTCACGGCCGAGGCCATCTACGCTCCCGCCCTGTACGCGCGGAGCGCGGCGGGGCGCATGGAGGTGAAATGAAAACCATCTGTAACCATACTGCAACGTTTTACCCGTTACCCTACGCGCCGTGAGAGAAACAGCGGCACCTTCAGCCCGCTTCCTTTCCGGCCGGAGCCGTGAGCGCTCCCGCCCCATATGCGCAAAGCGCGCGGGGCGGATGAAATAAAAAATGTACGTTCACCTGTAACCATCTGGAGAGTTTTGATGAAAAAATCGATCGTGCTTTCAGCCTTTCTTTTCCTCTGCATCGCGGGCTCGGCCTTTGCCGCGGAACAACCCAAACAGGACTATTCCGAGCAACTTCCCAACTATGTGTACAAGCTGAAAGATTCCTTCCAGGTGAAAGGCCGGCAGGGCATAGCCGTGGATGACGAATTCTATTACGTCAGCGGCAGCAAGGCCATCTACAAGTACGACAAGAAGGGCAACCTGCTGATGAGCAATGAAAACCCTTTTGAAGGCTACGCCATCCCCTCCAACCATATCGGGGATATCGACGTGTTCGAGGGCGAACTTTTCATCAGCGCCGAAAACTTCATGGACGGCGTGGGCAAGGACATCCAGATCGCCATTCACGACGCCAAAACCCTGAAATTCAAACGCACGTTCAAGTTCGAACCTTCCTCCGGCCAGGAGGAAGTTTCCGGCATCTGCGTGGATCGCGACAAGCGCACCGTGTGGATGAGCTCCTGGGTGGGCGAAAACAGCGGCCGCTATCTGTATGAATATGACCTCGCCACCGGCAAATATCTGCGCAAGGTGCATCTGATGCCGGTGCCCCAATGGCTTCAGGGCGTGTATTATTACAAGGGCGCGCTGTATGTGACCGCGGACGACGGCGAGGCCGATTACGACGAGCCCGACCATCTCTACCGCGTCAACGTCACCGACAAAACCTTCGCCACCGTGACGCTGGAAAAAACCTTCACCGACGTGAAGCGCCAGGGCGAAATCGAAGGTCTGGCCGTGGATTCCAAGAGCGGCGAACTGCTCGTGCTCTTCAACCGGGGCGCGCGCATCATCCTGGGCATGCCCAAGGGCTTTTATCCCGGATACGACAAGGAAATTTCCGAAGTCTACCGCTTCGACATGAAGCCCCGGCAGAAGTAGGCGGCACCGTCCATGCAAGGGGGGGGCGAAAGCCCCCTACTCTTACAGCGCCCCTTCCCCCACTCTCCCGATCATGTCGGCCAGCAGGCTCTGGTGGTCGCGCTCGCGGATGGCGTCGAATTCTTCCTGGGTGTATTTGGTCTGAAGCTTGAAAAGATTGGCCCAGGAGGCGAGCAGCTTGACGGGATCCTTCCAGGCCGCCTGTCCGGAACTCTGCATGTGGGCGACGCGCAGATGCCCCTGGTAGATCGGCAGTTGCCCGCGCAGGGCGTGGCGGATGTCGTGCTCCACGTCGTCGTACTGGGTGGGGGCGTAGCACAGATCGAAATGGCCGATGCGGTCGAGCGCCTCGCGGCGGAAGAGATGGCAGCAGCCGGTAACGGAGACGCAGGGCCGCAGATAGGAAAACTGGCCGAAATCCCGCACGGCGTAGTGAACGTCTGAAATGACGAAGCGCCGTTCGTGCAGAGGCTCCAGCCCTCCTTTGCCGCCGAAACTTCCGCCGGGGTCGAGGTGGAAATCCGCGCTTTGCAGGGACATGGGCGCGGCATGATCCACCACCCGGCAGCCGTAGACCTCGCCCCGAGGATGGGCCTCCATTGCCCGGCCGAAGCGGCGCAGCCAGTCCGGCGGCACGATGGCGTCGTCGTCCAGAAAGGCCACCCAGTCGCGCTTGCGGGTTTCGGGCAGGCTGAGCAGCCAGTTGCGGGCGGGCGGGGCCCCGATGTTGCACGGCAGGGTGACGACGAGCAGGCCTTCGCCCAGGCGATCCCGCCAGGCGCGCAGCATGTCCGGCGTTTCGTCGCTTGAGCCGTTGTCGAGCACGCAGACCAACGCCCCGCCGAGGTCGGAAGCCGCCAGGGCTTCCAGGGCCATGTTCAGGCAGACCGCCTTGTTCCAGGAATAAAGCAGCACCGCGCCGCCGCCTTCGGGCGTGCTTCCCGGCAGGTCGCGATCCCGCGCCGTGTCGTCACGGCGCAGCACAAGATTCGTGTGCCAGGGACGGGCGGCGCTTATTTCCGTCCAAAGGGCGAGCGCCTCCTCCCGCCTGCCGAGCCGGTACAGACTCTCGCCCAGGCGTTCCCTCCACAACAGGAAGGGCAGACCTTTCGCGGCCGTCCCATAATCACGCGCGGCGTCTTCATAGTCTTCGCGGGCAAAGGCCAGGTCGGCGGAAAAGGCGTCCGCAAGGGGCCTGGGCAGTCTGCTCGTCGCCAGCCAGTCTTCCAGTTCCTTGTGCCGGCCTTCGGTAAGCCCGATGAACACGGCCTGGCGCGTCCAGAAAAGATTTTCCGGCTCCTTGCGGCGCATGCGTTTCAGGTAGTTCCAGGCGGCGGCGGGATCGCGCCCCCCGTAAAGCATGGCCGTCAGCTCCGTACTGTCTTTCGGAAAGGCCGAGGCCCCGGCCAGATGCCGGGCCGTCTTCTCCAGGGTAAGCGGCAGGCAGGGGCAGACGGCATGCACCCGCAGCAGGTTGGCGGCAAGATCGTGATCCAGAGGGTCGTATTCCCAGGCGGCCAGAAGCATATCCGCGCCCAGGCGCAGAAAGCCGCGAGCCTGTTCCCCGGGCAGGCCGCTGCCCAGGCCGAGGGCCGTTTCCGCCATGGCGCAAAGCCGCGCCTTGCCCACGCTGCCTTTGAGCAGGGGTTCGGCCAGACCGCGGGGCAGGGTTTTCCACGAAAAGCTCACGTTCGCTCCGGGGTTGACAGAAAATGTGTTGAACAACAAGATATTTTGATTATATCCAGAGCACGCCGTCCGCGCAACTATACGAAAATCAGGGAGCGGCCGCTTTTGCCGTCAGGCGGGGAAGACAGATAGGCTGCAATCCCGGTGGAACGAATTTGCGTAAGCAAATTGAGTTCCACCGGACAGGATTCAGCAAAATCACCATGTCTGAGCATCACGGCAAAATGAGCCAGCTGCCCAGGAGCACCGCATGCCGCTCGTTTCCGTCATCATTCCCGCCTGGAACCTCTGGGACATGACCCGCGACTGCCTGGAAAGCCTGGCCCGCCACAGCCCGCCGGGCGCGATCGAAGTCGTGGTTGCGGACAACGGCTCCACCGACGCCACGGCCACGGAGCTTGCCCCTCTGGGCCGCCGGCTCTTCGGGGAATATTTTCAGGTCGTGCGGCTCGAACGCAACCTGGGTTTCTCTGTCGGCTGCAACAGCGGAGCGCGCGCGGGGCGGGGCGGGCTGCTCTTTTTTCTGAACAACGACACCCTGGTGACGAACAACTGGCTGCCGCCGCTGCTCGACGCATTGCGCGGCCCGGCCGCGCCGGGCATGGTCGGCCCCCTGCTCCTCTTTCCCGGAATCGAAACCGTGCAGCACTGCGGCGTGGCCTTTGAGCCCAACCTGGAGGTGCAGCACCTCTATTTCCATTTTCCGGGCGATCACCCCGTGGTGCGCGCGCCGCGCAAGGTGCAGGCGCTTTCCGGGGCCGCCCTGCTGCTCGACAGGGAACTGTTCTTCCGCGTGGGCGGCTTTTGCGAGGACTATCAGAACGGCTTCGAGGATCTGGATCTCTGCTGCGAACTGCGCAAACTCGGCCTGCGCCTTGCCTGCGTGCCGCAAAGCGTCATCTATCACCTGACCAGCCAGACGCCGGGCAGAAACGCCCATGATTCCCAAAACGCGCGTCTGATCAACGAACGGCAGCCGGGCGGCTTCACGCCGGACGCGCACCTGCACGCCCTGGCGGACGGCTTTATGCCCGCCGTAAGCCCCGGCCTGGAATTTTACCTGCGCCTGCCGGAAGAGCGGGAGGCCGCGCTGACGCGGGCCTTTTCCGCGAACTTCGACCCCGAACGCTGCGCCAGGCGACTGCATGCGGAACCGCTGTGGCTGCGGGGCCACGGGCTGCTCGCCGAACACCTGGAAAGCGCAGGCTTTTGGGCCGAGGCGACGGAAATCCGCCTGCAACAGGCGCGCTTCTTTCCCCTGCCGGACATCGCCGAAGCCCTGGCCGTGAGCGCCGCCAAGGCGGGCCTGGCGGAAACGGCGGCAGCGGCGGCCGAACAGGCGAACGAACAGCGCGCGCGGGCCGCCGACCTGCCCGCCCTGGCGGCCCAAGCCCAGGCCCTGCTGCGCTGGGCGCGCCGCGCGGAGGACAAGACCGTGCTGCGCCTGTACGGCGATTGGGCGAAAACGCGCGGCGTACGGGAGGAATAATGCCGGAGCGCGATCACGCAATATTGCGCGCGGCCCGGCAAAGGAAAAAGAAGGGGAAATGAAACAAAAACGGGAGCCTGAGCTCCCGTTCGAATGCGATATGGGCGTTTCCGCTACACGCAGCCGGTGGGTTTCGGCAGGCCGGCCATTTTGCAGGCGCCCTTGCCGGGACCGGAGGGGAAAAGTTCGTACACTTCTTTCAGTTTGTAGCCGGTGTTCTTGGAAAGGATGCGCACCATGGGGGCGATGCCGTTCTTTTTGTAATAATCCTGCAGGAAGTCCAGAATCTTCTGATGGTCGGGGCCGATTTCGCTGATCCCTTCGGATTCCTTCACGTACTCCATCCAATCCGGGCACCAGTCGTCAAAGCGGAGCAGAAAACCATCTTCGTCAACTTCAAACGATTTACCCTTGTATGTGATCTCAGCCATGCAAGTCCTCCTTGGACGGTTTCTATGAAATACATCTACGCCGGCAAAGCCGGCAACCCGCTCGGACGATTTCGGACGCGGCGCGCGCCGCTGCCCGAACTAAATTTTCAGGCCGTAAAATACAGCGACCCCCTGATGCCTCAGGCAGACTGCCACAAGCATCTCAAAATGGCAAGAGATGAGACGCTTTTTTTACATTACAAATGAATCAAGAAACATATACCTTTTCGCGCGCCCAATATACCAGGCTGAAACGCGTTTTCAGCACATCGATAAGGGCGTCTTCCGTCTCTCGGGGCATGGGCCGTATGCGCACAAAAACATTGCGTTCCTGCTCGTCGTTCTCGATGTTGGCGGAGAGCACGGAGATGATGCTGGCCTGATGTTCGCGCAGGACGTCGAAAATCGGGCGCATGGTGCCGGGCTTGTCCGGCAGGCGAAAGGCGAGCTGCACCCCCCCGGCGCGCACGCCGGTAATGCTCACCAACACTTTAAATACGTCGTGATCCGTAATAATGCCTACCAGTTTCCTGTCCGCGTCCACCACGGGCAGGCCGCCGAAGCCTTTTTCCAGCATCAGCAGGGCCACGTTCTCCACCGTGTCCAGCGGATCCACCGTGACGGGATTGGGGGTCATGATATCCTTGATTTTCAATTCGGAAAGGAGATAGTACATCTCGTGCATATCAAGGGTGGTGGCCTTGGAAGGCGATGCCGCCTTGACGTCCCGATCCGAAACAATGCCGATGACCCGGCGCGCCTCGTCGATGACCGGCAGGCGACGGATGTCGTGCTCCTTCATGAGCTTGCCGGCCTTCAGCATCGAAGTTTCGGCAGTCACGGCAATGACTTCCTGAGTCATCCAATCACGAATCAGCATTCTCCCCTCCTTGGAGGAAACCGTTACAGCAGCTGCACTCGCTCAATATAGCCTCTTTTCGGCGGCGGCACAAGCCCGCCCTGCGCAACAGGCCGCCTCCCGCACCATCAACCCGGAAATCGCCATGCATCTCCACTTCGACTGCCGCGCAGGCATGAGCGGCGACATGACTCTCTCCGCCCTGGCCCATCTGGGCGTTGATCTTTCCCCTCTGCCGCGCATGCTGGCAGAGGCGGGCATACGCTGCACGGTCGAAGCCCGCGCCGAAATCCGCGCCGCCGGCCCCGGCATGCGCACGGATGTGAGTTGGGAGGCCCCCCAGCCCCTGCGACACCCGGCGGATCTTGTCCGCATCATGGAACGCCTGCCTCTGACCGAAGCGGCGCGCGCGCGTTCCCTGGCCGCCGTGGACGCCCTGGCCCGGGCTGAAGCCCATGCCCACGGCATTGCGCCCGAAGAAGTGCACTTTCACGAAGTGGGCGCCATAGACACGCTGGTGGACATTGTTGGGGCGGCCTGGGCTCTGGACGAACTCGGCGTGCGCGGCGTCAGTTCCTCCCCCCTGCCCTGGTTCGGCGGCACGGTGGCCTGCGAGCACGGCATTCTGCCCCTGCCCGCGCCGGCCACGGCTTGGCTGATGCGGGGCAAACCCTGCATGCCCACAGGGGCGACCGAAGAACTCGTCACGCCGACCGGCGCGGCCCTGCTCCATACACTGGCGGAAAGCTTCACGCCGAGCCCGCCGGCGGGAACAATCCTGGCCCTGGGCACGGGCTACGGCTCCCGCCCCGCTCCGGCCGGACTGCGCGCCTGGCTTATCCGGCCGGAAAACGAAAAGTACGCGGAGAGCGTCACCCTGCTGGAAACCCATATCGATCACCTCTCCGGGGAAGACCTGGGCAGCGCGCTCACGGCCCTTGGGGCCTGCGATCCCGCGCCTCTCGATGTGCTCTGGCTGCCGGGCCTTACCAAGAAAAACCGCCCCGGCGGCTGTCTGCGCCTGCTCTGCCGGCCCGAGCACGCCCACGCCCTGACCGACGCGCTCTTCCGCCACACGCACAGTCTGGGCATACGCCGGCAAACCGTGGAGCGGGTGACTCTGCCCCGCGAAGCCCGCGAACTGCCCGGCCCGGCAGGTCCGCTGCGCGCCAAGGCCTACCGCCTGGAAGACCGGGAATATGCGCGTCCGGAACAGGACGCCGTGGAAGAATGCGCGAAAAAACTCGGCATAGGCGCGCCGGGCGTACGCCTGCACAGGGAATTTTTCCGCTGATCGCCGGCGAAAATTGACCTTTCGCCTCCCGGCACTTATGATAGCATCATTTACGCCTTACACCGCCTTGACATATCGCTGTACAGGGTTGTTTCCTCCTTCGCCCTCCGGGCGAACGGGTTGTTTATGGATGCACGCCTTCCTCTCAACGTCGGCCACCCCCGCTTTCTTGTCTGCGTCGGGGTTCTCGCCCTTATGCTGCTTTCGGTGATCGGCGTCTTCACCTATTATCAACTCTATGAACAACGCCTGGAACTGGCGCGGGAAAAGGAAGTTTATCTTGCCGAACAGGCCGGACGGGCGCTGAGGATCCAGTTGCAGGGGCATGTGCTGCTTGCCCGCAGCCTGGCCGCAACGCCTATTATCCGCGCTGTGGCGTCCGACCCCGCAAACGAACAAAAGCGCGCGGCGCTTGAGGAATTTTTACGCTCCAATCACGCGTTGCGTCCGCATTTCACCATGATGACCTTTGTGTATTTCGCGCCCGATCCCGGTGAAACGCTGCGCTTCACGCGCAAGGGCAAAGAATACGCCATCCCCTACGCGAGCTCGCTGGCGGATTCCATCAACGGCCTCAGCATAGGCGTGGGAGGTTTGAATTTCAGCTATATCAAGGCCATTCACGACGGCCTGCCCTCTTTTATCAGCGAAGCCAAGCCCAATGCGCTGCCCGGCCTGCCGCCGCTGTTCATGGTCTCGGCCCCGGTAGCGGACGACACGGGACGCACCGCCGGCCTGTTGGGTTTCGGCGTGAAGCTCGACTACATCACCTGTCATTTCATTGATGAATTCCATATCGGCGCCACGGGGCAAATGGAGGTCCTCGACAACCGCCGCCTCATCATCAGCAGCAACCACGCTTCCCACGTCCTCAACGTGGACTATACGCGGATATACGCGCCCATCTTCAAAAAACTGGAAGAGGGCAAAAACAATTTCACGGTGACGATCGAAGGCAGGCAGTTGAACTGCACGGCCTCGAAAATCACGCCCGATTCTCCGACCGCAAACACATGGTGGGTACTTTTCAGCAGAGAAAGCGCGGAGTTGCACGCGGAGCTGCAATACCAGCTCACCATGCTTATTGTCGTCTGTTTCAGCATATGGCTGCTCATCGTCATTCTCGCCGCCCAGATCAAAAAGAGCCACAAACGCGATCTTGCCCAGCGCATACGGGATCACGACGCACAGCAGCAACGCCGTTATGTGAAAAGCGCGCCCTACGGCATCGCGCTCATAAGCGCGCAGGGCGAAATTCTCGACATCAACCCGGCGGCCGGCGGCATTTTCGGGTACAGCGACGCCGAACTGCTGCAACGCAACATCCGCGATCTGCTTTCGCCCCACACCGGGCCGGCGCACCCGGCCCCGGGTTCCTTTGGCGAGGGAGCATATGCGGGCGAATGCCGCGCGCGGCGCCGGGACGGACGCGAACTTGTCCTGGTCTGCGACTGGAGCGATGCGGAGGAAGGATACATCCTGTTCATGCGCGACGACACCGAACTTTCCCGTCACCGGCGGGCCGCGCTGGACCTTTCGCGCCACCTTGCCGATTCGCTTGAAAACTCGGAAAAACTGCGCGAAGAAGCGCAACTGCAGACCGCCAAATTCTCGGCCATGATCGAGGGTATGGCCGAGGGAGTGGTTTTTACCGATGCCGAAGGCCGCGTGCTGGAAGCCAACGAATGGATGTGCCGCTTCATGCGCACCGCGCGTTCCGAACTCGTCGGCCGCGATCTGCCCACCCTGCATACCGGGGCGCAACTGAAGGAAGCGCAGGCGCTGCTCGAAACCTTCCGGGCAAACCCGGATCATCCGCCCGTCCATTTTGAACACCGGCAGGAAGGCAAGGCCTTCATCCTCCGCCTCCAGCCCGTATACCACAACGCGCTCCTGCAGGGGGTGCTGATCAACGTTGTAGACGTGACGGAACTGGTGGAAGCCCGCTCCAGGGCCGAGGAAAGCACCAGGGCCAAAAGCGACTTCCTGGCCCGCATGAGCCACGAAATCCGCACTCCCATGAACGCCGTGCTCGGTATGGCCTATCTGGCCCTGCAACACGATCCTCCCCCCAGGCACAGGGAGTATCTGAAAAAAATACAGCACGCCGCCAAGGGCCTGCTGGTCATCATCAACGACATCCTGGATTTTTCCAAGATCGAGGCGGGCAAGATGGATGTTGAAACCATCCCCTTCCGTCTTTCCGAACAACTGGCCGGCGTGCGGGACATCGTCATGCTGAAGGTGCGGGAAAAGGGCCTGGATTTCCGCATTACCACAGAACCTGCCGTACCGGACACGCTGCTGGGCGATCCCGTGCGCCTGCGCCAGATACTGCTCAATCTCGCCAACAACGCCGTAAAATTCACCGAATACGGCGGCATAGGACTGGAAACGGCATTGGCGGAAAAAGGCGAAGGCGCCGTGCGCCTGCGCTTTACCGTGCGCGACACCGGCATAGGTATGGAAACCGGAATGCTGGACGCGGTTTTCGAATCCTTTTTGCAGGCCGACGGCAGCATAACGCGCAAATACGGCGGCACAGGCCTGGGGCTCGCCATATGCAAGCGCCTGGTCGAACTTATGGGGGGCGTCATCGGGGCGGAATCCGAACCCGGCAAAGGCAGCGCCTTCTACTTCGAGCTGCCCTTCGGCGTTTGTGCGTCCGAAGCGCTTGAATCGGAAGACGCCTGCGCGCAAACGGACGACAGCCCCCTGCCGCCGGCGCGCGTTCTGCTGGTGGAGGACAACGACATCAACAGGGAAATCGCCCTGGAACTGCTCTGCGGCATGGGCCTTACAGTGGACACGGCCGTCAACGGACTGGAAGCCGTTGCCATGATAAGGAAAATACGCTACGCGTTAATACTTATGGATGTCCAGATGCCGGTGATGGACGGCTTTGAAGCCACGCGACAGGTGCGCATCATGCCGGATGCCGAGACGCGTGCGGTGCCCATCATCGCCATGACGGCCAACGCCGGGCCGGAGGACAAAAAACGCTGCTTCGCCGCCGGGATGGACGACCATATTTCCAAACCCTTTGAAGTGGATCAACTGCGCGATCTGCTGCGCTGCCGGCTCAGCGGCGAGCCGGCGGATCGGGCATCCCGGAATCTGAGCGCGGAATGACCGTTGCACCGCCATATCGCAAGGAGTTGCCCATGCATATAACTACATGGAAATATACAAAATTTTTTGCTTTGTTCTGCTCCGCGCTTTTTATCGGGAGCGTTGCGGCGGCTTTTGCCGCCGAACAGGCGGCGCAGCAGCCGGCGGCCAGAGAGCGGCCGGCCCATCTGCGTCTGCTCGCCGGGCCCGGCGGCGGCCAGTGGCATACCGCCGGTGAACGCATGGCGGAAATTCTTACGCGGGCCGTCGTTCCGACCACTTCCCGCACGGGCGGAGGCGTCTCCAACATCAACAACGTCAACGCCCGCAATGCGGATATCGCCTTCACCCTCACCTGCTTTCTGGGCGCGGCCCAGTCCGGCGAGAGGGAATACAGCCACATCCAGGCCGACAACGCCGCGCTCATCGCCGCCGTGTATCCGCAGGTGCTGTACGTGCTTATGCGCAAAGACGTCGCGGACAAGCACGGCATCACGACCATGGGGCAGCTCCTGCGGTTGAAGATGCCCCTGCGCTTTGCCTCGCTCAAACCGGGTACGGCCTCGGAAGCCATCCTCAACATGCTGCTCCGGTACGGCTACGGCACGCACTTCGCCGCGCTGAAGGAGCAGGGTTGGACGCTTTCCTTCAACGACTACGCGGAAATCGCGGACAACTTCGTCACCGGCGAACTCGACTGCTTCGCCTACACGGCCGGAACCATGGTGCCGCTCATCCTGACCATGGAAAGCCACACCGACGTGCTGGTGCTGGAAATCGAGCAGCAGGCGCTCGACGCCTTGTCCTCCAAATTCAAGACCTACACATACACCATCAAGCCCGGCCTTTACAAAAACGTCACCAAGCCCATTCCCACGCTGGGAGATTCAACCTGCCTGATCACGCGCCGGGATCTGCCCGACGACATCGTGTATGACGTAACCGCGGCGCTGTGGAAGAACAAGGCCGTCCTCGCCGGCGCAGTAAAAGACTTTCAGGCGTTTTCCGCGGAAAACGCCGTGCCCGCCGGCCTTGCCGTCCATCCCGGCGCGAAAAAGTTCTGGGAAGGACTCCGCGGCAAATAACCAGACCAAAACGGCCTGAACGGAGCGGAAGCGGGTTCGCCCGCAATCTTTGCAAAAAAGCCGAAAAGTTCCCGAAGGCCGGATACGAGACCCATGTATAATCTCCGCTTCAAGCTGCTTGCGCCGTTTATACTCGGCACCCTTGCCTTGACCGTTGTATTGGCGTGGTATGCGTATTCTTCCGCGCGCCGCGCCCTTGAAGACGCCATGCTTCTTATTTCCGAGGCGAAGACCGAGCAGAGTTCCGGCGCCATGAGCTTTCTCCAGCGCTCCATCCTCACGGCCGCGCAAAACATGGTGACGGATCAGCGCATCCGGGATCTCTTCACCGAACCCATGGTGCCCGATCCGGCCGGCAAAATAGCGGACTGGCTCGATATCGTCATTCAGGGCAACGACTATTACCGCGACATCCTGCTTGTCGACCGCACGGGCAAGTGCATAGCTTCCAGCAATCTCGGTTATATAGGCGTTTCGTATGCCGACAGGGACTATGTGCGCCGGGCCTTAAGCGGCCTTTTCAACTTCGGGGAAGCTTCCGTGGGCCGGCTCACCAAAAAGTTCACCGCCACAGCGGCCGGCCCCATTGACGGCCCGCACGGCATCGCCGGCGCCCTCATCCTGATTTGCGATCTCCCGAAAGTCGTGAACTATGAAAGCGACTCCGTCCACAGCGAACGCGCCGTGTTCACCGCGCTCCTGAGTCCAGACGGGCTGTTTGCCGCGCACCGGGACAGAAACATCATGGGCCGCGCGGATCCCGCCTTCAAGGCGCTGTACGACAATCTTTCCCTGAAAGTGGGGGAAAGGGGCGGGGCGGTGAATTACACGCTGTTCGACAAAGCCTATGTCGGCTACGCCGAGGTGGAAAACATAGGCAAATGGCTGGTCGTCACCAGCGGCGTTACAGGCGAGGTTTTCGCGCCGGCCTACAGGGTGGGCATGGTGCTTTTCGGCCTCAGCCTGCTCTTTCTCTGCGTGGTTTCCCTGGTGGTGTTCCGCTTTGCGGACAACATCCTCCAGGCTCTGCTCTCGCTTGTCAGCTACGCCAAGCGCGTTTCAGAGGGGGATCTCGAACTGAAACTGGAGCCCAGCACCCGCAGGGATGAACTGGGCATACTGCACAATTCCCTGCGCAACCTGGTGGACGTTTTGCAGGACATGATCCGCAAAACCCAGGAAGCCAGCAAAATGAAAGGCGAATTTCTGGCCAACATGAGCCACGAAATACGCACCCCGCTCAACGCCATCATCGGCATGGCGCACCTGAGCCTGCGCGACGGCGATCTTTCTCCCAAGCAACATTCCTATCTCGAAAAAATCCGTATGGCGGCCCGCTCATTGCTGGGAGTGATCAATGACATCCTCGATATTTCCAAGATCGAGGCGGGCATGCTCGTCGTGGAGCGCAGTCGGTTCAATCTGAAGGAGACGGTGGAAAATTCCCTCGCCATCCACCAGGAGAGCGCAAAAGCCAAGGAATTGAGCCTGGCGTTGGAGTATGCGGAAGACGCGCCCCGGCTTTTCATGGGCGATACGCTGCGCATAGGCCAGGTGCTGAACAACCTGATCGGCAACGCCGTCAAGTTCACCGACGCGGGCGGCATCACCGTGCATTGCCGACGGGACGGGGAACAGGAAACGGACGACGGCGCGATCGCCATGCGCATCAGCGTGACGGACAGCGGCATAGGCATGACGCAGGGCGTCATCGACACGCTCTTCAAGCCCTTTACCCAGGCCGACGCCTCCATTACGCGCCGCTTCGGCGGCACGGGGCTGGGCCTGGCCATCAGCAGCCGCATTGTGGAAATGCTGGGGGGCGCCTTCCGTGTGGAAAGCGAGCCGGGGCACGGCACCACCTTCAGCTTTTTCGTCAAGCTTCCGCCCGCGGAACAGCAACAGAAGAAAGCGGAGGAAGAACTCCCGCTTTCGCTCGCTTTTGAAAAGCTCGACCTCAGCGCGCGACGCATCCTGGTGGCCGAAGACAACGAAATCAACCGCTTCATTCTCGAGGAAATGCTCGCTCCCACCGGCGTGAACCTGTTCATGGCCGCCAACGGACAGGAAGCCGTGGACGCGGTAAAGGAACAGAATTTCGACCTCGTGCTCATGGACATGCAGATGCCGGTCATGGACGGGCTGGAAGCCACGCGCGTCATCCGCTCCCTCGAACAGGGCCGGGATGTCCCCATTGTGGCCGTTACGGCCAACGCCATGGAAGACGACAAGGCCAAGGGTCTGGCCTGCGGCATGAGCGATTATCTGACCAAGCCCATAGAACCCGCCGAATTGCTGCGCGTGCTCCACCTCCGACTCGGCCCGGCGGAGTGAGCATGCCCGAATTTCTCGTCATTCAACTCGCCCGCTTCGGGGATCTGGTACAGACCAGGCGCCTCGTCAAAAGCCTGGAGCGCCGGGGCAGGGTGCATATCTGCGCGGATCGCGGCCTGCTGCCCCTGGCGGGCCTGCTGTATCCCGGAGCAACGCTGCACGGTTGCGCGGCTCACGGCGGCGCGGAAGGCGAAAACCCGAGCCTCAACCACGCCGTTTTCAAGCGCCTGGCCGCGGAGCGTTTCGAAGCCGTGTACAATCTGAATCATTCCGGTTTGAGCCGCGCGCTCGCCCGCCTCTTTCCCCCGGAAATCACGCACGGCCACTATGTGGAAAAAGGGCAGGAACTGCGTTCCCCCTGGATGAACACGGGCTTCGCGCTCGCGGCCCTGCGCCCGCTTTCTCCTCTCAATCTCGCGGATTTCTGGGCCTTTCTGCTGCCCGATCCCCTGCCCGCCGGAGAGGTCAATCCACCCGCATCGCCCGGCGGGCAAGGCATAGGCGTCGTGCTTTCCGGCAGGGAAGCGCGCCGTTCGCTTCCGCCGCACACGCTCGCGCCCTGCGTGCGGGCCGCCTTTGAACGCCTGGGCGGGCCGGAAATACGCCTTTTCGGCACGGATGCGGAAGCCCCCGCCGCGCGCGCGCTCGTGCGCGCCTTTTCCGCGTCCATGCAGGCCAGAACCCGCAACCTCTGCGGCAAAACCGGCTGGGCGGAACTGGCGGACGCCATGAGCGGGCTCGACTGCCTGCTCAGCCCCGATACCGGCAGCATGCACCTGGCCGCCCACCTGGGCGTACCGGTGCGGGCCTTTTTTCTTTCCTCGGCCTGGTGTTTTGAAACCGGTCCCTACGGGCTCGGGCACACGGTCTGGCAGGCGGTCGCGCCCTGCCTGCCCTGCCTGGAATCCTCTCCCTGCGGCTTTGATCTGCAATGCCTGCCGCCCTTCGCGCAGCCGGGCCTGCTTGCCGCTCTGGCCGGCTCGCTCGGCGCGGACACCAGGCCCGGCAAAGCCCTGCCGCCGGGCCTGCTGCAACTGGAATCCGCCGTTGACGAACTGGGGCTTTGCTGGCGCACACAGGCCGGAGATGACGAACGCGCCCCGCAACGCAACGCCCTGCGCGCCCTGCTCGCCGAACAGCTCGGGCTCGCGCCCTGCCGGGGCGGACAAACCGAGGCCGCCGCCTTGCTTTATCGGGAAAAAGACTGGATGCTCACCCGCCTTAACCCCGCAAGCGGCCGGCGGGAATATGCATAGCGTTTCAGCTTGACAAAAGTTGAAACGCTATGCGGAGATTTGCAGGCAAATCTCCGCCCGGGATTGGCGCAGGCGGGTTCTGCCCGCCGTAAGCGACAATCTCAAAGCGAAAATGCTCTTTTGGAGGAGATATTTCGTGACCGATCTGCCCCTGCGCGTGCTCGTGGTCCTGCCCATGTACGGAGGTTCGCTGCCCGTGGGGCAGTACTGCGCGCGGGCGCTCGCCGATCTCGGCCACACGGCGGAGCTTTTCGACGCCCCGGCTTTCCACTCCGCCTTCAGCGCCGTGCGCGGGCTGCGCATTACGGGCGGACGCCTGGAACAGGTGGAAGACGCCTTCCTGCAGGCCATCTCCCAGGCAGTGCGCGCCAAAGCCGAGCAGTTCGCGCCCGATCTCGTGCTGGCGCTCGCCCAGGCTCCGCTGACGCGCAACACCCTCAAGCATTTTCAACGCCAGGGCATAACCACGGCCATGTGGTTCGTGGAGGATCACAAACTTTTCACATACTGGCGCGCTTTCGCGCCCTGCTACGACTTCTTCGCCGTCATCCAGAAGGAACCCCTGCTCGCCGAACTGGCAGCCGCCGGCCACGCCGGCGCCCTGTACCTGCCCCTGGCCGCCCTGCCGGATTTTCACGCTCCCCAACAGCTCGATCCGGCCGCACAGCGCGCCTACGGCGCGGATCTCTCCTTTTTGGGCGCGGGCTATCCCAACCGGCGCGCGGCTTTCAGACAGCTCAGGCATTTTGACTTCAAAATCTGGGGTTCGGACTGGGAGGGCGACGAGACGCTCGCCCCGCACGTGCAGCGGCAGGGGGCGCGCATCAGCCCGGAAGAAGCCGTGCGCATTTATAACGCAAGCCGGATCAACCTGAACCTGCATTCCAGCATACGCGCGGAAAAATCCGTTGTGGAAGGCGATTTCGTCAACCCGCGCACCTTCGAACTGGCGGCCTGCGGCGCGTTCCAGCTTGTGGACAGGCGCGGACTGATGCCGGATCTGTTCGCCGAAGACGAACTGGCCACTTTTACCGACATGGCGGATCTGGCCGGAAAAATAGAATATTTCCTGAAACATCCCGAAGAACGCGCGGCCTTTGCCGAACGCGCGCGCCGACGCGTGCTGCGCGACCATACCTATCACCGACGCATGGAAGACCTGATCGCCTTCATACGGCAACGCAGGCCGGGTTGGCCGGGCCGCGCCAAGGGAGAAGGCCTGCCGGAAACCCTGCCGCCGGAACTGCGCGCCGAAATGGCGGATCTGCTCGGCAGCCTCGGCCTGCCGGAAAACGCTTCCTTCGAGGATGTCGTCACCCGCCTGCGCGGCCGCGCCGGCGAGCTCACGCCTCTTGAAACCAGTCTGCTCTTTCTGGACGAATGGCGGAAGCTTTATAAAAAGAAGTAGTAAGAGCAAAGACGAGAGCTACGTAAAGTGGCACCTCGCGCTGTTTTGCTGCAGATCATACACCCATAAAGGGGTCAAGGGGGCTCGCCCCCTTGCGGGGTGCAGGGGCAGCCCCTGCCCGCCGGAGGCTCAACGTTTTTTACCCCAGGTTGCCAGGGCGGCACGCAGCTGATCCTGGCTGATGGGTTTGGAAATATAGTCGTTCATGCCGCTGGCCAGGCATTTTTCCCTGTCACCCACCATGGCGTGGGCGGTCATGGCGATGACGGGAATGGAGGGGTTGCGCACTCCCGATCCGGGCGTGCGCAGCGCGCGTGTGGCCTGGTAGCCGTCCATTTCCGGCATCTGGCAATCCATGAAAACCAGATCGTAATCCGCAGCCGCCAAAGCCTCCAGGGCCAGCTTGCCGTTGTCCACCGCCTCCACGTTGTGGCCCAGGCCCTCAAGCAGATCCACGGCCACCATCTGGTTGATGGGGCTGTCCTCCACCAGCAGGATGCGCTGGGGAGGGGTTTCCCCTTCTTCCGTCGGCGGCGGGGGGGGCGGGCAGTCGTTTGAAACAGGCCGCCGCTCCCCGAGCACGCAATCCAGCAGATCGAGCAGCATGGATTCCCTGATGGGGCGGGTCAGCACGCCGGCGATGTTCGCGGGCGCCAGGACGGCCTGAGCGATATCCGTGCCCAAGTCGACAATCAAAGCCGTCGGAACGGACTGCGCGGCTTCGATTTTCCGCAGGCGGGCTTCCGCGTCCGGCACGGTCGGCTCGTGCTCCGCCAGGATGAGATCATAGGGTTCGCCGGCGTGCAGCAGCGCGATCAGCTCTTCGAAATTTCCGGATTCGTCAACTTTCGCGCCCCGGCGTTCCAGCATACTGCGCAGGGCGGAACGGGTCGCGGCATGGCTTTCAAAGAGCGCGACGCGGCTGCCGCGAACCGCGGCGGCCGGTTCCCGCCCCGGCACGCCCTCTCCTTCTTCCAGCAGCACGGTGAACCAGAAGGTGGAGCCCTGACCCACAACGCTTTCGGCGCCGATATCGCCGCCCATGAGTGTTGCCAGCCTCCTGCTGATGGAAAGGCCGAGCCCTGTGCCGCCGTACTGGCGGGTAGTGGAGGTGTCGGCCTGGACAAAAGGATCGAAAAGCGCGAGCAGGCGGTTTTTCGGAATGCCGATGCCCGTGTCCCGCACCTCGATTTTCAGCCCGGGGCAGGGGACGCCGTCCCGTTCTCTCGGCGCGGAGGAGCAGCGCACCAGCACTTCGCCTTCATGCGTGAATTTTATGGCGTTACTGAGCAGATTGACCAGCACCTGGCGTATGCGGCCCGGATCGCCCTTGAGTTGCGCGGGCACGTCGGCGTCCACTTCCAAAGCCGGCTTGAGCTTCTTTTCAAAGGCCCGCAGCGCGAGCATCTCGCAGGCGTCCTCGCACAGGACGCGGGGGGAGAACTCCAGGCTTTCAAGCACGATTTTGTCGGCTTCTATCTTGGAAAAATCCAGAATGTCGTCAATGACGCAGAGCAGCGCGTCCGCGCTGTAGCGTATGGTTTCCGCATACTTGCGCTGGAGCGGCAAAAGTTCGGTATTGAGCAGCAGTGCGGTCAACCCTATGACTCCGTTCATGGGCGTGCGTATTTCATGGCTCATCCTTGCCAGAAAATCGCTTTTGGCCCGTGTGGCGGCTCGGGTTTCGGCGATCATGCGCACCAGACTGCGCACCATGTTGTTGAGTGCGTCGGCGAGCACGCCGAGTTCGTCTCTGCGTTTCAGCACAATTTCCGCGTCCAGCCTGCCCCTGCCCACTTCGTCCGCATAGGCCGCGAGCCGGCGTATGTTCGTGGTGATGGGCGTGACGATGATATAGATCACCAGAAAGGCAAGCAGCGTGGACAGAACGAAAGCCGCCGCGCCGCTGGTGATGACCGTGCTCGAGGAATTGAGCAGAAAGGCCTTGTCCGCGAAGGCCAGGGTGTAAAAATCCGTATCCGGCAGATTGTAGAAAGTCAGCAGCACGTCGCGCCCGTCCCGCCGTATTTCCACGTTGCCGATGGTTTTTTCCAGCATGCCGGCAAACCAGGGGGCGGTATTGTAGGATTTGGTTGTGATTTCCTCGTCAATCGGCGAGGCCAGGGTCATCCCCGTCCGGCTGACAATAATGGTCTTGAGCCAATCCCTGTTCTCAAAGGCAATGATGCTGCCCGTAATGATCTGAATTTGCAGCGCTCCCACCATGCAGCCTGTAAAACCGTTGAAGGAGAACTTTTTTGCCACGGCCACCAGAGCGTCGCCCGTAATGCGGCTGCGAAAGGGTTCGGAAATGACGACTTCCTCCGAGGCCATGGCCTGATGGAACCAGTCCCGGTTGGAAATATCAAGCTTGCCCACTGTTGGAACGAGGTTGGAAGCCAGCGTCATGCCTTTGTCGTTCACAACGTAGAAAGTTTCGTAATAGCCGCAGGTGTCGCCGAGATGTTTGAGCAGGATGTTGGCGTCGTCAACAAAGGCTTGCCTGTCCGCAAAATTCAGGGTGGCGTCCGGATTGAGCAGATGCCTCAGGGCGGGAATTTTTGTGGAAAAAACAATGTCCGCCTTGGCCCGGTTGATCTGTTCCAGCATGCTGGTGCCGACGAGCATGGCGGAGTTGAACATTTTTTCGCGGCCGGCTTCAATAAGCGCTGTGTCCGCCGTGCGCACCACGGCCCCCACGGAACCGAAAAGCGCGGCGAAGACGATGCCGAGAATGGGCAGGAGAAGTTGCGTCTTGATGCCCCAGAACATACGCACGGCGGGACTCGCAGCGTTGATGTGTTCGAGCGGATCCGGCCGGGATCCGTCACTTCGGAAATCCGAATCCTTCTGAAAAAGCCTCGATATCACGCCACGGAACCGGGCAGCGGACCTCGCAGCCGGGCAGCACGACGCGCGCATGGTGCAGGCGGAAGGCGCCCCGCCCTTTTGCTCCATACAGTCGATCTCCCGCCAAAGGGTGCCCGATGTGCGCGGCGTGTACGCGTATCTGATGCCGCGCGCCCTTGCGGATGAGACAGAGCGCAAGCGTCAGACGCTCGGATTCCGGCAGATCGAAGCACGGCACATCCGACGCATCCACATGGCCGAGCGCCCTGAAGATCGTATGACGCAACGCTTCCGCCTCATCAGGCAGCACGCGCGTCTTTTGTCGCGCGCGAGCATCCAGAGCGTTGCGTACAGTCTTTTCTTTACATAATACACCCTCAAGTATTGCGAAATACTCTTTTTCTATCCTAGCCGCATTTTCCCATTCGCGCCAGAGCCGGGCGGCCTCTTCCTCCGCCGCCGCGACCACGATGCCGGAGGTGTCGCAATCCAGACGGGTCAAAAGTTTGAGCGCCGCGCATTTTTCCGGCAGCAGTCCGCCGAGAAGGGAAGACAGCGCCGGCGCGCCGCCGCCGGCCAGGGCCTCGGTATGCAGACCGGAAGGTTTGTAGAAAAAAAAGAACGCGCCGTCCTGTGCGAGCAACCGGGGAGTGTCTTCGACCCGCAACGGCGCGACCGGCTCCTCCGTCCGCGTGAGACTGAGAACCTCGTCCCCGCGCAGACGATA
The DNA here is from genome assembly GCA_031556355.1 of Desulfovibrio sp. Lineage (GTDB taxonomy): Bacteria > Desulfobacterota > Desulfovibrionia > Desulfovibrionales > Desulfovibrionaceae > Frigididesulfovibrio. Next base: position 84,653 of record JAVBTB010000021.1, on the reverse strand, counting down.
GGCAGGCGACCGGAAAACACCGTTCACGCGCAGCCGTTCGCAAAGCCTGCGCCGTGCTCTCAGTCCCGCATCGGGAAAAAAGCGCGACAGGGCCGCATCCAGCCGCAGCCCGGCCTGATCCGGCGCGACGTGAAAAACGTTCAGTTCCTCTTCCATATGCGGCGCAGGGGTTCGAGAAAATTCGGCGCGAATACAGCCAGCAGCGGCAGATAGATCGCCGCGAACACGGCCAGACTCACGCCGAGTTGGACCAGCGCGGCCCAGGCCGGAGGCAGAAAGGAAAGTTCGAGAAAACGCAGGCTCCACCAGGATGCGACGGCCGGCGCCAAACTGAGCAGCGTGCAGCGCAGGGAGGCCCCGCCTATGCCCGCCAGCCCGGCGACTCCTCTGCGACGCAGCCATATTACGTTTATCAGCAGCGCATAGCCCAGCACGCCGGCCAGAGTCACCCAGGCCACGCCCGCCGCGCCGTAGGCCGGGGCCGCCCACAGAAAGAAGGGAATGCTGCACGCGGTTACGGCGCTGCCGCTCAAAGCCGGGGTAAGCGTATCGCCGTGCGCGTAAAAGGCACGGCCCAAAACCTGCTGGATCGTCCACAACGGCACGGCAAGCAGCATGATCTGCAACAGCGGCGTCGCGGCCAGGGTTTGCATACCGCCGAAGTGCCCGCCCTGAAAGATGAGGCGTAACGTGGGTTCGGCCGCCGCCGTCATCCAGGCCGTCAGGGGGATGATCAGCAGCAGGCTGCCCCGCAGGGCCGCGCGCAGGGTGCGCTCAAAGCCTTCTCCGTCCCCTTTGGCAAGCAGTTGCGCCAGAAAGGGATAGGAGGCCACTCCGGCGGCCTGGGCCACCACCCCCACGGGCACCTGGGTGATGCGCCGGGCGTAGCTCAACAGACTCACCGCGCCCTCCCCGGCCATGGAGCCGAAAATGCGCACGAACTGTTCGTTGAGCATGACCACGGATTGCCCCAGCATGAGCGGCAGCGCCGTGATGAGAAAACGGCGCATCAGCGGATGGCGCAGGCTGAAACACAGGCGCAGGCCGCCTCTGCGCGCGGCGATCCAGGGCAGCACGAAAGCCCCCAGGGCCGCGCCGGCCACCACGCCCCAGCAAAAGCCCTCCATGCCGTCAAAAGGCAGAACAAGCGGCAGAAGCAGGCCCCCCAGAATGATGGCCCCGTTGTAAATAAGCGGTGTCAGGGCGGGCACGAAAAATTGTTTGCGCAGGTACAGCAGGGCACTCACGCAGGCGCCGGGCAGAAAAAAAATCTGCGCGGGCAGGATGATGCGCAGAAAATAACTCAAACGTTCCAACCGCGCCGCGTCAAAACCGGGAGCGGATACGGGCGCGAGGCGGGGCGCGAAGATCCAGGCCAACCCTGCCAGCAGCGTAATGGCTATCCAGGTCCAGCAATAAACCGTGGAAAAAAAGCGCCAGGCGTCGTCCTCGTCTTCCTCGAAACGGCGGGCCAGGAGGGGGATGAGGGTGATGGAGACATAGCCGCCCGCCAGCAGATAATTGATGAAATCCGGCACCACAAAGGCCGCGAAATAGAGATCCGCCTCCCCCCCCGCGCCGAACTGCCAGGAGATGACCTTGTCCCGCACCAGCCCCATGAAACGCGACAGCAGAATGCTCACGCCCATGATCAGGGCGGCTGCCGTAAGATGCCGGGTTTTAGTGAAAATCTTCATGCGCGCCTGCCGCCTTGGGATCGTGCGCGACGTGGTGTTTTGCCGCGTTTCGGGGCCGGCGGGCGGCCGGTTTTTTTCCGGCCCTGAGGACCATCCGCCGGCAGCAACGTGATCTCCAGCCGCCCCTTGTGCACTTCCGTCAACACAACGCGCAGGCGCTGCCCAAGGCGAAAACTCCTGCCCGTGGCCCGGCCGGTGAGGCAACGTCGGTCGGGATCAAAATCATAAAAATCGTCCGTCAGATCCATCAGCCGCACCATACCTTCGACAGGCATGGTGGTAAATTCCGCAAAAAAACCGAATTCCAGCACGGAGGCGATCACGGCCTCAAATTCTTCGCCCACGCGATCGGCCAGCAGCAACACGGCAAAGCGGCGGGATATTTCGCGCTCCGCCTCCACGGCCGCCCGTTCGCAGCGGTTGAGGCGATCCGCTGTCGCGACGAGCTTGCCGCCGGCGATCAGCGGTCCGGCGAACATTCCCAGCGCATATGCAAGCGCCCTGTGCACAAGGATATCCGCATAGCGGCGTATGGGGGAGGTGGAATGGCAATAGGCGCCGGAAGCCAGACCGAAATGCCCTTCGTTTTCCGGCTGGTAGACGGCCTGCATCATGGCGCGCAGGCAGAGTCTGCCGGCCACGAATTCCTGCGGGCTGCCCCGCGCCGCGCGCAGCAGAACGGGAATGTCCCGCGCCGAGGGAAAACGCGGCAAAGCCTGTGCCCACTCCATCGCGCGCAGGCTGCGGAACAGTGCGGTCAAACGCTCCGGATCCGGGGGAGGATGCACCCTGTAGGGCACGGGCACGCCGCGTTCCCGCAAAAAGCGGGCAGCGGCCTCGTTGGCGGCGATCATGCATTCTTCGATGATGCGATGGCTGAAAAGACGCTGCCTGCGCCGTATGCCCGCAAGACGGCCCTCGGTGTCGAATTCGTACTCGGGCTCCGGCAGTTCAAAATCCAGGGCTCCGCGCTCTTCCCGTTGCGCCGCAAGCAGGGCGGCCAGCGCGGCCGCGTTTTTCAGCGAATCATGCGCCGCCGGGGGCACAATATCGGAAGCGCCGATGGAAACAGCGGGAGCGGCAGGAGCATCCGCCGCGTCCAGCCAGACCTGCGTGCCTTCATAGGTCAAACGGGCCGCCGAACGGATGACGGCGGGATAAAAGCGGGTTTTTCCCGGCAGGCCTTTGGCGTCAAAAATGATTTCTGTCGCCAGCACGAGGCGCGCGGCCCCCGGATTCAGGCTGCACAACCCGTTTGACAGCGCGTGCGGCAGCATGGGTTCCACCGAAAGCGGAAAATACCAGGAATTGCCGCGCAGAGCCGCCTCTTTATCCAGAGCCGAGCCGGGCCGCACATAGTGCGAAACGTCGGCCACGGCCACGCGCAGGCAAAAACCGCGTCCGGCACGTTCAACAAAGATTGCGTCGTCAAAGTCGCGGGCGGTAATGCCGTCTATGGTCACAAAGGGCAGACCGGTCAGATCTTCCCTTCCCTTCCAATCATCCGGCAACGGATCGGCGGGCAGGGCGGCGGCTTCTTCCAGAGCACGGGGCGGGAAGTCGGCGGGCGCCTGATGGTTGAGCTTGACCAAACGCTCCTGCACGGCCGCGTCTTCTTCCCGGCCGAAAGAGCGTTGCGCCTTTGCGGCCCAGAGATCGGAAGCCAGGCGTTCGCCCGGCGTGACGGCGAGCAGATCGTCCCGCCGGGGGGCGGCGGGCAGGGCAGAGGCATCGACCCGAAAAAACGTGTCGTGGCGCGGATCCGCTCCTTTGCACAAATATGCCTCACCCAGCCGGTTCAACATCTTGACCGTCACTTCGCGCAGCGTGCGCTCCAGAATTTCGACAACGCGCCCTTCCGGATTTTTGCCGCGCGCGCCGGGCAAAAGAAGCACGCGCACGCGGTCGCCGTGCATGGCTTCGCCGGCTTGGGCAGGGTGAATGAAAATGTCCTGAACGGAAGCGCGGGAGCGCGGCGGCGCATCCGGGGTCACGAAGGCCGCTCCCCGGCCCTGCACAAAATAGCGGCCGGTGAGGCTCTTCAGTCTGTCCGCGCTTGCCCAGCCGCCGGAAGGCGTGCGCGCGATGCGGCCTTGCTCCGCCAGCTCATACAGAAGCCCTTCAATCTGTCGTTTGGCGCGGCGGGGCAAAGCGCCCGCGCGCAACAGCTCGTCGCGCCGCAGGGGATGGGGTGCGGAAGAAAGAAGACGCAGCAACCCCTCAGGCGAGAGCACGTCATCTGACTGTTTGGGAGCGCGCTTCGGCGCTTTGGCCATGGTGGTTTCCCGTCGGACGGTAATTGCCGCTTTGAAAATCAGTCTGAGTCCGGCTTCGCCTGCCGGCAGGCCGCTATGTTCGCGCGCACAATGCTGCAGGCGAAAAAACGGCTTTTTTGCGGGGGAAGTGGACTTTTGCCGTCCCCACCCTGCGCAAAAAAGCCGTTTGGCGTCGTTTCTTATTTGCAACTGCCCGATTTATTCACGGTTGCCGAACAGCCGCAGCATCATCAGGAACAGGTTGATGAAGTCGAGGTAGAGAGTCAGCGCGCCGAGTATCGCGCCGCGACGTATGGCCGTGCCGTCTTCCAGAGGGGCGTTTTCGCCGAAGCGGCGCAGCTTTTGCGTGTCATACGCGGTCAGCCCGGTGAAAATGAGCACGCCGACGCCGCTGATGATGAAGTCAACCATCGGGCTTTTCAGAAAAATATTCACCACCATAGCGATGATGAGCCCGATGAGCCCCATGAACAGGAAGGAACCCAGGCCCGTGAGGTCGCGCTTGGTCACCGTGCCGTAAACGGTCATGGCGCCGAAGGTGGCCGCCGTGATGAGAAAGGCCTTTGCAATCGAGCCTGTCGTATAGACCACGAAGATGCTGGACAGCGTTACTCCGGTCAGCGCGGCGTAGAGCAGAAAGAGCGAGGTGGCCGTGAAGGCGGAAAGGCGCTGCACGGCGGCCGAAAGCCCCACGACCAGCCCGAGTTGTGCGATGACCAGACCGATAAGCAGCCAGGTGTTGCTGAAAATGAGGTTCAGGGCAGTCGGGGACGACGCGATCGCCCAGGCGACGAGAGCCGTCAAACCCAGGCCGGCGGTCATCCACAAATACACCTGATTCATGTAGACGGAAACCGCGGAGACGCGGGCTTGCGTTGTTTGACGAAGAGTATCCATACTTTTCCTCCATTTTGGCTCCCGCTGCCCAAAAGCGCGGGTGCGTTGCTGTATTATTATAAAACAGCGCGGGCGCGGGCGCAAGCCCCGGCGGCGGGCCGGTTCCGTTCCGGTGCCGCAATCTGCGCGATTTCAGGCATACCTCGCCGGAGATTGCCCCGGCGCGCCTCTTGCGTTACTCTCTCCCCGCTTCCTTATCTTTTAACCTGCGAGTTGACCATGCGTGCTACACGAATTTTTGCCCTCATGCTTGCCCTGCTTATGCCGGCAACGGCCTTTGCCGCCGCGGCAAGCCCCGGCGCGAAAGAAAAAGGCAATCTGGTGCGGCTGGAAACCAGCCTCGGCGACATCGTTATTGAACTGAACAGCGAAAAAGCCCCCAACACGGTGGCGAACTTCAAAAAATACGTCACGTCGGGCTTTTACGACAACACCATTTTTCATCGAGTGATCAAGAACTTCATGATCCAGGGCGGCGGCCTGACCCAGGATATGAAAACCAAGCCCACCAAGGCTCCCATCCAGAACGAAGCGAACAACAATCTACGGAACGTCAAATATTCCGTCGCAATGGCCAGAACAGGCGATCCGCATTCCGCCACGGCTCAGTTTTTTATCAACGTAAAAGACAATCCCTTTCTGGATCACAAAGCCCCTTCGGGCAACGACTGGGGCTATGCCGTGTTCGGCAAAGTAATACAGGGAACGGAAGTGGTGGACAGGATAGTCATGGTTAAAACCGGCAGCAGGGGCGGGCATCAGGATGTGCCGGTGGAGCCGGTGTTCATCGTCAAGGCTGTTATTCTTCAATAGCGCAGAGTGGCTTTAAGATACCGGTTCCGGCGCGGCCGCGAAAGTGAATTTCTCCTACTGCCGTTCCGCACTCGCCGGAGCACATTGCGCAAAACCCGCGGAGGCGGCATGACAAAACACACCACATCCGAAAGCGGCACGTTCGACATCAACACCACCATAGCCGCCCTCGGGCCGCGCAAGCTGGATTCCGGCCTTCCCTACCATTTGTTTGCCGATGGCCGGCGTATAGAGCTGTACCTGGATCGAGAACACGCCGAAGAAATCTGCACGCCCGTGCTCGTCAAATTCGAGGCCGCCGGGCCGCGCAAAAAGCTGTATTTTGATCCCAGCCGTGCAAAGTGCGCCATTGTCACCTGCGGCGGACTCTGCCCCGGCGTCAACGACGTCATCCGCGCCCTGGTCATGGAAGCGCACCACCAATACAACGTTCCGGCCATCCTGGGCATACGCTACGGCCTGGAAGGCTTTATTTCCAAATATCGCCACGAGGTGCTGGAACTGACCCCGGACATGGTCTCCGACAAACACCTCTACGGCGGCACCATGCTGGGGTCCTCGCGCGGGCCGCAGTCCGCCGAGGAAATTGTGGATTCGCTGGAGCGCATGAACATAAGCTGCCTCTTCATCATCGGCGGCGACGGCACCATGAAGGCCGCCAGTTCCATCGCCAGGGAGGCGCGCGCGCGCAGTCTGCGCATTTCCATCATCGGCATCCCGAAAACCATCGACAACGACATCAACTTCGTTCCCCAGTCCTTCGGCTTTGAAACCGCCGTGGACAAGGCCACGGAAGCCATTCAGTGCGCCCACACCGAAGCGGAAGGGGCGCATAACGGCATAGGCCTCGTCAAGCTCATGGGGCGGGAATCGGGCTTTATCGCGGCCCAGGCCACGCTTTCGCTCAAAGAAGTCAATTTTGTGCTCGTGCCCGAAACTCCGTTTACCCTGGACGGACCCGGCGGCCTGCTGCCCGCCCTGGAACAGCGTCTGCTTTCGCGCAGGCATGCCGTCATCGTGGCGGCCGAAGGCGCCGGGCAGCACCTGCTGCAGAAAAACACCGCCACCGACGCTTCCGGCAACGTCATGCTCAGCGACGTGCTCAGCCTGCTCAAAGATTCCATACAGCAACATCTCAAGGCCAAAAGCATTCCGCACAGCCTGAAGGTCATCGATCCCAGCTACATCATCCGTTCCGTGCCGGCCAACGCCAACGATCGGGTCTATTGCGGCTTTCTCGGCCAGCATGCCGTGCATGCCGCGATGGCCGGCAAAACCGACATGGTGGTGGCCAAGATCATGGATCGCTATGTTCACGTGCCGCTCGACCTGATCATACGCCGGAGACGGCAGCTGAACATCCATTCCGATTTCTGGCGCGCGGTGCTGGAATCCACCGGGCAGGGGCATCTGGACGGCATGATGCCGAACGGGGCCGACTGCGCTATGCCCTAAAACCATGCTGCGCCGTATCAAAGCTTCGGCCGGTTCAGGCAAGACGCACGAACTGACGGAGCGCTTTCTCGATCTGCTCGTCCGGGCGCGTCCGGCCCCCTATGCGCCTTCCTGCGCCGCCGGAACCGAACATGCCTGGGGCGACATTTTGGCCGTCACCTTCACCAACCGGGCGGCTTCCGAAATGAAGGAGCGCGTGCTGCGCCGCCTCAAGGAAGCCGCATTGGGCAAAATCCGCCTGCCCGCTCCCTGGACGCCCGCCCTGGCGGCCGGTTGGGTGGATCGCCTGGTGCGGCAGTACGGCAGCCTGAACATCCGTACCATCGACAGCCTGCTGCACCGCGTGGTGAGCGCCGCCGCGCTTACGCTCGGCCTGCTGCCGGATTTCAAAACGGTCTATACAGGAGTGGAAGCCTCGGCCCCGCAGCTTGACGCCCTGCTCGAACGCGCCGGGCAGGGCGATGAGGAAACGGCCCGTCTGGTGCGCGCCTGCTGTGAAAGCATTTTTTTTCATACGCGGCACAAGGGTTGGCTGGCCGGAAAAAGACTACGGGAAGAGCTTGTTGCGTTGCTGGAATATTTTTTGGAACACGAACCGGCGGAACGGCAAGGCGCGGAACATATCGAAACGGCCCGGAGCGTCCTGATCGAAAATTATGCCGAGGCCGCCCGGCACATGGAGCGGCTGCTGGAAAAAGAAGATCTTGCGCCCCACAAAAATTTCGCCAGGCTGCTTGAAACGGCTCCCGCGCTGCCGGCGCGGCAGTTTCCCGTATTGCTGACCAAGGAAGATCTGGACGAATGCCTGCTCAAGGCGTCCAGGATCAAGGCCTCCCCCGAAGCCAAAGAGGCCTATGCGCTGCTGTGCGCCTGCGCGGAACGTCTGGATTCCGAAGGTGAAATCCTGCGTCTGGCCTTGGAAAAGCTGCCCTTCATCCGGTTGGCCGCGCATTTGCTGGAAGATTTCATCGAAGCCCAGCGCCGCGAGGGAGCCCTGCCTGCCATCCGCATCCCCGCTCTGGCGCGCCGCAGCATGGAAGAGGAGGGCGTTTCCGCGTTGTTGTGCCGCATCAGTTCGGGCATCGCGCACATTTTGATCGACGAATTCCAGGATACCAGCCGCACGCAATGGGAAGCCCTGCGTCCTCTGGCGTTGGAAGCCCTGGCGCGGGGCGGCTCCCTGACCTGGGTGGGGGACGTGAAACAGGCCGTTTACGGCTGGCGCGGGGGAGATGCCGCGTTGTTCGAGGAGTTGTCGGAAGACAGGGAATTGACGAACATCTGCCCGCAACCGCTGTTTGACAGCCTGCCCGCCAACTGGCGCAGCCGTGCGGAAATCGTCACTTTCAACAACAAACTTTTTTCCCTGCCCGCCAAGGCGGAACATGCCCTTGCTGCCCTTGCCCGCCTGTTGCCGCACGACTGTCCGCCGGACATCATGGGCGAGGCCGCCGCGGCCCTGCACGGCGCATTCGCGGGCGCGGGCCAGACCCTGCCGGACAGGCCGGCTTCGCGCGGTGGTTTTGTACATTTGCGCCCGGTTACCGGAGAGCGGGCCGAAGATCTCGACGAGGCCGTATTCGAGAATTTGCAGGAGGTGCTGCGCGATATCGGTGCCCGCCGGCCCTGGGGGGAGATTGCCGTCCTTGTGCGCAGCAATGCCAAGGCCTCGGCCGTGGCGGCCCGCCTGTTGGAGCTCGGCATTCCCGTGTTGACGGAAAACAGTCTGCTTCTCGCGGCGCATCCGCTGGTGCGGCAGTGCGTCGCCTTTCTCCGCCTGCTGCATGACCCGCGGGATGAAACAGCCCTGTGGGAATTCTGCCTCTCGCCGATTTTTACCGGACTTTACGGCCTGGATGCTCAATCGTTGAGCGACTGGGCCGCCGGCAGGCCCCAAGGTTTACTGCACAAACAGTTTCAGGAGCGCTTTCCCGACATATGGGCGCGCTTTTTCGCGCCTTTTTTCCGCAGCGGGCCGCTGACGGCCTATGATCTGCTCCAGGAGTTCCTTGCCCGGTTTCGCGTGCGGGAGCGTTTTCCCGAAAGCGCCGCGTTCACGCGCCGCCTGTCCGAAGTGGTCTATGCGGCCGAGGAACAGGGACGCGCTTCCCCGGCGGAATTTCTTGAAGCCTGGGACAAGGGCGGCGCGGAAGAAAAGCTTCCCATGCCCGAAGGTATGGACGCCGTGCGGATTATGACCATCCACAAGGCCAAGGGGCTCGAGTTTCCGGTGGTTATCCTGCCCTGGACGCATTTCGGCCTGCGTCCGGATCGCGACTATGCGAAATATGAACTGCCGGCCTGCGGGGATCGGGAGGCGCTGAACCTCTTTGCACCCTTGTGCCGGGAAATGGGCGCGCCCTATTTTAAGGCTCTGGCCGACGACGCGCGGGAAGCTCTGCATGTGCTCTATGTGGCCTGCACACGCGCTTCGGAGGAGCTGTACATTTTCCGCACGGACACGGACAGGACGGCGCAGGCCGAAAATACGATGAGCGCCGTGCTGGCCTGCTGGCTGGCGGAACTGGGCATCAACCCGAACGCGCCGTACAGCGGGGGCGCGCCCCTATCTTCCCGTCCCGTGCCGAAAGCCGCGTCTGTCGCGCCGCCACAGCCTGTTGCATTCGACATCCCGGATGAAACCTTGCCCCCCATGCACTGGTTGCCGAAACTGCGCATACGCCGCACCGCCTTCCCGGAAACGCCGGAAAGCCCCAGGTTGCGCGGCATCCTCGCGCATCGCTGTCTGGAATTCCTGACGCCTTCCGGCAGTCCGGAAGAAGATGCCAAACGGGCCGCCCGCCTGGGCTGCCGCTCCCTGCGCGTGCGGCCGACGGAGGAACAACACGCGGATCTCGTGCGGTCTCTGGCCTGGTACGCGGCGTTGCCGGAAGCCGGTTTGTGGGCGAAACTGGGCAGCCCGGAGCATTCCCTGCTGGACGAACAGGGCAGGCTGCACCGGGTGGACATGCTGGTGGAAGAGGAAGAACGCCGCACCGTGTTGGAATATAAAAGCGGCCGAGAAGAGGAAGAGCACATCACGCAGCTTCGGCGCTATCTTTCGCTTTTGGAGCGCGTCGGCGGCGGACGAGCGCGGGGGCTTCTGATCTATTTGGCTTCGCGCAAATGCCTGGAGGTAAACGCGCGGGGTGTGAGGCAGGTATTTTGGGAGCCGGAGGCGCGGCCGTGATCCGTCCCGTGTGTGTTATACCCCGGCAGAATGATTTTCTTGAAGAACTCAAGGGAATTATATGCGAGGAATGCGAAAATCGACCGGAACGCGCGGTGGTCGTTTTCCCGCACAGCAGGCCCAAACGCTATCTGACCGAAGCCTTCAGGCGGGACGAAGGCCTGCCGCGTCCTCTGCTGCTGCCGCGCATGTTGACCATCAAAGAATTGTTTGCCCACTGTCTGGCGCAGTTGCCGCTTGCCCCGGCGCGGCCCTTGGGTCTGTTGGATGCGGCGGCGCTTCTGCGCGGCTGCGTTCAACGCCTTGCGGCGGAAAATCCGGCCGGGGCCGCGTTGCGCGCATTGGACGCGGCGGCGTTCTTTCCCTGGGGGGTGCGGCTTTTTGCGTTGCTGGAGGAATGCCTGAACCAGGGCGTTATGCCGGTGGACATCGCGCATGCGGAGGCGGAAGTCGCACCTCTGCCCGCCGCGATTTTATCCATGCTCAGCGGGATCCATCGAAATTTTACGGCGCTGCTGCGGGAACGCGGGCTCACCACTCCCGGTCTGGACGCCTTTCATGTGGCCGACAATCTGGAAAAACTCCCGCCGCTTTTTCCCGGCCGTCTGCTCAGCCTCGCGGGTTTCGGGGCTCTGAACGGAACGGAATATGCGTTGATACGCCGGTTGCTGGAACGGGGCGCCTTGCTCTGCCTGCACAGCGATCCGGCCCTCGCGGAGCGGGGCGGCGGGGCGGAGCCGCACTGGAGTTGCGCGGAACATGCCGCGCTGCTGCGCCGGCTGCCGGAGCGGGCCGCCCGTGCCGAATTGCGGGGCACGCCGGAAAATCATAGTCCGGAACTGCATTTTTTCGCGGGCTATGACCTGCATTCCCAGCTCCAGGCCTTTGCCGAGGAGGTAGGCAGGGAGGGCGCGGGCTCCATTGCCGTGGTGCCGGCCGATCCCGCGCTGCTTCTGCCGGTGCTGCATCATTTGCCTGATAAAAATGTCAATATCTCCATGGGCTATCCCTTGGATCGCTCGCCGCTCTGGCGCCTGATCGAAATTCTGTTCCGGGTGCGCGAAGCGCGGCGGGAGGACGGACGGTATCATTGGCGCGGGCTGTTGGAATTTTTGCGTCATCCCTATCCGCGCGCTCTTCAGGCGGGGGAGGAACGCTTGTGGGGCGCCCTGCAGAAGCTGGAAGAACGTCTGCTCGAAGGCGGGCGCTTTGCCGACCCGCGCACTTTGTTGGAAGGGCTGGAGCTTGAATCTGAAACCGAAGCTCTCTGCCGCCTGCTTGTGGAGCGCGGCCTGTATGCCCTGGAACGGGCGCATACCCCGCGCGAACTCGCCCGCGCTCTCGAAGAGTTCTGCCGGTTGCTCGCCGAGCGCACGCAAGGTTTTGCGCGCGACTATCCCATAGACGCGGAATGCCTGGTCAGACTGCTTGATCACGTGCTGCCGGCGCTCTGCGATTTTGAGGAGGCGGATACCGCCTTTCCGCCGAATTTTCTGCATGCGCTGGCGCGGGAATGCGTGCGCGCGGAACGGGTGGCTTTTGAGGCGGATCCCATTTCCGGGCTCCAGGTGCTCGGCATGCTGGAAACCCGCCTGCTGCGTTTTGATCGGATTTTTATCCTGGATGCGACGGATGACCTGGTGCCCGGCACGCCCCGCCGGGATCCCCTGCTGCCCGACGCTCTGCGCGCGGCGCTCGAACTGCCTCACACCGGCAGGCGGGATCACATGGTCGCGCACACTTTGTACGGCCTGTTGGCCGGCGCGCGCGAGGCGCGCTTTTTCTGGCAGGAGGGCGTGCAGCGTACGGCTCTCTTCGAAGGAAAAAAGGAACGCAGCCGCTTTGCGGAAGACTTGCTCTGGCAGCGGGAAAAAAAAGAAGGCCGTCTGTTTGGCCCCGCGTCCACGCCCGTCCGGCGCGCGGCCCCGGTCTTTGTTCCTCCGCGTCTGGAGCGACAGGGAATCACACGCAGCCCGGAACTGGACGCCGCCCTGCGCGCCCTGCTCGAAACGCCGCTTTCGGCCGGCAGGTTGAACAGTTATTTGCGTTGTCCGTTGCGCTTCGCCTGGGAGCATATCTGCCGCATTCGCCCGGCAAAAGAGGTGCGGGAAGGGGAAGACCCGGCCGCCGTGGGCGATTTTATCCATAAAGTGTTGCTTGAACTTTTCAAACCCAGGCTGAACCGAATTGTACGGCGCGGCGAAATACGCGTTGAAGAACTGCGCGCCCGCTTTGACGAGGAACTGGCCGCTTCCGGTCTGCGGGAAAGCCTGCCGGCCGACGGCTGCACCATGCTGGAAGTGGCGGGCTTTGCGCGCCTGCGGCGCTTTTTGGATCGCCAGCCCGAAGAAACCCGTATTCTGGCCCTGGAGCGACCCTACAGCCGCCCGTTCACGGGGAAGGGCATCGCCTGCACGCTTCGCGGCACGGTGGACAGGCTCGATCTGCGCGCGGATGAACTGCTGGTGCTGGACTATAAAACCGGCGCGCTCAATTCCGGAGATTCCGGCATTTTTCACGATCCGGCCTTCTGGGAAAGGCTGGAGGCCTGGGACGGTGACCCGGAAAATGATCCGTTGCCGGAACTTGCCGAACGCCTGCCTGATCTGCAATTGCCCTGCTATATTTATCTGTGCGCGGGCGATACCGCCGCATCCTCCGGCGTCTGCAACGCCGCTTGGGTGGAATTGCGCGAAGACGGAAAAGAACGGCTGTTTTTTGAGGCCGGGGCGAGCCCCGAGGCCCACGCCCGCCGTCTGGGCAGGATAGAAACCGCCTTCGGCGCGATCCTGTTTCACATGCTGCACAGTCCCCACTTTTCGCCCAACGGGGGCCGGCATTGCGACTGGTGCCCGTATTCGGGATCATGTTCGCGGCGAATCGATTGACCATACGCGCGCTCTCCTGTATATACTGTACCATCTCTTGCACCAACCGCGCTTTTGCGCGCCTCCCGCGTTTTTTTTGCGGGAGGAGAGGAGCGGAATATGAAACTTGTGCATCAATGTCTGGTCGTCCTGCTGACGGCCGCTCTCACCTTCACTCCAGCTCTGGTCCGCGCGGCGGACTCCGCTCCTCCTCAGGAGCAGCCCGTTGCGTCGTCATTGACGCAGGAGCAATTGGAGCAGCTTGTTGCTCCGGTGGCTCTGTATCCCGATGATCTGCTGGCCCAGGTGATGATGGCCTCCACCTATCCCTTGGAAGTGGTGGATGCCGCCCGCTGGGTCAAGGCCAACCCCGGTCTCAAAGGAGAGAAGCTGGACGCGGCCCTGCGCGAACAAAAATGGGATCCCAGCATCAAATCCCTGGCACGCTTTCCCCAGGTCCTGCAGATGATGAACGAAAAGCTGGATTGGACGGAAAAGCTCGGGGACGCCTTTCTGGCCCAGCCCCAGGATCTGATGGATGCGGCCCAGCGGCTGCGCGCCAGAGCCCAGGCCAAGGGCACGCTGGCTTCCAACAAGAAGCAGACCGTGACCACAAAGAAGGTTCCCGGGGCTTCCTCCCAGGTCATCGTCATCCAGCCTACCCAGCCTGACGTGGTGTACGTGCCTTCGTACAACCCGACGGTTGTTTACGGCCCCTGGCCCTATCCGGCGTATCCGCCCTATGCGTGGTATCCGCCGGGATATGTGGCGACTTCCGTGCTTTCCTTCGGTCTTGGCGTGGCCGTGGGGTCTTCCTTGTGGGGCTACCCCAACTGGGGGCACGGCGACGTGGATATCGACGTGAATTACTACACGCATTTTAACGGCGGGCATCCGCCGCCTCCCCCTCCGCCTCACGGAGGCGGGCCGCGCCCTCCGGGCGGGTACACCTGGCAGCATGACCCCGGCCATCGCGGCAACGTGCCCTATAACAATCCCCGCGTGGCGCAGCATTTCCAACGGCCGGGCAGCGGAGGCGTTTCTCCCGCGCAGCAGCGGATCAACGCGCGTGACGCCTTTCGCGGGCGTACGGGTATGTCCGGCGGAGGCATCCCCGGACAGCAGGCGGGCAGGCTTGACCGGGGCCACGGGGCTTCCGGCCTGGACAGGCGTGTTCCCGGCGGAAGAGAAGGCGGAATGCGCCCCTCCGCAGGTGAAGGTCGGCCCCAGCCGAGGCACAATTTTCAGGGCCATTCTTCAGAGCGATCGAGCGTTTTTCAGGGCGCGGGCAGAGAGGGCCTGTCCGGCGACTTCCAGCGCGGCGCCCGGAGCCGGGAGATTATGCGTTCCAATCCGGGCGGAGGCGGGTTCCATGACGTAGGGGTTCACGGTGGCGGAGGTTTCCGGAACGGCGGCTTCCACGGCGGCGGCGGTGGTTTCCGCGGCGGCCCATTCAGGCGTTGAGAAAGGAGAAAGCCATGAACAGAACCGTATTACGCAAAATCGCCGTTTTCTCTCTCCTGCTGGCCCTGTTGCCCTGCGCAGGGGCTGCGGCGGCTCAGACGCCCGCCCGCACATACCTCACGCCGGAGGAAGCGGCCGCGGGTCTGGCCGAGGCGACAAAGGCGGGCAACCTGCAAGAGTTGCGCGCCATACTGGGGCCCGCTTCCGGGGTCTTGCTTGAATCGGGCGACCCGGCGGCGGACGCCGCTGATCGTAAGGCCTTTAGCGCAGCTTATGCGAAAGGGCACTTTCTGGTTCCCGGCGACTCCACCGAGAGCCGTTACTTTCTGGAAATTGGAGACAACAACTGGCGTTTTCCCGTCCCCCTGGTCCGCGACAAAAACGGACGCTGGCACTTTGACGGCAAGGAGGGCCAAGAAGCCCTGCTCGCCCTCCGCATAGGGCACAATGAGCTGTCGGCCATACAGGTCTGCCTGGCCTTTGCAGACGCCCAGAGGGAGTATTGGCGGCGCAACCCCGAACAATCTCCGGCCCCGCATTACGCCGCGCGTATCGCCAGCAGCCCCGGCAAACGCGATGGCCTGTACTGGGAAAGCGGGGACGGCGAGCAGAGCCCCTTGGGAGCCCTGGCCGCCGCCGCCGAAAGCAAGGGATACGGCGCTCCAAAGGGCGAGGGCGGAACGCCTTACTTCGGTTACCGTTATCGCATTTTGGCCGGGCAGGGCGGGCACGCTCCGGGCGGGGCCGTTGAATACACGGAAAACGGGCGGATGGTCCGCGGATTCGCTTTGCTCGCCTACCCGGACCGGTACGGCCTTTCCGGCGTGATGACCTTTATGATCAACCAGGACGGGGTGGTCTACGAGAAGAACCTGGGCCAGAAGACCGCCGAGCAGGCGGGCAAGATTGCCAGCTTTGATCCGGACGCGACCTGGCGCCCGGTGAACGTCCGGTAGTTTGTAGAAGCCATCCCGGCAGGGGACAACAAACCAGGGCTGCAAAGGCTATCCGGCCAATAACGCTCCCGCGGTGTGAAAAATTTGTCCCAGTGCGATGCGGGCCGCACCCTGCACCCGCGTATTTGATTTGGAGGAACGACGACAATCTGAGCCCCTGTGACGATAGCCACAGGGGCTCACGTGTATGCATCGGCAGTCCCGGGCAAACGAGACCATCCCAAGGGGGATACATCCGGGAATAGCCCGCTCTGGCGGTGTCTTGTAATGCATTGCAGAGTGCCTCCCCCCTGTTCTTGCATACGCGCAACGTTTACATGCATTGCGTTCCCGGTATAAATGCGCTAGCGTATAAAAATCCTCGTTAATTCCGGCATATTCCCGGCAACCGTCTCTGCAGCCGCGATGTCCCGCGCTGTTGCAGGGCGTTTTTGAACGTCCGGCGGCAAAGCGCACGCCTTTTTTCCGGAGCTGTCCCGTGTATTACTTTTTACATTTCTTTTTTCCTTTTCTGGGGTGGATGAAAAAATACCGGTTGGCCTCCCTTAAGGCGGACGCTTCTGCCGGTTTGACCGTGGCTCTGGTGCTTGTTCCTCAATCCATGGCCAATGCCCAGCTTGCGGGTCTGCCCGCCTACCACGGGATTTACGCGGCTTTGCTGCCCGCTTTGATCGGGGGCATCTGGGGTTCCAGCCGGCATATGGTCACCGGTACCGTGGCGGTCACCTCCCTTATGGCGGGCGCGGCCCTGCAGCCCCTGGCCATCAGCGGTCCGGGGGGCTATATCGCGTACATGACCCTTTTGACCCTGCTGGTGGGGCTTATTCAGCTTGCTTTCGGCATTGCCCGCATGGGCATTGTGGTCAGCTTTCTGTCCTCGCCGGTCATTGCCGGGTTCACCAACGCCGCCGCCATCATCATCGCCAGTTCGCAGCTTGCCAAACTGTTCGGCGTTGCCGTGGACAGCAGCCCCTACCAGTATGAAACCGTGCTGAACGTCCTGCGTTCGGCCCTGTATTACAGCCACATGCCTTCGCTCGGCATGGCGGCCCTCGCCCTGGGCATCATCTGGGTGGTGCAGCGGTTCATTCCGCGCCTGCCCGCCGTGCTGGCCGCGGTTGTCGTCACCACCTCGCTTTCCTGGCTTGTTGGGTTTGAAAGCAAAACGACCGCCACTATCCATCAGCTGCACTCCGATGAAGCCAACCTGTTCATTATCCGTTACAACCAGCAAACACTGGAGATGGACAAAATTCTCAAGGAAATTCACCGGCTGGAAGGGCTCTCCACAGGCCACCGGGTAACCCAGCTGGAAATCGAGTACAAGATTAACGAGCAGAAGCTCTTTCAGGAACGTATCGGGGCCAACCTGGAGCTCACCCGGGAGCATCTGCGCCGCATGCTTTTTGTGGCCGAGAAGAAAGAAGACGGCAGCCGCGAATTTTATCTCAAGCGCAGTCCGCAGCAGATCGACGGCCTTTTGGACTATGATCGGACCAAGGGAGGAGGCGCGCAGACAGAAGGCTCGCCTGCCGACCTTCAGGCGCGCGTGGCCGCGATTCCGGCGGACAGCTTCCAGGACGGCAAGACCTGGCGGCTGGCCGTAGGATCCGGAATGCTGGATCTGAAGGCGCTACACATGTTCAGCGGCGGGGCAGTGGTGGGCGCAATCCCTGCGGGTCTGCCGCAATTCACTTTGCCGGAGTTCGTCCCGGAACACCTGGTTCTTTTGCTGTCGCAGGCTTTGATCATCGCGTTTCTGGGATTTGCGGAATCCATTTCCATCGGCAAGGCGGCTGCCCACAAGTTCGGGTACCGCGTGGACGCCAACCAGGAACTTGTGGGCCAGGGCCTTGCCAACGTAGCCGGGGCGTTTACCCTGACCAGCCCGGTTTCAGGCTCTTTTTCCAGTTCCGCCGTGAACATCAGTGCCGGGGCGCATACGGGAGTATCCTGCGCGTTTGCCGCGCTGGGGGCGCTGGTCACCCTGCTTTTTTTCACCGCGCCTCTGTACTTCATGCCGCAGTCGGTGCTGGCGGTGATCGTCATCCGCGCGGTGGGCAAGCTGATCCATCTGGAGGAATTCCGCAGGGTCTGGACGGCCCAGTGGCATGACGGTGTTGTTGCCTTTGTCACGTTCGCCAGCACGCTGTATTTTGCCCCGCACCTGGATTACGGTATCGGCATAGGCGTCGCCCTGTCCCTCGTTTTCTTTTTCTACCGCGCCATGCGCCCGCGCATCGTCACCTTGAGTTGCGGACCGGACAACGCCCTGCGCGACGTCAAGGTGTTCGGCCTGGACGAGTGCCGCCACATCGCCATCGTGCACTTTCAGGGGCCGCTTTTTTTCGCCAACGCGGAAGTGCTGGAAGACCATATCTGCTGGCGGATTGAAAACCAGCGGGATTTACAGCACATCCATCTGGTCTGTACCGGCATCACCCACATCGACGCTTCGGGCGAGGAAGTGCTCAGCCACCTGGTGGACAGGGCGCATACGAGCGGCATAGGCATATCGTTCAGCGGGGTTATCGGGGCCGTGGCCGAAGTGATGGCCCGTACCGGGATCATTCGCAAGGTGGGGTGGGAAAACGTGTTCCTGACCCCGCGCGAGGCCATCTGCCACATCCACAAGCGGGTGCAGCACGATGTGGGATGCACGGAATGTCCGCTTTCGGAAATATTCTGCCGCAAGCGGGAGATGGAAGAAAGTTACAGGCCTCTTTCTCCCTTCGGCCAGGAGGGGCTTCCCGTGCCGGAAGGCGAAGGGGCGGGAAAGACCCCCTAAGCTCGTGGTTTGTGTGACAGCGGGAGCGTGAGCGGGGGGCGACAAAATGGGGTTTCCAAAGGGATTCAATTCCTTTGGCCGCCGGAGGCAATGCAACTCTTGGGCAACTTCAAAAGTACTCTGCTCTACGGCTCGTCGGCTCGTTCCGGATCTTGCCGGACAGGCGTTTGGTTGCCGAAGAATCCCTCGTCCGCGGCATCGGCGTCCGCGGGCGCATAGCCGGTCTTTGCGATGAGCGCCTGGCCTTCGGGCCCGGACAGCCAGTCGACGAGCGCCCGGGTCTGCGGGGTGGTGTCGCCTTCCCGCACCACGGCATAGTAGGTGGCTATGAAGGGATAGCTGCCGTCGGCGATGGTCTCTTGCGAGGGGAACACACCGTCCACTGCCAGAAAGTCTATCCCCGGCGTTCTCCGCATGCGCGTCGCGTACCAGAGAAAGGAATAGCCGATGGCGCCGCCGTCGTTGCGGTATTCCGCCACACGCAGCAGCACGCCTTCCATCTCAATGTGCACTTCCTCCCGCAGGGGGCGGGCCATGGGCTCGCCCCGCATGACCAGGTGTTCCATGGTGGTCTGGCTGCCGGCGTTGGCGGGCCGCTGAAAGGGCAGCACGGGACTGTCGCTGCCGCCCGTCTCCTTCCAGTTGACGAGCCTGCGGGTATATATGTCCCGAATCTGCCTGCTGCCGAGGTTGCGGACCGGGTTGTTCCGGTGCGTAAAAAACACAAAGGCGTCCTTGGCCAGGGGGATGAGGCGCAGGGTAACGCCCCTGTCAGCGGCTTTCCGCAGTTGTTCGGGCGAGGGAGCAAGGCCGAAGAAGACATCCACCTCGCCGTTGATCAGGCGCGTATACCCTTTGCGGGTGGTGGTGCAGTTGAGCAGGCTGCGGAAATCGTCGGGAACCGTGCTGGAATCCACCGGCCAGTCCTGCATGCCGGGGGGGACATAGGTGGCCTTGAAGGCCGCCGCGTATACCGGATAAAAGGCGGTGGCTCCGTCCAGGCGGGGGTGGTTTGCCCGTATACGCAGAGAGGGCGGCGCAACGGGCGCGACAAGCAGGCTGTCTCTGGAGATCGGGCTGTACCGCAATGTGTCGCCCGTCGCGGAGGTCTGCGCATAGGACTTGCTGAGAAGGGTTTCCGCACGGCGGTATTCCTGCCAGAACAGCGCGCCTCCCACGGCAGCGCAGAGCAGGGCAACGGGAACCGCCCCCCGCATGGATGCAAGGGGCTGCCGCGAGCGGCGCGCACCCCAGAAGCCGCCGAGCAGCCAGAAGAGATAGGGCGCGAGGCCGTCCCGCAGCCCGGCCAGGTCATGGCACTGGGAGCGGAGGAACCCGAACGCCTCGATCTCCTCTTCGGACGGGAGATCTCCCCCCAGGGGCATCCCGGCAAAGAGCTCCTGCAAATTTTCCAGCAGGATTTTCGCGCGCTGCAGTTCTTCCGCAGCCTCCTGCACCGCGGTTGCGGTCCGCGCGGAGGGAGGGGTTCCTTCCTGTTCCGCTGCCCGCAAAGCCGCCTGCTCCGCCGCGCGCAGTTGGCCGGCGGCCACTTCCACCCGAGTTTCCTGCTCCCGCACCCGGCCGGCGACCGCGTCCGAATCCCCTCTGACTTTCAGCCGCAGCACTTCCAAATCGTCTGTCTGAGCGGCAAGCAGACGCTGATCCTGCTCGCGGTTTTCCCGGATCATCCAGAACACGGCTTTGTCAGTCTGCTGCCGTGCCAGAACGGTTTCCCGTTTTTCCGCCTCAAGAATCCTCTCCCTCGTCCTGAGGATCTCCTGCTCCTTCGCTTCCACGGCCTGCCGTGCTCCCTCATGGTCAAACCCGTTATCCAGAGAGAGGCGGGACACCCAGCGGAAGAGGTTCGGCACCTCCTCATACAGATACCGTCCCTCGTTCTCCGCGTACCAATGGGTGCGAAAGAGCAGCAACCCGCCTTGCAGGGGACGCGCCGCCACCCAGGCGGGCAGGAACTCCCGGCTGCGGTAATCGCCGTCCGTGCGCTGCATGGCCAAGGTCCATACGGCGGCTATGCACAGGGGAAGCGCCAGCAAAGGCAGCATGCGCCGGTAAAAGATCTTGGGGAGTAACGTCCTGCGGGCAAACCGCGCGCCCAGAAAAAACACCGGCACGGCGGCGATACATGCCCCATATGCGCCGAGGAAGCCGGCTGCGGCCTCAAGGGCTTCCGCAAGTCCCTGGCTCTCGGAGAGACGTTCGTCTTCCGCCAGCCGGTACAGGGAATAGGAAGGCCACGGCGTTGCCAGCCAGCCTAAAATCATGGAAAGCAGCGACCCCAGTACGCCGGCGGCGAACCATTGCCATAAAACGGCCTTGGCGGCGTAGGGGAATTTCATACGGACTCCTGAACCGGGCAGCGGGCGGAGCGAAGAAAATGTCGGCCCGCCATGGAGAAAATCAGGAAAAACGCTTGACAGCCCTATACTCTCTGCGGTAGGAACCGTCAACTCAGCGGAAGAGCGGTCCTCATTATATTATTCCCGCAGCATGGTTTTTGGGCGGGGTGCCTGCGGAGGACAGTTTTTCCAACATCCTGAGGGCCGATTGCGGCTCATAGGGTGGCCTGACGGCCTCCCTTTTTTTTATCTCTTTTGCCGAAGGCTGCCTCTCTCTCCTCAAGTTTCCCGGAAAGGCCGCCCGGCCCCGACGGTCGCGGCAAAATGCAATCCGGGCACGGTTCCGTATGACAGACACCGCAACCAGCGAGCTGCGCACCCTCGTAGCCGATCTGGCGGCCCCCCTGGCCGCTTCCATGGGGCTTGCCCTTTGGGGGGTGGAAATACTCGGGGGCGGGCGCAGCATTGTGCGCGTTTTTCTGGAAGGGGAAAACGGCGTCACCATTGACCAGTGCGCGGAGCTTTCCCGCTTGCTGGGGCTGAGTCTTGAGGTGGAGGACTGCGTTCCCGGCGCATATGTGCTGGAGGTGTCCTCTCCCGGTCTTGAGCGGGTGTTTTTTACGGCGGAGCAGCTGGCCGGAGCCGTCGGCAAGGTTATCGAAGTGACGTTGCACCAGCCCTTGCCCCTTGTGCCGGGCAGAAAAAAATTCCGGGGAGAGCTCACGGGCGCGGCGGACGGCGTCTACACCCTGCGGGCGGAGGACATCGCCCGCGCCGGTGAAGAGGCCCCCCTGGTCGAGCTTTCCTTCGCGGATGTCAAAAAGGCCAAGCAGGTGCACTTTGTGCCTGAAAAAACGCTGCCCGGGAAAAAGCCCGGGAAAAAATAGTTCCCTGGGCGATTGCGCCGCAGGGCTGAAACAACAGCAGTTCCAAGGGCGTCCGGGAAGGGCGCGGTAATGAGTGGAGGGATGTTTCATGAGCCTGGAGCTTAAAAAAGCCATCGATCAGATCAGCAAGGATAAGGGCCTTGACCGCGCCATGCTGATAGAAACCCTGGAAGAAGCCGTCCGGACCTCGGTTGCCCGCAAGTTCGGCGAAGATTTGGACGTGGAAGTCTCGTTCAATGAAGAAACCGGGGAGATCGACGTTTTCCAGTTCAAGATTGTTGTCCCCCAGGTGGAAGACCCGAACACCCAGATTACCCTTGAAGACGCGCGCAAGCACGACCCCAGCGTGCAGCAGGACGACGAAATGGGCTTTCGCCTGAAGGTCGAGGATCTCGGCCGCATCGCCGCCCAGTCCGCCAAGCAGGTGATTATCCAGCGTATGCGTGACGCGGAACAGACCATCATTTACGAAGAATACAAAGAGCGCATCAACGAGATCGTCTCCGGCATCATCCAGCGCCGGGACAAGGCGGGCTGGATTATCAACCTCGGCCGTACCGAAGCCCTTCTGCCCAAGGAAGAGCAGATACCCCGCGAGCATTACAAGCGCGGCGACCGGGTGCAGGCCCTTTTGATCGACGTGCGCAAGGAAGGCCGCGGCCCGCAGGTTATCGTCTCGCGTTCGCACCGCGACTACATGGCGGCCTTGTTCCGCCGCGAAGTGCCGGAAGTGGACGACGGTGCCGTGCAGATCATGGGCGTTGCCCGCGATCCCGGCAGCCGCGCCAAGGTGGCGGTACTCAGCCGCGACCGCGATGTGGACCCGGTGGGCGCCTGCGTGGGCATACGCGGCTCGCGCATCCAGAATATCGTGCAGGAACTGCGCGGCGAGCGCATCGACATCGTGGTCTGGAGCCAGGATATTGCCACCTACGCCCGCAACGCCCTTTCCCCGGCGGTGATCCTCCGCATCGTGGTGGACGAGGCCGAAGGACTGCTGGAAGTCATCGTTCCCGACGATCAGCTCACCAACGCCATCGGCCGCAAGGGGCAGAACGTCAAGCTCGCGGCAAAGCTCCTCGGCTGGAAAATCGATATCTACACCGAGACCCGCTACAACGAGGCCAACGCCATCGGGCACGGCCTGGAGCAGTTGGCGAGCGTTGCCGAAATTCCTCTGGAGAGCTTTGTGGCGGCGGGTTTCTCGTCGCTTGAAGGCATCAGCGAAGCCACGGACGAGGCTCTGCTCAGCGTTGCCGGCATTACCAGCGAAAAAATCGCCAACGTGCGGGCCGCCATCAACTTTTTGAAACCGAAGCTGGAAGAAGCGGCTCAGGCGGAAGACGACACGGCCGAGTCCGCCGCCCCGGCAGAGGAAGCCGAGCCGGACGCCGCGCCCGGAACCGAAACTTCCGGCCGGGACGATTCCGGCGAGAAGTAGACGGGCGGAGTGCCGGGATGTTGCCGGTCTCTGCGCGGTCTTGTGAAGCACGGTATGCGGAATACTTTGGAACCAGGCGGCATGGACGAAAAGGCGCGGCACGTTCCCATGCGTATGTGCGCCATATGCCGGAAGCGTGCGCCCAAAAACACGCTGACGCGGTTTATCCAGACTTCTGAAAAGGCGGACCCTGTGCCGGATCAGAAGCAGAAGGCCCCCGGGCGGGGCGTGTACGTCTGTGACGAGGCACGTTGCCGGGAGGCGTTTTCGCGCCGGAGCGCGAAAAGGAAAGCAAAGGGGCAGGAAGTATGAGCGACGAGAAAAAGAAAGTAAAAGATCTGGCTGCGGAACTGAGTCTCCATACCAAGGATGTCCTTGCGGCGGCCAAGGAACTGGGCGTCAGCGCCGCCAAGGTGGCCGCGAGCAGCCTTTCCGAATCCGAATACGCGCGGCTGCGCGGGCATTTTGCGCCTGCCCCCGCGGACAAGCAGGAAGTCATCGTGCGCCGCCGCCGCAAAGCTCCGGACGCCGCCGAGACGGATGCGCAGGCTCCGGCCTCGCCTCCTCCCGCAGAAGACGCTGCCCCTGCCGCCCCCGCCGCTGCCCCGGCGGAAGAAGCGCCGCAGGCGCCCGCCAGTGCAAAAGCTCCTGCCGCGGAAGAAACTGCCGAATCCCAGCCGGAAAAGAAAAAGGCCGCAGGCGCGCGCGTGGTGCGCCGTCCCGGTGAAGAGCCCGCCCCGGTGGCCGCTCCTGCCGTGGAAGAAGCCGCCGCTCCGGCGGAGGCCCCCAAGACGGCCGCGGATACGCCCGCCCCTGAGGTTCCCTCTGCCGCTCCCGCCGCCGTTCCGGCTGCCGCTGCCTCTCCTGCTCCCGAAGCTGCCCCCAAGGCGGAAAAAAAGCCCAAGCCCGTGGAAAAAGAGGGCGAGGGCAAAAAGACCTTTGCCAGGGTTGTGCGCCCGGCCGCGTTTTCCGCAGAGCCCGAGCGCAACGCCGAGGGAGAGACCGTTTCGTCCGCCCCGGCCCTGCCCCCCAAATCTGAAATGGGCGACTACGCGGATGACGACTATCGCCGCGACCGGCAGGAACGCTCTTCTGACGAAGGCGGCTCCCAGGTGCGCGTCATTTCCCGTCCCTCGGCCCAGGCCCCCAGGGGACGCACCGGCGGGACCGAAGGACAGCGTCCGCCCGCGGGCGCGCGTCCCCGTCCCTCTGAAGGCGGCCGCCCCGGCGGTACAGGCGACAGAGAAGGCTATGCCCCCCGTCCCGGCGGGTTCCGCCCCGGAGGCCCGTCCACGGGGGCTCCCGGCAGCCGTCCCGGCGGCCCGTCCTCCGGCGCTCCCGGAGGCCGTCCCGGCGGCCGCGCCCCCGGCGGCAGCGGCGGTCCTGGCGCGCCCGGCGGCTTTGCCCCGGCGGAAGGAGGCGAACAGGGGCGCAAAAAACGCCAGAAAGGGCGGCGCACCGTTGAATTCGGGGCCGATACCCGCACGCGGGGAGGGGACGAGGATACCGGCTGGAGCAAGTCCGCGCGCCGCGGCAAAGGCCGCAAACAGCGCGAAGTCGCGCCCATGGGCGGCACCCAGCCGGTCAAGGCCGTCAAGCGCAAGATCAAGGTGGACGAATTCATCCGCGTTTCCGACCTGGCCCACCAAATGCAGCTCAAGTCCGGGGAAATCATCAAGGTGCTCTTTACCCTCGGGGTGATGGCCACCATCAACCAGTCCCTGGACATCGACACCGCCACCCTGGTGGCGAGCGAGTTTGACTACGAAATTGAAAAGGTGGGTTTCTCGGAAGAGGAACTGCTTGTCTCCCAGCAGGAAGAAGACAAGCCCGAGGACATGATCACGCGGCCCCCGGTGGTGACCATCATGGGCCACGTTGACCACGGCAAAACCTCGCTGCTGGACGCCATCCGCAAGTCCTCCGTCGTTTCGGGCGAAGCCGGGGGCATTACCCAGCACATCGGCGCCTACCACGTGAAGACCAAAAAGGGCGAGATCGTCTTTCTGGACACCCCCGGCCACGAGGCCTTTACCGCCATGCGCGCGCGCGGCGCGGAAGTGACCGACATCGTCGTGCTGGTGGTCGCCGCCGACGACGGGGTGATGGAGCAGACCAAGGAAGCCATCAGCCACGCCCGCGCGGCGGGCGTGCCCATTATGGTGGCGGTAAACAAGATGGACAAGGAAAGCGCCAACCCGGAGCGGGTCAAGCGCGAACTTGCCGACCAGGGCCTTGTGGCGGAAGACTGGGGCGGGGACACCACCTTCTCCTATGTTTCCGCGAAGACCCGCCAGGGCCTGGACGACCTGCTGGAACTGCTCGCTCTGCAGGCGGAAATTCTGGAACTGAAGGCCAACCCCAAAAAGTCCGCCGTGGGCCACATCGTGGAAGCCAAGCTGGACAAGGGCCGGGGGTCTCTGGGTACCGTGCTTATCCAGCAGGGTACCCTGCGCCTCGGCGATACCTTCGTCTGTGGCGTGCATTCCGGCCGGGTGCGGGCCATGTTTAACGACCAGGGTAAAAAGGTGAAGGAAGCCGGCCCCTCCATGCCCGTGGAAGTGCAGGGTTTTGAAGGCGTGCCCGAAGCGGGCGAGGAGTTCGTCTGCCTTACCGACGAAAAGAATGCCCGCCGCATCGCCGAGGCCCGCGCCCTGAAGCAGCGCGAGCGCGAACTGGCCAAGGAATCCAAGGTCACTCTGGAAACCTTCCTGGCCAGCAAGGCCGACAGTGTGGAAGCGCAGGTGCTCAACCTGGTGGTCAAGGCCGACGTGCAGGGCTCCCTGGAAGCCATCACGGACGCGCTGCGCAAGCTGTCCACGGACAAGGTGCGCATCAACGTCATTCACGGCGGCACCGGGGCCATTTCCGAATCGGACGTGCTCCTGTCCACCGCCTCCAACGCCATCATCATCGGCTTCAACGTGCGGCCGACCACCAAATCCAAGGAACTGGCCGAGCAGGAAAAGGTGGATATCCGCTTCTACGACATCATCTACAAGCTGGTGGAAGAGATCAAGAGCGCCATGGAGGGCATGCTGGCCCCGGTGTCGCGCGAGGTCTTCCTCGGCACCGCCGATGTGCGGGAGACCTTCTCCGTGCCCAAGGTGGGCCTGGTGGCCGGCTGCCACGTTTCCGACGGCAAGATGCAGCGCAACGCCCAGGCGCGGCTTCTGCGCAACGGCATTGTGGTGCATACCGGCAAGATAGGCTCGTTGCGCCGCTTCAAGGACGACGTGCGCGAAGTGGCCAAGGGTTACGAATGCGGCATCGGCCTTGAAAACTATAACGATGTGAAAGTCGGCGACGTGATCGAAGCCTTTGAAGTGGTGGAAGAAGCCGCTACCTTATAGGCGTCCCGAACGTCCCCCTTTGCAAGGCCCGGGGTTCGCGCGCGCGAAGTTCGGGCCTTTCGCGAAGGGGCGGCGGCCGCGTACGCCCTCTCTCCGGGAACCACCGCTGTTCTTCAGCGGCATTGCCGATCCTCCCATCCTGCGCGCAAATTCTTTTTGAAGTTGTCCAAGAGTTCGCATTGCCTCCGGCGGCCAAAGGGACTCAGTCCCTTTGGAAACCCCAAATTGTGACTGCATAGCTCCCATCGTTTGACGAAGCTGATAAGTACTTTCAAAAGCAAACAGCCCCCAATTGGGGGTGCAGGGGATTCAATCCCCTGCCGGGTGTGGGCAGAGCCCACATCTGGCCAAAGATGGCTTCGACAACAAAATCTGCATGAGGCGCGCATATGGACATCTGGGCCTGGGTCGAAAAGCTGCACGAAGAACTGACGGATGCCGGACAGGAGCGCACAGCCGACCTGTTCTACCGTATTCCGGATCTGGTCTGCGAGGAAGAGTCGGCCCAGGCCGAGGCGCTGTTCCCCGAAGCCCTGGCCGCTGCCCGGTCCATCAGGAATCCCTGGGCCGAGGTGTTCTTTCGCCACTGGCAGTTGCGCCATCGTCTGGGCACGCTGGCCGAGGGCGAAACCGCCTTGCCGGAAGCCGTCTCCCTGCTCGAATTCGCCCACCGGGAAGACTGTGCCGCCTGCCCGCAGTCGATTTGCGCCACCCAGAATATCGCCTCGTGCTACGGCTGTGTGGACGGCCCCGGCTGGGCGGAGGAACGCAAGGCCGTGTGCCGTGAAACCATGACCCGCATCACGCCCGCCTGGAGCTGTTACGCCTGCCTGTCCCTGGAATATGCCCTGGCTCTGAAGGACGAAGGGCGGCCGGAAGAGGCTCTTACGTATCTTGACCGGCGCGGAGAGGAGATCCGACAGGCCGGGGAAGAGCTCAGCCGGGTGTTTTTCATGACCCGCATCGACCTGCTGCGCCTGAGCGGCAGGCTTGCGGAAGCTCTGGCCGAGCTTGTTCGGATAGAACCCCTGGACCTGCCGGGGGATACGGACGTGGATGCCCGGAACACCGCCCTTGCCCGCGCCCTGATTGTTGCCGGTATGGGCCGCGCGGCAGGAGAGGCGGCGTCTGCCGACACGGAAGCTGCCGAGGCTCTCCTGCGCAAGGCCTGGGATATCCTGCCCGAATGGCGGAGCCTGTCGCCCGCCTGCCATGCCCAGTGGACGGAGGCAGCGGACATTATTGCCTCCCGCCTGCCGGAATACAATACCTGGCACCTCGGCAGCTCAATGCAGCACGCCCTGGACCACGCCCACGCCGTCAAGGCCCACCGCCGTGCCGTGGAAGTCGGGGAACGCCATGCCCGTCTGGCCATGGCCCGCGGGGCGCGGCATACGACCGAGCGCGCCCTGGACCGGATGCGGGAGCACCTGCCTCTTTTGCGGGCTCCCTTGCAGGCGGACAGGCTGCTTGCGGCGCGGCAGGCCGAACTGGAGGCCATGTCTTCCTTGCCGCTTCCCGTTGCGGCGGGAGAACTGCTGCAATTTTTACCCACGCAGGGGGAACGCGATCCGGAACGCGAGGTGGAATGGCTGCTCGCCGCCTTTGCGGCACGTCCCGATGATGCGGCGCTGCTGCTCCAGACCTGCGAGGCCCTGCGCGCCTGCGAGGCCCACCCTGAGGCGGCGGGTCTGCTCTGGGCGTTCGTTGAGGCCTATCCTGCCCGGAGCGAATCCGTGGTGCCGGAGCTTATTTCTCTTATCCGGCGTGAAGACGAGGCCTCGCTTCTCCGGCTTGCCGCGCTGATGGAGCCGCATCTGCCGTTTCTTGCCGACTGGTGCCGCGCTCACCTCGCCTACCGCAGGGAAGCCTGGTCCGAAGTTGGCGGGCATATCGAGCGCCTGCTCGCCCATCTGCCCAGGGCCAAGGGAGCCCGGCGGTTCTGGGCGAGCGCGGCCATGCAGGGCAAAGATTTCGCCACAGCCGTCCGGGTGCGGCGTGAACTGGCGGCCCTGGCGCAAGAAGAGGGGGAAGACCCGCACACCGAGCGCTGGGCGCTGCTTGTCGCCGCAAGCGCGGCGGAAGACTGGACCACCGTGCGCGCGACCTGCATCGACATGGGTTTTGACGTGGAGCCGGGCGACGCCGTGCTGGACGACCCCGGCGAATGGATCCGCCTGCGCTGGTTTGAGGACGGGAATACCGTGGAAGAGGTGGCCGAGCGCACCGGTCCGGCGACGGCCCGGGTGCTTGCCGTGGCCCGCCCCGGCGAAGTGCAGCGGGTGCGGGACTGGGTGGTCTTCGAGCCCTCTCCCCTGGAGGAAGAGCCGGAAGACGAGGAAGAGCGCGCCCAGTTCCTTCCTGTCTATCAGGCGGTGCACACCCTGGAGCGCGGCGGGTACAGCGGCTGGTTCGTCGACGGCCCGGCCCCGGAGTATTCCTTGTGGGAGAATTTCCGCGATGCTTTGAATGCGCGGGGCTATGCTCTCTGGGTGCGCAGCAGCGATGAGTACCGCGTGCACGATCCGGCGCAGGCGGGTGCTCCGGAGGACGAAGAGGACAACAAGGGCCTGCCCGGCATCTTCTTCTCTCTGGGGGTGCCCCCGGGCGTGTCCCTGGCGGACGCGGACGCCCTTCTGCTTTCTCTGACCGAGGGCTGGCCTCATCCACTGTCCTGGATCGGCCTGGCCGCGGCCGCGGGCGGCAACGTGCGCCGTCACGAAGATATCATTGCAAAATACAGACTGGAATAAGAAACTGCCGAAAAGAAGAGTGTGCCGGAAGTCTTTTTTCGGCTCAGGCTCTCGCAGCTTTCCCCCGGAAAGAGGGGCTTTTCCCGTGCCCGTACAGAGGACTGTTTGCGGGCAGTTTTGGCAAGTTCAGCCAAGTATTGCGGAACGAGGTCTGCTGCCCGTATCCACACCTGAAAGGAGTCCGTATGGACCTCATGGCTTGGGCCTATACCCTGCAAAAGGATTTGCTGGACGCAGGGCAGGGGCGGATTGCCTCGTTCATCGATCGTATCCCTGACCTGGTGCACGACAACAAGACCGCCCAGGTGGAGGCGCTGATGCCCGAGGCCCTGGCCGCGGCGCGCGCCCTCAAGAATCCCTGGCTGGAAATCTATTTTCGCCACTGGGAGATGCGCAACCGCATAGGCAACCGGGCGGAGGGCGAAAGCGCCCTTGCCGACGCGGTGGCTCTGCTGGAATTTGCCCACCGGGAAGAAAACCGCGCCTGCCCGCAGTCCGTCTGCACTACCCACGATATCGCCGGCTGCTACGGCAACCTGGACGGCCCCGGCTGGGCGGAAGAACGCAAGGAAGTCTGCGAGGAAACCCTTACCCGGGTGACGCCCGCGTGGCCGTGTTATATCTGCCTGAACCGCGAGTACGTGTTCGCCCTCATGGACCAGCAGCGCTACGACGAGGCCCTGGCCCGCCTGGACGCTTTGGAAGAGGGGCTGCGGCAGTGCGGCGAGCCCGAGGAAAGCAGGGTTTACAATGACCGGGCCTGGGTGGCCTTTCGCCAGGGCCGGTACGAAGATGCTCTGGCGCTGGTGGAAAAAGGGTCTTCGGTTGATGACGCCATCACGGCCAGCAACGGCTATCGGGTACGTGCCGCCTTGCAGAAAAGCCGCATTCTCGCGGTCATGGGTCGCATGGACGAGGCGTGGGAGAGCATGCCCCGCTGGGCCGATGTTGAACCGGGCGATTACGCGGCCTGGGTGGAAACGGCCTTTCTCCTTTCCATAAACGACGCCGAGGCCAATACCTGGTCGCTGGGGCGCTGCATCCAGCAGGCGGTGGAGCACCTGCACGGCGCGGGAGCGCACCGCAAATGCATCGACGCGGCCGTCTGCCACGCCCGGTTGGCCCTGGCCAGAGGGGCGCCCTGGACCGTCTGGCGCGCCTTGGCCGTTGCTGAAGAACACCTGCCCAAATTGCGCGTTCCCCTCGGGGCGGACACCCGTCTTGAGGAGCTTCGCCGCGAGGTGCAGGCGGCGAAGGCGGCGGTCATGCTGCCCGCGCCCGCCGCGGAGCTTCCCGCCTATCTGGACAGCCGGGAGCGGCGCGACCCGGAACAGGACGCCGGATGGCTCACCATTGCCCTTACGGAACTGCCGGACAACGCGGAGCTGGTTCTGCAGGCGGCAAACGCCATGAACGCCTGCCGGGCTTATGGGGAGGCCGCGGACTTGCTGCGGGATTTTTTGGAACGGAACGAGGGCGCGCATTTCAACGTCTACTTCAAGCTGCTGGAAATGTACCTGAATGCCGGGCGAGACGCCGAGGCCGAGGCCCTGACCCGGCGCTTCGACGCGAAGGAGCCCGGTTTGGGCCACTGGGGCAGAGCCTATTTTGCCCTGCAGCGGGAGCGTTGGAGCGACGTGCTGCCGGAGGCGGCGGCCGCCCTGGAATATCTGCCGGAGGCCATGGGCCCCAAACGATTTATTGCCATTGCCGCGCTGCGGGTCAAGGATTTTCCCCTGGCTGTCTCCGCCTGGCAGGCGGTTATCGATGCTACGGGCAACGACGAAGATGTCTCGCATGACCGCTGGAATCTGCTTACGGCCGCCAGCGCGGCCCAGGACTGGGCCACGGTGCGCCGGGTTGCCGCAGATCTGGATATTTCCCTGGAACCGGGCAGCGGGAATCCCTCTGAAGCTGCCCCCGTGGAAGAGGATTGGGGCTGGGTGCGCCTGCGTTTTTTTGAAGACGGCGACTGGCTGGAATACTACGGGGTGCGTACCGGTCCCTGCACCGCGCGGGTGGTGTCCATCGCCTCGCCGGGCGACGTGCAGCATGTGCGTGACTGGGTGGTCTTTGATCCGGCATACCTGGAAGACCCTCCCGAGGACGAGGAGGAGCGCAAGGACTATATCGTTCCCCACAAGGTGCTGCACGTGCTGGAGCAGGCCGGCTATACGGCCTGGCTCTGCGACGGGGCCGATCCTGGCGACGATGAACTGAACGCCTTTATGGAGTTCATGGACGCCCACAGCGTTGCGGTACGGCTGCGTCAGCGGGAAGACTACACGGTTGCCGATCCGGACGATCCTTCGGGCGAGGGCGAACTGCCCGGCATCTTTTTCGCAATGGCGACGCCGCCGGATATGCCCCCGGCCAGGGCCAACGCCCTGCTGGAAGAAGCCACCGCCGGCTGGCCGCACCCCTTGTGCTGGCGTGAACTGGCCAGAGCTGCCGGGGCGGATGTGGCCCGGCATGAAAGGGTTATCGAACTCTATCAGTTGTAGCTTGCCTTGTCCCTGCCCGTGCAGCCTTCGTAGTACACAGACCAGAGGATGCGGCACGCCGCTTCTTCCTCTCCGGCAGGAGGCTGCCGGCCCCTCCCCTCAGCGCTTGGCTGTTTGCAGGTAATGAGGCACAGGCCTTCGCCTTCTCCCCTGTCAGGTTTGCCCTCCCGGCAAAGTGAATCTGCAACAAACCGCCCGAAGCGTCGCCTCCGGGCGGTTTGTTCATAGAGGGGCATTCCTAGGCCAAAGAAGGCGCTATGCTCCTGGCTTGGTGGTATCGGCCGGTTTTTCCGGCGCGGGTGCGGGGGGGATCAGCGGAGTCGCAGGCGTTTCCTGCTTGGTCGCGGCAGGCGCATCCGCCTTGGCGGGAGCAGGCTCGTCGGCTTTTGCCGAAGCAGGATCAGCGGCTTTCGCGGCAGCCGGGGGGGCTTTCTTGGCAGGAGCGAGTGCAGTCGCATTGCCCGCCACCTGCTGCGTAGCGTTCGTTTCGGCCGGGAACAGGTGGGTTTTCCACGGGCCGAACCACAGCCAGCATCCCAGGGCGGCCAAGGCCAGCACTACCAGCAGGCCGGCCACAAGGGGCCAGCGGCGGGTCTGGGCCAGGGGATCCCGGAAGCTGCGGCTCGAATTGGGCGGGAGCACGGCGGTGTCCGTCAGTTTTCCCCCCATGGTAAGGTTGACCGGAATGCGGCTGTTGACCGCCCAGCCGGAGGCGTCCAGCAGCGGCCCCAGGGTGCGTTTGCGCAGCTTCAGCCAGGCCAGCGTCAGCGACGGCCCGGAGATGACGAGGAAAAGACCGATAATAAGCAGGGGGAACTGCCACCAGGCCAGGGAGAACAGCGCGTTGGCAATGCTGGCCACGGCGGTGCCCAGAGCCCCCAGAGCAAGGCCGACGGCGGCGAGAATCCCCACGTTCTTGCCGATGTCGAACCCGGCTGCCGGGGGCGCGCCCGCCCCGGCCGGGGCGGGCGCGCTCGTGGCAGCCGCCTGCATTTTTTGCCCCATGCTTGCCGTCTGGGCTGCCTGCTTGGCGCTGGCGAACTTGGCTATCTGTTCCGTAATCATGCGGCCCAGGCGTTTGTAGGGCTCCCACAGGGCCTGGCGCAGGCTGATGGGATTGCTGACGATCTTGACCAGCGTGGCATCCCAGGAGTTGCCCATGCTGTCTACAAAAACCCCGTTTCTCCCGTCGAGCAGAAGATCCGAGTCCCCGGCGGTCATGGCGGCCACGATAGTCATGGTTTCGTCGTCCGCGCCTTCTTTTCCGGGACGCCGGCATTCGCAGTATATCAGGTACAGCTGGCTGAACACCGCGAGGGTGGAGTGCTTCGCCAGATCGGCAACCGGCAGGCACAGGCGGCAACTGCGCCCGTCCAGAAACAGCGTGCCTGCCTGAAAGGTGGCGTTGCGGCGCAGGGAATAGAAGTCATAAAAGGAAACAAAGTTCATCAACAGGCGGTGCAGGTGCCGGTGGTACAGCACCAGCCGCTCCACGGCGGCCACGCCCGCGGCGTCGGTCAAGGCGGAGGCGTCCTGTTCCGCCAGTTCGGCAAACCGGGCGGGCAGATCGCCGGAGAGCAGCGCATTTACCCGGTCCAGGCCCAGATCGTCCGGCGAGCCGGTGGGGGCAACGCTCACCTCCGCCGCTTCGGGCGCGGGCTTGAGGGCCAGGGCCGCTTCATGGGAGGCAAAACCGTTAAGCACCGCAAGCCAGTCTTCCCGGGTCAGTGTGCCGGGCTGGGCCAGCAGAGGGCGGACCAGGTGGAAGAAACGCTCCATGCGCTCGCGCCAGGCCGGGTTAAGGCCCGAAGCAAGTTGCAGGGGACGTCCGGCCTCCACGCGGGCAA
The DNA here is from genome assembly GCA_031556355.1 of Desulfovibrio sp. Lineage (GTDB taxonomy): Bacteria > Desulfobacterota > Desulfovibrionia > Desulfovibrionales > Desulfovibrionaceae > Frigididesulfovibrio. The sequence goes on along the minus strand of JAVBTB010000021.1, from coordinate 51,108 downwards.
GGGGAAGGTCTTCCAAGGTATGGGCGTCCAGCAGGCCCTTTTCCGCAGGCAGGGCGGTTTTTTCCTCCGCCGCGAGCGCATCCGTGGAGTGCGGGGCAAAGTCCGCAAGATCGCAGCGCAGAAAGTAATCGTCAATTTTGCCCTTGAGTTCCTGCACCAGTTCCCAGGCGGCTTCGGTATCCGCGTTTAGAGGACCGGCGGCTTCGGTCACGGAGGTTTTCCAGCCTCGCCATGCTTCCAGCGTGCGCACAAACGCCTCGGCAATAGGGCGGTTGATGCCCGTCTCCCCTCCGGCGTCCTCTACCCCGCCGGTGACGGCCAGGGCGTCCTGAATGAACTGCTGCATGTCAGAATCCAGGTCCGGGTGCAAAGGCACCACGCCGTCGCCGTTGAGAAGATTCTGCGCCGCCTGTTCCGCGGCTTTTTCCACGTCTTCCCGGGTTATTTCCTCCGCTTCGCCTTTGCCGATGTTTTCCAGAATGGCCCGGGCAGAGGCAGCAAGACGGCGGCCTTCTTCCGTATCGGAGCTGATATGGGCAAGGGGCAGGGCTTCGGGCGGGTCTACCATAACGGCGGGGTCGGCCAGGCGCGCGCAGGCCCACTCAACCGCCTCCGTCACTTCCTGGATGCGGATGCGCCCGTCCCCGTCGGCGTCAATAAGGCTCAACGTCCGCTGATCGAACTCCAGCCCTGACGCAGGGCAACTCAGGGCGCCCCACAGTTTGGGATCCAGCTCGCCAATATGGCACAATTCTGCGGCACTGCGCAGGGTGACCTGATCCAGGCCGCCGATGCGGTGAAATTTCCAGGTGAAATCGGAAGATGCGGCCATGAGCGCTCCTTTGCAACAGAACGCCGCACTGTAGAAGAGAGGCGGCGTAAGGTGATTATTGATGTAACAAACTAACTGACAGTTATTCTAGTATACTTTCTGCAAAAACAAAACAGTATAAAAAACATGGCATTACACGGGAAGAACTCCCCGCCACATGCAATGCCCTAAAAGCACCAGGGGCTGTTTCTAAATAAATCTTTCGCCCAAATACAGCGTCAAACGGCCCTTTTTTCTCCTGTTGAGTACGATAAGAGTACACTCCCTTCGTAAAAAGGGCCGCTTTCCTTGTCTTTGGCGCGAAATCTCTTATTTGGAAACAGCCCCTGGAGTAGAGGAATTTTGAAATTCCCCAAGAGCCGAATTGCCTCCGGCGGCCAAAGGGAGCGGACTCCCTTTGGAAATCCCATTTTGTAAGGCAGACTCAAGCGGACCATCTCAAAGTTAATTTGCTATATGCCTGCGCAAGAGAAATCCCTCTGCGGCAGCTTTTGCCGCAGGGGGATTTCTCTAATTGCGGGTCAAGGGGGCCACTGCCCCCTTGTGGGGAGGTTTGGAGGGGCAACGCCCCTCCAATGCCTTTCCGTCTTACTTCTTTTTGCCTTTCTTGACACCGGGGGCCGCGCGGCCGTCGTCGCAGGCGTCTCCGCCCTTGCGGGTGGCGTGCTCGGCTGTGTCGGTCAGTTCACAGGCGTCGGTGACGGCGGGCTTGGCGGCTGCCAGAGCCGCTGCGGGGGCTTCCACGCTCACGGCAGGCAGATCCGCCAGTTGCTTCAGGTAGGCGTACCGCTCGGCGTATTCCTTTTCCAGCAGGCCGCGCAGGCGGGCGCTTTCCGCCGGGTTGCTCTTTTCAAGCTGGGCGTAGCGGTTTTCGCCGGAGAGGAAGGTCTGGATAGTGCCGTCAGGAGCCTTGGATTCCAGCACCAGCGGGTTCTTGCCTTCGGCGGCCAGGGCGGGGTTGTAGCGGTACAGGGGCCAGTAGCCGGAATCGACCGCCAGCTTGGACTCTTCCATGCTCTTGCCCATGCCCTTGCGAATGCCCTGGTTGATGCAGGGGGCGTATGCGATGATCAGCGAGGGGCCCTTGTGGCTTTCGGCTTCCTTAAGGGCTTTGATGACCTGGTTCTTGTTGGCGCCCATAGCTACCGAGGCTACGTACACGTACCCGTAGCTCATGGCCATGCGGCCCAGATCTTTTTTGGCCACCTTTTTGCCGGAGGCGGCGAACTTGGCGATGGAACCCAGCGGGGTGGCCTTGGAGGCCTGGCCGCCGGTGTTGGAGTATACTTCCGTGTCCAGTACCAGGACGTTGATGTCTTCGCCTGAAGCCAGGACGTGGTCGAGGCCGCCGTAGCCGATGTCATAGGCCCAGCCGTCGCCGCCGAACACCCAGACCGACTTTTTGGTGAACATGTCGGCCATGTGGGCAACCTCAAAGAGGGCGGGGTTGTTGTCCGCGGCGTCCTGATCGAGCAGGCTCAGGGCTTCGTCGCCGAGCTTCTGGGAAAGCTCCCCGTCGTCCTTGTTGTCGGCCCAGCTTTGCAGCGCGGCTTTCAGTTCCGCGGGCAGCGTGCCCTTGAGGGCGGTCTGCACGGTATCATACAGTTTTGCCCGGCGTTGGGAATAGGCCATGTTGATGCCGTAGCCGAATTCCGCCGCGTCTTCAAAGAGGGAGTTGCCCCAGGCCGGGCCAAAACCGTCCTTGTTGGTGCAGTAGGGAACCGTGGGAGCGGACGCGCCCCAGATGGAGGTGCAGCCCGTGGCGTTGGCGATGACCATGCGCTCGCCGAACATCTGGGTGATGAGCTTGATATACGGGGTTTCACCGCAGCCGGCGCAGGCGCCGGAGAACTCCAGCAGGGGCTGCTGGTACTGCGAGCCCATGAGGGTGTCGCGGGGCGTCAGGTCGTCCTTGATGGAGACGTGTTCCTGGGCAAAGGCGAGGTTGGGCACCTGATCGGGCAGTTCCTGCTCGATAGGATGCATTTCCAGGGCCTTGGTCTTGGCCGGGCAGGTGTCCGCACAGGAGCCGCAGCCCTGGCAGTCCTCGGCATAGACCTGCATACGGTAGGCAAGACCGGCGAAGGCCTTGCCCTTGGCCTCAATGGTCACAAAGGACTTGGGCGCGCCGGCCAGTTCTTCCTTGGTGGCAAGGTAGGGGCGGATGGCGGCGTGCGGGCAGACAAAGGAACACTGGTTGCACTGGATGCAGTTTTCCGGAATCCAGCGGGGCACGTTGATGGCCACCCCGCGCTTTTCGAACGCGGAGGTGCCCAGAGGCACGACGCCGTTGGGCGAAAAGGAGGACACCGGCAGGTTGTCACCCTTCTGGGCCAGGATGGGACGCACCACGTTGGTGATGTATTCCGGCTCGGAATCGCAGGCGCAGCCCGCGTCGGAGGCATGGCCGCAGCACTGGACGGCTTCGTCTCTGGCGTCCAGCCAGGTATTGGGATACTTCACTTCCTTCAGGGCGCTTATGGCCTTGTCCACGGCGTCGATGTTCATTTTGACGATCTTGTCGCCCTTGCTGCCGTAGGACTTTTTGATGGAGTCCTTCAAAAGGGCCACAGCCTGCTCAAAGGGCAGCACGTTGGCCAGCTTGAAGAAGGCGGTCTGCATGATCATGTTGATGCGGCCGCCGAGGCCCACGTCGGAAGCCAGCTTGACCGCGTCCACGTTGTAGAATTTGAGTTTCTTCTCGGCAATGGTGCGGCGCATGGCGGCGGGCAGCTCTTTCTCCATGTCCTTGAGGGTCCAGTGCGAGTTCAGCACAAAGACACCCCCCTCTTTGATGCCTTCCAGAATGTCGTACTGGTGCACATAGGCGGACTTGTGGCAGGCCACGTAGTCGGCCTGGGTGATCAGGTAGGTGGAGGTGATGGGTGTTTTGCCGAAGCGCAGGTGCGACACGGTGAAGCCGCCGGACTTCTTGGAATCATAGGCGAAGTAGCCCTGGGCGTACAGGTCGGTGTTGTCGCCGATGATCTTGATGGCCTGCTTGTTGGCGCCCACGGTGCCGTCGGCGCCGAGGCCGTAGAACTTGCATTCCACGGTGCCTTCGGGAACGGTGACGATATGGGCTTCCAGATCCAGAGACGTGTAGGTTACGTCGTCTTCAATGCCCACGGTGAAGTGGTTCTTGGGCGTGTTGCCCAGCATGTTGTCGAACACGGCCTTGGCCATGGCCGGGGTGAAGTCCTTGGAGCCGAGGCCGTAGCGGCCGCCCACGATGGTGGGCATCTGCCCCTGCTCGAAGAAGGCGGTACAGACATCCAGATACAGGGGCTCGCCGACGCTGCCGACTTCCTTGGTGCGGTCCAGCACGCAGATTGTCTCGGCAGTGGCCGGGATGACGCGCAGCATATGCTCGACCGAGAAGGGACGGAACAGGCGCACCTTGACCAGGCCCACCTTTTCGCCCTTGGCGGTGAGGTATTCCACCACTTCCTGAATGGTTTCACAGGCGCTGCCCATGGCCACGACCACGCGGGTGGCCTGGGGGTGGCCCACGTAGTCAAAGAGCTTGTATTTGCGGCCGGTGGTCTCGCCCACCTTTTTCATCTGCTGGAGTACGATGCCGGGCAGGGCGTCGTAGTAGGCGTTGGCGGCTTCGCGGTTCTGGAAGTAAATGTCGGGGTTCTGGGCCGTGCCGCGCAGTTCCGGGTGTTCCGGATGCATGCCGTTCGCGCGGAATTCTTCAATCTTTTCCCAGTTGACGAGCTTTTTGATGTCTTCGTAGTCGGTGACGGCGATCTTCTGCACTTCGTGCGAGGTGCGGAAGCCGTCGAAGAAGTGACAGAACGGCACGCTGCTTTCAATGGCGGCCAGGTGGGCGACCAGGGCCAGATCCATCACTTCCTGCACCGAAGAGGAAGCCAGGAAGGCGAAGCCGGTCTGGCGCGCGGCCATAACGTCCTGGTGGTCGCCGAAAATGGAAAGGGCGTGCGCGGCAATGGCGCGGGCGGAAACGTGGAACACGCCGGGCAGAAGCTCGCCGGAGATCTTGTACATGTTGGGAATCATGAGCAAAAGACCCTGCGAGGCGGTAAAGGTGGAGGTAAGCGCCCCCGCCGCCAGCGAACCGTGCACCGCGCCGGCCGCGCCCGCTTCAGACTGAAGCTGGCGTACCTGCACGGTTTGGTCGAAAATATTCTTTTTGCCCTGGGCCGCCCATTCTTCGGCTTCTTCCCCCATGTTGGACGAAGGAGTGATAGGGTAGATGGCCGCGTTATCACTAAGGGCGTAGGCGATGTACGCGGCAGCGGTGTTGCCGTCCATCGTCTTCATTTTATTAGCCATTTGCTTCTCCTTGCACGATTGGCTGTGATGCGTGTTGCATATTCGACGGGCGCCGGGCGAGCGGCCGCGTACGCCCGAAATTCGGCCTTTACGCCAAAATGACTCTGTGGCGCGAATAATACCGTAAAAGGCGTTATTTTGCATCATAAAATAACGCAAAGCAAAAATTTCTTTTCCAGGCAGCCATGGATGCAGAGGTAAGACGTGTTCCAGAGGCTGCAAAAGGCAGCGCCCCGGCCAACGTGCGGCCGGGGCGCTGTTCAGGCGTGCCGCGCAGACATGCGGCTTTTCAGGCTATTGAGCCGCAGGGGCCATGGAAACCGGGGTTCCCGCCGGGGCAGGAGCAGCCGCTCCCTGGGCCGGAGGCGTGATTTTGTCCTGCAGCTTCCACATAAGCGGAGCCTTGGGCAGGGGCTTCAAGTATTTGGTCCAGACGTTGGTATTCGCGACCTTTTCCGGATCCATCTGCATTTCGCGCGACCACTCCAGAAGAGGCGGCACGATTTGCTTGATATCGCCGGCGATATCCTTGGAGATACCGTAGTTGGTGGCGGCTGCGGCCGCGTTGATGGCCTTTTCGCTGTACTGCTGGGAAAGGGCCAGGGTGTCCAGGGCCTTCACGGGGTTATGGAAGCCCACGCTGTTTTCCGCGGAAACATAATCCCAGAAGAACTGCGACTTTCTGTTCCATTCGCGGGCTTCGGCCATCAGCTTGTCATAGTCGGCGGACTTTTCGCCCGTCCACTCGGAAGCGCGGCGGACGGCCTCGTGGGACTTGACCGAAAGCTCCTGAGCGGTAAGCAACTGCTGGTAGGTCTTCTTCTGGGTGGCTTCCACGCGTCCGCGCAGATAGTCAGTGGTCTTGTCCGAATGGCACTGGCGGCAGGCGGTGTCGATGAAGTCCGGGTTACGCAGCGGAGAGGTCCACTGGTGGCTGGAGACCTTCTTCTTGCCGTCCATGCGCACGTAAGGCATGTGACAGTCGGCGCAGGTAACGCCGGCAGCGCCGTGGGGGCCGTTGATCCACATTTCGTATTCAGGATGCTGGGCCTTGAGCATCTTGGTCTTGGATACCGGGTGTACCCAGTCGGCAAACTGGGTCGCCTTGCCGGTGTCGGTGCGCGGACCCTTGTCGTTGTAGTAGTTGTAGATATTCTCGGGATCTTTGCCGGTCACCCAGTCGCCGTTATCCCAGGGGAACTTGGGCTTCTTGTTGGGGCCGTAGTCCTTTTCCATGAAGTAGTATTCCACGTGGCACTGGCCGCAGACCAGGCCGCGCATTTCGTTACGGCTGAGCTTGTCCGGATCCTTGCCCTGGGCTTGCAGGGCAGCGCGCAGCGGAATGCTGGTGATGACCAGCTTCATGGTTTGCGGCTCGTGACAGTTGGCGCAGCCGATGGTGTTGTCCTTCATGCTGATCTGATCGGCGGTACGGAACTCGTTGAAGTTCATGGACCAGAACTTCTCGTCGCCGTACTTTTCAACCCAGGAGGGAATCTTGGCCGTTTTGCAGTTCCAGCAGGTGGCGGGCAGGCCCGCCTGTTCGCCGTACCGGTTGATACGGTCGATGTGCAGAATGTCCTCGATGGCGTAGGTATGGCCGCGCGCCTCGTTGTATTCGAAGGAGAACGGGTAGCCGAGCCAGAGGTTCTTCAGGTAAGGCTGGGAAGCCTGGGGATAGCCCACGGGCAGGGCATGCACATTGTCGTTTTTGTGGAAAGGAATGGAGCCCTTGAACATGGTCATGGTCTTCATCGCTTCCACTTCGTTGGCCTGGTTGTTGCGCAGGAACAGCTCGTACTGCTGGGGGAATTCCTTGCCGTATTCCGAGTTGCGCAGTTCGTCTTTGCCAAGTTTGGTTTTGTATGTAGGAACCGTGGGTTCCGAAACATCTCCGGAACAGCCGGCAAGGGCGAAAGCCCCGCACAAGGCCATAACAGCGAGGGAGAACAGACGCTTAGACATCGGCAGCCTTCCTTCTGTCAATGGGAAGTTTGGTATTATGCGGTACGGCACGGTGACAGTCGGTGCAGTACGGCTTTACATCCATGGCAACGTTCATGGTCGTGGCGGTGTGGCAGCGACGACAGTTTGCCTGGACAACGTTCTTGGTGTCTTTTTGGGCATGGATGACGTTGGCCACGTCGGTAAACGAGTTGGCGTAGATGTCATGCAACCCGATGGCCGTCTTAAAGGGCATTTTCTCTACAATGTTGTAGGGGGTATGGCATTCGTTACAGTCCAGTTTCGCATGGATGCTGTTTTTGTGGGTCCAGGCAGCTTCCGCCATTACGTGGCAGTTGGCGCAAAACGCCGCCTGATCCGTACCTTTGAATGCCAGCCCAATGCCCACCATGGCTGCCATGCCGCATACAAAGGTGACAAGGGCTACTCCCCATCTGCCACCTGGCTTGGTTTTTTCCTTTTGCATGGGCGCTCCTGTGTTCAAAATGGCTGAGAGATCAATGAATTATTCGATACTGTAAACAAGATGCAAACGTACGAAGTTCCCTCCTTCTTATAGCAAGTTTTCCAAAATATGTGTCAGGGGAGGTTTCAGTAGAATACCGAACCTGTAACAGCTGAACATTTTTGGTTCTCGGAATCAACCCCCATGAGAGTTGGGATTTGATAGAAGCTGCTGATTGCTTTTCCCCACTAAGAGATATCCGTATATAGAAGATTAAAATGCAAGGAATAGACTGTTCGTAAAAAAGCGTCAATTTTTTATATGCCCAAAATATAGATAAAGTCCAGTTTCTTCTCGCTGTTTTGGCGGTCAGCGTGAAAACTGTTCTGTACTCTATATGAAATAGTTTACATGAAATAGAAAGTCAGCCGTCGCCATCTTCGCTATTGTTAGCAGGGCTGCGGACAAAGATAGGATCGTCGCGCTACGGTATCTTCACAGTCAGGGAAAGTCCGTTGCTATGCGGGGCTGGCGCATTGCAGCAGGGCGGCGGCCAGCAGGCGGGAATCGGCCAGAGGGGCGCTGGTGGGGGAGACCAGGGGGGCGTGGATGAGGGAAATTCCTTGCTCCCGCAGCCACGCGGCGGGAACGCCTCCGGAATATGCTCCATTTGCCGCGTCCACCAGCACGGCCGAAAGCATGTCGGCCGGTTTTTTGCCCGGCGCGTCAGCCAGAAGCGGCCGCAGGAGCTGGCGCACCTGTGTTTCCACGGTATGCTGCGCCAGTTCGGGATCTCTCCCGAGGTTGGGCACAAAGATTTTGGGGCAGGGGTTTTCCGCAACAGAGCGTCCCACCCCTGCGGGCAGCAGATTTGCCACCACGCTGGAGTAGAAGCTTCCTACCGGATAACAAATACATTCCGCAAGGCTGATCAGTTTGGCCGTGCTCGGGTGGATGGCCACCTGCAGCGGCTCGGCGGAATCTTCCGAGGCGGTCAGCCAGATGTCGCGTATGGGCGAGGTGATCGCCGTGGCCTCTTTGCCGGTGAAGTTACGCTGGCCCACGATAATCTCGCCCGAGGCCAGGCGCACGGCCAGGTGGGCGGGAACCGAGGTTACCGGGCGCACGATGCCGCGCGCGCGCACCATGCTGGAAAAGAGGGCGATGACCGGGTTGAGTCTGCGGCGGTGGACGAGGTAGCCGGCGGTGAGGATCATGTTCCCCACGTTGGCGCCGCCCAGGGGGAACTCTTCCGGCATGTGCAGGGCGAACCAGGTCAGGTGATCCTGGATGATGCCGTTCATGGGCGGGGGGATCTGGCGCAGGAGGGGGTGCTTGCCGCGTACCAGACGCACCATTTCTGCTTTCAGCGCGCGGGGAGAGTCGTCCTTGGGCAGGCGGTAGGCGAAGAGGGTGTAAATTTCCCGGTTGCCGTGCACATGATCGTCGGCGAGCGCCATAATGCGGGCGCGCAGGTCGCCCACGGCCGGCATGGAAAAGGCGCGGCGCAGGGTGGCGGAGCTGCCGCCCGAATCAAAGGGAGTGATGAGGTGTATGGAGTTGTGAGTGTGGTGAGTGAGTTCGTGGGCGGTGTCGCGCAGGGCTGTTCCCCCGCTGAAAAAGAGGATGCGCGGCCCGCTGGGCGGGTGTTCGGTGTGGTGCTGTCCGGGGGGAGGGAGGATGGCGGCTGGGGGCATGGTGCGTTTCCTCGTGCTTGTTATGAGAAAATAGCGGAAAGGCGGTGTGCTGGCAATCCGCCAGGGGCAGGGCTCGGGAGCCGGGGAGGTGAAGAGGAGGAAGAGGAAAGGCAGGATGATGAGGACTGTCCGGTGGCGAAGGGGAGCGCTTGCACAATGATATCGGAAAAAATTCTTATTTTTCCCGATATCATTGTGCAGACTCGCCGTTGGGGGCCACGCCCCCAAACCCCCGGGGCGTGCCGAGCGCGTGAGGGGGAAGGGGATGCAAGGGGGTGACCCCCTTGCCGGGTGCAGGGCAGAGCCCTGCCCGCCGGAGGCATTCCTCCCCGGCATCCGCTCGCCCTACCGGCGTTCTTTGGTGGCCAGGGCGAGTCCGCCGAGGATGAGGGCGCCGCTGACGCAGTGGACCCAGAGGATGGGTTCGCCGAGGAAGATGACGGCGCCGATGCCGCTGAAAAGGGGGAGGGAATAGTAGATGATGGAGGCTTTGGAGGGGCCGATGGCGGCGACCGCCTTGCTCCAGCACCAGAAGGCGAAGAGGGATGCGCCGAGGCCCACGTAGGCGAGGGCTCCGAGGGTGGCGGGAGTAAAGTGGGCCACCTGGCCGGAGAAGAGTTCGCTGAAGGAAACGGGGGCCAGCATCAGGGCGCCGAGGCCGAAGGTGGCGGCGAGGTAGGTGCTTTGTCCGCAGCCGTCGGGTTTTTTGCGCACTTGCAGCGTGTAGACGGCAAAGGCCAGGGCGGCGGCGAGCATGAGCAGGTCGCCGGACTGGAAGTGCAGATCCAGGAGCAGGGAGAGTTTGCCCCGGCAGATGAGCAGGATCACGCCGGTAACCACGACGACGATGCCGGCCAGGCGGGCGCGGGTGATCGGTTCACCCAGAAATATACGCGCCAGGACAAGGGTGAAGAGGGGCGAGGTGGTGGCGATGAGGGACATGTTCAGGGTTCCCACGGTATGCCCGGCGGTATAGATGGCCGTGTTGAAAAAGGCGATGCCGATGGCGGAGGTGACGGCGTAGTACCGCCAGTGCCGCTTCAGGTGGGGCAGGTCTTCTTTCAGGCGGGGCAGGGCAAAGGGCAGCAGGGCGCAGAGCGCGATCATCCAGCGGCACAGCGCCAGGGTGGCGGGCGGGATCATATCGACCATGCCGCGGCAGATGACGAAGTTGCCCGACCAGACAACGGTGGCCAGCAGAGCGAAGAGCATGCCCCTGCCCTCGGGCCGCAGAAAAGCGCCCGGCTCCCGGGACGGGAGGGCGCTGCCGCGTGTGCGCATGGCGTGTTCCAACCTTTGTTCTGAAAAAACGTTCGGAATGCGGTACCGGGCGCACAGTATATCCTAAATTCAGCCAAGACAAGCGCGGAGTGCGGGAAGGAAGAACTCCGGGGCGGGCCTTATGTGGAAGGGATCTGTTGTGGAGTGAATTGCGGGTGCGGGCGTATCTGCATGCGCGACCTTGGAAGCCGCTGCCGAGGTAAGGGGTGGGCGCGTGGCGGGGCCTGTTGCTTTTTGGAATGACAAGGGGGTATGCAGGGCCGTGGGCGATACTTCGCCCACAGGGAGCTGCCATGAATGAAGACGGCCCGTTTTTCCTCGGCCTATGCGCCATAGCCAAGGACGAAACCCCCTTTTTGCGGGAGTGGGTGGCGTATCATCACCTCCTGGGTTTCGAAAAAGTCATTGTTTATGACAATGGCAGCGCTGTTCCGGTGCGTGATACCCTGGCCGACTTTTATGAGGCCGGTATTGTGGATACCTACACCATTCCCGGCCGGGGGTTGCAGCTTACGGCCTACAATCACTGTCTGAAGCATCACGGGCCGCAGTTCCGCTGGCTGGCGTTCTACGATCTGGACGAGTTTCTGCTGCTTAAGGATACCGATGACGCCCGCGGCTTTCTTCTGGATTATGGAGAGTACGGGGGGGTAGCCGTCAACGTGGCGGCCTTCGGTTCTTCAGGCCACCTCGGCAGGCCGCAGGGGCTGGTTATCCAAAAGTATACGGAACGCCTGGAAGCCGCCGTGACCACCAAGAGCATCGTGCGGCCGGAACATGTAATCATGCCCATGTGCCCGCACCACTTTCAGTACCGGGAAGGGTGGTACGGCGTGAACCCGGACCGGCAGCCGGTGGTGGGCGCAAGCGCTCCCCTTGCCCTGTCCAGGGCGCAGATCAACCACTACCCCTGGCGTTCCCAGCAGGATTACGAGGACAAGATCCGGCGCGGCGACGCCATCTTAGACGTCAATCCCAGGGAGTTGGAGGCCTTCTACACCCAGGCCCGAATGCAAACGCGGCGGGAAACCGCCATCGCCCGTCACGCCCCAAAGGTGGAGGCAATGCTGCAAAGCGGCGTCCCGCAGCAGTATTGCCCGGTACGCTATGCCGCTGTCAGCCGGCTTTCCCTGAAGCAGGTGCTGCTGCTCATGGGCGAGGCTCTGCGGGAAGGCAGGCCCGAACGGGCCGAGGTGATTATGGCCATGAACTGGCACCGGTTCGGCAAGGAGGCGTCTTTTGTGGACCTGGGGATTTCTCTGGCGCTGGCGTGCAACCGCCTTGGACGGGCCGAGCGGCTGGCCCGGCATCTGACGGTCATCGCGCCCGCGCTGGAATCCTATGCCCGGTTTTTCTCCGTGCATCTGGCCAGGGGTGAGAAGGAGGAGGCCGGCGCTGTCGCCGCCTTTATCCGGGGCGCGGCAGCGGTGAACAACGCGGAAGCGCTGGCCGCAACGGTGGAGGCCGAAGCGCGGGAGCACGGCATACGGCTCTGATACCTGTTGCTTCGGCTCTTACGGGCATACACGCAGACCCGGCCCCGTCTTCCCGTATCCGAGTAAGGAAGGCGAGGCCGGGCTGTTGTTCCTGCCCTGTCGGCAGCCCGTAAGTACTGCCTGATGTTTTGCCTGGAGCGGTCAGCCTCCTCAAGCGCCGGGAGCGGACAGGAGGATCCCGGCGGTTATGACGGAGCCCTGTTTGCTGCGCTTGTCACGTATGGTGCACCTCCTTTGCTGATAAAAAGGATCCGGGAACGGGCTACACCGCTCCCATGAGGGACCACAGCGGATAGGCGGCCGCCAGCAACGCGCCGACGATCACGATGCGCACGGCAAGGTAGCCCATGACGTGCCGCAGGGTGATGTATCCGCTTGTGAAAAGGTAGAGTAAGGGCGCGTACTCGTACGGGAAGATATATTGATCCAGTCCGTACATATACGCATAGAGGATGCCCGGCGCCTTGACGCCCACTTTGGCCGCCAGTTCAATCAGGGGAATGTCCATTGACGATACGGCGGCCACGGGCGTGAGAATGAAGTTGACGACCACGCCGAACAGATACGAGCACAAGGTGATGAACATGCCGGAACCGCCGGACACGATGGGCAGCAGTTGGGCCACAATCCAGGTATCGGCCCCGGAGGATTGCGCTGCCGAGGCGATGCCCATGCAGCAGGCGATGAAGATAATCACGCTGAAGTTGAGCTTGCTGAACCCTTTTTCATCCAGCAGGTTGACGCCGGGTGCGAAGCTTAACAGGGCCGTGGCCAGGAATATATAGGCCCCCGGCAGCTTGTGGAGGTGTTCCGTGGCAAAGATGGTCATCCCTGTTACCAGCAGGAGCAGAGCCTTTATTTCGGTGAAGGTCATGGGGCCGAGTTCGGCAAGGCGGGCCTTGACGATATCGTGCAGCACTTCCTTGCGCAGGTTCTCCTGGTGGCCCATGAGCATGCGGGCCATGACAATGCTGAGAATGCCGTAGGGAATGGAGATCAAAATGTTGTGCTTGAAAAAATCGAAGAAGGTGAGCGGAAAACCCCCTTTTTGCAGGTGGGCCACCATGATCAGGCTGACGTTGGTCGCCGTGTAGATGGCCTGGCAGAAGTGCCCCCCCGCGGCATAGCACATGAGGATAATGGCCGAAGCGGCGCGTGAGGTTCGATCCAACTCCAGGGACTGGCAGAAGGCCACGCCGATGGCGGTATAAATGACCACGCGGGCCGTGATGGACGGAATCAGAAAAGAGAGGATGAAACCTGACAGCGCTAGCCCGCAGAACAAGCGCGTCATGGAGCACCCCACCAGCAGGATGCAGCGCAGGGCAATGCGCCTGGCAAGGCCCGAATGATGTACGACTGCCGCGAAAATGAGACCGCCCACGGTAATCCAGGGCACGGTGCTGCCCCATGAGGAGAATATATCCTTCGGCGTTGCGACGCCCAGCAGGATATACAGCACGCACAGGCCGATGGAGGCCACCGTTGCGGGCAGCAGGTCAAAAGCCCAAATGGAAGCTATGAAGATCGTCAGGGCGAAAAAGGTTACCGCTTTGGGTTGCAGAGCGGGTGAATACTGGGCCAGAAAGACGGCGATCAGGGGGAAGAGAAACGAGAGCCCCCACTTGAATGCAGCGCTTCTACTCATATATTCCTCGTCACATGGTTGGTCATGCCCAGAGAGAACAGACTGCCGCCAAAATTTCGGTTTGTCCCTACGGCACGGCCGCCGGCCGGCTCTCTGTTATGATTGATTATTGCATTATTCTATTGTCCTGAAAGTGATATGCGTGGATATGGAAACTTTGTGCCCCTCATTCGCGGGGGGCCTTGTTGCATTTGCATGGTTGCAAGGGGACAGACCCCGGCAATGGTGACGCCTGGGGAAGGAGAGAGACAAACCGTGGCGCACGTCTTGCCGCATATATCTTTCTCCTCCGTTTTCGACATCCGCCGGGCGGGGTTGCATGGGCCGGTGCAGCGGGGTGCAGAGGCAGCCGGCAGGATCCTCTTTTCCGCAATCATTATTCCATTATCCTATAAATAGGATGTTTGCCTTTGGTTTTTGTATTGCTAAAATTATGTCTCCTGTCAAGTCCTATTTGATTCTTAACAACACAGCTTTATAGTATTTTCTCTTGTTTTTCACTGAGATGTTACTAGGCGGCTTTACCGGCATGCTTACGTCGTATAAAAATTCCGGGGAAAAACCCGGGAGGTATTGACACGAGATGCCCTATCATTCTATAAATAGAATAACAGTATGTATGGAGGGTTTCGGGTCGACTTAGCCGGCACCTAAGGAAGTGGGCCTGCACTCCGGTTACTGCGCGGCCCGCGCGCGTCTTACGCAGGGCTGCCCGGAAGAACACACTCTACTGACACTTTTTACCTTTGAAGGAATATAGCAATGAGCAGACGAGCGTTGGAAGGAATCAGAGTGTTGGATTTCTCTCACGTCCTGTCCGGGCCTGTTGCCGGCAGCATGCTGGGGGATCTCGGCGCCGATGTCATTAAGGTGGAAAATATCAAGGGAGGCGACAGCACGCGGCAAATGGGCCCTCCGTTTCAGCGTGACCAGACGGCCTTTTTCCAGAGCGTCAACAGAAATAAAAAATCCATAGCGGTCTCCCTCAAGGAGCCGCAGGGGGTAGAAGCCATTTTGAAGCTCGCGGCCAAGGCCGACGTGCTGATTGAGAACTTCCGGCCCGGCGTTATGGACAGACTGGGCCTGGGCTACGAAAAAGTAGCGTCGCTGAACCCCCGCATCATCTACGCGTCCATGACCGCCTTTGGCGATACCGGCCCGTACAAACAGAACCCGGGGTACGAGCTGATCGTGCAGGCCCTCACCGGCATGGTCGATCTTCAGTCCGGCGTTGACGGCACTCCCCGAAAGGTCCAGCCCCAGGTGGTGGATCTGGGGACGGGGTTCGTCATGGCCATCGGCATCCTGGCCGCGCTTTTCCACCGGGAGCGCACCGGCGAAGGGCAGCAGGTCAAGGGCAGTCTGCTGCATTCCGCAGCCGCCATTCTCTGCAATTTCTATTCAAAATACGCTATGGACGGAACGTTGCCGCCCAGGGGCCTGGACACGCGGTCGGATTTTATCGCCCCTTCCCAGGCGTACAAGACGGCCGACGGCTACTTTATCACCGTGAGCCCGGGCAGGCAGTGGGCCAGCTTCTGCAAGGCTGTCGGCAAGCCCGAATGGGTGACGCATCCGGAATTCTCGGATTCCGCCTGGCGCAAGACCAATGTGCTGCGCCTTGAGCAGGAGGTGCAGGAGATCACCGCAAAAGAGCCCACCGCCTTCTGGCTGCGGCGGTTCAAGGAGTGTGACGTGCCCATAGCCAAGGTGAACACTCTTGCGGAATTTATGAATGAGGATCCGCAGAGCAAGGCCCTGGGTCTGTTCAAGACCGTGGAGCACCCCGCTCTGGGGACCATCGGCGGGCAGGTCTCGCCCCCGTGGGAGTTCAGCAAGACGCCCTGCACCGTGCTTGCCCCGCCCCCCATGCTCGGGGAACATACCGACGCCATTCTGAAGGAGGCGGGCTATACGGGGCAGGAGATTGCGGAGATGAGAGAGAAAAAGATAGTGGCATAGCACTCCGCCGCCCCGGCATGCGCCGGGGCGGCGGGCCTGCCCTGAACGCGTCAGCCGGGTACCTTTCCTTCCCTGTTGAAATGGGATACAGGACGTACTCCACACGCAGGCGAGAGGAGCCGGCTCTCTTTTCGACCGTTCCTCATGTCCCCTTGCAGAGGGCATGCCTGATACCTTCAACAAGGGGAACGGAAGTGGGTGAAGAAATAGCCCGCCAGAAAGGTATTTCTCTCTACCGGCAGGTCGCCGCGATATTGCGGGCGCGCATCGAAAGCAACGAGTGGAAGCAGGATGACCGGCTTCCCAGCATTGAGGAGCTTTCCAGGGAATTTGCGGTCGCCAAGGTGACCACCCGGCATGCTCTGCAGATTCTTGAATCAGAGGGGCTGGTGTACAGCCAGCAGGGGAAGGGATCGTTCGTAAGGTCTCACAAGGAAAAATGGCTCAGCCTGCAGGGCGGATGGGCTCCTTTGGTCAGCGTGGTGGAACTGCAGGAACATGCCGTCAAAGTGCTTGTTTCGGAAGTGCGTTTTTCCTGCCCCACACTGCCCGAATACCCCTGTTCCTTTGCCCCTGAGTATCGTTTTCAGATCCGCGTCCACTATATCAAAGATGCGCCTTACTGCTACAACCATATCTATTTTGACGAGCGCATCTTCCGCAAAAACCCGGAGCTGTTTTCCACCAAGCCCGTTATTGTGTCCATGTCGCAGTATGTGGACCACCCCATCGTGACCGCACGGCAGATCCTCACGGTCAGGGGGGCGGACGAACAGGTCGCCGAATATCTCGGACTGCCCTATGGCGCCCCCGTGGTGAGGGCAAACCGCATTGCCATCGACAGCACGGGGACGGCCGTGTTCAGCAGCATCGTCCAATACCCCGGCCAGCATATCAAGCTCGACATCGACCTCGCGGTGTATTAGAAGCTTCCCTTTTTTATACGGCGCGGCATTCGGGGCCACACATGCCGGCCTGAAGGCCGGCTTATTGTGCGAGCAGCCTTTGCCGCGGGTCAGTATGCGTCGCCGTGCCCTCCGCCGCATCGACGAAGCTGGCGGCGATTTCATAAAAGGTGTTTTCCGCCACAAGAAAGGCATCCACCACCGCCGGGTCGAACTGCCTGCCGCGTTCGCGTTCAACAGCGGCGCGGGCTTCTGTCGGGCTGCACGGAGATTTGTACATGCGGGTGCGGGTCAGGGCGTCATAGGCGTCCGCCAGGGCGACAATGCGCGCGCTCAGGGGAATATTCTCGCCGGCAAGGCCCAGAGGGTAACCGCTGCCGTCCCACCGTTCATGGTGATACATGGCAATTTCATGGGCCATGCGCACGAAGCTCTCCGGAACGACAAGCTGGCGCTCGACTTCCATAAGAGTCTGGCCGCCGAAGGAGGAGTGCTTCTTCATTTCCGCAAACTCGTCCACAGTAAGTCTGCCGGCCTTGAATAAAATGGAATCAGGAACCCCTACTTTGCCGATATCGTGCAGGGGGCTGGTTTTATAGATAAGCTCCACGGTTTCGTCGGAAATCCGGGAGGCGTAGTCGGGGTTGCTGCGCAGGGCTACGGCCAGGGCGCGCGCATAGTGCTGGATACGCTGCACGTGCGCGCTGGTGTCGTTGTCGCGCGCTTCGGCCAGCGACGCCATGGCCAGAATAATCACGTCCTGCATGGTGGTGAGCTGCTTGGTGCGCTCGGCCACCATGGTTTCCAGAAGCTCATTTTTATGGGCGAGATAGTTTTTACTGCGGGCGATGGTCAGGTGGGCGTGCACCCTTGCAATAAGCACGGCCTTGCTCACCGGTTTTGTGATATAGTCTATGCCGCCCGCCCTGAAGCCTTCCGCCTCGTCGTCCTCGCCGTCCATGGCGGTAAGAAAGATGACCGGAATATCCCTGCTGCGCGGGTGTTCTTTCAGTTTGCGGCATACTTCGTAGCCGTTCATTTCCGGCATTGCCACATCCAGCAGGATAAGATCCGGAGGCTGAGGACCGGTGGCGATTTCCAGGGCCTTGGGACCGCTGGTGGCGACCCGGCAGCGAAATATTCCGGCCAGCAGATTCGAGATCAGCGCCAGATTGTCCGGCGCGTCATCCACAATAAGAAGGGTCATCTTGTCCTGAGCTGTAAAAAGCGGACGTTCCATGCTGGCTGTCTTCTCCTCTTGCGGATCATATGCCTGCCCGCGCATCAGGCGGCGGTGATACCGGAAAGCAGGGCAAGCGCTTTGTCAAATTCAAACCGGGTGACGTGGCGCTGCAGGGCGGCAAACTCTCCGCCGGACATCAGGGAGCGCAATTCCCGTTCATGGGCGGCAAGAAAGGCTCCTCCCTCGGCGTCGTCGCTGCGCAAAAAGCGTATCAGTTCCTGCAACAAAGCGTTCCTGCGCTTGACGTCGTCAAGGGCAAGGGAGGGAGAGGCGGCCGCGGCGGATTCGCGCTCCCGTTCTTCTTCCTCTCTGAATGCCTCCCGCAGTGTCTCCTGTGCCTCGCGCAGGCGGGCGAAACAGTTGTGCGCCAGCTTGCGGGTGACTTCAGCGCTTTCGCCCGAGAAGGAAGCCTCAAGATAGGCCGCTTCTCCGGCCAGTGCCGTTGCGCCTATGGAGCCGCCAAGCCCCTTCAGGGTATGGGCTATGCGTTTCGCCGTATCCCGGTGGCCTGTATCAAGGGCTTCCCAGAATTCGTTTTCGGTATTCTTGTAATAGGTAAGAAACTGTTTCAGCAACTTGGTGTACAGGCGTTTATTGTTGCCTAGCCGCACCAGAGCCTGCTCCGTATCAAAACCGGGAAGGTTGAACTTGCCTTCCGCCACGCTGGGGCGCGATCCTTCGAGAGGCGCGGCGGGTAAAGCGAGGGGGGCAGGCGGCGCGCCGCCGTCCGTGTCGGCGGGGGCCGGGGGCCGGTGCGTCTCGCGGGCGGGCCGCGCGGGATCCGCGGTGCGCACCCAGCGGGCCAGGGTAGCAAAGAACTTGTCCACCTCAATGGGTTTTGAGATGTGGTCGTTCATGCCCACGGCCAGGCATTTCTGCCGCTCGTCCACCATGGCGTGCGCGGTCATGGCCACGATGGGCATGGCATCATACTCCTTGTGGCGGCGCAGTTCGCAGGCTGTGTCATAGCCGTCCATTTCAGGCATCTGCAGATCCATGAGCACCAGATCAAAGGGAGGAGAGTCCGGGGAATGCATGACCGCCTCAAGGGCTTGTACGCCGTTATCGGCAATGGTGACCATCGCGCCGGCGTCTTCCAGAAGCTCGGCCGCCACCTGCTGGTTGATCGGGTTGTCCTCCACCAGCAAAATGGACACGCCGGGCAGTTTGACCTGCGTGCGGGGGGCGATCAGATTTTTTTGCCTGGTGCCGGGCACATACTGGGGCACCCTGCCGTGCAGGGCTTCCATAAGAATGTCGAACAGCGTGGACTTGTTGATGGGCTTGTACAGCACGCCCACGGCCCCGGCTTTTTCCGCCTGCTGGAGTACCTCTGAGCGGCCCATGGCCGTGGTGATGAACACAGGCGGCACATGAGTGAGGTTCAGTTCCGTGCGCAGGCGGTAGGTTGCCTCGATGCCGTCCATGACCGGCATGCGCCAGTCCATGAGCACTATGCGGTAGGGATCGTCGGCATCCGCCTGCCAGAGCATGGCAAACGCCTCGGAGGACGAGCCCGCGGCGTCCGCCCGGAAGTGCATGCCGGTCAGTATGCCCTGCAGCATCTTGCGCGCGGGTTCGTTATCGTCCACCACGAGAATGCGGGCCATTTCGCCCCGCTGGGGGGAGGTCTCCGAATCTGCCTCGGTTTCAGGCATGCCGAAGGTGGCGGTAAAGGTGATGGTGGTTCCCCTGCCCTGCTCGCTGAGAACGTTGATGGAGCCGTCCATCAGTTCCAGCAGCCTTTTGGTGATGGTCAGGCCGAGCCCGGTGCCGCCGAACTTGCGGGTGATGGAACCGTCCGCCTGCGTAAAGGCGGTAAACAGTTTGCTCTGCTGTTCCGGCGTCATGCCGATGCCGGTGTCCTTGACCATGAACCGCAGGCGCACACGGTCGCCAAGCATGGCATCCAGGGTGCAGGAGACGATTATCTCGCCCTGTTCGGTGAATTTGACGGAGTTGTTCAGCAAGTTGGTCAGCACCTGGCCGAGGCGCAGCGGATCGCCCACCATGGCGGCGGGCACGTTGGAATCAATGCCGAAAAGCACCTCTATGCCCTTTTCGTCGGCCTTCTGGCTGATAAGGGCCGAGATGTTGTCCAGGATGTCGTCCAGACGGAACTCGGTGTTCTCCATGTCAAGCTGGCCCGCTTCTATTTTGGAAAAGTCCAGAATGTCGTTGATGATGCCGAGCAGGGTGTTGGCCGCCGCGTAAATTTTGCTCACATAGGTGCGCTGCTTGAGAGAAAGTTCGGTCTTGAGGGCAAGATAGGCCATCCCGATAACGGCGTTCATGGGAGTGCGGATTTCATGGCTCATGTTGGCCAGAAATTCGCTTTTGGCCTTGTTGGCCACGTCCGCGGCGGTTTTTGCCTTGACCAGCTCCTGGTTGCGGGCCTCAAGAGCGGCGGCCATCTCGTCAAAAGTTTTGGCCAGCAGGCCCATTTCTCCGGTCAGCCCCTTGAAGGACGAGCGCGCGGCAAGATTGCCTTCGGCGAGGGAACGGGCGGCCTTTACCAGCATGCTGATGGGGCCGACCAGAACCTTGCGGCCCATAAAGTGGGCAATGCCGAAGGAGGCAAGGGCGGCAAGGGCCAAAAGCAGCAGATCGCGGGCGAGCACGGCGTTGGCCGAGGCAAACGCCGTGGAACGGGGTACGGACAGCTCCAGAGTCATATACGGCAATTCCATACCGGGAAAATAGATCCGCCGGTAGGCCATAACATAGTCCCTGCCGCTGGAATCCACAAGTTGCAGCTGTCCCTCGGGGGCATCTTTTTTCTGAATTTCCTGCCAGGCTCCTTTCTCGTAGTCGTCGGCCCCGGGGCCGGACAGGGGGGGGTAGGTGAATGCCAGGGCGCCGCGTTTGCCGCGTACGTGCAGGAGAGCGCCTTCGTCCATGCCGGAGGTGGCCGCTTCACGAATATTGCTGTCCGGTTTGAGGCTGGCTACAAGGGTGACCAGCACCTTGCCGGAGTGGTTGTCCATAACCGGCAGGGCATAGGGGAACACCGTGGAGCCCGTGACCGGGTCGGGACGCAGAGCGCCCACCACAAAGCCGCGCGCGCGGGCCGCTTCAATAAAATATTCCTCTTCCTCAATGGAGGCTTCCCGCTGCATTGGGCGGGCGGACGCGATGATCCTTCCCCCTCTGTCCGCCAGCAGAATATTTTCGTACACGCTGTGGGCGGCCAGCAGATTGTGCAGAAGAACGGCGCTTTTTTCTCCCTCGCCTTTGCGCACGGAGTCAAGCTGGGAAAGGGTCATCAGCAGGACGCGGGTCACTTCGGTAAGGATCTGCCGTTGTCCCGCGATATTGCTCAAGGTTTCCTCGGCCCTGGCGTGCGTCTCCTGAACAGCGCGCTCGCGGCTGTCCATGCCGGAATACACGATGATGGCAAGCGCGGGAAGCATCGCCAGAATGACGATGCCGTATAGTATCCGCCGTATGGAGCTCGTAAACGCCATTCTCAGCCCTCTCCCGCTGTCTCGTTATCCATGAACCGTAATACTCTGTTAAGGCGTTTGAGAAAAGCGGCCGCCTCATGGAGTTTGCCCGTCCGCAGCAGATTTTGCAATGCCTGCGCGCGCCCGGCGTACAGGTGCGCTTCGATCTGCTTTTCCATGCCGGCCGTCAGAAGGGACAGACCGCTTTCGCCCCGCAGCAGCCCCGCGTAAAGCTCCGCGAACATCGCGCGTGTCCGTTCTTCCTCCACAGGACGCGGGGCGCGCCAGCGGAGCAGGGCGCCGAACAGCTCGTCCACGGAGATGGGCTTGCCCACATGATCGTTCAGCCCCGCCTCCAGGCAGGCGGCGGCTTCCGAGCTTTTGCTGTGGGCCGTCATGGCGATGACCGGCAAGTCCTTCGCCCAGGGCGCGTCAAGGGAACGCAGCAGGCGGGTGGTCTGAAAACCGTCCAGCACAGGCATTTGCAGATCCATGAGCACCAGGTCGAAGGGCGGCTCCTCCGCGCCCGTCTCAAAGAGCTCCAGAGCCTTTTGCCCGTTGTCCGCAAGCGTGACCGCAATGCCGGCGTCGGCAAGAATTTCCTGCGCCACCTGCTGGTTGACGCTGTTGTCTTCCACCACCAGCACCCGCAGACCGGAAAGAGAATCTCCCGTTTCCACCTCCTCCTGCCCGGTTTCCGCCGGAAGGAGTCCTGCGCCCTGCAACTGCAACAGGTTCATGATGGTGTCCAGCAGCACGGATTCGTTGATGGGCTTGTGCAGAAACGCGTCCACCCCGGCCTGTTCCGCCTGGATGGCGATGCCTCCCCACCCGTAGGCGGAAAGCATGATAATGGCGGGCGGGCGGGCCAACTCCATGTGGGTTTTAATGTGGCGGGTCAGTTCCACCCCGTCAAGGACGGGCATGCGCCAGTCCAGCACCACGAGATGAAACGGATCGTCCTCGGCGTTTGCTTCGCGTATCCGCGCGAGAGCTTCCTTGGCCCGCTCCTCGACGGTGACCCGCATCCCGAAGGTGTCCAGCAGTTCATTCAGAAAGGCCAGGGAGACAGAGTCGTCGTCAACGGCCAGCACACGAATATTGTGCAACATCTTTACCGAAGAGGCCCGCGAAGAAGGCCGCGTGCCGAGGCGCACGCTGAAGGCGGTCTCCGTTCCCTTGCCCGGTTCGCTCTCCACGCTGAGAACGCCGCCCATCATGGAGACAAGCCGGTGGGCAAGAAAAAGTCCAAGACCGCCTCCGCTGCCCCCCTGCGCTTTTTCCGGCAGCAGGGGGCTGTCCCCGGCAAACAGGCGCTCCAGGGCGGCTACCTGCCCTGCGGGCATACCCCGGCCGGTGTCGGTCACCACGATGCGCAGCAGCACGTTTACGGGGTCGGTTGCTTCACAGGAACAGACAACCCGGACCACCCCTTTTTCCGTGTAGCGCACGGCGTTGTCCACCAGATGCCCCACTACCTGCCCCAGGCGCAGCGGATCCCCCACCACGTTACGGGGCACGCCGGGATCCACGGAAAAGTGCAGGGCCAATCCTTTTTTTCGGGCCAGGGGGGAAAAACGCCGCTGGTTCTCCGCAAAAATGTCGCGCAGGGCAAAGGTAATGCTTTCCATGCCGAGTTTGCCGGCGTCCAGTTTGGAAAGCTCCAAAATATCATTAATGACGCGCAACAGTTCGGAGCCCGCCTCGTGGA
This sequence comes from Desulfovibrio sp., assembly GCA_031556355.1. Classification (GTDB taxonomy): domain Bacteria; phylum Desulfobacterota; class Desulfovibrionia; order Desulfovibrionales; family Desulfovibrionaceae; genus Frigididesulfovibrio. The sequence continues at coordinate 28,175 of JAVBTB010000021.1, read as the reverse complement.
TCTTGCTCATGTAGCCGCGCTGTTGCGAGGTGAGCTCCCCTTTCAGGGAAAGGTAGGCCATGCCGATGATGGCGTTCATGGGGGTGCGGATTTCATGGCTCATGTTGGCCAGAAACTCGCCTTTGGCTTTGCCCGCGCGTTCCGCCGAGTCTCTGGCGGCAATGAGGTCGTTTTCGCGGCGTTCCAGCGAGCGGGCCATCATGCCGAGGGAGGTTCCCAGTTCCGCAAGCTCTCTTCCGGCCACGGCCGTTTGGGGCTGGTAGGTGTAGTCCCCGCCCGCGTAGCGGCGGGCGGCCCGCAGCATTTCCCGCGCTGGTGCGTACAGCAGCGTGCGCACGAGGTTAACCGCCAGCACAAGCATGGCCGCCAGGGCGGCGCCGAATATCAGCATGTCGCGCCGCAGCAGGGCGTTGGCTTCCGCCAGCAGCGTGTCGGCGGGAATGACAAGCAGCGCCAGCATATATGGGTCCGTATCTCCGTCAAGGAACAGGCGGCTGTATGCCACCAGCATGTTCCCCGCGGGCGCGTTCAGGTAAAACGTCCCTTCGCGCTTCTCCATCTTTTGGGCCGCTGACCATACATGTTCCGGGGTTTTTTGTTCCGTCCCGGCGAGCTGGGGCATGGCAAAGGCGGGGGTGCCGTAGATATCGGCAAGGTACAGCCGGGCGTCGGGAGGAACGGTGAACCTGCTGAACAGGTGGCTGTAGTAGTCAAGGCGCACGCCGGCGGCCAGAACCATGGGCGAGCCGTCAGGGGCTGATATCCGGTAGCCGAAATGGAAAAGGGGCATGCCGGCAAGGCGTGAAAAGGTCACCGTCCCCGCGGCGAAGTAGTGCTCGTCAAGGGCGCGGGAAAAGTACAGGCGATCGTTCACCTGCATGCGGTCTGGAGGGGTATTCTGGGCGGCGACGATGGTGCCGCTCTCGTTCGCCACAAAAATATCGGCATAGGCGGGGTGCGCCTCATCAAGACGTTCGAACAGGCGGGACAGATCCGCCTCCTGCCGGCGCACCGGATCCATCTGGGCGAGTGTGGTCAGCAGCACTTTGGCGCTGGCCGCAATGGTATTCTGCACCTGGCTGACTGTGCGCACGATATGCAGGGCATTTTTCTCAGCCCGGCGCACGGCGACGGCGTTGCGTTCAAAACCGGTGAACGCAACAATGCCCACGGCAGGAAGAACCGCGGCAGCAATAATGCATACGGCGGTACGGAAAAAGGAGTCGGAAAAAATCGTTCTCATGCCTGGCAGCCGGGTAATGTTCCCCGGTCCGGGGGCAGAGGGCGGCGGTCCGGACCGTACATTACAATTTCAGATTGTGAGTGCAAAAAAACAGCTGTTCCCCTTTCCGCAACGAACTCCGGAGTCTTCATCCCGTAGCGGGCGCGGCCGCCGCCGGAGCGCTGTTTGCCGCCGCATGCCGCGGTTCCTCTGCCGCTCTGGCCGGGTGGACGGCAGCGTGTCACAGGCCGCTTTTGAGTCGTATCCATCGTTTTTCGTACCGCGCTGCAAACGGCGGAAGCATGGCTTCCACCTCCAGCTTATGGAGCAGGCGCTCCGGCGGATAGATGGCGGTGTTGTTCCTTAAGGATTCCGGCAGCAGGGAGACGGCTTCCTTGCAGGCCACTGCGTAGCCTGTTTCTTTACTCAGGCGGGCAAGATTCCGGGGGCGCAGCATAAAGTCGATAAAGGAAGCCGCTGTGGCCGCTTTGGGGCTGTTTTTGGGAATGGCCAGCGTGTCCACCCATATGGGCGAGCCTTCCCTCGGTACGACAACGGTGTACCGCTCGGGCTCTTTGAGCAGGCGTTCCGAGATCCAGCTGACCCCCACTCCGATGGTAAGTTTGGCCACGGTGTCCTCCTGATCCACCGAATCGTAGGCTCCTACGGCGGGAGCAAGCGTTTCCAGCGCGGCAAAGGCTTCTTCCAACTGCTTGGGGTCTTGCGTGTTTACGGAGTAGTGGCGCGTCAGGAGCATAATGCTGATCAAGGAGCGAAAGTCGTTGGGCAGCATTATCTTGCCGTGCAGTTCGGGGAGCCATAGATCGGCGTACCCGCCGATCCGTGCGGCGACTTCCGGGGGGATAACTTTTTTGTCGATGATAATGCCGAGTCCCCCCCAGAAGAGGGGCACGCTCCGGGTGTTGCCTTCATCATAGGCAAGGCGTGTGAACCAGGGGTCTATATTTTGCAAATTGGGGACCGTGCTTGCGGACAAGGGCAGGAGCATGTCCTCGCTTTTCATGCGTTGTACCAGTTCCCCCGAGGGCGTGATCACGTCGCACAGCGGCTCTCCGCTCTCTCCTTTCACCCTGCGGTACAGGGCTTCGGATTCCGAAAAAAAGGAGGCCCGGACGGGAATTTGGGTTTCCCGGCTGAATTCGTCCACCAGCCATTCCGGCACATAGTTGACCCAGGCGCAGATGCGCAGCGGCGCATTCGCCGCCGCGGCCACGCCGGGGAGGGTGAACAGCGTCAGCAAGGCAACGGCAAGTATCCAACGAATCATCATGGCACCTCAAGGCGTCAGTGGCGCGTTTTGAAACAAAGGGCGGCCCGGCGGCTTTCCAGGCATAAAAAGTTCCGGCGGGCGTATGTCTGCACGGACGATGTTCAAGCACTATAAAAGGCCGGATGCGCACGCAATTATAAAGACTTTTCTTTATCCGCACGCAGGGCGGTTTGCGGGACGGGCTGTTATTGCCGGCCGGGTGGGGACAGGCCGCCTGTCTCGGGAGCTTGGGCTGAAGAATATAAAGGTGGGATATGTAATGCAATTATAAATATATATAAATCGATAAATCCCGTCCTCTCCATCTCTTTGCATCTGCATCCGGCACAGGCGGGGTATAGTCGCACATTGCAGCATAGAACAGCGAAAAACAAGACTCAACGGCAATACATGCCCAAAAATGATTATCATGGACATTTGCGTGCGTACGTGTATTAAAGTTGACAAAAGTAGCGCATTGGACATATTAACGACACAGAAGAATGAATATCGCCTGAAAAAGGGTTCCGGCCATGAGCGTTTCACCCGGCAAAACCACTTTTACCCTGGCGGAAGCCGCCGAACTGCTGAGCTGCCACAGGGAAACATTGCGCCGGGCCATTCGGGACGGAGAACTGCGCGCCGCCAAGCTGGGGCGGGGGTTTCGTATCTCGCGCATCGATCTGGAAGCGTTCTGGACAGCCTGCGGCGGCGGCGATCTTTTTGGAAGCGCCCCGGACGAAACCGCGCCGCAAAGCGGCAAGGAGCAGGCCGGGCAGGGCGGCCGAAAGAAGAAAAAGCCTCGGGGCCAGGAACAACTCAGCCTTTTGCAGACCTTGGAGAAAAAATAGCCGCCCAGCCGGGCTGCGCCACGGGCATACGGCGATGTCCCGGCGCAGAGAGTCTGCCGGTACCGGTCGGCAGTCAGCGTGTCCGTATAGTTCACAGTGGTTACCGGCCATTCCGCCTACGGGCGAGGAGTAATGAAGCAATGAGCAGCACAGCCTCTGGCGCGCTTACCGAAAAAGTGTTTCTGCGCAGCGACAACGGAGCGGAACTGTACTTTCAGGGCAGGATCTTTTCCGAAAGCTCCTATTATGACGACGAGACGGCCACCCTCACCCGCATGCGCCTTTTCGTGGCGGATAACGGCAGCCAGGTCTATTCCATCGTTTCCGGCTCCAGAACCAATAAAACCCGCCGCCACTATGTGGTCACGACCGATGGCGACATGTGCCGCATGAGCGACGGTATTCAGATTCTCACCCTGCCGGTGGAAATGCTGTTTGCGGCGGTATTCGGGCTGTGCGGCATCGATCCGGACAGGGCCGAGGAACTGCGCCCGGCGTTTGAGGAAAACCTGCGTCTGGCCAACGGGTAGAGTTTGTTCCTCTCCCGCAAGGAGAGCCCGCGCTTTGGGAGCTGACATGTAAAAGTGGCGGCGACCTTTACAAGAGCCTTTCTCTTTTTTGCTAAACCGTATACTGTATGCCCGTAGTGCAGAAGATGCACGGCGGGCATTCCTAATTCTCCTGTTCCAGCTGTTTCGCCGCCGGCCTCCCGATCCACCCTGTTTTTCCGTAAGGAAAGGAGGACATATGGCCCTGACAAAAAACTTTCTCAAATCCCGTGCCGCCTGTAAGGTCAAATTCCGCCTTGATGCAGACGAAGCGGATTCCGCGGAAGCGGTGTACCTGGTAGGGGACTTCAACGACTGGAACACAGTGGTCTCTCCCATGAAAAAGATGAAGGGGGGCGGGTTTTCCCTGGAGATCGAACTGCCCTCGGGCCGGGACTACCAGTTCCGCTATCTGACCGATGCAGGCCGCTGGCTGAACGATGCCGCTGCCGACGCCTATGTGCCCTGCTCCTTTGCCGGGACGGAGAACTCCCTGGTAAAAGTGTAGACTCCTCCCCCCGTGTACGCCGGCCCGCTCTGCCGCTGTCTGGAGCGTGCCCTGCGGCTTTCAGTCCGTCCGGTACTTTTCGCAAAGCGCATGCGCCTTCGCCTTCCGTTGCAGGCCGGGTCTGTCTTTGCGGCCCGCAGGAGCATTCCTTCCTTGAAAAGGGAGGAATGCTCGCGTACTTTAGGCCGGACCCTGGAAAGGACTGCGCGGTTTTCCCGGCTCTCGGGCTGCGCTTTTCCCGTGACCCCCTACGTTGCCGACAACCGTCCGGCAGGAGACCATATGCACCAGCACGGCTTTACCCTTGTACAGGAAACCCAGGTCAGCGAGCTGTCCTCCACGGCCAGGCTCTGGCGGCACGACGCCACGGGCGGACGGGTGCTTTCCTTCCTCAATGCCGACGAGAACAAGGTGTTCGGCGTTTCCTTCCGCACCCCCCCGGCGGATTCCACGGGCGTGGCCCATATTCTGGAACATTCCGTGCTCTGCGGTTCCGAGAAGTACCCGGTCAAGGAGCCCTTTGTGGAACTGCTCAAGGGTTCGCTGCAAACCTTTCTGAACGCCTTCACCTACCCGGACAAAACCTGCTATCCCGTTGCCAGCGCCAACCTCAGGGACTTCCGCAACCTTACAGACGTGTACCTGGACGCGGTGTTTTTTCCGCGCATCACGGAAGCCATTTTCCAGCAGGAAGGCTGGCACTTCGAGCCGGGGGAGGACGGCGTCCTGACTTACAAGGGTGTGGTGTACAATGAAATGAAGGGGGCCTTCTCCGCGCCGGAATCGGTGCTCGGCCGCTACTGCCTGCACGCCCTTTTCCCGGACACGGTCTACGGGCTCGAGTCCGGCGGCGATCCCAAGGTAATCCCCTCCCTCACCTATGCGGATTTCATGGCCTTTCACCGCAGTTACTACCACCCGTCCAACGCCCGCTTCTTCTTCTGGGGGGATGACCCGGAAGAAGAGCGTTTGGAACAGCTCGGCGTGGTGCTGGCCCGTTTCGGCACCTTGGCGGTGGATTCCGCCATCGGCATCCAGCAGCCCCTGCCCGCCCCGCGCACCCTTACGGTGCCCTTTGCCGCTTCGGAAGGCGACAAGGGCATGGCCGTGGTCAACTGGCTGGGGCCGGACTGCATGGATGTGGAGCTGGTGCTCGCCTTCCACATGCTGGAGCACATGCTCCTCGGCATGCCCGCTTCGCCCCTGCGCCGGGCCCTTATCGAGTCGGGCCTGGGCGAAGACCTCGCCGGGCAGGGTCTGGAAACGGAACTGCGCCAGCTCACCTTTGACGTGGGCCTCAAGGGCGTTGCCATGGAAGATGTCGGGAAGGTGGAGGAACTGATCCTGTCCACGCTGCAATCTCTTGCACGGGATGGTATTCCCGCGGAGGCTGTGGAAGCCGCCGTGAACAGCGTGGAGTTTTCCCTGCGCGAGAACAATTCCGGCCGATTCCCCGTGGGACTTTCCGTCATGCTGCGTTCCCTCACCACCTGGATGCACGACGGCGATCCCCTCGCGCCTTTGCGTTTTGAAGGGCCGCTGGCCGTCATCAAGGCGCGGGTCGCGGAAAACAAGGGCTGGTTCGAGGGGCTGATTTCCCGCTGGCTGCTGGACAATACCCACCGGGTAACCGTTATTCTCGCCCCTGACGCCGGGCTTGCCGCCCGCCAGGAGCAGGAGGAAACCCAGGTGCTGGCCTCTCTGGCCGAGGGCATGACCCCTGAAATACGCGAAGCTCTGGCCCGCAACGCGGAGGCCCTGAATGCCTGGCAGGCCGCCCCGGACTCGCCCGAGGCCCTTGCCACCATCCCCCGTCTGACCGTGGACGATCTGCCCCGCGTCAATGCCCATATCCCCACGGAGCAGGAGAGCAGAGAGGGCGTCCCCGTGTTCTTCCACGGCCTGCCCACGGGCGGCATCGTTTACGCCGAGGCCTGCTTCGATCTTTCCGGCGTGCCCGCCCGGCTTGTGCCCCTGCTGCCTCTCTTTGGCCGCGCCCTTCTGGAAATGGGCACCCAGGATCGGGATTTCGTCGCCCTGAACATGGCCATTGCCCGCAAGACCGGGGGCATGGACGCGGACACCCTGTTCGTCACCCATGCGGACACCCGCGTCCCGGCGGCCCGGCTGGTGCTCTCCGGCAAGTGCGCCCCGGACAAGGTGGAGGATCTGTTCGGCCTCATGGTCGAGGTGCTCACCCGCTGTTCCTTTGCGGACAAAGACCGTTTCTCGCGTATGGCCCTTGAGGAAAAAGCCCGCCAGGAGCACGGCCTCGTGCCTTCCGGACATATGGTAGTGGCCACCCGCCTGCGTGCCGCCCTTTCCGGCACGGGCTGGCTCAGCGACCAGACCGGCGGCATCGGCTACCTGACCTTCCTGCGCGGTCTTGTGGCCCGTCTGGAGAACGACTGGCCGGGCGTCCTGGCCGACCTGGAAGCCCTGCGCTCCCTCATCTTCACCCGTGGGGGGCTCATCCTGAACATCACCGCCCTGCCGGAGCAGCAGGCCCCCCTCGGGCAGCTCGCCGGCAGCCTGGCCCGGTCCTTTGCTTCGGGCGAGTCCGCTCCCCAGGCATGGGAAACGGCCGCTTCCGTTCCGGCGGAGGCCCTTCTGCTCCCCGCCCAGGTGAACTACGTGGGCAAGGGCATCAACCTTTTTGACGCGGGCTATTCCTGGCACGGTTCCGCCTCGGTCATCCTCAAGTTCCTGCGCACCGGCTACCTGTGGGAAAAGGTGCGCGTGCAGGGCGGGGCGTACGGCTGCATGTGCGGCCTCGACCGCATGAGCGGGGCCTTTTTCATGGTCTCCTACCGCGACCCCAATGTGCTGCCCACCCTTGACGTTTACGACAAGGCGGCCGCGTATCTTCAGAGCCATCCCCTGACCCGCGCGGAGTTGGATGCCGCCATCGTCGGGGCCATCGGCGAGCTGGACACCTACCTGCTGCCCGACGCCAAGGGGGCCGCCGCCCTCACCCGCCACCTCGCCGCCGATACCGAAGAACGGCGCCAGCGCCTGCGTGACGAAATCCTCTCCACCTCCCAGGATCATGTCAGGCAGTTCGGCAAGGCCCTGGAAGCCTTCCGCGACCGCGGCCTGATCTGCGCCCTTGGCGGCAACGCCCTGGAACGCGCCGCCAAGGACCGGGGCTGGGAGACGCGCAAGGTGCTGTAGCGGAGGAGGAAAGGGGGAGGATGTGCCCGGAAGGGCAAAAAACTCAGAAGCCGGCAGCGTATCTGGAATCGAATGGACAAAGGCTCTCCTGCCGGTGTGGCGGGAGAGCCTTTGTGCGTTTGGAGGGTTGGTCGGGAAAGTTTGCGCATGATCAGAACCGTGACCGCATCGGCCCCGTCAGTTTGTTGTTGTAGCTGTCGACATCCCCGGAGTTGTTGCCGAAGAGATCCTCCTCCGCAGCGTTGTTCTTGTCCAGGGTATAGGTGTAGGAGCCGTCGAGCATGAGCGTCATGCTCTTGAATCCGTCCGCGCCATTCTTGGATTCCATATGATAAAAAAGCCCGCTGTTCCCGACGACGATGAACGTCTTTTGCAACGGGCGGGTCGGATCAGCCGGGGGACGATTCCAGGCAGTCGGGGCGCAGGGCGAAGAATTCTCCGAGGAGGTAGAGAGAACCACAGATGAGGAGGGGGTTTTGGGGGCGGGAGCCGGTGAAGGCGTCAGGGAGCCGCTCGGCTATGTGGAGGGAGGCGCGCGTCAGGGCTTCGCGCAGGGAAGACGCGGGCGTGGCGGCGAGGCCTATGAGGGAGGCCAGTTCTTCTGGCGGCAGCGCGCGCGGGTTGTGCGCTATGGGCGGGACAAAGATGAGGCCGGTGGCCAGGGCGCGCAGATGCGGCAAAATACGCACCGGATCCTTGTCCCCCAGGCAGGCGAAAATGACGGCGGCCGGAGCAATATGCGCCTTTGCCAGGGCAAGGCCGAGGGCGGCCAGCCCGTGGGCGTTGTGCGCCCCGTCCAGAAGCAAAGGGGGCCAGCCCTGCGGGCTGGGCACAAATGCGGAAGAGCCCGGATCCGGCGGCAGGGGAGGCACATGCTGCATCCTGCCGGGGTGCCAGGCCTGGGCGAGGGCTTCCTTTTCCGTTTCGGCAGTGGACAGGGGAGCCCGGAAGCGCTCGGGCAGGGCGGTGGAAGCGCGTAGATACCGCCATCCGGCAAGGGCGAGACGGGCATTATCGAGTTGGTGGGCGCCGGGGAGCGCCAGAGATGCGCTCCCGTCGGCGAGCGTTGCGGGCAGGGGAAAGGACGCATCCACAAGCGTCAAAGAGGAGTGGCGCTCGGCCGCGATCCGGACGAGCTCGGCCCAGGCTTCGGGGGCTTGGGACGAGCTGAACACGGGCGCACGTTCGCGCATGGCCCCGGCCTTATCCCGGGCGATGGCGTCCAGGGTATTGCCGAGCACCGCCTGGTGATCCAGATCGATGGGCGTATAGAGCAGCATGTCCGCGGCCATGGCCGTGGTGGCGTCAAAGGTGCCGCCGAGGCCCGTTTCCATGACGGCGATATCCACATTTGCCGTGGCAAAAGCCAGCACAGCCAGGGCGGTTATGCATTCGAAGTAGGTCAGTTGCTCTCCGCCCGCCTGCATGAGCCTGTTGGCCAGGGCCGTCCACTCCTCTTCGGCCAGCATGCGCCCGTTGATGCGCACCCGTTCACGGGGGGAAACGAAATGGGGCGACGTGCACAGCCCCGTGCGTAGCCCGTGGGCGGCGGCCAGGGAGGCCAGCATGGTGGACGTGGAACCTTTGCCGTTGGTGCCCACCACCTGCACTACGGTAAAAGGGGGACGGAGCAGGTCAAGACGCCGCAGCACGGCGGTGATGCGCGCAAGGCCGGGGCGCATGCGGAACATGCCCAGGCTGTCCAGATAGGCCGCAAGGGAGGAGTAGTTCTGGAAAGCGCGCGGACTGCCTGCCGAAGCGGGCGATTCGTCAGTATCGTTCACGGGAAAATTTCCTTAACGTGCTCCCTTTCCGCCGGGGCCGGGGCGTGTGGCTGCAAAACGGCGGCATCAGCAGGCCGTGGGCGTGCCCCACCCCTGGTAGTCGCCTTCAAAGCGTTCGGCCAGTTCCGCCAGAGAGAGGGTGATGTCGTCGATATTTTCCGGACTGTCGTTTCTGGAGAGGCGCACGCGAAAAAGCGCTTCCGTGCCGTCCGTTTCGGAGCCGCCGCCGGGTTTCGTTCCGGCGGTTTCTGCCGTGAAGGGCGGCTCGCCGGCTTCATCGAGCTTCTCCGCCATAAAGCCCAGAGCGAGGGCTTCTTCGCAAAAGGCGGCGCGTCCTTCGGGAGTGCTGAAGTCCAGCCAGTGCTCAATGCAGCGGTCCTGGGAAAGATCGTCGCCCTGTTCCTCCAACTGACGGCAGACGCGCCTGTTGCGGATGCACAGCAGGTCCGGCTCGCTGGGGTAGAGAAATTCGAAATACGTTTCCCACTCCGGCTCTTCATGGATGCCGGTTTCCCAGGCGTAGGAAGGAAAATTGAGGAAGGCGGAAGCGACGCGCTCATCCCAGCCCTTCATGCCCGTTGTGTAAAAGATAAGGTCTATCCGGCCGTTCGTAACACAGCGCCCCGCAAGCACCGCTTTGCCGTTTTGCGCCAGGGTCGATACCAGAAGGTCTTCAAGGGCGGACAGGGCTTCGTACTCCTCACGCCGGGGAAAGCCGTTGTCGTCAGGCCGTTTGAGATCAATGAGCACATAGCCCATGCAGGGGTATCCGGCCAACGGGGCATGTTCCACCAGCGCAAGATCCACGAGGATGGAGGCCGGCTTGTCTTCCACTTCGCAGAGGTAGGAGTCCCAGTTATCGGTCATCATTGTCCCTTTTGTTGCGCGGCCCTTCGGCGGAAGGCGCTATGCCGGAAACCTGCCGCGCCCGCAGCTGCCCGCAGGCGGCGTCGATATCCCGGCCTTTGCTTTTACGTAAAATGGCGGTAATTCCCTTGCTCCACAAATGTTTTTCAAAGGCCAGCACGGCTTCGTCCGTGGGGGCGCGAAAGGGCGCGCCTTCCACCGGGTTGTAGACGATGAGGTTGAGCTTGCCCTTGATGTGCGCCATCAGGCGGGCCAGTTCCCTGGCATGTTCCGGGGTGTCGTTGACCCCGCCGAGGAGCAGGTATTCAAAGGTGAGCCGCTCGCGCGTCTTGAGAGGATATGCGCGCAGGGCGGCCATCAGTTCGTCCAGAGGCCAGCGCGCGGCCTTGGGCATGAGCTTTTCGCGCAGGGGCTGGTTGGGAGCGTGCAGCGAAACCGCAAGATAGGCGAGGCCGCTTTCGCCGAGTTCGCGCAGCCCCTTTTCCAGGCCGCAGGTCGAAACCGTGATTCGCCTCGGGGAAAAGGCCAGGCCCAGTTCGCTGTTCAGGGCTTCCAGACTGCGCATGGTTTCCGCCAGGTTCAGCAGGGGCTCGCCCATGCCCATAAAGACCAGGTTGCGCAGATGCTGGCCTTGGGGCACATCCGGCAGGCGTTCTTCCAGATACTTGCGGGCCAGCAGCACCTGGCCCAGAATTTCGCCCATGGTCATGTTGCGGGTAAAGCCCATGGCGCCCGTGCTGCAAAAGGTGCAGCCCATGGCGCACCCCACCTGGCAGGAGAGGCACTGCGTCATGCGCGCCTTGCCGTCCTGCGACGCCGACGGGATGAGCACGGTTTCCACCAGTTCGCCGTCGGCAAGGCGCAGCAGAAACTTGGTGGTGCCGTCCGCGCTGACCTGCACGGCTGCAATCTCGGGTCGTGAGATATGGGCGCATTCTTCCAGGCGTTGGCGCAGGGCCAGCGGCAGGTCGGTCATCTCCGCAAAGCTGTCCACACCCCTGTGCCACAGCCATTTCCATATCTGGCGGGCACGAAAAGGGGGCTGGCCGAGTTCCTGGCGTACAAACCCGGCCAGCTCGTCAAGAGTCAGGTTGGCAAGATCAATCATGGCACCAGGCGCCGTCTGTCATCCACGCGTTGGGCTTTGCCTTCGTTGCGGGGCAGGCTGTTGGCCTGCACCAGGTCCACTTTGGGGGTAACCAGAATTTCATCGCGCAGCCGGTGGGCGATTTTGCGCTGCAAGCCGGTGAGCACGCGCATGTCTTCCACGAAGTACTCGCCCCGGATTTCCACCTGTATGCGCATCTGGTCCATGCTGTCCACATGTTCCAGAATGATAAGATAGTTTTCGCCCACTTCCGGAAAGCCCATGAGCACCTGCTCCACCTGCATGGGGTAAATGTTACAGCCCTTGATGATGAACATGTCGTCCACCCGGCCCAGGATGCGGTCGATGCGCCGGTGCTTGCGGCCGCAGGCGCATTCGCCCGGCAGAAAGCGGGTCAGGTCGCGGGTGCGGTAGCGCAGTATGGGCATGCCCCGGCGGGTAAGGGTGGTCATGACCAGTTCCCCCACTTCGCCGTCGGGCACGGCGAGCCCCGTGGCCGGGTTAATGATTTCCGCCACATAGGCATCTTCCCACACGTGCAGGCCCTGCTGGGCCATACACTCGAAGGCGACGCCGGGGCCGTTCATCTCCGACAGTCCGTAGGAATTGTACGCTTTGAGCCCCAGCAGATACTCTATGCGCTGGCGAACTTCCTCCGTGTGCGGCTCGGCCCCGATAAGGGCGATGCGCGGCGGGAGCGAACGCGGGTCCACTCCGTCGTCCATAAGGGCGTTGCCGAGATACAGGGCATACGAGGGAATAATGTGCAGGGCGGTGACCTGCATGTCGCGGATCAGCTTCAACTGGCGGCGGGTATTGCCGGTGCCCGCCGGAATGGTCAGGCAGCCCAGGCGTTCCGCCCCGTAATGGATGCCGAGCCCCCCGGTGAAGAGGCCGTACCCGGCGATATTCTGGAACACGTCGCTTTTGCGGATGCCCACCATATACATGCAACGGGCCATGAGGTCGGCCCAGGTGTCCACGTCGTCCTGCGTCTGGCACACCACCACGGGCGCGCCCGTGGTGCCGGAGGACGCGTGCAAACGGACCAGCTCTTCCTGGGGCACGGCCACCAGCCCCGCGGGATAGGCGGAGCGCAGGTCGTCCTTGGAGGTAAAGGGCACTTTGGCAATGTCGGCCACGCTTGTGACGCCGCCCGGACTCACGCCCGCCTCGCCCAGCTTCTTTTTATAGTAGGGCGAGCAAAGGGCGCGGGACAGGGTGTTCTTGAGGCGCACTGTCTGCGCCTGTCCTATGGCGTCGCGGTTCCACGTTTCAGCAACGGAATAGTATTCCATGATGCACCTTGGGGCCTTTTGAATTTATGCGTACTCGTTGCGGGAATATCCGTACAGGAGGCCCCAGCAGCCGTGCATGGCGGCATCGCCGTAGGGACTCCGGATTTGCCCGTGCTCTGTGAACATGGCCGCGCGCGGCCCGCCGGCAAAGAGCGGGCGAAAACCCTCCGCCTCGGCGGGCAGGGGCGCCACCATGCTCACGCTGCCGTCCGGAGCCCCGAGCGCTTCGGCTGTCAGCCAGCCCAGGCGAAAGTCGTCCAGTTCCTTGAGCACCCGGGGCAGGGAGGCGGGCTCCACCACGGGCCGCTCACATACGCCCCAGAGCCGCCCCCGGAACAACAGCCCGGCCCGCAGGCGCGTGTTGCCGGCGTACAGCAGCACAATCCCCTCGCGCAGGCTGCGCTTTTCCAGGGTGGGCAGGCTCATGCCCCCCAGCAGAAAGGCGGTAAAGCCGTCCGCCACCGGACACTGTGTGATACGCTGTATTGCGCGAAGCCGCAAGAACGGCTCCGGCGGCTCCGCATACAGCATCCGGGTCAGGACGGTGCCTTCCCCGCGCGATTCCGCGAACAGCCGCCGGAAGTACGCGGCGCGCACGCGCTCTTCACCCGTTTCGTCCTCGCCTCTGGGGAGAGGGCCGTCATCCGCAACGGCCGTCAGGATCGTTTCCGGCCGGGGCAGGCCTGCGTCCTCCATAAGACGGTGCCAGAAGTCCGGGTCAACGTCCTGCGCCGACAGGGAGGTAAACAGGGGAGGCGCGGCGGGGCTGATGACAATACCCGTGTCTTCCAGCGCGCGGGTGTCGGGGTAAAAGAAGGCGGCGGTTTGCGGATGCATGCCCACGCTGAGCCCCGCGGCCAGGTGTTCCTCCAGGGCGGGGACGCAACGGCGGCTGACGGCGGCTCCGTGCAGATAGATATGGCGGTGCCGCGCGGCATTTTGGCGGATGCGCGCAATCAGCGCCGTTTCCGGGGACGGCAGAACAAAGCGGGGCAAGTGTTCGTGGTCGGCTCCCGGTATATAGAAAAGGGCTCGCATGGTCGCGGTCCCGATATCGACAGCCAGAACCGGGGAGGAAATATTCTCTATGGCGGGAGTATGCATGGCGGTATTCCTGTCGGTTGCGGAGGGAGCGTTCGGGGAGCGCCCGGGACGGCGCGATATAAGCATATCCGGAAAAAAAGGTGACAGCAAGACAGCCTGTTCCGGGAAAGACTTGCTGTTTCCCGCTCAAAACAGTTGCAAAGTACCGGCATATGACGCTATGAAGAAGGCCTTGTTCGGACGCCTCTCCGGGCGTTTTCGCACCCGGACCTGCAACTATACTATATTGCAAGTACGCCATAACATACGAGTATACCGTAACGTATCAAGTACGGAAGGAGCCTTCCATGCGTGTGCTGAAATTACTGCCCCTCGTTCTTTTCTGCCTTTTTCTCGCGGCCGGTACAGGGCATGCCGCCCCCCCGCCCGATGAAAAAGTCATCGGAGTCATGAAAGAAGTGACGGCAGCCTACGAAGCAAAGGATTACGCCAAGGCCAGAAAACTGCTGAAGCCTCTGGCGGATAAGAACGACCCGTATGCGACCTTTGCCATGGGTCTGCTGGCGGCGCGCGGCGAAGGGGAAGAAAAAAACCTGAAAGCCGCTGAAGGCTGGTGGATCAAGTCCGCCGCCGGCGGCAATCCCCAGGCCCAGTTCAACCTCGGGTATCTGTATTTCAAGGGGGCCCTCGGCGCTCAGGATCTGCCCAAGGCGCGCGAACTCTGGGCAAAGGCGGCGGCGCAGAGGCACCCCGATGCCCTGTACGGCCTCGGCGTCCTGCAGAAGAACGGCGGCGGCGGCGAAAAGGATCTTGAAGGCGCCATCAAGAGCTTCAGGGCCGCGGCCGAAATGGGCCACCCCCTGGCGGAATACGAACTGGGCCAAGCCTATATGGACGGCAAGGGCGTGAAGCAGAATACCAAGACCGCCAAGGAATGGTTTGCCAAGGCAGCGGAAAAAGGCATGCCCGAGGCGAAAGCCGCCCTGGAGGCCTTGAACACCGGCAGCCAGGCCAAGCCCAAAGGCAAAAAATAGGCGGATATGCCTTTTCGCTTTTAGCGGAACGCGCTTTTTCGTCCCGTCTTCTCCGCTCCCCCCAGGAGCAGGGAGGACGGGATTTTTTTGTTTCCGGTGCCGGGTTATTTTGGGGCCGCTTTATAGTGCCGCGCATTGACTGTCTTCTCCCGCATGCGTATACGTCTTATTATTGATTCATGCGTAGCTGTTTATCCATACTTTCCGCGCGCGGAATACAAAAAAACGGGGAGAGGAAGCCGCGGCATCCAGGCGCGCCTTGACGCGCCGCCGGTAACCTGAAGGAGTCTGACATGCTTTTCCGCGTATATGCTTTGTTGTTTTTGCTGTCAGCGGCTGTCGTGTTTGCACCGGTGCACCCGGCTTCGGCTGCGGAAGGGGGCGCACCAGCCATTGAGGTGGACAGCGCGTTGCAGGATCTCGGCATCAACGCCACAACGGTTGCCATACAACCCGCCTCCAGCGGCCCCCTCGGCGCGCAGGACAGGGAGGTTGTCGTCTTTATCACCTACAGCAGGCCGTTTAACGGCGACCTGTATCTGCGCGGGTTCAAGGCCGACAAGGTGGAGGTGGCCCGCAGCTTCCAGAAGAACGTTTCCGCCAAGGCGGAAGAAGGCGGACACGCCAGCTTTATGTTTGATAAAAAGACCACCTTCACCGGGGTAACCAGGTTCCTGCTGACCGGCAAGGCCGTGGCGCCGAAGCCCAAGCCCAAGGGCGAGAGTATCGGTGACGAAATCAGCAATACCCTCAAGGAACTGGTACAGTAAAAGATTAGAGATGCGGCGTGATACGCGGCGGCGGAACGGCGTTCCTGAACCGCGCGAGTCCTGCCGGACTCTGTTCAGGAGCGCTTTTCGTTCTTGCAGCCGCAGGACAAAGGCGACTGCCTCCGGCGGGCTCTCCGTTTCCATACGGCACGGCTGGGCGCAGGCCTGAGTCAGGGTTCTTGGCCGGGACATGGCCGTCGCCTTGCGGTGTGCGGCACCTTTGGGATACGTATCCAGGGGCTGCGTTCCGGCGCGGTCTCTAACCTTTTCGGCAGTGAAGAGTATGTCGCACTCCGCTTCTCCGCCTTCCCCCGTTTTTTCCCGGCGTCCGGGCATTACTCTCAAGCTGTTTCTGGTTCTGCTGGCCGTATGCGCGGCCATGGCCGTCAGCATGGGGGTGGCCACGCGCCTGAGCTTTCAGTCCGGATTCCTGGACTATTTGGGCGAGCTTGAGGAGGAACGCCTGACCTCCCTTGCCGCGGAGCTCGCCGACAGCTACGTGGAGAACGGCAACTCCTGGACTTTTTTGAGCAAGAGCGCAAGGGACTGGCGCAGAACCGTGGGCCGCTTTTTACGGCGCGAGCCGGGGCCCATCAACATCGCTGACGACAAAGCCGAAATGGAGCGCGTCCGCCGCGCCTGGGAGGCCGATCACCTGCGCTCCACCCTCGGCCTTGTGGCCGCCGACAAAAAGACCCTTGTGGCGGGCGTCAACCCCGGACCGGGGGCCTCCTGGGTGCCGGTGAACGTCAACGGCACCGTCACGGTGGGCTGGCTGACGCGCGCGCCCCTGACCGCCATCACCGAGTCCATTGACCTGCGTTTTCAGGAACAGCAGCGCAAGTCCATCCTGCTCATTTCCGGAGTTTCCCTGCTTCTGGCCGCGGCGGTGGCGGTGTTCACCGCCCGGACCTTTCTTGCCCCTCTGCGCCGCCTGGTGGGGGTTACCAACCAGTTGACCGAGGGCGACCTTGCCGCGCGGGTGCCTCTGGATGAGGGCATCACCGCCGGAGACGAACTGCACACCCTCGGCGAACACCTGAACCTGCTCGCCCGTACGCTGGAGCAGAACGAAAGCGCGCGCCGCACCTTTATGGCGGAAATTTCCCACGATCTGCGCACCCCCCTTGCCGTTCTGCGCGGGGAGGTGGAGGCCATGGAAGACGGCGTGCGCCAGGTGACCCCCGAAGCGCTGGCCTCCCTGCGGACGGAAGTGGAACTGCTGGCCAGGCTGGTGGACGACATCCACACCATGGCCCTGGCCGATCTGGGAACGTTGGCCTACAGGCCGCAAGTCATGGACGCGGCGGCCTGCCTGCGGGCCACCCTGGAGGTCTGCAAAGAGCGCATCACCGCCCGTTTCCTTGCGCTGGAAGTGAAACTTCCCGGCCCGGAAGGAACCCCGCTGCCGGTATACGCCGATGCCGGACGGCTGACCCAGGTCTTTATGAACATACTGGAGAACAGCCTGCGCTACACCGATCCGGGCGGCGTCATCCAGGTGGGGTGCCGGCTTGAGGGGGAATCGGTGCATATCGATGTGCTGGATTCCGCTCCGGGGGTGCCGGAAGAACTGCTCCCACATCTTTTTGAGCGCTTTCGCACCTGCGATACGGCACGCAACCGCAGCACCAGCGGTTCCGGACTGGGGCTGGCCATTTCGCGCACGCTTGTCGAGGCGCAAGGGGGGAGCATCCGCGCTCTGCCTTCGCCCCTGGGGGGAGTATGGGTGCGTATTTCCCTGCCCCTGGCCCGTCAGGAGGCGTAGGCTTAGCCTGAGTAAATTTGAGGCTGTCGCCCCAAACCCCACCTGGAGGGAATGATTCCCCCCAGACCCCCTCGCTTCCTGTCTACCCGCGGGAAGCTCGGGTTGGCCGGTAATGGGGCGCAGTTGAGTACTTTCGGAAAGCATTCTCGCAAACCGCAACCCACGGGAGTTCCGAACGTGTCTGACGCAACGCCTGCTGCTCCGGCCCGTATTTTCGTCGTCGAGGACGAGCCCAAACTTGCCAGCCTGCTGGCGGACTACCTGATCGCGGCAGGATATGAAGTCACGGTGCTGCACAACGGTTTGCAGGCTTCTGAACGCATCCGGGAAGCGCCTCCGGCCCTGCTGCTGCTCGATCTTATGCTGCCGGGCAAAAGCGGTCTGGACATTTGCCGCGAGGTGCGCGCTTTTTCCAACCTGCCCATCATCATGATTACCGCCAAGGTGGAAGAAATCGACCGCCTGCTCGGCCTTGAGCTCGGCGCGGACGACTATATCTGCAAGCCGTTCAGCCCGCGTGAGGTGGTGGCCCGGGTCAAGGCCATCCTGCGCAGGACGCGCGGCTCTTCGGATGCGCCGGGAGAGGGGCGCGGTTTGGAGCGGGCGTCGAATCTGGTGGCGGATATGGTGATAGACGAGGCCGGGTTTTTGGCCCGCTACAAGGGGCATGCGCTTGATCTCACCCCGGCGGAATTCCGCCTGCTGCGGTTTTTCGCGGCCAATCCCGGCAGGGTCTACTCCCGCGATCAACTGCTTTCAAAGCTGTATGACGACGAGCGCATTGTTACCGACCGCACCATTGATACCCATGTAAAAAATCTTCGCCGCAAGCTGCACCGGGCCTCGCCGCCGGAGCCGGACGAGGAGGAACGCATCGTTTCCGTGTACGGAGTCGGGTACAAGTATACGGGATAATTCTTGTTTCTGTACATCCCGGCAGCGTTGCTCCAACAATTCGGCCCCGGTTGGGAGAGGATGCTTACGGCCGTCCTCACAATATTTTCATATTTCGCGCAAATTTGCTTCGCAATTGGCCGGTAGGGTGCTTCCATGCGGCGGGAAAAACCGCCCATGCAACACCCCTGTAACTTCAACCTAAAAAAGGATAGTCAGATGAACAAGTGCATGATTACCGCTCTTGCCGCTCTCGCCCTCTTTTTCGCCGGCGGCGTGCTTGCGCCGCGAACCTCCATGCAGGCTCTTGCCCAGGACGTGGTCTTTGAAAAGGGCAGCGACGCTCCGGGCGCAGGCCCCAAGGGAGCCAAAGCTCAGGACAGGGAAAAACGAAGGGGAGCCCGCTTTGCCGAATGCGACAAGGATAAGGACGGCATGCTCTCCAAAGATGAGTTCGCCGCCTGCTACCCCAGAAAAGCCGCCAAGTTTGACGAAATAGACGCCAACAAGGACGGCAATGTGACCAAGGAAGAAATGAAGGCCTACCGCACGGTCATGCAGAAGGAACGCATGGCCAAGTTTGACGCCAAGTTTGCCGAGTGCGACAAGGACAAGGACGGCACGCTTTCCAAGGAAGAGTTCGCCGCCTGCTTCCCCAAAAGAGCCGACAAGTTTGACGCCATTGACGCCAACAAGGACGGCAAGGTGACCAAGGAAGAAATGAAGACCGCCAGAAAGCCCAAGAGCGAAAAGCAGTAACGGCCGGGGGCCGGGAAGGGCGGAATCAATCCTTTTCCCCCGAAAAATGCGGGGCGCTGACCGTTGCGGCAGCGCCCCGTCTGTGTGCGCCGTGTCCCGGCATCCGTTGCCGCCGGGACACGCGTGTTCAGCTTTCCCCGGCTTCATCCGCCTGTCTGAGGTACCGGAACAGTTCTCGGTACACCTTGGGCGGGCGGTTTTTCGTCCGCTCGGCCAGGGCGGCCTCCACCATGTGGCGCAGCCGGGCTTCGTCCAGAGCGGGCCATTGGCCCAGTATCCGGGCCAGGGCTGCCCGACGGGCGTTTTCATCTTCCGCGAGCAGTTCCTTGCGTGCCTCTTCCAGGCGATTGAGACGGGCGGCCTCCTGTCTGGCCGGAAACTGCAGGGCCGTGAGAGCGGCGAGCAGGCCCTCCGGATCGTCCAACTCGCGCATGAGCCTGCCTATATACTGCATCTGCCGCCGTTTGGCCTCATGGCTTTTCATGCCGCGCCATTCCGTAACGGCGGCGCGCAAGTCCGGCGGCAGGTCCAGGGCGGCGAGAGCCGCCGGACCCAGAGCGGCCAGTTCTTCTCCCTTCATTTGCAGGGCGGTGCTTTCCCGCTTTTTTTGCGAGCGGCTTTTCCTGTCGTCAAAAAACTCCATCGGCTCTCCTTGCGGGGCTATACGTAAACGCCGAGCAGCGTTCCCACCAGGAGCAGGACGGATATGGGGCCATTCAGGGCAAAGGCGAAGCGCAGGTGCTCCAGGTTGGAGGGGCTGACCAGGCGGTGCTCCCACCAGAGGACGCACGCGGTGATGATAAGAAAGAAATACCAGCCGAAAGAAAGGCCGCAGGCCAGGCCCGTAAGAAAGAGGAACAGCACGGTATTGATGTGGCAGAACGCGGCCAGGGTGAGGGCCGTCGGCAGGCCGAACCGCGCCGGCAGGGAATGCAGCCCCGCCTCCCGGTCAAAATCGGTGTCCTGGCAGGCGTACAGCACGTCAAACCCGGCTATCCAGAACAGCACCGCGCACCCCAGCAGCAGCGGAGGCATGGCAAAGGAAGGGGAGACGCTGACCCATCCGGCAATGGGGGCGAGCCCGATGACACTGCCCAGAATAAAGTGGCAGAGCCAGGTAAAGCGTTTGGTGTAACTGTACAGGGCCGCAAGAATAAGGGCCAGGGGCGAAAGCGCCAGGCACACCGGGTTGATGGCGGCGCAGGCCACCACGAATACAGCGGCCATGGCGCCGCAAAAGCGCCAGGTCTGCCAGGGGGTGATTTCTCCGGTGACCAGGGGGCGTCCTGCCGTGCGGGGGTTTTTGCTGTCGAAAGGCAGATCCGCCACCCGGTTGAAGGCCATGGCAAAAGAGCGGATGCCCACCATGGCGACCGTCAGCAGAAACAGCAGTCCGAACCCCGGCCAGCCGGTTGTTTTGCTGTCGGCAAGGTGGGCCGTCTGGCTTACGGCGTCGTGGGCCAGAAACGCTCCGGCATAGGCAAAGGGCAGGGCAAAGATAGAGTGCTCGATTTTGATCATCCGGCATACCGCGCCGAAATTTTTGCAGATGCTCATGCGTGACTCCTTTGTCTGGCAGTGTTGACTGTGCCCCGTTCTGCCGCTTTTTAGCACATACCGGGGGCTTGTACAATAAAATTGGGGCTGCCGCCCCAAACCCCGCCTGGGGGGAATGAGTCCCCCCAGACCCCCTCAATTTGTGGCTGCGCGGCTTCCGTCAAACGATGAAAGCCGCGCAGCCACAAATCGGGGTTTCCAAAGGGGGTCACCCCCCACGCGGAGGCCGCTGCCCCTTTGGTCGCCGGAGGCAATGCGATCTCTTGGACAGCTTCAACAAGAATTTGCTCCAGGGCCTGAGCCTCACGACGGCAGCAGGCTATTCTTCCGCATATTCCGCTCTGAACGCCTCTGCCTTTTCCCATACGACCCGTTCGGGCGCAATGCCCAGGGCCGCATAGCGAGGAACAAGCTCCCTGGCGTGTCCCCAGAACTCTCCCTGATGCCTGGCAGGGACATGGAGCCGTACCGGACGCCGTTCAGGGTTCCAGGCGTCCAGCCGCTCTTCGATGAACAGGGCGAGCGCGAGCCCTCTGGCTCTGCTGCCGAGAGCCGGATGCGCGGGGCCGGCGAGAATCTGCTCTACAAGGCCGGGTTCCGGCGCAAGGCCCATGCGGATAACCGGAACCCGCGCCTCCCAGAATATCAGGCAGGATCGGGCCAGGACGGCAAGGGCGGCTGCCGTGCTCCAGGGAGTGAACAGCCCGGCCCGCCAGTCGCCGGCAAGGGGGGAGCCTTCCAGCACCAGGCAGGGATAGAGTCTGGCGCAGTCGGGGGAAAAACCGGCGGCAAGGCGGGCGTCGGCCAGGGCGGTTTCTTCCCCCAGCCCCGGCATGCCGGGCATAAGCTGTATGCCGAGGTTGAGACCTGCCTCGCGCACCAGGGCGCAGGCCGCGAGCGCCCTTTCCCCCGTATACCCGCGCGTTGCGGCCGTAAGGGCGGGGGTGGAAAAACTTTGCACTCCGAGTTCCACCAGGGTGCACCCGGCCGAGGCCAGGCGGGAAAGCGCCCGCGGGGAGACGGCATCAGGCCGTGTGGAGCAGCGCGCCCGCTCCGCCCCCCGTCCGCGCCAGAGGGAGGCAAAATCCAGGCAGGCCTTCTGATCGGCTTCCGGCATGGCGGTGAATGTGCCGCCGTAAAAAGCGATTTCAAAGGGACTGGAATGCTTCGCCGTATACGCAGCTAAAACGCCGGCCGCGTGGTCCAAAATGGCGGCGATCGGCGCGGCTTTCCGCCCGGTTTGCAACTCCTGGGAACAGTAACGGCAGCGGCTGGGGCATCCGGCAAATGGTAAAAATACCGGTATGATAGGCAATGCGCTTCGGGGAGGTTCCGGGTGCCGGAAATGAAGAGGAGCAGGGGAGAGTATGGGGCACATTGCAAAAACTGCTTGATTATGTTGTCTTTTCTCGTTATTTTCTTAAGAAGGAAATAAGGCGGTCTGCATTCGGAGCGGGGAGCAACCTATGGATTGTGCGCATACAACGGCTGTGGGCGACTGTATTTTTTGCAAGATCATCGCAGGTGATATCCCTTGCGCCCGCATATACGAAGATGCGCATGTGCTGGCCTTTCTGGACATCAACCCCATTGCCAAGGGGCATACGCTGGTGGTGCTCAAAGGACATTACCCCACCCTGCTGGATGTCCCCTCCTGCGTCGGCGAACCGTTGTTGCGCGCCCTGCGGCTTGTGGGCAAGGCCGTACGCGAGGAAACCCGCGCCGGGGGATTCAATTGCATTCAGAACAACTTCAGCCCTGCCGGGCAGATGGTCTTCCACTCCCACTGGCATATTATTCCCCGTTTTGACAATGACGGCCTCCCGGATTGGCCCGGGGGCCGCTATGCCGATATTTCCGAAATGCAGCAACTCGCCGCATCGTTACTGGCCCGCATTGGCGGAGAGCCTTCCGGAGGTACCCATGAGTGAAAAAACCCTTACCAAAGCTGACATCGTGGATATCATCTACGAGAAAACAGATCGCAACCGGAATGAAGTGAAAAAAGTGGTGGAATCCTTGCTGCGGCTCAGCAAACAGGCCATCAAGAAGGACCACTTTCTCCTGATCAGCGGCCTTGGCAAATTTGAAGCCTACGCCAAAAAAGCTCGCAAGGGCCGCAACCCGCAAACGGATGCCACAATTACCCTGCCGCCGCGTAAGGTAGTGGTATTTCGCCTTTCGCGCAAGTTCCGCGCCGAACTGAACGATAACTGATCGATACCCGGCCGGGTTCACGCGCAGGCCGGCGCAGTACGGGGTGCGGTGCACAAAGCGGCCCACCCCGCTTTTCGTGCGTAATGCAAGCGCTTGCGCGGACATCTTCCGGGCCGGGAAAAGGGCAAAAAAAAAGCTCCCGAGAGCTTTTTTACGTATCCTGCACCTCTTGGGCGCTACGGAGAGAGCACAATCCGCCGCGCGCCCACAAAACGCTTCTGCCAGTATTCGGCGTTCAGCGCTTCTTCGCGCACGGTTTTTCCGCTGCTGGGGCTGTGCACGAATTTGCCGTGGCCCGAATATATGCCCGTGTGGTATCCGCGCCGGCTGGAAATTTTAAACACCACCAGATCGCCGGGGCGGAGCTGATCCTTGCGTATGGAGGCGCCCATGCTCATTTGCTCCCTGGCTGTGCGGGGCATGGAAATGCCGTACTGGCCGTATGTCCAGATGACCAGGCCGGAGCAATCAAACCCTGTGGAAGGATTGGTTCCGCCGATCTTGTATCGGACGCCGATGTTGGAGCGGGCGGTATTGGAGATGGCTTCGCCGGAAGCCTTGCCGAATCCTACCGGGGCGGTTGCCGAGGGATGCTTTGCGCATCCCGCGGAGACAAGCAACAACAGCGCCAGTGCAATCAGCAACGGCTTCGCGGACGCAAAGCGCGTAAAAACGGCGGCACCGGAGCGTAGTTTTTGTACATGCGCTACAGTCATTCTACACTGATACGCGAATCGGCGGAATAAATCAACGATTTTTCTGGAACAAATCGCGCGGCGTTTTTAGCCATACGGCACCGCAGCTTTCTCCCCGCAAAATCGTTGCTGCGTTTGGTTTTATGCCGGTTTGACGGCTGGGGCGCGCCCGGTCATGACCCGGCGCGTGTCTTTGCGGGTATATTGCGGGCGTAAAGCCGGCGGTATACCCGCATTACCGCTTCGGACGGCAGTACGGCCTTGCCAGCAGGCCGGAAAAGCCCTACCTTAATGCCGTTATATATGCAGCCCAATACGCGCGGTCCGGGTATTCCCGCCTTTCCGGCGGTTTCCCGCCCGCCTGGTGGTCCTTCCCGAATGTGCGGGTAAAGGGCCAGTCACTGCCCACAAGGGAGGTTCCCATGTCCATGCGTGTTGTTGTCATTGGCGCCGTGGCTCTTGGCCCCAAATCGGCCTGCCGGTTCAAGCGGCTTATGCCGGATGCGGAAGTGATTCTTGTGGACCAGTCCGACCGTATCTCCTACGGGGGGTGCGGCATCCCCTACTATATCTCCGGCGAGGTCAACCGCGTGCAGGAGTTGCAGGCCACGCCTTATGGCACCATACGTGACGCGGCCTTCTTCAAAAGCCACAAAGGGGTCACCGCCCTCACGCAGACCAGAGCCACCGCCATTGATCGGGTGGGCAAGACCGTCACCCTGGAAAACCTTGTCACCGGCAAGGTGACCGTCCAGCCGTATGACAAACTGGTGTTGGCCCTCGGCAGCGCCCCCAACCGCCTGCCCATCCCCGGCATTGAACTGGAAGGCATCAGCCCGGCCACCAACCTGGACGAGGCGGAAAAGATCAAAGGAGCCGTGGCCAAGGGCGGCGTGGAGAACGCCGTGGTGGTGGGCGGCGGGTTCATCGGTCTGGAAGTGGCTGTCGCCCTCGGCGATATGTGGGGGATTCCTACCTCGGTGGTTGAAATCGCCGATCATATCCAGCCGGGTTTTCTCTCCCCCACCCTGGCGCGCATGGCCGCCAAGGATCTCACCGACAACGGCGTTGCCGTGTACACCGGCGAAAAGGTGCTGCGCTTGGAAGGCGAAGACGGGCACGTGGCCAAGGTCATCACCGACCAGCGCGAACTGCCCGCCGACCTGGTGGTCATGGCCGCCGGCATCCGGCCCAATACCGACATCGCCAAAGCCGCCGGACTCGCCGTTACCGACCGGGGGCTTCTGATTGTGGACGATCACCTGCGTACCTCGGACCCGGATATTTACGCGGGCGGCGACTGCGTGAGCATCCGCAACCTGGTTACCGGCAAGCCCGGCTGGTATCCGCTGGGGTCCATGGCCAACCGCCAGGGGCGCATCATCGGCACCAACCTGGCCGGAGGCGACGAGGTCTTCCCCGGCGCGGTCGGGGCCTGGGGCGTCAAGCTCTTTGCCCAAAGCGCCGCCGGAGCGGGCCTGACCATCGAGGGTGCGCTGCGCGAAGGCTACGACGCCATCAACGTGCATGTGGAGCAGATTGACCGTGCCCACTTCTACCCCGACAAGCAGCTTATGGTCCTGGAACTGGTGGTGGACCGGCCCTCCCGCCGCGTCCTCGGCATCCAGGGAATGTGCGCCGCGGGCGACGCCCTGGCCGCGCGCATCAATGCGGTCGCGCCGCTCCTCTCGCGCGGGGCGGTGGTCTCCGATATCTCCAATCTGGAAGTGCTCTACTCGCCGCCCTTTGCCGCCGCCATGGACATCATCAACGTGGTGGGGAACGTGGCGGAGAACATCCTGGAAAACCGCTGCCGCCCCATCGGACAGGAAGAGTTCGAACAGCTCTGGCTGCACCGGGACGAGGAAGACGTCTGCTTCATCGACGCCCGCGTCGGCCGGGACGCCGAACCCTTTGTGGAAAAATACCCCACCCACTGGCACAGCGTTCCCCAAGACGAAATCGCCTCCCGCCTGGATGAAATTCCCAAAGACAAGGCCATCGTGCTGATCTGCAACACAGGCCTGCGCTCCTATGAAGCCCAGCTCGATCTCGCCGCTCTCGGCGTGACTAACACCCGCACCGTCCTCGGCGGCATGTCCAGCGCCAAGCGTTTGGGTACGGATATTTAGGGCTTATCCATACATAAGTGGAGCGCGAGGCAAAAACGGCTTTGACGAAGTATTTGACCGCGAAACGCTTATGTATGGATAAGCCCTAAAGGGGGAGAAGGAGAAAGATATCTGAGGGGGTGTGCTGCAATGGCTTGAATTCATTGATGTTCCCTCCATCAGCCCCCCCCTCCTGAACCCCGGTTTTATGTGTTTTTGCGGTACCGGAATAGTGCCGCTCTGTCGTTGTGCGGAGCGGCGTTGTTCCTTTTTCTGCGTGCCGGAACATCCTGCAACCTCTCAATATATGCCGGAGCCCTCCATGAACGCCTCTTCTCTCATCCCCGGATTCACCTATCCTGAAGTCCACCGGCACCGCTCGCTACGCCGGGAGATTGTCCGCATCGGCGAGAACGTGCACGCCTTTGTCGGTTACGGGATTTCCAATTTCAGCATCGTCACCGGCACGGACGGGTACATCCTGATCGATACCGGCAGCAGCGAGGATTTTGCCGAAGAAGCCCTCAAGGACATCGCCCGCATCACTCCCCTGCCTCTGGCCTCCGTTATCTTCACCCACAGCCACCCGGATCATACGGGCGGGCTCGGCATGTTCCTGGAGCAGGGCGTGGCCGGGGCCGAAAAAAAGCCGGAGGGCATCCCCGTCTGGGGCCGCGTCGGTTTCGGGGCGGAGTATGCCGGATACGCAGGGCTTGAGCACGTCAGCGCCCGGCGCGCCGGGCGGCAGTTCGGCGTGCGCCTGTCCCCGGAACGCACACGGCCCAACTCCATGGTACCGGTAAACCCCGCCCTGGGCCGCAAACCGCGCGGGCCCGCGCGCATTACCCAAACATTCAGGGAAGAAAGCCTCACCCTCTCCATCGCCGGTATTGCCCTGGAACTGCATGCTGCACCCGGAGAAACCACGGACCACCTCTTTGTCCGTCTGCCGGAGTCCGGCGTCATCTTTACCGGCGATACGGCCTACCGCTCCTTTCCCAACCTGTATCCCATCCGGGGCAGCGGTTACCGAGACGTGACCCTCTGGGCGGCGAGCGCGCGCAAAATCTTGGCCCTGCGGCCCTCCGCCATCGTCATGGGCCACAACGAGCCCGCCTTTGGCGAGGAAGCCCTGGAACTGCTCAAAGACTACAGCGACGCCATCCAGCACGTGTACGACGAAACCGTGCGGGGCATGGACCAAGGCCTTGGCCCGGATGAACTGGCCGTCACGGTGCAGTTGCCGCCGCATCTGCGCGAAAAGCCCTGGCTGGGCGAATTTTACGGCAGCGTGCCTTGGGCGGTGCGCTCCATCTACAGCGGTCTCTTGGGCTGGTTCGACGGTAACCCCACCCGGCTCGTCCCTCTGGTTCCCGAGGAAGAAGCCGAACGCATGGCCTCCCTCGCGGGCGGCGCGGCAGGCCTCCGTACCGCCGCCGAAGCCGCCCTGTCCCGGAGCGACTGGCGCTGGGCCGCGCAGCTTGCGGACTACTGTCTGCGCCTGTCTCCGGGCGATGCCGCACTTAAACTTCTGAAGGCCGAAGCCCTGGAAGCCTTGAGTCAAGCCGTTCTCCCCATCACCGGCTACAACTACCTGCAAAGCTGCGCCCAGGAACTGCGCGAGGAAGCGAGCATGAAGCAGGGGTAGGAGCGGAAGGGAGAAGAAAGAGGATTTGGGGGAGGGAACCCCAAGGGATTGAATCCCTTGGGATTCCCTCCCCCAAGCCCCCTCCCTCCTGAACCCCGGTTTGGTGGGCATTGGACGGGGAGGTTGATTATAGAATTGTGCGTTTTTTGTGGGCGGTGTGGTCCTTTTTTGAATGGGAGTCTTCTGTCGCAGAGTCTGTGGGCTTGGAGCCTTGTAGCGGGTATTCGAAAGCGGGGTCTAAAGTTTTCTGTGGGGTTACCGATAGAGCCATATGACAACCTACCCCACAAGGAGATGCATATGAAAGACAACCCCACAAACTTTCTGGCGGCCACCAAGGCGGAAATAGGCGGCCAAGTAGTCTCCCAGACCTTGGACAACCTGAACAGCCCCATGTACGCGGGCAGCGGCAAAAAAAAGGGCAACTCGACCCGGGCCGCCATGAGCAATACCTACGAGTTGAGCAAGTCCGTACTCTCCGCCGCCTATGAAGGCAAGGGCACGGCCATTGACAAAAGCTCGTAGCAGCGGGCGTTGAAAAGAAGTTCTCAAGGGCGAGAGCTTGCCGGGCGTATTTCGAGTCTTTCGCGCCAGGAAATGCCCCGGCAACACACGTACTCCCTGCACCGCTCCGGCGATACAGGGAGTACTCTTTTGAAGAGATCGCCCGACAGCAAACTCAGTGCGGGCTCTGCCCGCTTTGCCCCTGAAACTCGGGGGCCGGCACGTTCGGCACGCGCAAAATAGCTGCGGGAGTGTGCGGCAGGAAGAAGCGCCGAGAACCGCCCTCAAAGACTTAGAGCATTTCACACTTGAAATGCTCCGCGAGGATTTGCTTAAAATCCTCGCTGCCAAATGATTGTAGGGCGGCTTTGCCGACCGTTAAGCAATCATTTGAAGCGTAAACTGCTCTAGGGCCTGTTAACGCTAATTGCAAAAATATGTATTATGGGTTACATTTAACCCATGAAGATTTCCAAAGAACAATATGAGCGCATTGCGGACAGCTTTCCGCGACAGCGAGGCAATGTTACTCAGGACAACCTTC